>CAYSCN010000068.1:0-1690 GCA_964429585.1 uncultured bacterium | reverse complement strand
AGTTCAGAAAGCAGTACACGCCTCGGAGCCGGTGAGTGTGACCGTTTCATCCAGAGCTGAATCTCCAGGGAGGGAAGAGAGAAGAGTAGATTATAGGAGCCCTGGAGCTGCTCAATCCCGGACAGACACGGATTTCTGGGTAAAGCTGAAGAAAAAGGTCGCCTCCATGAAGAAGCTGGTTCTCTATGGGCTGCTCGAAAACATGCAGGGTGAGCTCGATGGTGACACGCTGGTAATTTCATCCAATCAGGAAAAGCTTCTCGATAGGTTGAAAGAGGAGGACAAATGGAATATCATAGTTAATGTTGCGCGCGAACTTGCTGGAAAACAAGTGAAAATCGAGTTGAAGGTTGATGCTGCCGAATCTGATGGGGGGATGAGGGGCGGGGACTCCACGGAAGATCTTGAGCGCAGGGTTTTGGACAATCCCAGGGTTCTCGAAATACTGAAAAAAATTCCAGGCTCACGCGTCACCGCCATCAGGAAAAGAAACCCCGATGAAGATGTGCCGACTATCCCAGCGGGTAATTCGGTGTGCAATGATCTTTTCGGTGCAGGCGGGAAGGAGGTGGAGGATAATGAAGAATATGAATGATTTGCTCAGGCAGGCCCAGAAAATTCAGAGCGAGCTCATGAAGGTCCAGAAGGAGCTTGAAACCAGGACAGTGGAAGCTTCTGTCGGCGGTGGAATGGTTACTGCCATTGCAAACGGCAAGGGTGACATCGTTTCGATAAAGATAGAGAAGGAAGTGGTTTCTCCCGACGATGTGGAGATGCTCGAAGACCTGGTTGTGGCTGCCGTCAACGAGGCGATAAAAAGGTCTCGTGAGATGGTGCAGGAGGAGATGTCCAAAGTTACTGGTGGAATCGATATCCCAGGGTTGTTCTGATGAAAGGTTACCCTGAGCCTCTCAAGGAACTGATCAGATATCTGACTCTTCTCCCCGGCGTCGGAGAGAAAAGCGCGCTCAGGATGGCGTTGAGAATTTTGAAGCTGGAGGATTCAACCGTCGAGAAAATGGGTGAGGCTATAGTGAACCTGAAAAGAAGTACCCGCTATTGCGAGCGGTGCGGTTTTTTCACCGAGAAGAGAATCTGTTACTTTTGCGAAGACCCTGGCAGGGATCCTTTGATATGCGTGGTTGAGGAGCCCCAGGATGTGTTCCCGATAGAGAGAAGCGGAGAATTCAGGGGCAGGTATCATGTTCTGGGCGGGGCGATTTCTCCCGTGGATGGGGTTTTACCGGAGGATCTCTTCATAGAAGCGCTGCTTGATCGAGTGGAGCGGGAGTCTGTTGATGAAGTTATAGTAGCGACGAGCCTCACCGTGGAAGGGGAGGCCACCGCTTCTTACATATCATCTCTCCTCAAGGAAAAGGGGGTGAAGGTAAGCCGGATAGCTTACGGGATGCCCATAGGGGCCGATCTGGAATACGCGGACGAGTTCACAGTGGGAAAGGCCATAGCTTACAGGCGAGAGCTGTGAATAGAACCTGTTGATTTTTCGAAGCCCGGGCATTTAGAATGGAATTCGCGTTTGAAAAACCGAGTTCACACATAAACGAAAGGAGTTCGTGACATGGCTGTGAAGTCAAAATCCCAGGGGAAGAGGGTCAAGCTTCCCAGGAAGAACAGGTTCGGCTTTTACGAGATTCGTATGGAGTCGATAGGGGGTCTTGGCGCGAACGTG
>CAYSCN010000067.1:0-2922 GCA_964429585.1 uncultured bacterium | reverse complement strand
GTGCTGGATACATTCGGGTAGGAGAGACGCCAATCATTTTAATGGAGAAAGGAAAACATGAGGGCATGACCCTACCTATTGCGCTTGTTTTCTTGCCATCAGAACCCTCATGACCCCTCCCATCAGAGAAGTGCCCTTTTCATCGACGACGTCACACTCGAACACCACAAGGCCCGCATCGTCCGACTTCTCTTTCTTCTCGACCACCTTAGCCTTCACGTACATCGTCGTGCCGATTTTGATTGGAGCCCTGAACCTCCACGTATCGATCCCGTAGAAAGCGACCACGGTGCCCTCGAATATGTTGAGCCTCACGAGGAGTCCGGTGGCGATGGCGAGGCCGCACATTCCCTGTGCTATCCTCTCCCCGAAGACCGTGCCCTTCGCGTAGACAGCATCCGTGTGGAGAGAATTGAAATCACCAGAGAAGCAGGAAAAGTTGACGATATCCGTCTCCGTCACGGTCCTGCCCACCGTTTCAATTACCATCCCTTCCTGAAAATCCTCGAAATACATTCCAAGTACCCTGCTCATTTTCACCTCCTGTCAATAAGGAAACCGGCCCTTACAGACCGGGCACTTCCCCCAACATACACCGATTACGCCGATATCGTCTAACGTCCGGTTCTGTCTCAGGAATTCTCGGAATTAACATCTGCCCTCTCCCAGTACGCCTTCCTCCCTCTCCCGTGACAGACAATTAGACCCTCTTTTTTCAGGGAACTCAAGATTCTCCTGAGCGTCGCTTCATCTACATCAGGAAGGCCTTCTCTCAAATCAGAAAAAGTGAACTTATCGGGTAACCACTGAAGAAGGCGCTTCTTAATTTCAAAAAAGGTCTCTCTCCTCCCGATCTGCCTTTCCCCATGGCGCTTCGCCATCTCCACGATCTCATCGGGAGGTCTGTCCTCCAGCTGCCCGGCGACAGAGAAAAAGTACCGGTATGTCCACTCCGCCGCCAGTTTCCGGTTCCCCGCAAATACTACGCTCAAACCCGGATGAAAGGCGAATATGTCTCCAATGGCCTTCGACAAGAACGACGGCGAGTAGAACTTTAGCTTTTCCGGATTCAGGAAATCAGAATAATTCGCCTCGATGACCAGGGCAGAATGTTTATACGCCTTGAGTTCGGTGAGCTGCTGGTGGAAGACATCAAGCGTGCCGATAGATGCGAGCATATTTTCGAAAGTCTTTCTTTCAACCACCGCGATGATTCTCCCCTCCGCATCCAGAAGGGCGTAATCGCCCACTGGAAGAGCTTCTCTTTTCACCTCCGCTCCCGGGAATTTCCACGGATACCGTTCCCCTGTGTCGATCAGTATTGAAATTTTACGACTCACATAGGAGCTGACCCTGACTTTCGGTCTCCTCTCCCTCAATCCCCGTTCAGTTCTCCAGAATATCTGCTCGTATTCCCCCTCTTTCGATTTGAACTTCTTTTTCAGAAAGAGGAAATCGCACCGCTTCTTAACAGGTCTATCCAGGACAACAACCAGCCGCTTTCCGTATCGCCTCATCGCCACGACCGGTACCCTCTCTATCTCCTCGAGGAGGGGTTCCCAGACATCTGATTTGTCCCTGACGCAGAATACATTCCCTTTCTGCCCGGGCCACCTGTCCTGGACCCAAAGACAGAGAAGGACATCTTCCCCTTTTTTAATGCTCACCCGGTAAGGGAACCGGGGATTGCCCGTTGTCTCGAGTAGCCAGGTGATTTCTTTCATATGTAAAAGATACATAAACATCAATGAATGGACAAGAACAACTAAATCGCTCAAAATAAAACCCCCCAGATAGAATTCTTCGATTGATAACTTTTCTGTTGAAATATCCATTAGAAGTTATTAACATAGATATGCGGGGTTCTACGCTTGGGTCCAAGTACCGGGTTAGGGGTCGAAAAGTCCCGGGGCGTCAGGACAAGCGCACGAAGCGCGAGTGATCCTGATTATCAGGAGCGCCAACCCCAGTAAGCGAGGACCCCGCGCTATCTTCTTCATATTTCATCCTCCATTGTCCGAGCTCTCGTAATTTTTTTCCCGCTCAACCTTCGATGAAAAGCTCTTAATTCTCCCTCTCCTTACGGATACTTACTGGCTCTGACACCCGATTCCCTTGACCCCATTTAAAGTATGACATATAGTAATACCAGATTATCTGGAGGTCACGCATGAACAAGGCTAAAATCGCCATTACAATCGAGAAACAGGTAATAGAAGAACTGGACAGGCTTGTGAGGGAAAAAGTCTATCAAAACAGGAGCCAGGCAATTGAAGATGCCGTGAGGGAAAAGCTCTCGAAGCTCAAACGAACCCGGCTCGCTGAAGAATGTGCCAAATTGGATCCCTCTTTCGAGAAAGCGCTAGCTGAGGAAGGCATATCGGAGGAACTTTCCGAATGGCCCGAATACTGAGGGGGGAAATCCGGTGGGCAGACCTAAACCCAGCACGCGGCAGTGAGCAGGCCGGCCTGAGACCCGTTCTAATACTCAGCCACGACGTTTTCAACGAGCGATCAGGAACAGTCATAGCAGTCGCGCTAACCAGCAAACCCCAAAGGGCCGGATTCCCTCTAACACTGGAAGTGAAATCGGTTAAATTACCCAGGCGTTCATGGGTGAAAATAAGCCAAATAAGAACGCTTTCGGTAGAAAGGATTGGAAAGAAAATAGGCAGAATCGCTCCCGAGGAGCTCGAAAAAGTGATCGAGGGATTAAACGAGATAATCGGCTGACCAATCCGCCTCTCTCAAAACGGTGTTTTCCTTAAATAGATGGCAGACATCAGGGCGTCAGAGCAGTCTGGAGTGGAAATTGACGGGTCTGCCGATTTACTCCTCGACAGGGAGATGTGCGCCTGCCCCTCGGCGCTGGTATCACGGCGCTTCCATTCTGGGGAACTGTGAAATTTCCGCTCTGATACC
>CAYSCN010000066.1:0-3407 GCA_964429585.1 uncultured bacterium | reverse complement strand
TACTCAACCACTCAGCCACGCAACCACCCAACCACGATAACCACGTCAACTACGGACCAGCATCTCGGTCATTGGAGCATTCGTGTTTTGGATTTGTTTCGAATATCGGGCTTAGGATTCCGTGCTCAGGGAATACCCCGCAAGGAAATAGTGGCAGAACGCAGCGAGCACCAGGGCGTGAGTGATGGAGCCGTCAGTGAGCATTCTCTTCACCTCCCCCGGAGTCGCTTCGAAGACCTCAATACACTCCATCGCATCCTCATCCTTCTCGAATTCCTTCGAGACTCCCTTTGCCAGGTAGGTGAAGCACATGTTGTCCTGGATAGCCGGATTGGGGGCGACAACACCCAGAAGTTCCCACTGCCCACCTCCATATCCGGTCTCTTCTCTCAACTCTCTTTTTGCAGCCTCGAGTGGACCGCCGTCGCCCTCGTCCACCGCCCCACCAGGGATTTCCACTGTTTCCTCTTCCACCCCATGTCTGAACTGCCTGATGAGAACGAAATTCCCCTCATCCGTCACCGGAATCACGTTTATCCAGTCGGCGGTACTTATGGTGGCGAATACAGCTTCCCTCCCTTTGACATCGAGTCTGTATCTTTTATGAATCACTTCGAAAAGCCTGTTTTCGAAGACCTTTTCGCTTGTCAGCCTGGTCCATTTCTTCTCCAACGCTCTCCTCCAAACCCCTGTTTTCCAAAACCTGAATTCCTACATTTCTTGGGGAATTATATTACAACAGAACTCACTGGTGGGAAATTTTCAGAAAAGCATCCACAACTTTCGGGTCGAATCCCTTACCTCTTTGCCGTCTCACCATCTCTATCGCTTCGTCTCTCGAATAGCTTTTTCTGTGAGGTCTGGGCGATATGATCGATGTGAAGAACTCGGCAAGAGATATGATGGAAGCCTCCACGGGAATGTCGGCCCCTTTCAACCCGAATGGATAGCCCATACCATCGAACCTCTCGTGGTGTGATAGAATGAGACTCCTCACCTCTTCGAACTCAGGATAATTCTCGAGTATCTTCCAGCCCACGAAGGGGTGTTTTTTCACGACCTGATACTCGCCTTCTACGAGGGCTGTCTTCTTATTCATTATACTGGCGGGGATACACACCATCCCAACGTCGTGCAGCCTCCCCGCCAGCCGAATCGTCTCTTCCTTTGATCCGTTCAAACCCATAACCCTGGCGATTCTCACGCTCAACTCCGCTACGTCCTCGGAGTGGCGAATGTAAAAGGGGTATTTCATCTCGAAAGCCTCGGATACGGCAGTAAGAGCCATCTCACCAAATGACTTCAAGTTCTTCCTGAAGTTTATACCCTCCTCGAGAATCTCCGTCACCCTGTTCAGGAGAGGAGTTATCGTTTCCACGTCCTCCCTCGTGAACCTGCCCCCTTCTTTTTTATTCGATATATTCAGTACTCCTATTGCCACATCCCCTTTGACAAGCGGTATCGATATGAACGATTCGTTGTAGAACCCTTCCCTCATCAGATTCTTCTTCATCTCCTCGTCGAGCCCATCGTCGGAAAGGAATGGTTTCTTTTTCACTGCGACTTCTTTTATTATTCTCCCGCCGTAAATCTTTTTCTGTTTTTCGTTCCCATTCGTGCTGAACCCCCTCTTTGCAAGGAGTATGAAGTCTTCTTTTTCCCCCTCCCGGACAAACAGGGAACCTCTCTCCGCCTGGAGCGCGTCTAGAGAGATATGTAAAAGAAGCTCCATGAATTTTTCGAAATTGAATACGGTTCTAACAGCCTCGTATAGATTCTGTGGCTGGATGTCGTGGATGATGGGCCCGGTTCCAAGTTTCATCAGGAAGGCGTCTTCAGACCTTATCATTCTGTTTCCACCGAGCTTCTTGGCAAGGAAAAGAGCCTCGTCGGCCTTCCTCGCAAGTTCCTGAATGGAAAACGCATCCTGTGGAAATACCGCCCCTCCTATTGAGAGCGTAAGCCTCTGAGTCTTCTCAAAGTTATCATCCGGGAATAGATGTGCCGACACCCTCGACAATATTCTCTCCGCTACTATGAGCGATTCCGTAGAGCCCGTGCCCGATAGAATGATACCGAATTCGTCTCCCCCAAGCCTGGCGACCGTGTCGATTTCCCTCACAGAATCGCGGATAATGTCTGAAACTTCCTGCAAAGAGATATCACCCGCTGCGTGGTGAAATCTATCGTTGTAATCCTTGAAGTTGTCTATGTCGGCAACGAGCAGGGTGAAGTGTCTGCCGGTTCTCCTGGATTTCAGCATCTCCTGCTCCAGCCTCTCGCTAAAAACCCTCCTGTTGAACAGGGATGTGAGAGGATCGTAAAAAGCGTAATATATCAATGACTTAGATGACTCACATATTCGATTGAAAAGCTCAAGGTAGAAGCTGAGATTCCAGAGTATCTTCACGTCTTCCACTTCCAGTTTCTCTCCATGGATGCAGGTGCAACCCATCAATCCCCTGAATGTTCCCTCAACGTATATTGGGTATATTATAAGTTGCTCGGTGTTCAGAATTTCCAGCATCGAATCTACTTTATCAAACACTCCTTTTTTAAACAAAACCGGTTTCCTCACCTCCTCCACCGCTTTCATGTTTATCAGCTTCTCGACCGGAACTTCTATCCTGTCGTTATCGAGTTCCCCGTAAATTTTCGGTATGTATCTGTCGAACTCATCTTCATAAGTAAAGAAGATGACGTCTCTTATGGCGGGGACTACTTCTTTAAGATGATTGGCAAAGTGTAGATAGAATTCCTCAGTATTCGTGAAATTCACGATAACAGGAGTTTTGAGTATCAGGTTGAATCTTTCTTTGTGTTTGAATATTTCTTCTTCCGACACCTCTGGAGGGAAATCGATTGCAAAACTCTGGTATTCATTAGTTATTTTGTTGTTATTGTCCATTATCCATATTATTTGGGGAATAATTAAATTTCCAACTTCTGTTAGTAAATTTATATTTAAATACTTTCAATTAACGTGCCCAATCATGCATATTTTTCTCAAGATAACATCTTGAATATAAATGTATATTCACAGCCCGTGTGGAAAAGAACATAAAGTTGTGTAATATATTACCTAATAACTATACAACATTTCTCTCATAACTCTTCATACCAATTTTTCCCAGTTCACATTTTTAATGAGTTTGGAAACACTTAATCGGTCATGGGGGACTTCCGTTTATTTTGCTTTTGACTGATGCGACACACGGAAAATGAAGAACTGTTGAAAAAACGCAACTGGCAGAGAGAAAGGACTCTTTTTCAACCGACAAAAAGAAAACCCGAAATCGCCAAGGATTTCGGGTTGTTATCTTGGTAGCGGGGGATGGATTTGAACCATCGACCTTCGGGTTATGAGCCCGACGAGCTACCTGACTGCTCCACCCCGCGTCAAACAA
>CAYSCN010000065.1:0-3410 GCA_964429585.1 uncultured bacterium | reverse complement strand
ATAGACAGGCAGGGACTCAAAGAAGGTTTCCAGCTCGCTCTGCCTCACAGGTTGAAGACCGACCCGTTCAGCGAGAAAAGCGGAACTATAAACGCCATAAACTCCATAATTGAGCAACTCTGATAACAGACTATTTCACGAAGCCTTTTAAGGGACCGCCATCACAGATGCCCTTCCTGCAACGCAGTTCCCCGATAGAGGAGCGTGAAACCCATGTAAAGGGCGGTCGCGATTCCAAACGACACGGCAAACCCCACAGAAGACGTAAGAAGCGGAGCAGCCAGCGAGCCGGCAACCGACGCGAAATTGTTGACTCCCCACAGCACCGCCACTCCTTCTCCCCCCATGGCACTCTCCATCTCCCCAACAATCTGCGGGAAATACGTACCAAGAAGAACCGCTGTCAGAAAACAGAAGACAGTAAAGGCCACCTTCCCGAAAACCCCTGCCATCCACGCGGACGCGAAAAACGATCCCGGCATAACCGAAAAAGGAAATCCAAAAAGCAGGAGAAAAGAGGTGATGAGAGGGAAATGCTTTCCCGGAACTACCTTTCTCCCAAGCAAGCTACCCAGGCCGGAACCGCAAAAAACCAGGGTGAGCACCACCACGAAACCAGCCGCGGGGGAATCGAAGTAAAATGAAGACCTTCCTATGAAAATCATCTCCATTAGGGTGAAGCCCGCACCGCACAATACCCCCAGAGCGAGAAATCGGAAATTGAATCCTCTCCCTCTCTTCGGAAAACGGGCCAAAAGCAGGACTACGGACGGGAGGAGAACGAGCACCAAACCAAGCGCGGTAACCACGAGGACCGACAACAGCAACGTCAGATAACCCGATTCCACCAGCTGTATCCAGGAACTTCCCAGTACCTCGCGCAACTTTCCGACCGCGCTCAATCTCAAGAACCTGAAAAAGTAAGGCCTGTCGAAAGTGGGAGGTTCCAGGGCGAAAAGCTCTGAACCTATTTCCCTGCCACCGGGAGATATCAGACGCCCCACTGCGTCCGAGTAGCGAGGATCTTCGTATGAACCCCTGAGACTTTTTCCTTCAATGACAGCAGAAAATCCCTTTCTCCTCAAGAACCTCTCAACGCTCTCAACGAACTCTTCCCGGAACGACGGGAAAGCCGCAAGCAGAACGAATCTGGAATATCCATACGCCACTATCACGTTTCGGGCGAGACCTCCCCTATCATTTCTCCCCGCCGCCTCCCTGAGCAGGGAAACAAGCTTAGCCTCCTCTCTGAGCGGGATCTTGCTCCAACCGGAAAAGGCGAGAACACCATCATCAGCCAGACGCTCGATCGTCTTTTCCATTACATCAACCGTCAGCCAGTAGTTTTCCCCAAGAGGCCTACCGGAAACGGAGGAATAAGAAAGCGTCCCCACATCCGTGAAGTATATGAGATCAAACTTTTCACTCCCCCTGAGCAAGTATTTATGGGGAGCAACGGCAAGAAAATCGATTCCAGAAGACGGCAAAAATCCAGAGCTCTCAAAGAGCCTTTTGAGCCCGTACCTGCCATCCACCACGATGGCCTCCCTTCCACGAGAAAGCGAAGATATTCCGTTCATCGGAAGCGTTCCCCCAGCGCCTATGAGAAGCAACTTCTTTCCCGGGTGCAGAAAAGGCAGAGAGTCGAGCATGTATTCCACAACTTCACTTCCCGCACTCGCTCCCTCCAACGCCCAGCCCACCAGATCACCATCCTTGAAGATGAACACCTGTGGAGGAACACTCCCTCCATATGAAGGAGAGAGACCGGGAAAAGCGTGCCACCTTTTGCTCGACGCCAGCAGGTAGTCTCCATCGATGTCGTGGACCTCGCTCAGAATCTTCGCGCTCCCGGAGTTGAGAAGCTGTGAAAGCGCCTTGTAGTCAGACATGGGATAAGGGAGGAACGAAACGAACAACGCAGCCGAAACAGCAATCAGAGCACCTGCAATCCTGGCGATTCTCGGGGAAGCAAGACCCGGGAGAATGGCAGTGGAAAGAAGCAACGCCAGAGTCAAAACGTTTCCCGCCTGAACGAACCTCGCAAGCAAAAGCCAAAGGAGCGCTCCCAAAGCAGCTCCCAGCATAGATGCAGCGTAAATCTCGAACTCTTTCCCTCTCCGGTGGGCAAACGCTCCTCCAATTATCGCCCCCGAAACGCCGAACGGAAACGAGAGAAAAGCAAACAGTGCGAATACACGCGGAATTTCGGAGAGAGTAAAGAGAAAGTGAGCCGGCTCAACCTTTATTAGATAGATGGAAAAAACGGCTAGCGCCACCGCGGGAGGAAAGAAAAGAGAAAAAAAATCCACGCTCCCACCGCCTCCTCCTCTTCTCTCCTTCACATATACGAATATCCAGGAATAGCCGTATCCAAGGAGAGCCACACCCACCGCGACCGAAGCGAACCTGTAATGCTGGGTAGCAGAGATGAACCTGTAAATGGAAAACTCCAGAAGCAGGGAGACTACCTGGGAAACGAATACTCTGAAAATCATCGCACACCCGGCTCAGTGCCCTATGAGGGGGACGAAAATCACAGGTAACACAGATCTTGTCAGGACGGAACCATCCTTTTTCTTGACCACAAGCATCAAGGTCTGGGTCATGAAAGGAGCTCCCACCGGAATCACCATCCTGCCCCCCGGTTTCAATTGCTCCAGCAGGGGGCCCGGAATGTGAGGAGCAGCGCAGGTTACTATTATTCCGTCGAACGGCGCCTTCTTCGGATAACCAAAATAACCATCTCCATTTATCACCTGAACTCCGTCGTACTTCAACTCCCGAAGTCTTTTCCTCGCCCGATCCGCAAGGGATTTTATTATTTCCATCGAGATCACTTCCGCCCCCATCTCAGCCAAAACCGCTGCCTGATACCCGGATCCGGTCCCCACCTCCAGAACCCTGTCACCAGGTTGAACCTCCAGAAGCTCAGACATCAGAGCAACTATGTAGGGCTGAGATATTGTCTGTCCCTCACCTATTGGAAGCGGACGATCTTCGTAAGCTTTGTTTCTCAAATACCAGGGAACAAAAAGATGTCTCGGAACGCTCTTCATGGCGCGAATGACGGAATCATCCTTGATCCCGCGCCCGATTATCTGATTTTCCACCATCCGAAGCCTATCTTCCAGAAACCGGTCTTTCTTTCCCGAGGAAGATGAAGAAAAAGCGACGATCAGGAAAGGCAGAACGAAAAACGTCAGGAACAATCCGCCGGACAATTTCTCCCTGAGCTTCAACCTCTCCCTCCTGACCACATTCTCTTCGCTCCTCTATGGTTAGTTTAAACACAATTTGCACCAATGCATCACCGTAAAATCCTCCCCACAACAAGCCGACGCAACCTTAACAAGAAGACCTGTATAATGAAAGAAGCGAAGGGAGTTTCTAATGCGCAACAGAAATGA
>CAYSCN010000064.1:0-3413 GCA_964429585.1 uncultured bacterium | reverse complement strand
TTTTCAGTTGTTGAAATTTCCAAACCACCAATCACCTGAAAATACTGAGAACACTTCACCCACTCTCAAAGCCACCTCTCCCATTTCACCTCCTTTCATTTGATTTCGGTTGCCTTGTCCCAGTAAACTTCTCTCACGCTGATGTAACGTTTGAGCCCGTTCACGATGTAAAGCCTACCTTCCTTGTCGAAGTTGGCTCCCACCGGGTATGGGAAATCGAACTTGGCTCTCTCCTTGAACTCCGGGTCAGCCATTGGATTCTCCCCACCTATGTGGTACAGGTAGTTATACTTCTTCCCATCGAAGACCTGAATACTATGAACACTACTATCGCAGAACAGGTAATTACCATTCGGAGTCACTGTAGCCCCATTAATTCCAATAAATCCACCGATGAACCCCTTTCTAATCTCACCAATGGTGAACTTTCTCTTTTTCTCCTTCATGTCTATGACCGCAACCCTGTGAGCGGGAGGTTCAGTGATTATCATCTCAGTTTTATCGGCGTTGAAAAGCAATTCCGTCGGATTGGCCAGCGCGAGTTCTCCTTTCCCCCCGTGACCAAAATAGCCCTTGAACTTGCCGTCGAGAGTAAACGTGTATATGGTGTTATACCTTGGCACAGCCACGTAAAGAGTATCCGACTCCTCGTCTATGAGCAACCCCGATGGATGAGGAATTTCCCCTTTTGCATTGGGAATGGCATTGTCATAGATTATCGCGTCTTTCTGAGGATCAGGAGGATCGAGCTTGATTTCGTAAAGGAATTTTCCTGACGAGCTGTAAACCACCACTTTCCCCTTGTAATCAGCGAGGAATATTCTTCCATCCGAAGCGAAAGCAATACCGGCTGGCCTCGAGAGTTTCCCTTCTCCAACTCCTGCCTCACCTATTGTAGCCACCACTTCCTCAGACGCAAAATCTATCTTGAGCACCTTCGCCCTTCCCGAGTCGACCATATAACCGTAGCCATCGGGCCCTATCTTGAATCCGCCATACATTTGAACCTTGTTTTTGCCGATTAGAAGAATTCTTTTTACTTCCTTCGAGGGCACAACCTTCATCACTATATTGACTGCTTCTTTGACCTTTCTCTTGATGAGGGAAACTTCGAGAACCTGGCTCTTCTTGCTTTCTTTGCCAGCCAGGTCCTTTGATGTAACAGCGTAGTAATACTTTTTCCCCTCTTCCACACTTGAGTCCGCGTAATTCTCCGCCTGAACCGAAGCTATCAGCTTGAACTCGCCGCCCTTCTTGTCGGCCCTGTAAACGTTGTATATGACCGCTCCCTTCGCCTTGTCCCACCGTAATAGAACCTTTTTCCCGGCGAGTCTGTATACCAGATTTCTCGGAGGTTCGATGGTAATAATTTTTATTATCCCGGGGGAAGAAAGCTTACCCTCTTTTCCCGATGCGTCGACCGACGATAGCTGAATCTTGTACTCCCCCGCTTCTTCCGGAGCAGGCATAATGTGCTGCACACCGACTGCTTCAGCTACTTTCTTCCCGTTGACGTATATGTTGTACTTGACCGCACCCGGTACCGGCAGCCAGAGAATTATCACCTGATTTCCAGCGAGAATCGGGGAGTTGGGCATCCACTGTGGCGGCGGAAGCTCAGCTCCAGCCTGGCCGGGATGCGTGATTATTGTTGCAGCGAAAACAAATACCACAATAAGAAAAGCCACTACTCTCCCTGCAAGCCTGACCCTGCGAAATTTCGCCCAAGATATGCCCATGATTACCTCCTCACGTGTATATAATCACGTTTCATGCCATACAATTAATCATAAGAGCAGATGGTCAAAAAATTAACTCATTTACAATCAATAGGTTGATGCACTTACAAACATTGTTTGTCCCTGCATTTCTCCAATGCCACCGTTGTGGGTGAAATCACCCATTTTCAGAGACCGAACTTTTTCATCCTGTATCTAAGCGCATCTCGGGAAAGCCCGAGCATCTTCGCGGCCCTCGTTTGATTCCAGCCTGTTTTCTCCAGCGCCTGTCTTATGAGCGACAGCTCCACTTCTTCCAGGTCGACCCCCTCATCCGGAAGGATGAATCCATCGTCTTCCTTGATCATGTAATCTCTTCTCTCTCCCTCGACACCTTCATACCGTTCGACGCTCACAGATTCCTCGTATTCAATCCAGGTTTCGATTCCCTCGGAAACAGAAGTGAAAATGAGATCCTCCGCGTCTATGTACTCGCCCGCCCCGAGAATCATCGCCCTCTCAATTGAGTTCTTAAGCTCCCTCACATTTCCCGGCCACTCGTAGGAAAGCATCGCCTCCAGTGCTCGCTTTGTGAACCCCTTCACGGGTCTTTTGAACTCTCCACGAAACGCTTTCAGGAAATGTTCAGCAAGAGGTATTATGTCCTCCTTTCTCTCACGAAGCGGCGGGATGAATATGGGTACCACGTTCAACCTGTAGAAGAGGTCACTTCTGAAATTCCCCTTCGACACTTCCTCCTCAAGGTTTCTGTTGGTTGCAGCTATTATTCTGACATCCACTTCTATGTCCTTGTGCCCACCGACCCTTTTGAAGGTCTTCGTCTCTATGAACCTGAGCAACTTCGCCTGAAGGTTGAACGGCATATCACCGATCTCGTCCAGGTAGATGGTTCCCCCGTGCGCAACCTCGAAAAGCCCCTTCTTGGAACTTTTCGCATCCGTGAAAGCACCTTTTTCGTAGCCCATCAGCTCGCTCTCGAGCAACTCCCCCGGAAGTGCGGTGACATTTATGGGCATGAACGGGCCCGACGCTCTCGAAGATTCGTAGTGAATCGCCATGGCAATCAGGTCCTTTCCAGTTCCGGATTCCCCCTGAAGAAGCACCGTCGTCGCCTCGCTCATGGCAACTTTCTTCGCCACCTGGATGACCCTTTTTATCTGGGGACTGACACCAATTACGTTGGTGAAGCCGTATCTTTCCAGGTTACGCTTCCTGTAATACTCCACCTCCTTCGCGAGGGAACGCTGCTTCATCGCGTTGCCGACTATTATCACGACCTTGTCAACGTCGAAAGGCTTTTCGATGTAATCGTAGGCTCCAAGCTTCATGGCAGCGACAGCTGTGGTAGCATCCTTATGAGCGGTGATCATGACCACGACTATGGACGGGTCGGTCTCTTTCACGATTCTCAATACCTCGAGACCGTCCATTCCAGGAAGCGTTATGTCGAGGAGAATAACGTCGGGTTCGAATTCGGAAAGCAGGTCGACCGCCTCTTCCCCTGACTCAGTCGAGACAACTTTATAGCCTTCCCTCGACAGGGAATTCTCAAGCGGCCACCTGATCATCTTCTCGTCGTCGACGACGAGAACCCTGCCTTTTTTCATTGATTCCGTCCTGCCCCTTACGATTTGTGGGTAAACAGGAACTACTTTTGAAAATTATATCCTACCG
>CAYSCN010000063.1:0-3927 GCA_964429585.1 uncultured bacterium | reverse complement strand
TACGTCCACATACCATTCTGCGTAAAAAAGTGCCTCTACTGCGACTTCTACTCCGTACCGAAAGAGCCGGGCGGGGTGAGCGTCTTTTTGACCGCCCTCGAGGGAGAGCTCGAACTCGTGGCGGATTCCCCCGTCAAATACATCCTGCAGGAAGCGACAACCCTCTACTTGGGCGGCGGAACCCCCTCGTGTCTTTCGGAGAAAGAGCTCGAGACGCTCTTCGAGCTTCTGTCAAGACACGTCGACCTCCCCTCCCTCGAAGAAATCTCGGTCGAAGCCAATCCCGGCACCATCTCGCCAGGAAAAGCAGCTCTTCTGAAGGAACTCGGCGTCACGAGGGTGAGCCTTGGAGCCCAGTCGTTCCACGACGGACTGCTCTCCTTTCTCGGCAGAATCCACAGAAAAGACGAGATAATCTCCTCGTTCGAAACGCTTTTGCGCGCCGGCTTCGAAAACATCAATCTGGATCTGATTTTCGGGGTCCCGGGTCAGGGAAAAGACCTGCTGACAGGAGACCTGAAAGAGGCGATATCTCTTGCACCAGCACACCTGTCTCTTTACGCCCTGTCGGTGGAGGAGGGCACTCCTCTCCACGAGCTTGTCCTCTCCGGACTTTCCCTGCCCGGGGAAGACGAGACGGCGGATCAGTACGAAATGATAAGGGAATTCCTGGAAAAAGAAGGCTTCGAGCATTACGAGGTATCGAACTTCTGCAGGCCGGGCTTCGAGTGCAGGCACAATCTGGGATACTGGCTCATGTGCGACTACCTGGGGCTTGGGCCGTCTGCTGCGGGGCTCGCCCGCGGCGAAGACAGAAGAAGAGGGACCAGGTGGACGAACCAGAAATCCCTGGAAGAATACGTATCCTCGGTCAGGGAGGGAAAGCTCCCGAGGGAGGAAATCATCCACATCGACCTGGAAGAGCTCTGGAAGGAAAGACTCATGCTGGGTCTTCGGTTGACCGCGGGAATAACGCTTTCGGATGCAGAAGCCGAGCTGGGGCCCATTCCGGATGCGCTTCGAGCGCATCTGGATGAACTAATAGGGGACGGGCTCTTAATTCGCCAGGGGGGACGAATCTTCATCCCGCGAGAGAAATTCTTCACCATGAACTCGATACTCGTCAGGCTGCTATGATTCTTCAAACTCGCCCCGATCCTGCCGATAAAATATTACTGGACCTGTTAAGATGAAATTAACCCCCGGAAAGGAGCGTAAGAGATGGCAACGGCAAAGGAAATGCCAGAACAGGTGCGAATAATCCTCAAAGACGGAAGGAGCCTGCTTCTTCGGGTCCCGACGAGGGACGACCTGAGCAAAATGAAAGAGTTTCTCAAGGGCGTGAGCCCGAAATCCAGGTACTTCAGGTTCCACTCACCCAGGGAGTACTTCACCGACGAGGAAATCCTGAAAATGATCGATGTCTCCCCGCCGGACTCGTTCACTTACGTGGCCACATCCGGGACAGGAGAGGGAGAAAGAATCGTGGCTTCCGCATCATGGTATCTGACCGAGGAGGGCGCGGAAGTTGGATTCCTTGTTTCCGACGAGATCCAGGCGATGGGGGTGGGGACGGGTCTGCTCGAGCAGCTCGCCGTGGAGGCGGTCAAGCACGGCATAAGGCAGTTCGTGGCTTACGTCCTGCCGGAGAACAGGCGGATGATAGAGGTATTCGAAAGGAGCGGCTTCCGCGTGGAGAAAATGGACCGCGGCGGGGTGCTCTTCGTGATGATAAACCTCATCGAGAAAACGGATTTCCTGAGGAACCAGATGCTCAGGGAGCACCTCGCTCGCTCAGCCGGCGTGAAAAGAGTCTTATATCCCAAAAGCGTGGCGGTCATCGGAGCCTCCAGAAGAGATGGAACCGTCGGTAACGCCGTGTTCAAGAACCTCCTGGAGAGCAACTTCAACGGTCCCGTTTTTCCCGTAAACCCGAAGGCTGACTCCATCTGCGGCGTATACTGCTATCCCTCGATACTGGACGTGCCCGGTGAGGTGGACCTGGCGGTGGTCGTGGTCCCGGCTGAGCGTGTCCTGGAAGTGGTTGACCAGTGCGCCGAGAAAAAGATCCGGGGGATGGTTATCATTTCCGCCGGCTTCGGCGAGGCAGGTCCGGAGGGGAAAGAGAGGGAAGAGAAGCTCTGGAGGAAGCTGAACTCCTTCGGAATTCGCGCTGTGGGGCCCAACTGCCTGGGTATAATGAACACGGACCCATCGGTGAGGCTGAACGCCACTTTTTCGCCCTACACTCCCCCGCCGGGAAAGGTAAGCATAGGAACGCAGAGCGGAGCGCTCGGGCTTGCGCTTCTCGACCACGCGAAGGGCTTCAACCTGGGGATATCCCACTTCGTTAGCATCGGCAACCAGACCGACATATCCAGCAACGACCTGCTCGAGTTCTGGGAGGACGACGAGAACACGAGCGTCATACTCCTCTATCTGGAATCGTTCGGAGACCCGAAGCGCTTCGGTAGGATAGCCCGCAGGGTTTCGAGGAAAAAGCCGATCGTGGCGGTCAAATCCGGCAGGTCTGAGGTGGGCGCGAAAGCCGCCTCCTCGCACACCGGAGCGCTCGCCGCAACCGACGTGGCGGTGGACACCATGTTCAGACAGGCAGGCGTGATAAGGGTGGACACCCTGGAGGAGATGTTCTCGGTGGCAGAAGCGCTCGCGCACCAGCCGCTGCCGAAAGGCGACAGGGTCGCGATTCTGACCAACGCGGGCGGTCCGGGAATTCTCGTGGCGGACGCCTGTGACGGAGCAGGCTTCAAAGTGCCGGAGCTGTCAGACGACCTGAAGAAAGCCCTCTCCTCGTTTTTGCCGGCGGAAGCGTCGGTGAAAAACCCGGTAGACATGATAGCGTCCGCTTCGGCCGACCAGTACGCGAAAGCGCTCGACCTCCTGATAAAATCGGGCGAGGTGGACGCGGTAATAGTCATATACATTCCCGTCCTCGTGACCAGGCCGGAAGACATCGCAAGGGCAGTGAGGGAAACGGTCGCCTCGGCCCGGCAAGACCTTCCTGTATACGCCTCGTTCATGATGTCCGACGCGGAGAGAATCGACCTCTCCCTCCCAGGCGGCAGAATCATCCCCAACTTCCCGTTCCCCGAAAGCAGCGTGAGAGCCCTCGAAAAAGCGAGGTGGTACGCCGAGTATCTATCCAGGGAAGAGGGGACGCCGGTAAGGTTCCCGGAGATAGACGAAGAAGGAGCCAGGGAACTCATAAGGAAGGCAGGCGAACCTGGCCAGGATTCCTTCTGGCTCTACCCCGACGAGGTGGAGAGGCTCTTCTCCCTCTTCGGGATACCGTTTGTCAGGACCATACGGGCGAATACGCCGGAAGAGGCCGCTTACGCGGCTAAAGAGCTCGGATACCCGGTGGTCCTCAAGGTCAGGTCCAGGAAGATAGTTCACAAATCGGACGCAGGCGGCGTCGTAGTTGGGATAAAGGACGAGGAGTCTCTCGTGTCCACCATGCGGGACATGGAAGCGAGGGTAAAGGAGAAGTTCGGCGACGAAGCCCTCGAGGGCTTCGTCATTCAGCCCGTGGTTGACAAGGGCCTGGAAATGATAGCCGGCGTTGTCCAGGACCCGCTCTTCGGGCCTCTGGTGATGGTGGGCCTGGGCGGAGTCCAGGTGGAGCTCTTCAAGGACGTCTCGTTCTCGCTCCACCCGCTGACCGACAAAGACGCCGAGAGGATGATACGGGAGCTCAAAAGCTACCCGATGCTTACCGGCTGGAGAGGAGCGCCTCCCGCTGACGAAGATGCGGTTAGGGACCTGCTCCTTCGGATTTCGGCTCTGATAGGCGTTTTGCCCGACGTTGAGGAGCTGGAGATAAACCCTGTCATCGTGCACGAGAAAGGCAGAGGGTTAACGGGAGTGGACGGAAGGGTGCTTGTAAAACGATCGTAATACGCCAGG
>CAYSCN010000062.1:0-3961 GCA_964429585.1 uncultured bacterium | reverse complement strand
TTGATGAGAAGGCGAGCCCTGTTCAACCTGGGAGTGGGGTCGAGCGGGTCGAGGGCGATGGCTTTGCTGTAGTCTGAGAGCGCTCCTTCCAGGTCTCCGAACTCTTCTCGCGCGCATCCCCGATTGTTGTAATCGTCTGCCGACGCGGGGACCTCAGATAAGTGGACGTTCAGGAAATCTCTGTGATACCACTCTGCCATCTCCTCGAGAATGAGAGCGATCGTTCCGGGACACAAAGGTCGGACTTTAGCCTCTTCAGGAAGCGAATTTGCGATTTCTTCAGCTCCTTCTGCGGGGATCAGGTCATCCGCTCCAACCAGGGCTGTGATTTCTGGGTCGTCGAGAAGTTTGTCGATTTCCCGAACGAACGCGGGGTCGACTTTGGTCGGGAACTTTCCCTCTTCTGCGAGGGCATGGCGAAGGCTGTTAGAAAGTTGGAAAGGTTTGAGCCTGTCAAAGGAAAAATCGATGTAAACGAAATGCCTGTCTCTCATGGCGGTTCCTCCTTTTTTACTAAGGGAACGCGATTACGTTCTCATTTTTGCCGGAAAAAGTGACAGGCGTTTGTCATGAAGAATTCCGCCTCACGTTCAGAATTCTTTTAGGGGTGCTGACAGGATGATGTCACCTTTCTTCTTTATCATTTTCGCGTCAGAAATGAGTGGAAAGCCGGTAGAAGGGAGGATGTTTTAATTTTTTACAGAACTCGACGGAGGTGGTGGGTTGAAGTACCTTGAAGGGTATGTAGACGACCTCAAGAAACTGACCGATTACCCGAAGGTGAGAGAAGGTTTTTTCGATGACCTCATCATGTTTCTCGCAGACCTGTCCCCCGACAGGTTTCAGACCAGGGATGGAAGGAGGAGGGCGCGCGCATTTGCTGAGAGCTGTCTCGAAGACCTCGCCCGCGCGTTGAATTACACGTTCGATCTCGCATCGACCTTCGGCTTTTCGCCCGCTGACCTCTTCGCGGGGGATTTTTTGATTCCCCTCATCTACTTTATTTTCCGACAGGAAATGTGGATGTGGTGTTCCGATGTGACGGATGGGAAACTGGAGGAGGAGATGAGAAAGTACGTGGAGGCGTGTGTGAGGGGGAACGCTCACATCAGGCGGTGGCACCCGGATGATGTATTCGAGTGCCTCGAGATACTTCGCGAACGCCTCTTCTTGCAGGAGGTGTTGGATGGGATCCCCAGCTTCCCTGGCAGGGAACTTTTGAAGGTGATAGGAGTGAAAGAAATCGATGGGGGAGACCGGAATGAGAGAGAATAGGACCTTTCTGAGCAAGTCCCTTTTCCTTCGGGGGTTGAGGTGCCCTCTCTCGCTTTATCTTGACAGGAACAGGCCCGAGGTGAGGAACGAGCAGACGGGAGATTTGATCCACCGGTTCGATATGGGTCATGAGGTGGAACTTCTGGCCCGTTGCCTTTTCCCCGGAGGGACGGAAATCTCCTGGAGCGAAGGCTCACTGGAGGACCAGATTCGATTGACGAGGGAAGTGCTCGATTCGGATGCTTTAGCGATTTACGAAGGAGCTTTCTCTCACGGCGGTGTCTTCGTCAAGTGCGACATACTCGCCCGGGGCTCAAACGGCTGGGGACTGCACGAGGTGAAGATGAGCACGCAGGTGAAGGAGGAGCACGACCTGGACCTGGCCGTGCAGTATTACGTTCTGGCTGGACTCGGGATTCCACTCGAGAGGGCGACGGTCGTTCACGTGAACAGAGAATACGTTCGTCGAGGAGATATTCTCGTCGGCGAGCTCTTTTCCATAGCTGACAGGACAGATGTGGTTCGCGAAATTGTCACCCACCTTCCCGCGCGACTGGAGAGGCTGGCGGATGTGCTATCCGGGTCTGAGCCGGTTGTCCCAGTGGGTCATTACTGTCATCAGCCTTACGAGTGCGACTTCACGGGATACTGCTTCAGGGATGCGCCTGGGATTTCGGTGCTGGACCTCTCGGGGAGAGGGCTGGACAGATATGACCTCTACAACAGGGGATTCAGAGCGCTCGATGAAATTCCCCTTGACCTTCTCCCGGAAAGGCAGAGGTTCGAGGTCGAGTCCTACCTGCACAAGAGGAGGATGGTATCCCGGAAACCGCTGAAAGAGTTCCTCGGTCGGATGGAGTTTCCCCTTTCGTTCCTCGACTTCGAGACGTTCAGCCACCCAATTCCACCATTCGAAGGAACAAGTCCATACGACCCGATTCCCTTTCAATATTCCCTGCACGTTCTCTCAGAACCCCGCGGTGAGCCCATTCAGAGGGAATTTCTCGCCGAGCCAGGAGTTGACCCGCGGATGAAACTGCTCGAATCCTTGAGAATAGACCTGCCGGAGGAGGGGAGCGTAGTGGTCTACAACGCCGCCTTCGAGAAGAGAATCCTGGCCCTTCTCGCTGCGTGGTTCCCCGAGCAAGGAAGTTGGCTGGAGTCGGTTTCAAGCAGAATTGTGGACCTTCACGCCCCCTTCAGGAGCAGAACAGTACACGACTGGAGGATGGTTGGCAGCACTTCTCTCAAAGATGTTCTTCCGGCGTTTGTCCCGCATCTTGGATACGACGACCTCGAGATTCGGGATGGGGAGACGGCGTCCCAGGCTTACCTCGCCATGGCTGGAAAAGGGGAGCGTGAAAGGGAGGAGATAAGAACGAGTCTGCTTGAGTACTGCAGGCGTGATACCCTGGGGCTCGTCGAACTCTACCGGGTTCTCGCAGAGCTCGTGAATCTTTGAGGGAAATTTGGGCATTGTGGATGCCCCGCAAGCCGGGCGGATTGGCTCATCTTGATGTGTGGCGCAAAAGCGCTCTTTCCAGTTCTTCCTGCACCTGCCTTCTGAACCAGGCCGGGGTGAGGACCTCCACGTGGGGTATAAAGCGGTATATCCACGGCTTGATTCCCTCGATGCCTTTCACGGTGAACGTGAGCTCCACGGATCCGTCTTTTTTCTCCCTCGTTTTCTGTGACTCATGCCACTTTCTGCGGGTGATCTGTTCTTTTACCTCCGGAGAAAAGAGGAGTTTGACAGTGACCGGGTCTCCATCCACGAAAGAACCGAAGACGCTGGTGAGTTCCCTTTCCGGATCCAGATCCTCAGCGAAGAAATATTCGTCGAGAAGGGACAGTTTCAAAATCCTGTCGACTCCGAAAGTCCGCGGCTCTCCCCGAAGGTGACAGAATCCCCTCAGGTGCCAGAGTCCATCTGCGAAAAAGAGAAAATGGGGGTCCACCTTTCTCCTGGTTTCCTCTCCCGTGGAGACCGCTCTGTAGAGGATCTCGATTCTCCTCATCTCTTTGATCGCAAAAGAGAGGTCGAGGAGCAGGTTGTCGACGCGAGGGGATACGGACCCTCCCTGGACGACGATGAACCGCGAGAGGTCTCTTCTTTCCCTGAGCAGCTTTCCCTCGATGCTCTCCATTGCGCTTTCGAACTGCTCTCCAAATCCTTTGAGGAGGCTTTTCGCGAGGGAGAAGGCGATGTTTTCCTCGCTGGTGAGAAATGCTCTCTTTAGTGAGTAACCCTCGGGGAAGGCATAGCAGCCCTTTTCGCGGTCGAAGTAGATGGGTATCCCTACGGATTCGAGGGCATTGACGTATCGGTAGACAGTTCTCTCCGTCACGCCGAGCTTCTCTGCCAGGGTCTTTGGCGTGTGCCTCTCCCCGTTCATGACGGAGACGGCGATGGATAGGATAGCGTCGAATTTTTTCTCGAACAGCCTGGCTTTTCTGGACATGCCGGAGGCGCCTCCTTTGCCTCGATTTTCTCTTTTTATATTGCACCAGACTGACAATCTTCTGTCACCCCTGGTAATTCGGAATTCGGATCGCGGAATTGAATAAATCCGAAATCCGAAGCGCTAAATACGAAACAAATTCGGATATTTAAACTCAAATGACCGAAACGTGGAGGGAATGTGGGTCGTGGTTATGTGGTTGCGTAGTTATCGTAGTTGCGAAA
>CAYSCN010000061.1:0-4134 GCA_964429585.1 uncultured bacterium | reverse complement strand
AAGATGATCAGGAGCATCTCGTGCCAATCCTGCGAGGTTACAGTTCTGGACATGAGGAACCAGGAGGTCGCTGAGAAGGCAAAGAGTCTGGGTATCCGTTCTGTTCCGGCGGTTGTGATCGACGGGAAGCTCGCTTTCTGTTGTGAGGGGCGGGGTCCGGATGAGGAGAGTTTGAGAAAAGCCGGAGTGGGCGTCGAAAGGTGAAAGAATGGCGGGAGAGGGAACGGGTATGAATCGTTTCCCCTCTTTTCCCTTCTAATGGGTAGGGGAGATGAAGAAATGGTGATGAAAAAAACAATAGGATTGATAACGTTTATTATCCTGACCCTCGTGGTTTTAGCAAGAGTGCCTGAAGCGCGGGTTTTGCGAGCTACAGTGAAGGTGGATGGCATGTCGTGTCCCTTCTGCACATACGGAGTCGAAAAGAGGCTTAAAAAAGTCGAAGGAGTGGGCTTAGTGTCGGTTGACCTGAAATCGGGGACCGCCTCTGTGACCTCTGTGAAGGACGGTTCCATAGATTTGAGAGCGATACCTTTTGCTGTGAAGAAGGCTGGATTCACGCCCGGAGAGGTGAAGGCAGTGGTCCGCGGAACAGTTAAAAAGGGTTCAGACGGTCGCTTCGTTCTCGTTTCGGGAGAGCCCGATTACGTATTCAACATGGTGGGTTTGAGTGAAATCGAGAAGGAGAAGCTCGGGAAATTTTCGAGCGGTAAATCTCCAGTGGAAATAGAGGGAAAGATCACCGATTTTGGGAAAGCTGCGCTGGCAATGGAACCGCTGGAAATTAGAGGGGATTTAAGGTGATTCATCGTCGGTTCAGGTTGAGGCTCCTCCAGGTGATTGTTATATCTGGTCTGGTCGCTGTCTTTTCGGTCGGATTCGGGAGAGTTTCCGCCCAGGGGGCGCCGGTATCATTCAACACGGCGCTGCCCGTAACAGAGGGACAGTGGATATTCCGTGCCCAGTTGAAATACATCCGCTCGAGTGGCGATCCCACTCCCTCGAACCGCAAACTGCGTGTGCTGGCGGTCCCGCTGGTGGGAGTATATGGCGTTTCCGAGAAACTCGCACTTTTCGGGATATTTCCTCTGCTGGATAAAAGCCTGTATATCAATACGCCGTCTGGCAGGGTAAATCGAGGAGTTTCAGGCCCTGGTGACGCATCCTTCCTGGCGCGCTACACCCTTTTCAAAAGGGATCTTCCCGGGCAGACGTTTCGTCTCGCGCCATTTGTCGGAGTGGAAGCGCCGACAGGGAAAGATGACGAAGAGGACGCGCTCGGAAAGCTCCCCAGACCTCTTCAACTCGGTTCAGGTTCCTGGGATCCGGCAACCGGGATGGTCGCCACCTGGCAGACCCTGAGCTGGGAGGTGGATGCGGCGGTTTCATACAAGCTAAACACGAAGGCTGACGGTTTCAAGTTCGGAGATGAAGCGAGGGTGGATTTTTCGTATCAGTATCGCGCCTGGCCCCAGGAACTTTCATCGGGCGTTCCCGCTTACGTCTATGCAGTCATAGAAAGCAATCTTACCTGGAAGGGGAAAAATGAAATAGCCGGTGTTCGCGACGGGGATTCGGGCGGGGTTGTGTGGAACGTCGCCCCGGGCATTCAGTACGTGACGAGGAAGTTCATCGTGGAGGGGGCGATTCAATTTCCTCTCATTCAAAATCTGAACGGGAACGGTCTTGAGAACGACTTTGCGACCACCCTGAGCGTGCGGGCGAATTTCTGATGAGAAATGTTCTCAAATTTGTACTCCCTCTGGCGGTTTTTCTCGTTTTTTCTATTGTCGTCCGGGAAAATTGGTTTCCAGCCGGCGAGGAGAATCCATATCGGTTCGTTCTTCTATGGGGGAGATCAGGCACCGCCCCCGGAGAATTCAATCAGCCTATAGGCGTGGCAGTGAAAGGAAATGAGGTTTTCGTGAGCGATGCCAGGAACAATCGTATCCAGGTTTTCGATCGGGAGGGAAAGTTTTTGAGGATGTTCGGGGAAGAAGGCGATGGATACGATGAGCTATCAAGGCCAGTTCACATATATATCCGGAAGGACCAGCTCTACGTCGCGGAATACATAAATGACCGGATTCACGTGTATTCTCTCGGTGGAAAAACGATTGGATTGGTTGCCCTCAAAGAGCAGGGGCGCACTGGGTTCGATGGTCCCTCTGGAGTGGCGGTAGATGACGAGGAAAACATCTACGTGGCTGACTTCTACAATCACCGCGTGGTGGTGCTCGACAAAAATGGAAATTTATTGAGGCAATATGGGAAAACGAGGGTGAAAGGGATAAGAGCGGGGCTATTCAACTACCCGACTGACGTGGACCTGTTGCCGGGTGGAGATCTCGTTGTTGCAGACGCCTACAATGACAGGATACAGGTGTTCGATAAGAACGGAACCGTTCTCAGAAAATGGGGCGGGCCGTTTGCTGTAAATATATCCGGCAGCTCGCATGGCTGGTTCAGGACCGCAACCGGTGTCGCTACGGACAGTGAGGGCAACGTGTTCGTTGCCGATTTTTACAACAATCGGATACAAAAGTTCAGTTCAGAGGGGAAATTTCTCGTGAGTTTTGGCTCAAGGGGATCGAAACCGGGGGAACTTAACAGGCCAACCGACGTGGCTGTCGACGACGAGGGGTACCTGTATGTGGTGGATTTCGGGAACGACAGAGTCCAGAAGTTTGCTCAGTAGTTAAAATTCTTCTTAATAATCGATACGGGAGTTTCATCAGACTGTTCCCGCTGCGTCAGAGAACCGACCCTGATACGTTCCCGGCGATCTGAATAAGACACGTGGGAGGGAATAAGCAACTACCCGTTATATATTGATTGATTATCCAGCTGTTCAATGGACCGCAATGGACTGGTGTCAGAGCAGTCACTTCGGGCCAACGTCAAAGCCTGTGCCTTCGGGGATACGAAAGCGTTTTTGTGACAGGGCGGAGTGGTGATTGAAACTTACGTAATTATCGGATCGAGAGTGAAGGTTTCAGGTGAGCCTATTTTGATTTTTTTAAAGTCGGGATGGAGAGGATTGAAGATGTAATTAAACTCCACGGGGACAATTACCGAAGGGACCTTAAGTAAGGCTGTTTCACCGCTTTTTAGCCATTCCGTCCCGATATCTTTCGTGGATTCAGGGGATGGGACGTCTCTCCAGTTATCGGGGAGGGAGGAAGGTGGGATTTCATGAATCGCCACTTCCTCCGGTATTTCGATTTTGAAGTAAACATATCCCTTTGCAAGGTCTATTGGTTTCAGATGGACAAGTGTCTCGAGTACTGCCAGGGAGAGGCATTCGCTCGTGTATATTGCGGGGAGCCCTTTATGGTTCCATCGTCCCCCGTACAGGCGGGCGCCCTCTCCGGAGAATGCATCGTCTGCAAATTCCTCACGTGCGAGCCGCCAGGCTGTATTCATGAGTAGACGCCGTACTTGATTCTTCCAAGGAGGTCTTCAACCTCCTCCGTTCCAGCGTCGGTTGTCAGAAGGTCGAGGGGGGTCTTCCATCTCAATCCAAACTGCGGTTCGCTCAGCCACTCCGAGGCTCTCTCTTCGCTTCCGAAGACTTCAATAGCGAGAGCGACTATTTTCGCAAATCTGTATAACCTGTCGCTTGCAACCGGGGAAAACTTCCCTCTGGATTTCCTAAGGCGCCCGAGCGTTTTTTTGCTAATCCCTAGTATCTGCGCCAGCCTCTCATCGCTTAAATGGGTGATGCCTTTGATCCTGTCTCCTGCGCTGCAGGGGAAACCCTTGCGGATAGCCGTATCTATATCTATTGGGCTTTCCGTTTTTCCCCTCACAGATCTTTTCCCGCTGAGTATGGTTAGGGCTTTGGTTTCCGTTCTCATCGGCTTTCTCCTGTCTCATTTGTCTATATTATGAGTCCCAAATGTCCATATGTCAAGGGCTGGAGATTCAGCTGGTAAGCGGTGCCCTGTTGTAAGCGGGGGCAGGTTTTCGGACGTCGCTTTGACACCCCGTTTCCATTCCAGTCCACACGGAGAATCCTGAAGAGTTTACGAAGATAGTAAGTTCAGAAGTGATTGTGCCGAAGGTCGGGCAAAGGATCATGATATAAAACATAGAGCTCCGCCACCTGGGAATCCCTTCTGCCACATAGCT
>CAYSCN010000060.1:0-4207 GCA_964429585.1 uncultured bacterium | reverse complement strand
AAGAGGGGGTTTCAGGGGGAGAATCCCCCTGAAGTGAAGCTGGTGGTTATAAGCACTGCCTGGGGAATGAGAAGGTCTTTTGTGGGATAAGAACAGGCTCCGATGTTCTGCAGGTAAAAGAGCCCGTTGTGTCATCGTGTTTGACATTCATCAAAGGAGAATGTTCGCTGAGGGAGTATCATAAAAATATAAGAGGGCTTGAACTGACAGCCTTAAAAGAGAGGAGGAAAAAATGAAATCCACAGACGTAATGAGAGAGGAACACGGGGGAATAAAGTTGATGCTCAGGATAACCGATGCAGTTCTCAGTAAGGACCAGCCGGATTTCGATGCGCTCTCTGGGATAATAGATTTCTACAGGACGTTCGCCGACAGATGTCACCACACAAAAGAGGAGGAACTCCTGTTTCCAGCGGCGAAGGGGCGTGGAGGCGTGGATGAGCTGATCGAGGAGCTTCTGGCTGACCACGAAAGAGGGAGGAGCTATGTGAGGAAAATGGTGGAAGCTCTCGATTCCTGGAGGAATGGCGATCCCGAAGGGAAGTCGGATTTCGTGAGGGCCTGGGAGAGTTATCACTCGTTGCTTTCCGACCACATAAGAAGAGAGGATGAAGAGCTCTGGCCTGAGCTCGAGAACCTTTTCTCAAAGGATGAGCATGAGAACCTGCTGGAAGAATTTGAGAGAGTGGAGGTCGAAAAGATTGGCGAGGGGAAGCACGAAGAGTTCCACGAGCTGATGCACCACCTGAGGGACGGGTACCTGGAACCCGCGAAGACGGATTTATCGAGTATTAGGGAGTTCGGGGAGAATAGGTTCACTCCTAAGACCGTCTACGAGGGCAGGCACGGGAAGTTCATCGTGGCGTTTTTCAAGGAGGGGCAGTTCATACCGGTTCACACGCCGTCTGTCGATCTGGTTCTTTTCGTCCTAGAAGGAGAAGGAGAGGTGACGGGAGGCTCGGAGACTTTCGCTGTGAAAGCAGGAGACATCGTCGTCGTACCGGCGCACGTGAAAAGAGGCGTGAAAGCGAAAACCGAAATGACGGTTGTTCACGCGGTTTATCCTCCTCCCACGGATAAGGACCACGAGGAGGTGCGGAAGGGATTCCGGGAAAAAGGCCTTTAGTTTCTGTGATTGGTTCGATGTTGGGTAGTTGACGAAGTTTCCGTGGTTGCGTGAGTGTTCTCGAGGTTCACGTTTGCCTGCTTTTCGACCCGAGGCTTTCGGAGATTTTCGTAGTGGCGGGGTTTATCCCCGCCTTTTTTGTTTCTTTGAAGATGCAGGTGGATTGACAAGGAGCAAGGAGGGTATTATTCTTATGCAAAAGTTAAATATTAAACATTGTATGTAATGGAACTCAACGTAGAGGCCAGAATCTGGAAGGAGATGCTGATTTTATTCAGGGAAATCGTTCGTCCCGAGGTTTTCCGGGACTACGGGTTTACCAGAACGGAATTCGACATCCTCGCCCAGCTTTTGCTCGCCGACCATCCTTTGAGTCAGTCGGAACTTTTGAAACGCCTCCTCACCACAAAGGGCAATGTCTCGCAGATGCTCCAGAGGCTCGAGGCGAAGGGTTTCGTTTCGAGGGAGCTCAACCCTTCTGATAAACGGTGTCAAACCGTTGCCCTCACGGATAAAGGCAGGGAACTCATACGGCCGTTGGTCGAGAGGCACATAGATTACATCTCGGCGTTTTTCTCTTCCCTGACTGAGCTGGAGAAGGAGTTTCTCTACAAACTTCTCAGGAAAATAAGTTTAAAAATGAACGGTAGCTTTGGGGAGTGAGGTCTAAGAAAGTGTGATGGCAATCTGATTGGGATTCCGGGAGGGAGTATTTTCGGCAGGTTATTGGGGAGGGAGGAGCGAATGGGGGGTCGACTGCTTGACCCGGTAGTCGCTAAAGAAATGCTCTCATCGTGGGGGTTTTCGGTAAACAGGTCTTATCCGGTCGAAAGCGCGGAAAAGGCGATATCTTACGCGCGTCAAATCGGTTTTCCCGTTGTACTCAAAATGGCATCCATGAAAATTGCTCACAAGACTGATGTTGGAGGGGTTGTTCTGAACATTCGCGACGAAGGTGAGCTTTTGAAACGTTTTCACGAACTGGAGGATGTACGCCCGTTTGTGGACCAGGAGGCGAGGATTACCGTCGAAAAGATGCTGCCTCCCGGGGTTGAGCTATTCGCCGGTGTGGTGGATGACGAGAGTTATGGGAAGGTTCTCCTCTTCGGCGTGGGAGGGATATTCGTGGAGCTTTATGGGGACGTGACTTACAGGCTCGTTCCGATCGGGAGGAGAGACGCTGCGGAAATGCTGGACGAGTTGAGGGGGAGGAAAATTCTGGACGGAATTCGCGGGTTGCCTTCTGTGAATAGGGGGAAAGTGGTGGATTTTCTCTGCTCCCTTTCCTCTTTTGCCGGGGAGGCGGACTTTTCCGAGCTGGATATCAACCCTCTAATCTGCCGGGGGAGTGAGGTGGTTGTTGCCGACGTGAGAATAGTTCTGAAGGGGTGAACATATGGACAGACTGTTTTCGCCGAAAAAAGTGGCTGTGGTGGGGGTGTCCGATTCCGAGGACAATCTGGGGAAAAATATAGTCAGGAACATGCTTTTTCTCGGTTACAGGGGGGAGTTGTTTCTTTACGGGAGTCGCGAATGTGAAATCTTCGGGATGAGGGTGGAAAGAGACTTCTCTGAGGTGCCTCCCGACGTGGACGTGTGCGTGGTGCTCACACCCGCCAGGACGGTTCCCTCCGTGGTGGAGGCGTTCTCGTCGAGAGGGGTCAGGAGGTTCGTGGTGGAGTCTGGCGGCTTTTCCGAGCTCGGGAAGGGGGAGAGCATCCAGTATGAAGCCGAGTTGAGAGAACTTGCCAGGGAAAGGGGGCTCCTTCTTATCGGACCGAACTGCATAGGAGTCGTCAATGCTTCCACCGGCTTTGCGACGCCGTTTGTTTCTCTCGAGGAAACCGGAGTAAGAAAAGGCAAGGTTGCGGTGGTCGCACAAAGCGGTGGTGTTGCAATCCAGTACCTCGAGTTCCTCTCTTCCGAAGGGATAGGGATATCCAAGTTCATAAGTATGGGGAACAAGCTCGTTTTGAATGAGGTTGACTATCTTTCTCACCTGAATGAAGACGCAGAGACGGAAGTGATACTTCTTTACCTGGAGAGTGTGGAGAATGGAAGAAAATTTTACGAGTGTCTGAAAGGGGTAAAAAAGCCTGTAGTGATTCACAAGGGCAATGTTTCCGAGCTGTCCAGGAAGATCGCCATGTCCCACACGGCAGCGCTCTCGACCAGGGAAGAGTTTTTCCGCGCCGCGGTGAAGCAGGCGGGGAAGATGTGCGTTTACAATACGTCTGAGGCGGTTAATTCCGTCAAGGCCTGCCTTCTTCCTCCACTGAAGAAAAGAGATGTGGCGATTCTCTCCAGGTCGGGGGGGCACGCGGTGATAGCTGCCGACGCGGCAGGAGCACGCGGCCTGAATCTGCCTGATTTTTCGGACAGATTCGTGGAGCTGGTCAGGAGTTACTACCGGGCTGGTGTCATGGAGCCCGTGAATCCTCTGGACCTGGGGGATATATTCGACCTCGATGCCTACTTGGATTTCATAAGAAGACTCATGTTTGAAGACGAATTTGGTGGGGTTTCATTCATCCTCGGATTGTTTGAGAAGGAGTGGGAGAAGCTCGATCATCTCCTTTACAGTTTGAGGGCGTTGATGGAAGAGTTCGAAAAACCCGTTACCCTGGTTCTTCAGGGGAGCAGGAGCAGAGTGCTAGAGGCAAAGCAGAAGGGTATTCTTCCCATTTTTGATACTCCGGAAGAGGGAGTTTTTGCCCTTTCTATTTCCCTTCGTTTCAAAGATATGTTCCCGACCCTTCGGCTTTGAATTGTCGGGTAAATTTGTGAAAAGTATGCGAAGGAGGAAAGATGCAGAGCAAAATAGCGAAGGCCCTCAATCTTCCCACTGAACCCGTGGGAGTCATATGGACTGACGAGGAACCCGAAGACGCGCAGAAGTTCCAGGAAGGGAAATGGGGATGCGTCATGTGGCTTTTGGCGGGGGCGGCGAAGGGAAGGGTCGCATCCTTCTCCAGGGAGACATTCGGTTGCTGGGACAGCGGAGTGCGTGATCATCCCATTTGCGGCGGGTTGCCAGACAATTGGGATTCTTCCCTACAGGGAGGCGATGTCCGAGAGGCC
>CAYSCN010000059.1:0-4900 GCA_964429585.1 uncultured bacterium | reverse complement strand
GGGGGTTCGGCGGTTCGGTTGTTCGGATTTGCGTTTATTCAGGTAAAATACCTACTTAAAAACTGATGGAGGGTGGATGACCTGTAGAAAATGGATTCCCCGTGCGGCTGCTTTTGCGCTACTATTTCTCCTCGTGCTCGTTCTGGCCGCAAAGATTTATTCCGTCGATAGATTCCCCCCCATTTGGGACGACGAGTCCTCCTTCATTATGCCCGCGTATTCGTTCGCCAGGGGCGAGGGGCTCAAAACGCCGATTCACTCGGATTTCATCCCGGGGATAGAAAAGCGTACCTGCTGGATGCCCCCTCTACTTTTCGTGGCGTACTCTCCGTTTACGCGGCTCTGGGGGTATGACGTCTTCGGCGCCCGCTGGTTCATCGTTTTTATTTTCGGGCTTGTCTTCGCGGGACTCGTGTGGATGTTCCGGTTGCTGGGTGAGGTGGAAGGTTCGAACGCCCGATGTTTCCTTTCCGCCTGTTTGGCGTCGATTTTCGTTTTCGCGGTGTCTTACGGTTTTCTCCAGTCGTTCCCGGTGTTCCGCATGGAGCCGCTGGTTTTGCTGTGGGAGGCACTTGGTAGCGTTTCGTATATCGCGTATTTGAGGAAGAAGAAAAACGGCCTGCTTCACGTCACCGCCCTTTTCTCTGCCCTATCCGTTTTGTCTCATCCGATGGGCGTCATCTTTCCGGCCGGCGTGTTTCTGCACTTCCTCGTATCCGAGGTGCGTAAGGAGCCGGAGAAGGTCAGGGCGCTGGTCGTTCCAATTTTCATATTCACTCTGGTTCTTCTGCCGTGGATTATCTACGCCTGGAAGGGGTACGAAGATTTTATCCGGCAGATGAGTCTCCAGTTCGGCCGGAAGACGTCGAGATATGCTGGCGCTTTCGCCTACGTCAAGTTGGCCGGCAGGATTTTCCTGCGCCCGCACGTGATGGTGGTATTGCTCCCGGCAATTTCTTTCATTGCTGCCAAAAGGAGCGAACTGCAGGGTAAAATAGCTCTCTTTCTGTTTCTTGAAACGGTATTACACAGAAGCGGGGTGGCTTATTCAAGCGAGATGTGGTACTCCGTTTACGACTATTTCTGGCTTTCCGTCAACATGTTCTTCGCCTTCACTGCGCTCCAGGGCTGTGAGGGAGGGTTGAGAAGGGCGCTTGGGGTCTCGATGGCAATCGCTTTTCTCCTGACGGTTTCCCGGGGTTTCTCTTACTTGAAGAAAAACCGTGACCTTATACTTGCCAGGAGGGAAGCAGAGTCGTTTTACGGAGAGGTGGGGAAAGTTGCCGGGAGGTTCCGGGCAGGTGACAGGGTGCTGGTTCTCGGCAATCCAAATTATATCGTCCCGTTTCTGGAGAGAGGAGTGGACGTCCAGGTTCCTCGCTTTGTCGTGAAGGGGACCCTGGGAGGTGAAAACCTCCGTAAATATGATGCCCTTGTTTTCATGGCTAATCATTCAAGGGTTTTCAGCTGGACCAACCGATCGTTCGGGGCGCTGCTTTCGTCTGATATTCGGGGGAGGGTAGAGGCGCTGTGGAGGGGGGATAAAATATTCGAGCTGGGAGTTTTATTCATCGATTCGAAGCGATAAATGGGTTCGAATACGAAACTCGAAGCACGAAATCTCTCGACTGCGGATCTCGGATCGCGGATTGCGGAATCTTCTCGATTGCGGATTTCAGATTGCGGATTGCGGAGTTAATTCCGCATTCGAAACATTCCGCACTCCGACATCCGCAATCAACCGACGCAACCATGCAGCCACGAACCACGTGTTTCGCAGGGGGCGGATTTGTTTAGCGCTTCGAATTTAGAATTTCGTGCTTGAATTAAACGGGGGTCTTCCACTTACCTCAATTTACGTGTATAAAATTGAGGGATAATTGCCGGGAGGATGTGCGTGAAATCGAAACTGGTTTCCCTCGCGAGACCTCATCACTGGATAAAAAATGGGCTGGTGTTCGCGCCGCTGATCTTTTCGAAGAACGCCTTTGAGCCCGCGCTCGTCATGAAAACGCTCGTGACCTTTCTCTCGTTTTCGCTGGTATCAAGTTCAGTCTACGTCCTGAACGACCTGAAAGATGCCGAGTTCGATAGGCTGCATCCTGAGAAGAAGGACAGGCCCATAGCCTCGGGTGAAGTGAGCGAAAAGTTGGCGCTCTGGCTTACCGGGATTCTTCTCGCTGCCGGCCTGATTGTCGGGGCTGCCGTGGGGGGACGAGTTCTTGCCGTTCTGGCTGTTTACTTCGCCCTGAACGCCCTCTACTCCTATCATCTCAAGAAAGTGGTGATAATCGACGTGCTCTGCGTGGCGTTCGGCTTCGTCCTCAGGATATTCGCGGGGGCATACGCCATTGACGTGGCGATATCCCCGTGGATAGTGCTCTGCACTTTCCTCCTTTCGCTTTTCCTCGCATTTTCGAAAAGGCGGCACGAGCTGGTTCACCTGAACGGGGTGGGGGAGAACCACAGGCCAGTTCTTTTCCACTACAGCGAGTCATTCCTCGATCAGATGATAGCAGTGGTTACCTCCGCAACCGTCATCTCGTACGCGATATACACCGTCTCCCACGACACGATTGCCCACTTTGGCACCGACAAGCTGATTTACACGGTGCCTTTCGTGTTATACGGGATATTCAGGTATCTGTACCTGGTCTACAGGATGGATTCCGGCGGGAACCCGACGAAGGTCTTCTACACGGACTTGCCGCTTCTGGTGAACGTTTTCCTGTGGCTGGTCGCGTGCATGGTTATAATCTACTTTAAACTCTGAGTGGGGGAATTTGAGGTGACAAATAGAGCCGTCGTCGCAGTTGTCAGGACTCGACCTGAAACCGTTCTGGATGACTACAGAAGGGTGATGGAGCTGGCGGGATACACGGACTTCCTGGACAGGGATAAAGACACGATAATCAAGCTTAACCTCTCGTGGACCAAATATTTCCCGTCGTGTTCTTCTCAGCCCTGGCAGGTAGAGGGCGTGGTAAAGACCATGGTCGAGGACGGGTTCGATAAGGAAAAGCTCTTCCCAGTGGAAAACAAGACGGTCGTCACCGACCCGTGGAAGGGGGCATTGAACAACAGGTGGCTACCTGTCCTCGAAAAATACGGGCTCTCGTTCACCGCGCTTCCAGAGGTCAGGTGGGTGAAGTACGAGTTCAGGTCGAAACTTCTGAAGCTGAACGAGGTATTCCCCCAGGGGATAGAAATTCCGGAGATGTTCATAGGGAAACAGGTGGTTCACCTCCCGACGGTCAAGACCCACGGCCATTCGATAACTACGGGAGCCATAAAGAACTCCTTCGGGGGGCTTTTGAAGGAAGTCAGGCATTATGCCCACAAGTACATGCATGAGGTTCTGGTCGACCTGCTCCTTATGCAGAGAGAACTTCATCCGGGGATTTTCGCCGTCATGGACGGGACAGTTTGCGGTGATGGAGCAGGTCCGCGGACGATGGTCCCAAAGGTGAAAAATTACATCCTGGCGAGCGGCGATTCGGTTGCGATCGACGCGATTGCGGCGAAGATGATGGGGTTTGAGCCGATGGACATCCCTTACATTCGGATGTGTCATGAGATGGGTCTGGGCGTTGGCGACCCGGGGGAGATAGAGGTTGTGGGCGAGGACGTAAGCGGTGTGAATTTCGGGTTCAGAACAAAAAGAAGCCTCGTGATATGGGGGGACCAGATGATAAGGAAGGGCTTTTTGAGGCCCCTTGAGAGGATTCTCCTTCACTCGCCTCTCGTGGTGTGGGCTCCGTTCGCCTCGAACGTTTACCACGACCTGCTCTGGTATCCCACGGTGGGCAGAAAAAGAATAAACGATTTCATGAGCACGGAGTGGGGGAGGCTCTGGAAGAGTTACGCTGAATGAAATACGTCTCTCGAAAGATTCTTTATTCCATCCTTTTTGCCGTCCTGGTTTACGCGGGTCTCGCGGTGTTCAGCGACCTGGGGAAGGTGAGCGGCAGTGTGTATCGGTTCAGGTTCGTTTTTCTGATTCCCGTTCTGGGTCTTTCACTGGGGAACTACCTGATAAGGTTTTTCAGGTGGGACGGGTTCATAAGAAGCGTGGGAGTGCGGCTGCAAAGACCGGAGAGCTTCAGAATATTTATGGCAGGGCTGTTCATGAGCATCTCGCCGGGTAAGGTGGGGGAGCTCATCAAGAGCTGGCTCCTCAAGGATTACCACGGGGTTCCCGTTTCCGTTTCATCGCCTGTGGTCGTATCCGAGAGAGTGACGGATTTCACGGCGATCATTCTGCTGACGCTCGCGGGGCTTTCATTGTACCGGCAAGCTCTCTACTGGGTGATGGCAGGCGCGGCGTTCATCGGGATTTTCGCCCTCGTCTTCTACTCGGAGTGGCTGTTTTCTATTGTGTACAGCCTCTGCGGTAAACTCAGGTTGCCTGCAGTCCTGATGGAATTCGTCGTTCAGATGAGGGAGACGATGAAAAGCTTCCTGAAGCCGTACCCTCTGATGTTCGGCACGCTTCTGGGCGTTTTCGCCTGGGGATGCGAGTGCCTGGGGCTCTACCTGGTCCTTGCGGGCTTCGGTATCCCGATCTCCCTGCCGCAGGCGGTTTTCGCCTATTCAGCGGCTACCCTCGTTGGTGCTCTGTCGTTCCTTCCGGGGGGGCTCGGGGCTACTGAGGTTTCTCTTGCCGCGCTGCTCATCAGGTTCGGCGTTGTGAAGGGAGACGCTGCCTCTGCGACGGTGCTGGTGAGGCTCGCCACTCTCTGGTTCGCCGTGGCGCTAGGAGGGATTTTTCTGTACCGGTTCGTCAGGGAAAGGCCCGCCGGGGAGGTGGTTGATTGAGTCGAATTCGATTGTGGACTTCGGATCGCGGAATCTTCTCGATTGCGGATTTCAGATTGCGGATTGCGGAATGGGGTACTCC
>CAYSCN010000058.1:4241-5802 GCA_964429585.1 uncultured bacterium | reverse complement strand
CCACTTCCAGAGGGGAACTATGTGGATGGTTTTCCCGTCTATCTTTTGCGAGCTTTCCTCCTCGGACGTTATCAGGTACCCTTCGCGCAATCCAAGTTCCCCCATTGCCTCCAAAAGTCCTCCGATTTCCCTTCGCCTCGCAGCTGGTGCGGATATGTCATAACACACGTTTATCAGCAGGTGTCTATCAGGGATGTAGAAGTCGACCTCGTGCTTGTTTTTGAAGTAGAAAATGTCTTTACTTTCCCTCCTCAGTTCGAGGTAGACGAGATTTTCGTAAACTCTCCCAGCGTCCTCTGAAATGTCGGTAATCCTCTTGAAACCGACGTCAACGGCGTAGATTTTCTTCGGGTTTCTTGCCTGCTCTCTCAGTGAGCGGGAAAAAATCGGCACGGAGAACAGGGCAAAAGCGTCTTCAAGATACGAAACGTATTCGTAAATCGTGTTTTTCGATAAGGATAGCCCCAGCGATTTAAAATCGTTGAACAGTTTGTTTACGCTCACGAGGGTTGAAATATTCTTCATGAGATATGCGATGAGGTACTTCATGAGAAATGTATTCGATACTCTGTACCGTTCACAAATATCTCTGAAGAGTATCAGGTCCAGGTATTCGGCAAGCGTTCTCCTCCAGATGTCTTCGTTGTGGAGAATAACTTCCGGGAATCCTCCTCGTTTCAGATATTCTTCAAATTCCTTTCTTATTCGTGCCAGAGAACGGGAGGAGTGAATGTTCACCTCTACCCCCTTGAACGCGAGAAATTCACGGAAAGAAAGGGGGAAAAGTTCATACGTTATTGTCCGGCCTCGAAGTGATGTGGCTATTTCCTCCCTCAAAAATTTAGACGAGGAACCCGTCACATAAATGCGACAGTTTTCTGTGTCGAAGACCCTCCTCACAAATTTTTCCCACCCCTCGACGTTCTGAATTTCGTCGAAAAAGAAATAGACTGTTTCCTCCTTGTTTTCGGGGTAAAGCTCGTAGTATGCCTCGATTAGGTCGCTTAAGTCACCGAGGGCAAGTGGGAAAATTCTGTCGTCGTCGAAATTAATGTAAATGACCTGACTGGCTGCGATTTTTTCGCGTAACTTTTTAGCCGTCAGATAAAGAAGATAAGTTTTGCCGCATCTCCTCACCCCCGTGAGGGAAACTATCTTGTTGACATCTAAGGGCAGGGATATACTTCGCTCCTTTACTTGTGAAAGATCTTTTTCTTGAAAATCGACAATGAGTCTTTTAAACGTTTCTTTTTTCATATATCCCTCTACTAAGGGATATAATACGAATATTATATCTCTATGTAAAGGGAAAAAATTAAGCGATATTTTCCCTTATGAGAGGGAGAAAAACCTCTAAATCGATTTTTTCTGTCAACAAATCTGCCGTTTCCCAGTGCATCACCGCAATATGTCATCTATATCCAGCCCTCTTTTCCTGGCTGCCTTTCTCCTCAGGAAAACCACCAGGACGACAAGGGCGGCTAAGGAAAAAGAGGCGACAAGCCATATCAATCCCGTGTAAGTAATGGTGGGCTTGCTCACGAGGACCACGGCCCGGTCA
>CAYSCN010000058.1:0-4141 GCA_964429585.1 uncultured bacterium | reverse complement strand
CCCTCTTCATCTTCCCGAAAGTGCCCTTTATCTTTTCCAGCACCTTCTTCTCGCTGAACTCGCCCACAACAATCAGCGTCATTTTGTCGGGAACGTAGTTTCTCCGGTATGCCTCGAGGATTTCCTCCCTCGTAATATTCTCCGCCGTCTCAAGTTCGTCGAAGGAATATGGCCCCCCAGGGTAGAGAGCCTCCACCGCGCGCGAGAACGCGTCCTTCCCTATCCCAAATCTTGCATACAGCCACTGCAGGATTTTTGATGGTTTTCCTCCCATCTCCCGGTGAACGACCTCCCTCGCACTCTCCACCTTCGAAGGAGCAAAAGTGGACCGCGTGATGACCTCAAATAGGAGGTCGAGCGCGGAAATCACGTACCCGCTGTAGACATTCATCTCGTAAACCGTGGTGAAATCATTCGTTTCAGCATTCCAGGAGCCGCCGTAAGAGGATATGAGTTCCTCCAGCTCCTCCTCGGTGTGTTCATCCGTGCCGGCGAAAATGAGGTGCTCGAGGAAGTGGGGAAGTTCCCTCTTGCCTGGCGGGTAAAGATAAGCCCCGGTTTCCACGACGAGGCGGATGGCGACATCGTGGGAGGTCGTCTGTCTGTTCAGGACGATTGAGAGACCGTTGGGGAGAGTGAAATACTTCGCGTCGTACAACCCTGGAGGATAATACCTCGAAGCCTGCGAGAGAGAAGGAACGATGACAATCAAGACAAGAATACAAACTGCAAGTTTACGCATAAAAGCCCTCAAAAATTCTCTCCTCTTATGGCGACCTCTACATAATATATAAACGGAATGCACCATACCACGCTTTAGCTCCTACCTGGATTTGCTCTGACACCGCTTTCTGCGGACCATCTACGCGCAGATGCGGTGGTTCGGAGCTTCGGTTGCTCGGATGCTCGGTGGTTCGGCGGCTCGGCGCCTCAGTTCCACGGTTCCTCGGAGGGTCGGTTCTTCGGCGGTTCTGAGGCTCGGTGCTTCGGTGGCTCGGAGCCCCGGCTGTCCTCGTTCGTTTTTTGCCAGAGCGAACAATATCTATCAAGTAGAAAGCAGCCACTTCCAGAGAGGGACGTAGTGTATCTCAAAATCCTCCGATTTTTCAATTTTTTCAGAGTTTTTAGTAACTACGTACCCCCTCGTACCGCCGTACTTCTTTGAAAATTTGCGTAGAGCGTGTTTGAGGTGAGTCTCCGAATATTTGATTTCGATGGGTTCGACAGATTCCTCGCGGAGGCGGACGATGTCCACTTCGTCTTTCTGAGGTGAGCGCCAGAAGAACTTGGCGTCAGCGTGTAAGACGCATATCGATTCGACCACATTGGTTATTTTTGAGTCGTCGTAGTACAGGGCGAGGGCCGGGAAAGTGGGGTAAAATTTCTTGCTCTTTTTCTCAGAAGTGGAGCGGTTGGGGGAATAGTTGTAAAGTCGCTTTATGAGATAACTTGATTCAAGGTAAAAGGTGTAATTGGAGAGCGTTTGCCTGGAAACCCCGAGTTCCCTGGAGGCGGAGACGAAATCCATTATCATCCCCGGATTATCCAGGATAATATCGATTATGGTTCGAAGAAGAGAAGGCTCTTCTATTCTGAATAAACGGGGGATGTCGGAAAAAATCACTTTTTCTACGATGGAGGAGTAGATGTAATCCCTTGCTATTTTTCTCTCCGTTACGTCTATGAGTTCCGGGAATCCCCCGGTGAATAGATAATGTCCCAGTTCTCTTTTTATCTCTTTTTCGTAGAGAGGAGAGACTTCTATATTTTTGAAGCTCAGGTATTCTTTGAAGCTCAGCTGTTTGATGGTGAATTCGAAAATCCTGCCTGCCAGACTTTCTCGGGAGCGTTTTTTTATGAACAGGGATTCTGAGCCTGATATGAATATCTTTACGTTTTTCTGATCGTAAATTCTTTTCAACTTTTCCTGCCAGTTTTCCAATTTCTGTATCTCGTCAAGGAAGAGGAACCTGGGAAGAGGTTTGCCGGTGAGAAATGTGTAAATGTCGAGAAGTTCGTCGATCTCTACGCTTGAGAAGTCATCGAAGGAGAAATAGAGAGTATCCTCTGTCCCGTTCAACTCATGTATAAGATAATGCATGAGGGAACTTTTCCCCACACGCCTGAGTCCAGATATGGCAATTATCTGCCTCAGAGGGATTACTTTTCTGATGTCTTCCAGGACCTGCCTGGGTTTTAATTGCGGATCCCAGGCGGGGTTTTTCCACCAGGGATTGGATTCGATGAGCGCGCTTCTTAATTTCATGTTATTCGCACTAATCATATTTTTGATAATATGTTAATCCAACTTAACGTGTTTGTAAATATTTCTTTTTTAATCCGGCCTCAGAGCAATAGTCGCTGAACCGCCGAGGCTACTAACAACCGAGCATCCGTGGGGGCGGTGGTTTATTCCCGCCCGCAATCCAGCGAAACCGTAGAGGCGAGGTTTATCCTCGCCCGTTCAATTCAAGCACGAAATTCTAAATTCGAAGCACGAAACGAATTCTAAATTCGAATGTTCAAATCACGAAAACGATGGTTCGTGGTTATCACAGAAAGCCAGACATACCTGCTGAACGGAAAAAATCCATTGTAAGAAAAACAATTCACCGCTGGTCCGAAGTTCCGGACCCTGCAATCCAAATTTTCCATTTGGACAACCCAACCACATCGCCGCGCGACTCTCTCCTCGCGTCGAGCTTGGGCGAGCTGGAAATTTAGCGTGCCGATCGTTCCGGTGAGGGTAAAATAGAATTGAGGTTTTACCGATGAAAGTCGAGAAAGCTCCCGGTTTCCTCAGGCTGAAGGCGAGGATGATTGAGTACCTGGTTTACCTTTCTTCCCTCAAAGCCAGGCGGGTGGAGTTCGATTACCTGAGGCAGGAGATACGTATTTTCAGGGGGAGGATTCTGGTCCGGAAAAAAACGATTCCCCTGTACAAGCTCAACAAGATATACCATCGTATATACGCGGACCTAGACTCCCTTCTCCTCGTAGATGACGGAACGAGAAGGACAGGGCAGTCATCTATATCCGTCATATTCCTGGATCTTGTGGGCGAACCGAATGAGGTAATCTACGTCGAGAATTACTACGGGATGGATACGAAAAAGGTTCGTGAAGCAATACGTAGAGTCCAGTCCATCGTTGATGAAATACACCTCGTAACGGAGAGACCCTTCGCTATAGAGTGCGAGGAAGTCGGTTTTTACATAGATATGGGGAGGAGAGAGATTCTCCTGCCTGGACGGAGGGTGAGCCTATCTCGGATAACCCTCATACAGGCAGTGGAAGCGCCGAACGGATACTTCGCGGTGGTGGTGTTCACGAAAGATGGGGATGCCATCGTAACTGCAGATGGTTTTGACAGGACGTCGTTCATTTCGGATACGGTGAAGTTACTCGCCCAGAAGGCTCAACTGTCGTTCCAGTTCGTCCGGGAAGACTTAAGCGGAAAAATGCCCGAGCCCACCATCCATATGGACACGAAACTGGAACACACGCTCAAGGAAAAGGCGGCCAGAGTTCTGAAGAGAGCCTTCGCTGACTGACTGTACGGGGAAAATGGTGTCAGAGCAAACTATATCTAAGGATTTCAGTCTGTTACGGATTTAACCGTTCGTTTGTGTTTCAATCGCATCCTCCTCAACAAGTTGCCATTCGGCGTAGCCGTCTTTTCTGGATTCCAGATATTTCCCCACGAGCCTGAGCCTCTTTCTCTGGGGGTGGGTTTTTACCCCGATGTATGCTCTTACCAGGTTGGCAATGGTTGCTTCCTGAAAGGTGAGCTCGGTCCCGTCGGAGAGGGTGATGGTGGTTCTCAAATGTTTGTGCCCATTCGGAATCTCGACGATTATTTCCTTGACATCCACGTTTCTGAGTATCATTTTCACCTCCCGCTGTTGGTTTAGCTGAACATCCGGTGTCAGAGCAAAAATAACATAAAATTTTTCTGTAGTTATCGACTCCCTGCTGTCGTAAACTTATCGGCAGATGTCAACACCTATTTGGGTTCGTGAAAAACGGCTTCATTGCCCCAGGCACAAGATGTCTCTTTATTATAGTTATTTCCCTTATATTTAAGTGATTTTCTTTCGGTTTTTGGCTGGCTGATGCAAAGTTTGTGGGTGTGCAGAAA
>CAYSCN010000057.1:0-5849 GCA_964429585.1 uncultured bacterium | reverse complement strand
ATTTCGTATTTCGTATTTATAACCGTCCACTTCATTTAGTCGTTCCTCAGCCGCTGAATATTCATCAATGGTCAATAACCACCGGAAATCTCCACTCCGTGTAAATTTTGAAAGCCCACTTTTCATCCTTGTCCGTGTGGCACTTGCCACAATATTTGTATATTTCTTTATCCCAGCAGTTCAGGGGATGAACCAGGAAATACGAATACGAATGAACGTCATCCTTTTTGTCGTTCTCCAGGGAAACCTGCTTTTGATGATGGCAATCCGTGCAGGAAATCTGAACATCCGGATCGTGCCGAGTATGTTCCGAAAGCCTGTCCTGGTACTCGTGACACCCCATGCAGAAGGCGTTCACGTCGTTCCCCTTCATTTTGGGTTTTTTCTTCGTGTGAATCCCGCACACTTCGCACCTGGACCTGGCCTGAGTCTCCCTGTCAACCTTCCACTTCCTCCAGAGCCTCAAAATGGCATCCTTCACGCTCTCGCCCTCTTCCTTCTCCAGGGGAATCATGTATCTGGACAGATCCTCCCCCGGTTTGAATCCGACGGGATAATAATATGTCCCCGTAGGGTCCTTTCCCCTGACGTGACAGGAAGCGCATATCATGTCTGCTCTATCCTTCGGAAGTTTGGCAGGGTTCACTATGTTTTCTGAAGACGGGTTTATAGCGTGTTCTTTCCCTGGGCCGTGACATGCCTCACAACCAACAGTTTGCTCGGCATATGTCTTTGTCACCGGATCGTAGGCCACGGCGTGGCACCCGGCACAATACTTGGAATACGGTCTCCTCCTCCATGCCCAGGTGGAATACGGCCTCCACCTCTGGCTCTGAACTGACCAGAGCCTGGGAAGGACGTAAAAATCGTCGCCTATCTTCGTGAGATACCTCTGATCCCAGTGCCCTCCTATGGTGTACCACACGTCATCTTTCTTGAAAGGGAGGCTCGGATCCGAAAAATCACCCAGTATCGCCTCCGGGTGTTTTCTCGCATTTTGAATAACCGTGCTGTGAAAAGTCTTCACCCAGCCCGTGTATTGTTTCTCGTGACATTCCCCGCACTTGTCTGAACCCACGTAACTGCTCTGGTCAACCTTGTACTTTACTTCCTCGGAACTTGCTTCAGTAATGACCGAGAAAAACAAGAAAAAGGAAAGCAGAATCCCTATCCCTATTATTTTCTTCGATTCAATTTTTGACATATCTTCCTGCAATCTCTTCTATTTCAGCAATCTTTCTCTCCAGATCGCTAATTCTCACGTCGCTCGAATCACCACCAAGCACCGAGTAAATTATTCTTTCAACATCTCTCAGATTTTTCAATATGGATCGACGTTCTTCACCCAATTTTTTATTCAATCGGGTCAATACATCACTCAACGATGACAGCTCATCTCCCTTCCTCAAATTTATCTCCTCGTGATACTCCCCCATCTTCATGGATTCGAAAATCTTCTCCAGACGCACCGTCGGCCCTGCAACTTTGTGAAGCGCAAACGTAGCCACGACCAAAACGACTATAGAAGCAGAAGCGGTGAACACGAGGAAGACAAAAGTCACAACCGGAAATATATACTCTCGCAGGTGTTTCAGGGCGTAAATCGTGTTCGAGAAAGACGAACCAAATGGCTTGCCGAAAAACGAGAAGAACGCAGCAAACCCTGCCAGCGTCGCCAGAATTATCCCGGCGAGCAGGAAAACGAGTATCCTCACCTCAAACCACGTGGATATGTGCTTTTTCTCTCCCATATCAGTCGTTTCCCACCAGCATTTTCACTTCATCCACCTTGACCAGAAGTTCATTCAAAAGATCAATCTTTCTTTCATCCTCCGACTTGGAAATTTTCCCGATCATATTCCTCATTTCATCACAGGCATGTCCCACCTTCTCCATTCTCGAAGCGTGTTCCTTCGCAAACTCAGAAAACCTCTCTCTCAATAGAGCCACCTCGTAAGGTGTCCTCACATCCTCTCTCCTCAAGACACCATTCTCGGTAAACTCTTCAATCTCATCGGCAAGCACAGAAATGCCTTTTCTTATCCTTCGGAGCAGCAACTTGCCGGTTACAAGCGCGAGGACCGCTATCCCGGATATTCCGTAAAGTGAATATTTATAAACCACGTCCTTCACCATCTCTATGGGACTGTCCCATTTGATATGAGTGAAAGTCATACACGTGGTCAACCTGAACTTCAACTCCTTCATGAAATACGCGGAAAGAATCATTCCACCAAGCAGAATGGCCACCGACACGAGAAGGGCAAAACCTCCCTGTATCCCCTGTCTGACGAAATATATTTTCCTTCTCGACTTCCTCATCAGAGATATCCTTCGTGGCACTCGTTGCAGAGAACCGCGTAACCTTTCTCCGGGTCCGACCTTCTCACGAAATAAGTCTTGTAATAATACGGCTCGCCGTATTTTTTCGCATCTGGATTCACCGGCTCCTGAAACGGGAACATCTTTTCCGTCGATAGATACTTCCCGTGACTTTCATGACAAGTTATACAGGTCATCTTGTGGTCGTAGTCCAGGTAAAAGTCGTCCGGCAAACGCAGCCTCCAGTATACTTCCGTGGGGTCGATCCCGATCGGGTGAGACCTTCCCAGATCCTCGGGAGGATGGCACTCGTGGCAGAAATCCGCCAGGTTTGTGGAAAAAACATCCTCCTCCATAACGCCATTTCTGTTCACGTAATGACACCTGGTGCACAAGTCCCTGTCGTTCACAAACTCATGCGGGTTGTAGCCGGGATCAAACCTTCTGCCGTTCTCCTCACCAAAAACCGGTGAAAAAAAGATTAGAATATACACGACTACAATTACCAACCCAATGAGACTCTTCCAAAGTTTCTCTGTTTCGCCCATCAGCGGTATTCCAGAAGTGTCCCCGTCAACTGCTTGAAAATCTTTTCATTGAAACCCGTCGCCTCGAACGCAACCTCACACGCAGGTGTTATAACCACGTTGTGAGGAATGAAACCGTTGGCGAAACGTTCTGTCAGAGAAAGTGACGGATCTGCTACCACTTTGAATTTTACGTCGATCCCCTTCTCTTCCATCACCTTCTTCAGTCTTTCAGGTGACAATCCGTCAGTGTTCACCGCTATGAAGACAACTCTGCTGTCACGGTAATTCTCGTAGACATCGTTCAACTTCTTCAACTCCTCCAGGCACGAAACGCACATGATTCCCCAAAAGTTCAGGAAAACAGCCCTCCCACTTTCAATGAACTTCTGGAGATTTATTTCCTCACCCGTTTTCACATCGATAACCTTTGTGCCTTTTCCTTCCGAACCAAATGTGCAGACGGTTTCTCTTCTTGCGCATCCCTGCAGAAAGATCGCAATCATCAACACACAAAACGCCCCAATTATCAGCGATATCCACCTACTTCGAACCAATTTTTCCCGACCCATGCTCATTCAAATAATTTTTTATCGCTTTCTCCAACTTCTTCTCATCACCCAGGTTGTATCCTTCGTGTATGTAGACCACCTTCCCATCCTTCCCTATCACAACGGTGAGTGGCGCAGCAGTCAGGCCGAACAGATCTATCAGCTTAAACTCGGGATCCGGCACGATCGTGTATCTTATCTCGAGTCCCATATACTCCATCTGCTCTCTCAAGAACCCCCCATCCACAGCATCGGCATTTATACCGAGAAACTTCACCTTCCGAGAATATTTTTCGCTCATTTCGTTCAGGTGTGGAATCTCCTGAATGCAGGACGCGCACCGAAGCCCCCAGAAATTCACAACTACGAGATCGTATTTTTCGAGGACTTCATCCAGGGAAGCTTTTTCCCCCGATACATCAACAAACGTGAAAGAAGGCACTTCATCGCCCACATTCTTTGGAGAAACGGGGGTTGCAGAAGAAATCGATAATCCATACACAGAAATGATGGCAAACAGAGCAATCCATGAGAAAAAAGATATCCTGAATCTCATCCCACACCTCTTACTGAAACTCTAATGTGGCATAAACTTACGCGCCTTTTTCTCCTTGAAGAACTCTTCTATCTTTTTGTTAAGTTTCTCGAGCCTGTCTTCATACTTCACTACCTTGTACTTATTCCTGAGTGACTGGAGATACTTATCCTTGCCTTCCTGGAATTTCATGGATCTTATCGCGCTGTAAATCCTATCCTTCATCTTCTCGAACGGGTAAATCTTCTCCGGAAAATACTCGTAAACCTTGAAGATATGATAGCCTTCTCTGGAAATCAAAATGTCCGTCACAGCGCCGGGTTTCTTGTATTCGGGCTTGAAAAGCTCATCCTGAATATCTTTCATAATCTTCCCGCCGTGTTTGATAACACCAATTAACCCACCGCTGTCCCTGGTCGAGGCGTCCTCCGAATATTTTTTTGCGAGTTCTTCGAACTTCTCGCCGCTTTTGAGCTTTTTATATATGTCCCTCGCTTTTTTGAATCTCCTCGTAAATATGTGAGCGACTTTCATGCTTTCTGGAACCTTGAAGAGTCGCTCGAAGTTATCCTCATAGAATTTCCTGGCTTCCTCTTCAGTAACCTTGATCTCCCCCCCGAGGTAGTCCAGTATGCCCACGAGATAGTAGTAACGTCTCTTGAGCTCATCGAAAGCCTTCTTGTTGTTTTCATCTGTAATTTTGTATCCCTTTTTCTCCGCTTCCAGGCCAAGGACCACCTGCTTGACGAGGTTGTCCGTATCGTTTGCCATCAGTCTCCCCAAATCCCTGCCACTCAGGTTTTTCAGGTATTCTCTGTAATCCCTCTTTAGCCATCTTTTGACATTCAGGTAAGTTATGACAATATCATCGACACTTGCTACGACCTGGTCGAGAATTGGGCTGATTCCAAGTTCTACTTCCTTCTCCGCGAGTTCGTAAATCTTGTCTTTGTCCACCGAGACTCTGTGCCGGGACAGAATATCCTCAATGAGTGCAGGAATTTTCCTTTCAACCAACTCTTTTCGCCTTTCCTCCACCAGTTTCGAAATCTCATCCGGGGTCAGTTCTCTAACATACCTAACCGATACGAGAGCCGGACCTATCCCCGTCTCGTAATATCCCGCAAATGTACCAGACTTCATATTGAAAAGAGCCACGTCATCGAATTCATGGAAAAAGCCCGAACCCGGGTATATATCTCCAGTGTTCTTCAAACGATCCCTGTTTTTTTCGGCAAAGTGGTAAAAAGTTCTGGAATCTTTAATCCTGGAAAGAGCCTTCTTTGCTTCCTCTTCCGTTTCGAAAATCAAAAGATCGAAATTGCCGACCTTGAACTTTTCAGGAAGGGAATCCGATATTTCCTTCCCTGTTACTTCTATTTCATCCTTCAAGGGTCCTTTCGCATAGTCGACCCCGAGGACTGAGAGATAGTAAATTCTCAGCTGCCCAGCGTAGCGCTTCATTTTTGGAAGTCCTCTACTGACCACGTCATATACTGCAAGCTCACGATTCAAAAAGTCATCTATAGTTTTCTCCTGACCCTGCATCCCATGTGGACCGGTTCCGTAAGTCACAATGTAATCCATTATCATCCTGTCGGAAATCTGCTTGCCTTCTATTTCCGCAACTACAACCTCACCTTCCTTCGCATAATCCACATCGACTATTTCGTCTGGCACCGATACAGATTTTTCCGCTTTCTTCTCTAATTTCCCCCCACATCCCGCCAAGTTCGACAACGTCAAAACGAGTGCAAGTACAATCGCAAAATACTTCTTCATCTGAGGACTTCCTCCGGAAACTTATTCATAATAAAAGGGGAGCCAAGATGAGGCTCCCCTTTTCATATCAGGCCGGATCGACCATTATTTCTTGTTCACCATTTCATAAACTTTTTCCGCCAGCATATCCTC
>CAYSCN010000056.1:0-5851 GCA_964429585.1 uncultured bacterium | reverse complement strand
TTCCGCGAGACGCCTGCAGGCCTCCACATCGAGACCGGGGAGGTCCACAACCGTCACCTGAACTTCTTTGAAATGCTTCTTGGCCTCCCTGACAAACTCAATGAGATGATTGAACGAATCCGGACCATAAGGGTTCGGGCAAATGGACGCATATGTCTCACCGTCGGGGGCGTTCAGGCTTACCGAAACCGAATCTATAACCTCCGCCAGCTCTGGCACCACGTTCCTGCCGTGAACGAGATTGGCCAGCCCATCCGTGTTTAGTCTTATTTTCCTGGCACCCCTTTTCCTCAGCTCTCTCGCAATCACCTTCAAATCCTCGAGCCTGAGCGTCGGCTCACCGAACCCGCAGAAAACCACCTCGTCATAAGGAGTCGGGTCTCCCACGGCATCGAGTATCTCTTCCACCGTAGGCTCGTCGTCCAGTTTGAGGTAGTGCCCTTTCACGAAGAAATCGCTTCTCTTGCTGCAGAAGACGCACCTGTTGGTGCACCTGTTGGTCACGTTCAGGTAGAGGGAATTCCTTATCTGATACGCGATTCTGTAATCGAACTCGGGCGCGATCCTGAAAAGCCTGAGTGCATTCGTAGTGGTAACCCTGCCCACGTCCTTGACAGACAACCCTTTGAGCTCAGCGATCCTCTGAGCCGTGTGTACGATGAGAGCCGGCTCGTTGGGTTTCCCCCTGTGCGGGTGAGGCGCCAGATACGGTGCGTCAGTCTCGATCAGAAATCTATCTATCGGAAGCTTCTCAACGACCTCGACTATCTTCCTGGCATTCCTATACGTCACCACTCCCGGAATCGAAATGAAAAACCCCCTGGCCACGCACTCCCTCGCGAACTCATACGAGCCCGAGAAGCAGTGTATGACCCCTCCATCCTCAAACGGACCCTCCTCGTCGAGGATCCGAAGTACCTCACCGTGTGCCTCCCTGTCGTGGATGATAATCGGCTTCCCAAGTTCCTTCGCCAGCTTGAGATGTCTCCTGAACGCCTCCCTCTGGGCGTCCCTGTCGGCGTAATCGCGATAAAAGTCCAGCCCTGTCTCCCCTATGGCTACTACCTTAGGGGAAACCGCCAGCTCTCTTACTTTCTCCAGCGCCGCGTCATCGGCCTCTTCCGCATTGTGCGGGTGTATTCCCACAGCGGCATAAACTCTCTCGAACTCACTCGCAAAACCCAGGGCTCTCTCGCACGACTCCGGGTCTATCCCTATGGTGACCATTCCCCATACACCCGCCTCCTCTGCCCTTTTGACCACGAAAGCGGGATTTTCTGAAAGAGGCGGGATATCGAGATGCGTATGCGAATCGAAGAGAAACCCTTCCATGCTCACTCGATCCTCGGGAATACTATCGCTCTCTCAGGCAGATCCACGCCCTCCGGGAATTGGCCGAACTCAACATTTTCGGGAATCCTCATGTCACCGACGCTGCCCGGAAGCCTCAAAATCTCCCATATCTTCTCCGCACTTCCAGGCATGAACGGGAACACGAATATCGTCGATATGCGTATCGCCTCGAGAACGGAGTAAAGAACTGTCCCCAGCCTATCTTTTTTACCCTTGTCCTTGGCGAGCGTCCATGGCGCAGTATCGTCGATATACTTGTTGGCGGCGTTTATGACGCCCCATATGGTCTCCAACGCTCGATGAAATTCAAGTCTCTCCATCCTCTCATCCAGCTCTGACAGGGCATTCTTTATGTCCCCCACCAGACGGTGTTCTCTGTCGGTCAAATTCCCCTTCGCAGGTGAGCGCCCGCCCAGATAGCGTTTGATCATGTTGAGAGTCCTGTTCAGAAGATTCCCGTAGTCGTTCGCCAGATCCGAGTTGACCCTGTGAACCATGGCGGCATGAGAGAAATCACCGTCCAGGCCGAACGGAACCTCTCTGAGCAGGAAGTACCTGAACTGGTCCACACCGTACCTGTCGGTAACCTCGTACGGGTCCACCACGTTCCCCAGTGACTTGGACATCTTCTGTCCCTCGACCGTCCACCACCCGTGAGCGAACACTCTCTTCGGCGGCTCTATACCGGCGGACATGAGAAACGCGGGCCAGTACACAGCGTGGAACCTGAGAATGTCCTTTCCTATGAGGTGGACGTCCGCTGGCCAAAAGTTCCCGAACATCTCCATGTTCTCCGGGTAACCGACGCCGGTTATGTAATTGGTGAGCGCATCAAACCACACGTATATCACGTGCGACGAGTTGCCCGGCACAGGTATACCCCACGAAAACGAAGTCCTGCTCACGCTAAGGTCCTTGAGACCCTCGCTCACGAACGAGATGATCTCGTTCCTCCTTGTTTCAGGCATTATGAAATCCGGATTCTCCTCGTAATACCTCAGGAGTGGCTCCTGATACTTGGAAAGTCTGAAAAAGTAGCTCTCCTCCTTGAGCTTCTCCACGGGCCTTTTGCAATCCGGACAAAGCCCACCCTCTACCTGCATGCTGGTCCAGAAGGATTCACACGGAGTGCAGTACCAGTCCTCGTACTCGCCCAGGTAAATGTCGCCGTTATCCATCGCCTTCTTGAAGATGTTCTGCACGGAAGTATAATGCCTCGGTTCGGAGGTCCGTATGAAGTCGTTGTTGCTTATGTTGAGCTTCTTCCAAAGCTCTTTGAACCTCACCACGACTTTGTCCGCAAGCTCCTTGGGTTTCAGCCCCTGGGAGACCGCAGATTTCTCCACCTTCTGGCCATGCTCGTCGGTGCCGGTCAGGAAGAACACGTCGTAACCGGTGAGCCTCCTGTACCTGGCGAGCACATCCGCCGCAATAGTAGTGTAAGCGTGCCCGATGTGAGGAATGTCATTGACGTAATAGATTGGCGTCGTAATGTAGAACTTTTTTCCCATTTCCCCTCCTTCAAGCTCATTCAAAGGAATCGCCGTAGTCCAGCGTCAGAGATGAGTCTCCCTCTTCAGGATATATTCTTTCGAGGTCTTCATCCACCTGTTTGACACCCGCGTAGATCTCGTGCTCGTAGATCAGGCAGCACATCAACCTCCCGCAGAGGCCCGACAGCTTCGCGGGGTTGAGAACCAGGTTCTGGTCCTTGGCTAGCTTTACGGTCACGGGCTCGAAGTCGTTCAAGTGAGACGCGCAACAGAGCTCCTTGCCGCAGGGCCCTATGCCGCCCACCATCTTCGCTTCGTCCCTGACCCCTATCTGTCTCATCTCGATTCTCGTTCTGAGCTTGTGAGCGAGGTCTTTCACGAGCTCTCTGAAATCGATCCTCCCGTCAGCAGTGAAGTAGAATATCACCTTAGAGCGGTCTATCAGATACTCGGTCCTGACGAGTTTCATCGGCAGCTCTCTCGCCTCGATTCTCTCGAGGCAAAACTTGTGTGCAAACCCCTCCTTCTCCCTGTTTTCCCTATCTCGTTCGAGATCCTCGCCGGTCGCCTTCCTGATCACGGGTTTGAGTTCCAGGGAGCCGTTGAGTTCCACGTTCCTGAATACCTTTATCACCCTACCGAGCTGCACTCCCCTTATGCCCTCCACGATCACGCACTCCCCCGGCGACAGGTCGAACCCTGTGCCGTCGTAGCGAAGGCACTTCGCAACGCCCGGCAGCTTCACCAATACTATATCCATGACATTACCCTTTTAATCGATTCTCACGCGAGAAGGGAGCAAAGCGCCACCCTCACGAGGAAAGCCCTGTCTACTCCTTTCCTCACGTCCTCCAAAGGAGCGAGTGTATCGTAAATTTCCCTCAACCTGGAGGGAAACGAGGCGAGCTTTCTCGCTTTCCCTTCGTCGCATTCGATTTCTATTATACCCCTTTTCGAGCCGGTGGAAAGCTCCAGGAGAGCCAGCAGAAATGACCTGAGAAACAAAATACCCCTTCTGGCAACCGCTTCGTCCCTGAACACATTCGAAAATTCCTCAATGAAAGCCGCATCACTCCTAACAAGCGCATCCACAAGCTCTGAAGCCGAGTAGACGACGCCTCCCGCATCGAGGGTCGAAAATGCCGACCTCTCAGGATACGGTATCCGCAGGAGAATGCAGCGCGAGATTATCGTGACGGGAAGGGATCCCTTGCTCCCGCACGTGAGAACGAAATGCACTCCCACGGGCGGCTCCTCGAGAATCTTCAGGAGGGCATTGGCAGAATTCCTGTTCATCCTGTCCGCAGGATGAATAAGGACAACCCTTCGCCCTCCCTGGAAACCCTTGAGAGATACTTCTCCCATCACGCGGCGCACAGAATCTATCTTTATCTCGCCCTCCTCGTCGCTCACGACATTCAGCGACGTGTGCAATCCCCGATTAACCTGAGAACAATCCCTGCACTCACCACAGGGAGGGTTTTCACCAGAACACAGAAGGTAACCAGCGACTGCGAACGCTACCTCTTCTCTGTCTTCCGGGAAGCCTCCTTCAATCAAAAGAGCCTGAGGTACGAAATCGGGAGAGGGAAACTCACCCTTCACGTGGGAAATCCAGTCCATCCACCTCACCACCCATTTATGATTCAAATACCGAATCGCCTGGCAAGTTCCCGCGTTATCTCGGCGAAAATGTCCTCCTCGCTTCCCCTTCCATCCACCACGAAAATCCTCTCCGGCTCCCGGGACGCCAGCTCCAGGTAACCTCTTCTTACCTTCTCGTGAAACTCGATCCCCTCCGACTCGAGCCTGTCCATCTCGCCTCTCGCCCGCGACACCCTCGAAAGCCCTTCCCTGGCGGGCAGGTCTATGAGAACGGTCAGGTCGGGTTTCAATCCACCCGTGGCGTACTGATTCAGGTTCTCCAGAAAATCCAGGTCCAGCTCCCTGCCGTAACCCTGATACGCTATGGTGGCATCCGCAAACCTGTCACAAATGACAGTCAGCCCCTGTCTGAGCGCCGGCTTTATCACCGAGTGAACGTGCTGAGCCCTGCTGGCGAGGTAAAGGAAAAGCTCCGCTTTCGGGTTTACCTTCTCTGACCTGTTGGAGAGAATCAGGTCCCTTATGCGGTCAGCCAGAGGTGTGCCACCGGGCTCCCGTGTGGCAAGCACAGGCCTGCCCGTGGATTCGAGATACTCCCTCAGTTTCTTTATCTGAGTAGTCTTCCCCGAGCCCTCGATTCCCTCGAACGTTATGAAGAGGGCTTTTCCAACACCCATCTAAATCAAGACCTCCACGCTCGCTCAGCACTCGGAGAAGCCGCAGGAACGGCACTTCTGACACCCCTCCTGCATTTCCATCTGGCTCCCGCAATCGGGACACGCGCCTCTCTGTCTGGTGTACTCGGAGAGGTCCATTTCTTCATCGAGTCCACCTGTGTGAAGCGCGCCACCAGCTCCGGGCAATTCGTTTCTCGTCACCTCGTCCAGGACCTTCTCGTAGGTGTCCAGGTACCACTCTATCGCCTTCGCCACTGCATCCGCGCACGACAGAATCATTCCGCCGTTCACGAAGGAGTTCCTCTGACAGCTTATTCCCTTCAGCTGCTTGACTATCGCCTTGCTGTCTACGCCGGAACGAAGCGCGAGGGAAACGAGCCTTCCTATCGCCTCGCACTGACTCGACGCGCATCCCCCTGCCTTGCCCATCTGATTGAAGACCTCGAAAAGCCCCTTCTCGTCCCTGTTCATGGTCACGTAGAGCTTTCCGCAGCCGGTCATCATCTCTCTAGTAATCCCCACCAGCGTTTCGGGCCTCGGTCTGGGGCTGACCTTCAATCCCGCTCCCGTCGCTGTTTCCGCTTTCTTTTCCTTCTTCTCTTCTTTCCTGGCTGAACCGGCAGTCAGGACCTGTCCCTCCCTCGAGCCGTCGCGGTAAACTGTCACGCCCTTGCACCCGAGCTTGTAGGCGAGAAGGTAGACGTCCCTCACGTCCTCCCTGGT
>CAYSCN010000055.1:0-5900 GCA_964429585.1 uncultured bacterium | reverse complement strand
ACGAACCATATTCTCTCCACGTTTCGGTCATTTGAATTTTGATATTCGAATTTGTTTCGTATTTCGTGCTTAGAATTTCGAATTTCCCCATTCCGCATTCCGACATCCGAATTCCGAAATACCATAGGCTCTGAGCTTCGGTTGCTCGGTGGTTCGGCTCCTCGAACCATTAAAATTACCGGCAAACTACCATTACAATCCCATCAATCGCTCTTACCCTTCTTCCTCACGCCAGCCCCTTTGATTGGTTCTTTTTCCCACTCCGAATAATCCACCAGGTCAATCTTGTATTTTTCATCCCCGTAACCCTCATAAGTAACAGGACCGAAGTCCATGCCATCCCAGATTTTCTCAAGATTAACCTTTTTCCCGCCGAGATCCCCGAGATCCGTTCCCCAAAAATTTCCCTTCGCGTTTATTCTCCCAGGATATTCCACGGTTATCTCGAACGCACCCAGGTTCCTGGATCCACGCCTTGCCGCCCTTCCCCTGGAAATCATCCTGGATCCTTCTCTCTTCTCCCAGTCTCCCGACTGAAACTTGCCAAGCTTCACATGCACATCGTTTCTCTCGAAGTTGTTGTGAAAAATTCCTGGGTACGACGAATAATCTATGAACACCGCCGTCCTGTTGCTTGTGAAAACGTTGTAATCAACCAGCGAGTTGCTCTTCCTGAACAGGTAAAGAGCGGTTTCGTTTCCCCTGAACTCGCAGTGCGTGATGTGAGGAGAGGAAAACTCTCTTATCTCCACCCCCACTTTGTTGTTCATAAACCGGCTATCGGAAATCTCCGCATACGTGAACTGAACGCTTAAAAGCCCACGGGAGTTGTTCTCGAACCTGCAGTAACTAACCTTCGATTTTTTACCCACCTGACTGAATACAACCCCAGAATCGAGAGAGCTGAATCTCGAGTTCGAAATCTCCACCGGAGCGCTGGTCAGGGCAAAAACACCCTTTTTCCCGTTGGTGAAGGTGCACTTTTCAACCTTCGCTCTACCCCCATTCTGGACAACAACACCAACCTCCCTCATTGCGGAGAAACGGCTACCTTCAATCGTCACCTTGCCCGAAAGAGAAGCGGAAACACCGATCACGTTCCCCTCGAAAATAGAATCCAGGACCGAAACGTCACACTTCTGATTCACCTCAACTCCAGTACCGTTCCCGATGAACCTGCTCCCTTTAATCTTCATAGAAGAGCTCACGAGTGAAATCCCTTTTAGAGCCCCTTTTATCACGGCGAAGTTGCAAACATTTCCCCTGGACTCGAAAATCGAAATTCCCTTCCAGGTTCCCACTCTTTCTCCATCCACTGGTTCAAAGGATACCGGCGAATCTTTTTCGCCAAGAATTTCAAGCCTGCCTCGCACGACGAGCCCAACATCTTTACCCGGCTTCACTTTCACAACCGTCCCTGACTCCACTTTCAAAACATCGCCCTTCTCAACCACGATCCTGTTCGAGAGTTCCACTTCCCCCTTCCATACTTTCACCTCCGCCCGCGCAGACACCTGAACCAGGAAAGCAGACACAAAGAGAAAAAACACCCCAACCCCATATCTCAAACCAAACCTACACATAACCCCCTCTCTTTCCATTGAAACAGCTGAATCTCATCCCCAAATTATAATGAATGACGATCGACAGGAAATAAAAAAGGGGGCTTGACGCCCCCTCCCATCCCAGAAACATCTTCATTCCTCTATCACATATTTCTTCCCCGGTACAAGTCCGCTCACGACTACTTTCTTCCCAGACGGGAACCAGATTTCAGCGTCATATAGTTTTCCTCCGTCCACCCCGAAATGAACCTCTTTCGGCGGCTGAGAACAGAATCCATTCGCCGTCATGACTTCTCTCATTCCGACAAGCTTCCTTGTTCCAGTCTCGTAGAGGAAAACCTTGGCACCTATTGCGTCTCTGGTGGACTTGAATCTCGCAGACGGGTCTCGATAGGAAGTGCCGACTGGTTCGATCTTTATCCAGTTGTCGTCGTTCTGATCGTTCCTGTACAGACGATTCGCCATTTCCCAGTTGACCACATAAAGGTCCAGGTCACCGTCACCGTCGTAATCCGCAAACGCCGCACCCTTTGATCTCACTGTTTCGAGCATCATGAATGGATACTGCTTGACCACATCGACGAACTTAACCCCTCCGATGTTCCTGTAAAGTTGATTGGAAAATTTGCAATCACCCTCATAAAGGTCCAGGTCACCGTCGTGGTCGATATCGCCAAACGTGGGTCCCTTACCCCATCCGTCGCTATCAGCTCCGGTATCCTTGGAAATGTCCGTGAAGATACCCTGACCGTCGTTCAGGTAAAAGGTGTTCCTGCCCACGTAGTTGGAAACGTAAATATCGATATCTCCATCGTTGTCGACATCGGCGAAAGCAGCTCCAAGCGCCCAGTTTGGATCTCCAACTCCCGCTTCTTTCGTCGCATCCCGAAACGTGCCGTCGCCGTTGTTTATGTATAATCTGTTTGGCTCGCCGGCTGGATACCTGCCGTTGCTGACGTAAATATCGGGCCAACCATCCCCATTAACATCGACGAACGCGGCGCTCCAGCTCCATGATCTGTCCCCGACACCGGCTTCATCGGTCACGTCGGTGAACTTGATGTCGTCACCAACGGAGTCGTTCCTGTAAAGTATATTCTTGGCTCCGACCCCGTAATTCGCCAGATAGATATCAAGCTTTCCATCTCTATTGAAGTCACCCATTGCTGCTCCGTAGGTGAACTCCTTACAACCGACGCCGGCCTTCTCCGTGATATCAATGAATTTGGGATGTCCGGGAGTGCTCACATTCAGCAGCAGCCTGTTGGCCTCTATCTCGTATCTGCCTCCTTTGGCGAGATAAAGATCCGGCTTGCCGTCGTTGTTGATGTCCCCGAACACGGAGCCCATGCAGAATCCGGCATCTTGAACTCCAGCTTCCACGGTCACGTCTTTGAAGGTCCCATCACCCATGTTCAGATAAAGCCTGTTGTCGCCACCTTTGTTGGACACGTAGATGTCGAGCAATCCGTCTCCGTCGACGTCAACCCAGGCTATCCCCTTCCCTCTTCCTTTGTCTCCCACCCCTGCGAGCTTGGTCACATCGGTGAAAGGGTCGGCGAAAGAAGGAACTGAAAAGAGAATGATCAAACAGACGGACAGGATAGAGCCTGCAACTTTTCTCAAGTCGCCCATAACAGGACTCCTTTTGAATTCATTTGGCGTCAGCAGGGGTGAACAGCAGAAGAAGCAACAACCTTCGGTTTGGCGTAACGAATCTTCTTCATGGTTTACCTCCTTCACGAGATGACTTTACTAAATCTTACTTATAACAGGCACATATGTTACAAACCGGTTCGTTTCACGTCAACTGCTTCTCCCCACGGAGAAATACTCGAAGCCAAGCTCGACGAGTCTCCTGGGATTATAGAGATTACGACCATCGAAAATCACCGGAGTTTTCATCAATTTTTTCATCTTGTCGAAATCAGGTTCTCTGAACATTGTCCACTCAGTAAAAATCAGGAGCGCGTCGGCACCCCTTAGGACCTCGTAATTATTCTTTCCAAAAGATAGATTTTTCTCCCCCTTGAAGCGTTCCCTGGTGTTTTTCACTGCAACCGGGTCGAACGCCTTGATTCTCCCACCTTCCTCTAAAATCATTTCCATCACGTCGATCGCAGGCGCCTCTCTTATATCGTCGGTCCTGGGCTTGAACGCCAGTCCCCATACAGCGAAAGTTCTACCTTCGATCCTCCCGCCAAAGTAACTCTTTACTTTTTTAAAGAATATCCTCCTCTGTTCCTCATTCACCTTCACGACGGAATCGAGAAGAGACGTCTTCACCCTGGATTCCCTCGCCGTCGAAATCAGAGCCCTCAAATCTTTGGGGAAACAGGAGCCACCGAATCCTATTCCGGGGTAGATGAATTTATTCCCTATTCTCGGGTCGGAGCCTATCCCTTTTCTGACGTGCTCCACATCGGCCCCAACCGCCTCGCATATCCTCGCTATCTCGTTCATGAAAGATATTCTCGTGGCGAGCATCGCATTCGCCGCGTATTTGGTCATCTCCGAAGACCTGAGATCCATCACTATTACCTTTTCTCCCCTCCTGGAAAACGGCGCGTATAGCTCTTTCATGATCTCGGCGACCCGGGAATTCCTGCAACCGAGTATTATTCTGTCGGGAGACATGAAATCCTCTACTGCCGCGCCCTCTTTCAAGAATTCGGGGTTGTTCGCCACGTCGAACTCCAGGTCTTTCCCCTTCAAGCCTTCTTTTATTATCTCTTCAACCTTTTCCGTCGTTCCGACGGGAACCGTGGACTTAGTCACAACTATTTTATAAGACTCCATATTTTCGGCTATCTTCCTGGCTGCGTCGTATATACCCTCGAGATTGGCCTCACCTCTCCTGCCGGAGGGAGTTCCAACCGCAATGAATATGATGAAAGAATCATTGACGACCTTCGAAACGTCCGCGGTGAAGAAAAGCCTTTCCTGCTGGATGTTCTTTTTGACGAGCTCTTCTAGACCAGGCTCGAATATAGGAACGATGCCCTTATTCAGTTTGCTTATCTTCTTTTTATCTATGTCGTAGCAGGTCACCGTGTTGCCCATCTCAGCGAAGCATGCGCCCGTGACGAGCCCAACATATCCGACTCCGAAAATGCCTATCCTCATCCAGGGACCTCCCCAGACCCTACTTCAGAACATTCACAATCGCCTCTCTCAGCACTTTCTCATCCGTAGCCCCCACTCTCGAATAACGAATGATCCCTCCTTTGTCCACCAGAAACATGGTCGGCGTACCCATGACGCCATATGGGTCGGCCACTTTGAAGCTGTCTCCCTCCAGCTCATCAAAGGCTATGATGAAGGACAATCCCTCCTGTTCTTTGAACTTCTTGATAGCGTTCGCCATCTCCTTCCCATCCAGATTCACCCCAACTACAACCAGCCCTTTTTCAGAGAACTCTTCGGTGAGCTTGTTTATCAGAGGGATCTCCTCCCTGCAGGGACCGCAGAAAAAACTCCAGAAGAAGATGAAAACGGGTTTTTTACCGGCAAAGCTCCCCAGAGAAAATTCCTTTCCGTCCAGGTCTTCGATGGTGAAATCCGGCGCCTTCTCGCCTGGGGCAAGCGGCTGAATGCCCTGCGTAGAGGGCAATTGAGTAAACTCGCCCTCCTTGCCAATTGCATCTGGCTGCGGCAACGCCAGAATCAACGCAATCAGGAAAATGAGCAGTAAAGTCTTTTTCTTTTCCATTCTCACTTCTCCGCCAGGCTTATTGTTTTTAATGCCTTCACTACGACATCTCTTATTTTCTTCTCGTCACCCTTCTTGTATCCAACGTGGTAAAGCCTTATAGTTCCAGTTCCGTCTATGACTACATTGGTGGGAAGAACCATCGCCTTGAACGCAGTTGCAATCTCTCTTTTCTTATCGATAATTATGGGGTACGGGATCTCGTAATTGAGACCCTGGATGAACTTTATGACCCTTCTCATCCCAAACGAATCCATGTTGATGCCCAGCACTATCAGCCCTTTGTCTTTGAACTCGTTGTAGATTTCTATCAATCTGGGCATCTCTTCTATACAGGACGAACAGTAGATGGACCAGAAATCCAGAAGTACCACCTTTTTCCCCAGCAAATCAGAGAAGGAGATCTTGTTGTTGTTGAGATCCACGCCGCTGAAATCCGGCGCCTTGGCCCCTTCTTCGACCTTCCCTTTCCCCTTACCCCCGAAACCGAAGAAAGCCTGTCCCGGCTGCCCAAAACACACAGCCAGAAAAGCCACAAACACGACAGTAGAAACAATTTTCCTGGGGGTCATTTGCCTCACCTCGTCTCGTTAATTCCAATCATATATACCACCGGGTTGACG
>CAYSCN010000054.1:0-6020 GCA_964429585.1 uncultured bacterium | reverse complement strand
TTGTGAAGCCGAGCAAACGAGGATACGAAGAGCCGAACCACCGAGGCTCCGAACATCCGGTCCGTAATTATTGTGGTTGCGTCGTTGCGTGGTTGAGTGGTTTCACACAAATACGCAACTCGGGTGCTCGTATCTTCGGTGGTTCGTGTGATTTGAACTCACAAATTGTATCCCGATTCTCCATGCTGCGTGAGATCGAGTCCCATTATCTCCTCGTCCCTGTCGACTCTAAGGCCTATTGTTGCGTCAATGAGCTTGAGCAGTACGGTGGATACTATAAACGCGTATGCTATTGTCGCCAGCACTCCACCGAGCTGTATAAGAACCAGCTTTCCGTTTCCGTATAGGAGTCCGTTTGCCCCGGCCGGGTTGACGGTTGTGGTGGCGAAGACGCCTGTCAGGATTGCGCCGACCGTTCCGCCCACTCCGTGGATTCCCACCACGTCGAGGGAGTCGTCGAACTTGAATTTGAGCTTTATGTGGATTCCGTAGAAGCAGGCTACCCCGGCGATTATCCCGATTATGAGGGCTGAGGCAGGAGTGACGAATCCCGCAGCGGGAGTGATTGCGACCAGCCCCGCCACCGCTCCTGAAGCGGCGCCAAGAGCGGTGGGTTTGCCCCTGATTATCCACTCATAGAGGGTCCACCCGAGGGCGCCTGCTGCGGCGGATATGTGAGTTGTGGTGAATGCCAGTGCTGCGAGCCCGGACGCTTCCAGAGCGGAGCCCCCGTTGAACCCGAACCAGCCGAACCAGAGAAGACCCGTCCCGAGGAGCGTGAGCGGCAGGTTGTGAGGGGCGAGTATTTCGGTGAGATACCCCTTTCTCTTACCAAGATAAAGGGCGGCGGCGAGCGCAGATACTCCGGAACTTATGTGGACCACGGTTCCGCCTGCAAAATCCAGCGCGCCCATTTCGGCTATCCATCCGCCTTTTCCCCACACCCAGTGTGCGAGGGGAGAATATACGAAAAGCACCCAGAGAGTGATGAATGTTGCATATGCTGAGAACTTCATTCTCTCAGCGATGGCGCCGCTAATTAGCGCTGGGGTTATGATGGCGAACATCATCTGGAAAAGGGCAAAGGCAGCGTGTGGAACTGTCGTGGCGTAGTCTGCCGAGGGTGTTCCTCCCACTCCCTTGAAGAAGACGTAGTCGAGACCGCCTATTAGCCCTCCGTGGTCGGTGCCGAAGGCGAGGGAGTATCCGATTATCACCCAAAGAAGCGTTACTATAGCCATGGAGATGAACGAGTGCATTATCGTTGACAGGACGTTTTTGGACCTGACCATTCCACCGTAGAAGATTGCGAGTCCGGGAGTCATGAGGAGGACGAGCGCCGCTGACACAAGGATCAGCGCCGTATCCCCTTTGTCTATTGCTCCTCTCCCAGATGCGAGGGCGATTTTGGGTAAACTTGCAGAAGCCAGAACGATTACCGCCATCCCGAATTTCTCAATCGTTTTTCTCATCGCGTTTTTCTCCTGTCGTTATTCACCAGTCGATATATGACAAAAACCGTGCCTTTTGTTTTTTTTCGTCGTAATGGGGCGAAATGTCTTTGATAGACGGCTGGTTACCTTTTTGTCCTCTATATTCGACTATATTGAATGACCTTCTTTTTGCCTTATTTTCGTGCAGGTGGATGTCCGATTTTGAGGCAGGTGGTGTTTTTTGACGGAGCGAGGTTATCGGTGGTTCGTGGAGTCGACCGCAATTCGAAGGTGTGGTAGAATTCTCATCGACCTCGAAGGAAAGGTGTTTCGTGACGGAATGGAAGGAAAAAGAAAAGTAGAAGAGTTTCTCACCGAAAAAAATATCACTTACAGGATTTTCGAATTTGAGGAGTCCACCCACGACGCGAAAAGCGCCGCCGACGCCCTGGGTGTGGAACTGGGGCAAATTGCCAAGACCATAGTTTTCCTTGCAGACGGGGAACCGGTGGTGGTGGTCACCTGCGGCGACAGGAGGGTCAATTTCAAGAAGCTGAAGAAGGCTCTCGGGGTTAAAAAGGTTCGGTTTGCCGCCCCCGATTTTGTGGTTGAGAGGACGGGGTTCGCCGTAGGGGCAGTGTCTCCTTTCGGGTTGCCCGATGACGTGAGGGTGTTGATCGATTCCACGGTGAAAAGGTTCGAGAAGATATACCCGGCTGCCGGTGAAACCAACGCCATGTGCGAGGTGAGCGTTTCCGACCTGCTTGCGCTGGTCAGGGAAATGGTTGTGGACGTGTCGGACGATATCCAATAACGAGAGGAGATTGAGATATGGAAAGAGAATACATACCCTACTCTGAAAAGTGCTTCATGTGCGGCGATTCGAACCTGGACGGTCTGAGGCTGAAATTATACAGAGATGGAGAAAAGGTAAAGGCGGACCTGCGCATAGACGAACGCTTCATCGGGTACGAGAACATGATTCACGGCGGCGTCGTATGTGGATTGCTCGACGAGGTGATGGTCTGGGCTGCTGTCATCTTCGGGTCTAAAAGAAGCATGTACGTGACGGTCGATATAAACGTGAAATATCACGCTCCTGTTCCTGCGGGAGAGGAGGTAACAGTCGAGGGATGGGTTGTCGAAGAGAAGGGTAGAATGGCTTTTTGTGAGGCAAGGATTCTCAAGGGCGAGAAAGTGCTCGCCTCAGGGAGCGGGAGATTTCTCGCTCTCAGCAGGTCAAAGCTGGAGGAGATGCTGCCGCAGCTCAAATTCGATAGGGCGCCTAAATATAAAAACTTCTTTGGATGAGGTGGAAAATGAGACCGCTCGCGATAATCATTTCGTCGGACAGGCTGGGAACGGGAGACGATGAGATAGGCGAGGTTCTCATCCAGAATTTTTTGAAGGGTCTTTTGAGACCCTCCGAGAAGCCCGCTTCCCTGTTTCTCGTCAACAGAGGAGTTATGCTTGCCAGGGAATCATCCCCTGCGTCGGAATTTCTCGGAGAGCTTCAGGAGGAAGGCGTTGAGATACTTCTCTGCCAGACATGCGTCAATTATTACGACATAGGGAAAGAGGTCGCGGTCGGCCAGATTTCGGGTATGGACAGGATGATAGAACTGATGATGACTTGTAGAACGATCTTCCTGTAGGGGGGGCGCACTTGAAATACGCGGCCGGTAAAGTTGGAAGGGTAATCGTTATTCGCTTTGACCACGGAGAGTTCTCTCTGGGCTCGTTTTTCTGACAGGCGATGTAAATTTTCCCCGGAGGAGTATCCATGCAGGACGAGTTGAGGGTTCTGATATACGGAGCGGGGGCCGTGGGGCTTGGGCTTGGAGCCTGTCTGCTCAGAGCGGGTGCTGATGTGACTTTCCTCGGGAGGGAAGATACCGTTTCGGCGCTCGAAAGGAATGGGCTCATCTTCACCGGTATTTTTGGGGAATACGAGGCGCCGCCGGGTTCATACGATGCCTGCGCCTCGCTTTCCGATGTGGACGATGGACCTTTCGACTTCATAATGGTAACGACCAAGGCGCACGCGTCGAATGTGGCGGCGGAGGACATAGCGGGCCGCCTGGAGATTCTGGGCGATTCGGGATACGTCGTTCTCTTCCACAACGGGTGGGGTAGCGCCGATATATTCGCTGCTCTGATTCCCAAAGAGAGAGTTCTCAGCGCGAGGGTCATCACCGGTTTCGTGCGGGAAAAGCCGAACGAGGTGGAGTGCACTGTCCACGCGGATGCGATAAGGCTCGGGTCCCTTTTTGGGGAACCGCCTGAGGGCCTTTCACGCCTGGCTGAAGCCATATCCAGAGGTGGCATCCCCTGCGAGGTGACTGGTGAAGTGGAGAAATACCTGTGGGCGAAGCTTATTTACAACTGCGCCTTGAATCCAACTGGAGCGGTATTTCGGGTCACATACGGAGAACTTGCCGATTCCCCCCATACCAGGGAGATAATGAACAGCATAATCGAGGAGTGCTTCGCGGCGATGAAAGCCGGTGGCTTTAGCACTTTCTGGGGGAGTCCTGATGAATACCTGGAGGTGTTTTACCGCGACCTCGTTCCTCCCACGGCGTCACACGTCTCCTCCATGGTCATGGACATAAAAGAAGGCAGAAAGACGGAGATAGATTTCATAAGCGGCGCGATTTTGAGGATAGCCGAAGAAAAGAGGGTGGACGTCCCGGTCAACGAGGTCATATACAGGATGGTGAAGTTTCTGGAGGGGAGGAGAGAATCCCGTGAGTGAATCCCAACATCCCACCTTCCTGGTGTCTTGACCGAAGATGTGTTTTGATATATATTTATTATTCGCATTTCTGATTCCCCGGTAGCTCAATCGGCAGAGCGGGTGGCTGTTAACCACTAGGTTGTAGGTTCGAGTCCTACCCGGGGAGCCAGTCGATACTCTCAGCAAAACTCCTTGCTGAGTTTGAATAATTTGGACCTGTGGAAGGAAGCTCCCACAGGTCTATTTTTATTTTTCCTTTTTTAATTTCCCTTTCTTCCTGTTCTTCATAATATGTCACTCTCTTAATTAGCAGGTGCAAAAGATCATACTTTTCCTCGGGAGTGAGCTGATCGTACACATCCTTGAACACTCTGAGGTTCTCTTGGATGATCTCTGCGCTGATTATTCTGTTCTCCTTGGATTCGATTTCGAATTCTATCTGTTCGATATGGTTCTTGAGGTTCTCAGACTCTTCTTCGAGTTCTTTCAATTTTTCCAGAAGGTAGTTCAACTGTTTCCCTTTCCTTCCTTCATCGCTGATAACATCGGTTATGTTCTTTGCTTGTCTGTCTATTCTCGAGAGTTTTTTCATGAGCGCGTTTTTCTGTCGGTTCAATTCTTTTACCTCTCTTTTCTGTCCTTCAGTCGCTTTATCTACCACTCCTGCGATTATCCTCGGGTCTTTAGTCAGAAACTTCAGTTCCTCAACCACCAGTTCTTCCAAAAGTCCTGCTCTCACGCTCCCGATTCTGCACTGGTTCTTACTTCTGTCGTTGTCCACCGTACAGCGGTAATAGTAGTACTTTCTCCCCTTTGACGTTGAGTAACTCGGTGACATCATGGACCTGCAAGAACCGCATCTCACCAGTCCTTTGAGAAGGAAAACATCGGTTCCCTCTCTGAATCCCGTTTTGGTCATGTTGTTGGCATTGAGAATGCTCTGCACCGCATTGAAAAGATCTTTGTCCACGATAGCCTCATGCTTTCCCTGATATATAATACCTTTGTACCGTATCTTTCCAGCATATATGGGATCCCTCAAAAGCCTGCTAACGCTGTTTTTCGTGAATTTTCTTCCCCCGTGTATTATTCCCTTTTTTGAGATCCAGCGTTTGGTTCTGTATCCTTTTAAATTCAGGTATTGAGCGGTTTTGCTGAGCGATCCGAACTCATAGTATTTTTCAAACGCTTCCCTCACAATTGGGATTTCGGATTCATTCGGCACGAGTCGTTTGTTTTCATAATCTATGTCGTAGCCGAGCCTTGGGTACCCTCCATTGAAAAGACCCTCCCTTGCTCTGAACGCCATTATGTCTGTGGTCCTCTCTGCTGCCTGCTCCCTCTCGAGCTGGGCGAACACAAGCACGATTCTTATGACACCTCTGCCCAGTGCTGTCGAGGTATCAAAATTCTCCTGGAGAGATATAAGGTCAACACCTTTTTCCTCGAAAACCCTGTATATGTTTTCGAAGTCGATGATTGACCGGGAAAGCCTGTCGATTCGCTTGACGATGACGGTGTTTATCTCCCCTCGGTGGATGTCTCTCATCATCCGCAGGAATTCTGGCCTTTTCGTATCCTTTCCTGACCACCCCTCTTCCCTGTAGATTCTGTAGTTCTTCCAGCCCTTGAATTTGCAGAAGTTCTCGAGTCTCTTTACCTGTTCCTCGAGAGATTCCCCTTCTTCTACCTGAATGTTCGTGGAGACACGGACATAGAGGGCGCATTTTCTATCGTTGTCCTTGATCTCCTTCATGTGAGACCTCTCGAGAAAGTTTTTTTCAGAGTATCAGACAGGCAAGTTACAGGCAATAAAATTTTAACCCCTGTTCCTATTTTATGTATTT
>CAYSCN010000053.1:0-6586 GCA_964429585.1 uncultured bacterium | reverse complement strand
CATTCCGCATTCGAAACACCCAACCACGCGACCTGCGGACCAGCGTTACGGCGGCTTGTGAATCGCTCGACACTCAGGATGCGCGCGTCTTGTACTCTCTCAGGGTGCTCTCGAATTCCCCGATTGATTCGGAGAGAATATCTACCATCTCATCTATTTGCTCTTCCGTTATGATGAACGGGGGAGCAATCAGCAGGTGGTCTCCCTGCACCCCGTCGTAGGACCCGCCGCCGGGATACAGGTATAGCCCCTTCTCGAGGCAGATTCCGGCTATCTCCATCGAGACTTTCATATCCTTCGGAAAGGGTTTCCTGGTTCGCCTGTTCGCCACGAATTCCACACCAGCCAGAAGGCCCTTACACCTCACGTCCCCCACCGTGGGGTGCGCCCTTTTGAGCTGCTCCAGCTTCCCCAGCAGGTATTCCCCCTTTCTCGCCACTTCATCTACGAGGTCTTCTTCTTTGAGGATCTTCAACACTTCCAGCCCCACAGCGGCAGAGAGAGGGTTCCCCGCAAAGGTGTGCCCGTGGATGAACGAGCCGGTCGGGGACCTCGCGATGACATCGTATATATGGTCGCTGATTATGATTGCTCCAAGAGGTGAGTACCCGCTGCTCATCGCCTTCGAAACGGTCAGCATGTCGGGAACCGCCTCGTAGTGCTGGAACGCGAAGAACTTTCCGGTCCTCCCAAAACCAGTCATCACCTCATCGGCGATGAGGAGCACGTCGTATTTGTTGCATATCCGACGGATTCTTCGAAGGTAACCGACGGGAGGAGCCACGGCGGGAGCCGACGCCCCTATTATCGGCTCAATGATGAAGGCGGAAACGAGCTCCGGTCCCTCGGCGACGATGGCTCTTTCCAGCTCGTAGGCGCACTCGAAGTCGCACTCGGGAGGGGCATGATGTTTTCTGTGCTCCCTGAAGGGACACCGGTAGCAGTAGGACGGAGGAATCCTGGGGAACGAGGAGAGAAGCGGAGCGTATTTGCTCCTCCTCCCGGCGTGGCCGCTTATGGAAAGGGCGCCGATGGTGGAGCCGTGGTAGGAGATGAAGCGGGAAATGACCTTGTGCTTGTCCCTGTTGCCCCTCTCCACGTGATACTGTCTGGCGAGCTTTATCGCCCCCTCCACCGCCTCGGAACCGCCCGACGTGAAGTAGACTCGCTTGAGCGGCGGAGGGCACAGGGACGATATTTCGTCGGCGAGCTTGAGCAGCGGCTCGGAGGAGAATGCCGAGAGGTGAACGAACGCCACCTTCTCAGCCTGGCGCCTCAGGGCTTCCACGAGCCTCGGGTTGCTGTGGCCAAGGCTCACCACAGCGGCGCCGGACGCCCCATCTATGATCCGTTTGCCTTCCCGGGTGTAGAGGTAGATCCCCTTCCCTCGCTCTATCACGGGGTATTCCCTGTTCAGGTCCCGGTAAAAAATATGCCTGGTTTCCCTGTGGTTGTTCTTCATCTCACGGCCTCACCTTTCTCGGCGGGTGGAAGACGTTGATGGTTACGGTTTTCCCCGATATGGCGGATGTAGCCGAGTGAGGGGTGTCGCCGGGTATGTGGAGCATATCGCCGGCTCCAAGCGTCACGTCCCTGTCGGGGAAATGGAAAGTTATTCCTCCCTCTATTACGACTGTTACCTGCTCTTCGGGGTGGCTGTGTTCGGGGAAGCGAGTTCCAGCTTCGTATTCGTAACGGATGAGCTCCAAATTGCCCGCCACGAAGACCCACCGCTTCACCTTTCCGCCGGTGGAAACTTCGGGAGGCTCCTGGTCGGGCGAGAATTTTTCCAATTTTTTCTCCTGTATACGCCAACTGATTATAGTCCACTAATCGGCTGGAGAAAAGAAAAAGTGAAGGAAAATGTTGTGAATTGCTGGGGTGTTCAAGATTTCCCGGCTCACCAGTTTCGATTTCCAGAAACCAAAAACGTTGATTGGCATAACACACTCTGGTATGATGTCATACCATAATTGAATCGATGGGTAACGCCATCACCAGACTCGCAAAACACGATGGGAACAATTCGTATCCTATGAGTGCCGATTCAACGAAGCAACTGTTCAAAAAAATCCCACAGAGAAAAGTCAGCGAGGAGGTTTTCGTCCAGATAAGGGACCTCATAAACGACGGGAAGCTTTTGCCCGGAGACAGGCTCCCCTCCGAGAGGGAACTCGCCGAAGTCATGAACGTCAGCCGAACATCGGTCAGGGAAGCGCTGCTCAAGCTCGAATGCCTCGGATTCATCGAGCAGAAGGGCGGAGAGGGGAAATACGTCACGTCGCTGACGAAAGAACCCCTGACCGAGGCCTTCAATCAGTTCATGAAAGGCGACCACAGGATAAAGGAACTGCTTGAACTCAGGAAGGTGCTCGAGAGCTGGGCGGCATCCCTGGCCGCCAGACACGCAACCGACGAAGACATCGAGAAGATGGAGAAAACCATAAACGAGATGAAGCGGCTCAAAAAATCCAAACCCTGCGAATACGACCCGAACCTCAAGTTTCACCTACACCTGGCCTCCGCAACGAAAAATACCCTTCTCTGTCACGTGATGGACACGATATCCCAGTGGATCCGGCAGGTCCGGTACGAGGTTCAGAACAGAATGGAAACGTCCCCCGGAATCGCGGAAGATCTGCTTAAGCAGCACACCGCGATACTGGACGCCATAAAAAGAAGAGACGAAAAGGCCGCAGCGGAGAGCATGATAAGGCACATAGACTACACGATAAAAGTGATGGAATTGAACGAAGGTTGAGCATCAAGCTACGCCACTTTGCCCACACAGGCAATTAAAAAGAGGAGGGAGAAGCCATGATGGGAAAAAAACAGAACCTGTTGAGATTTGTCTTCGTCCTGACGATTTCGGCCCTGTTCGCATTCACCACGAGCTCGTTCGCGCTGGCGGCCCCCAAGAAGCTCAAACTGGGAATCGTCACCGCCGCCAATGAAAAGGACCCCTACTACATCGCTGCCAAGAAGTTCGCCGAACTGGTGAGCAAGTACACGAACGGAAAATACCAGGTGGACATCTTCGGCAGCGGTCAGCTCGGAAACGAGAGGGAGATGATCAAGAACCTCACGCTGGGCACCATGGACCTCGGCGTGATAACGAACGCTCCGGTGGGAACATATGTCAACGCCTTCATGATACTTGATATGCCCTTCATCTTCCCGAGCGCCGAAGTGGCTCACAAGGTCCTGGATGGACCCGCGGGCAAGCTCCTTCTCGACCAGCTCAAGAAGATACAGATCGTTGGGCTGGCTTTTGCCGAAGGCGGCTTCAGGCACATGATCAACAACGTGAGACCAATAAAGAAAGTCGAAGATTTAAAGGGCATCAAGTTCCGCGTCATGAAGACGCCGGTCTACATCTCCATGTTCAGGTCTCTCGGGGCAAACGCCGTCCCCATGCCGTGGGGCGAGGTGTTCACCGCGGTCCAGCAGAAAGTCGTCGACGGCCTCGAGATACCGATTCCGGTAATCTACGCCAACAAGTTCTACGAAGTCACCAAATACCTATCACTTACGGGGCACACCTACTCTCCTCTCATCATCATGTGCTCCGGCACCCTTTGGAACAGGCTTTCCGACGCAGACAGGGATGCGTTCAAGAAAGCGGCCATCGAAGCGGCCCGCTACGAGCGCGCCAAGATCGCATCCATCATCAACGAGTATCTCGATCTTCTGAAGAAAGAAGGCATGGTCATCAACGAAGTTCCGAACAAGAAGCCCTTCCAGGAAGCGGTCAAGCCGGTTTACAAGGAGTTCGAGGGCAAGATCGGGAAGAAGTTCATGGACGCCGTGCTCAAAGCCCGCGACGAGGCTATGTAAGGCGCTCTGTCACCACTTCGAGGGGCACCTGCGCGTTTGCAGGTGCCCCTCCCTCAACACTCATCAACCGGGACAGATATGGGACGAGTCAAAAGAGCGATAAATCACCTTCTCGTCGCCCTGCTGTTCATACAGGGCCTGGCGCTCATAGCGATAATCGGCCTGGAAGTCTTCTACCGATACGTGCTGGGCAGCGCGCTTTCGTGGCCCGAGGAAGTGGCGGGGATAATATTCGTCTGGTTCACTCTCCTGGGAATAGTTGTCCTCGAAGGAGAGGGCTCCCACATCTCCTTCAACATCATCGACAAGTTTCTGCCGGACATACTCGCGAAAGCCCTGCGAGTCTCGTCGCACCTGATCGTCATAACCTACGGCGTGGTCATGATCATCTACGGACTCAAATACTCGCTCCTGTTCAAATACGAAACCTCGCCTGCCGCAGGGATAAACCTCATATGGCTCAACATGTCCGTGCCGATTAGCGGAGTCCTTCTCATCTTCTTCACCCTCTTCAATCTGGTAGACACAATCAAGGGTGAAGGCGAAACACATCACGAAGAAGGTGGTCACTGATGGGAACCGGAACGATTGCTCTGATCCTGCTCGTAATCTTCATACTGCTGGTCGTTTTGGGTGTCCCGATCGGCTTCTCTCTCGGAATCACCGGCGTCGCGGGCCTTCTGATGATGAAGGTCTCCTTCATGATGTTCCCGCAAACGCTGATATCCGGCATAAACAACTTCGCCCTGCTCGCCATACCATTCTTCGTTCTCATAGGGTCTTTGATGGAGAAGAGCGAGATATCCAGCGCTCTCGTGGAGCTGGCGGACGAGCTCATCGGCTTCATCCCCGGAGGAATGGCTGTCGTCGCCGTCCTCTCGTGTATGCTTTTCGCCACCGCCTCCGGCTCCGGTCCCGCCACGGTCGCCGCCGTGGGGTCCATCACCATCCCTGAGATGGAAAAGAGGGGCTACTCGTCCAGGTTTTCCATCGGAATCGCAGCAGCCGCAGGAGCGCTCGGACCTATAATACCGCCGAGCATCCCGCTGATCATCTACGGCGTCGTCGCCGAGGAGTCTATAGTGAAGCTCTTCCTGGGCGGCCTCGGGGCCGGCATACTCTTCGCGTTTCTGCTCATCGTCTTCAGCATCTTCAAAGCAGTAAAAGAAGGGGTCCCGGTCAAGAAGACCAGACCCTCTTTCAAAAGAATCCTGGAGAAAACCTGGAAGGCGAAGCACGCCATCGCGGTTCCCATCGTGGTCCTCGGAGGAATCTACGGGGGGGTATTCACCCCGACTGAAGCCGGCGCCATCGGCTGCCTTTACGTGCTCGTCATAGGGACCTTCGTCACCAAGACGCTCGACCTCAAAAAAACCTACGAGTGCCTAGTCGCCGGAGCGAAGAACTCCGCCATGATCATGTTCGTCATAGCCAGCGCGAGCCTGTTCTCGTGGCTTCTGGCAGCGGGTCAGGTCCCGGAAATCGCAGCCAGGGCGATCCTGTCGATCTCCCACAACAAGATCATCTTCATGATAATGGTCAACCTCCTGTTCCTCATAATAGGTTCCCTGCTCGACACGCCGGCTGCGATAGTCATCATAGTGCCCATCCTGCTGCCCATAGCCAGGGATCTGGGAATAGACCCGATACACTTCGGCACCGTCGTGGTGGTGAACTTCGTCATCGGATACATCACGGCTCCATTCGGCTACAACCTGTTCGTGGCGAAGAGCATAACTGGCAAGTCCATGGAGGAAGTTACCATAGCGGTTCTGCCGTTTCTGGTCGTCTGTCTGATAGGTCTTGCGATTCTCACCTACGTGCCGGCGATATCGCTGTTCTTCCCGAACCTTTTCATGAAGTGACCAAAAAGGGAGACATCCATGCTGAAAAACGCTATCGACATGCACGTTCACTCGGCTCCCGACATCATCCCCCGGAAGTTCGACGACCTCGAACTGGCGAGACACTACAGCGACAATGGATTTTCAGCGGTAGTTCTCAAGAACCACTTTGGCGACACTGCCGCCAGAGCGAAGCTCGCGTCGAACTTCGCTGAGGAAACAGAAATTTTCGGCGGCATTGCTCTGAACCACAGCGCTGGAGGGCTGAACCCGGCGGCGGTGGAAGTTTCCGTGAAGCTCGGCGGGAAAGTAGTCTGGATGCCCACCGTCGATTCCAGAAACCACAAAAAGAAGCTGGGCGAAGCAGGAGGTATCTCAATCCTAGATGAAGGGGGCAAACTGAAAAGTGAAGTCCTCGATATACTCGACATAGTGAAATCAGCCGATATCGTGCTGGCAACTGGACATCTCTCCAGTGAAGAAACTGTCAGGCTCGTCGATGAAGCCCGCGCACTCGGGGTGAAAAAAATCGTCGTCACCCATCCCGAGTTCTGGATAACCAGGCTGCCTCTGGACCTCCAGATATCGCTCGCCCGGTTCGACGTGTTCTTCGAGAGGTGCTACTACTCGTCGACCCTGAAAGACGAGCACCACGTCCCATTCTCGACGGTCGTTGAGGAAATCAAAACCGTTGGCATTGAAAGCACCATAATTTCGTCGGATCTGGGCCAGAAGGAAAACATCTCGCCGGCCGAGGGATTCGAGAGGATGATTGAAGAGCTTCTGACTGCCGGGTTCCAGGAGAAAGAAATAGAGAGAATGATAGTCGAGAATCCGGCGAGCGTCCTGTATTGATTTCCGCTGGTCCGTAGTTCACATGGTTGCGTTGAATTTTACGCAATCAC
>CAYSCN010000052.1:0-6745 GCA_964429585.1 uncultured bacterium | reverse complement strand
TCGACTGCAACATGAGTTACGGCTCGAATGCTCACGAGACGGTCCTCGCCAGGTTGCTGGCTTCGATTGAGCTAGGGAGGCCGTTTTTCAGCGGTGAGGGTTACATCCACCCTGATATGATGCCCGCTGCGCGGCATATAATCCTGCAGTTCGGGTCTGGTGGCTTCGGTCCCTGGGTGGCCCTCGAGAAATTCGCGGGTTTCTCGATGAAATACGGTCAGGATGCGAAGAAAGGGAAGGGGGGCCATTTGCCGGGGAACAAGAACGACCTCGAAATAGCTCTCATAAGGTGTGTCGAAGCGCTGAGACCGCTTACCTCCCCAAACCCGCAACACCTGCAGTATTCGATTGAGGAGCTCCCTATGAGGGTGGAGACCTTAAGAGCGCTTTTGGGAGATGATAAGTTGATAGGGGCGGATGCGTACGGGACGGCATGGAACTTCCCGGAAATAGTTGTGGCCCTTGCGAGGGCCGGGTTCGATTACATAACCATAAAGGCAGGAGACGGTTCTACAGGAGCTGCTCACGCCGTCGATTTGAAGAACAGAGGTTTGAACGTCGTCTATCTCGCTCATGTGGCTGATATGGCGTTGAGGGAGGTTGGATTGAGGGATCGGGTTTCGCTTATCGCCGAAGGAGGAGTCAAAGACGGTTTTGAGGCGATGCTGGTTCTGCTCGCCGGAGCTGATTTCGTCGGGATGGGCATGGCCCAGTTCATACCCCTCGGTTGTACCCTGTGTGAGAGATGTCACACCGACCAGTGCGCGTGGGGGATAACGTCGAGAAGATACGGTCACAGAATAGACCCCACAGAGGGGGCGAAAAGGATCGTGGAGATGAACAGGGCATGGTTGACCGAGATGGAGGGTCTCGCTGCTGGTTTGGGCATGAGCACTCATCAGGACGTGGTCGGTGCGAGAAGATTCAGATACCACGGTCCAGACTATTTTCTTTTCAATACGTTTGGCAAAGGGGAAATTGCGGGGCAGATAGATAAAGCTCCCCTATCGAGGGCGCAGTCCTTTTACCTGGCACCGATTTCCAGGAAAAGAGAGGAATTGAAGGGGTATATCGAGGAAGTTCTCCGAAATATATGTGGAAACGAGCTTCATATCGATGTGGATGTGGAGCTTGGTTCGTTGCCCCTCAACCTCGCGATGAAAGAAGCAGCCGAGAGGGGAGTGAGTATATTTCATCTGCATAGAGTTTGCGGGCAGCGCTATATAGGGGTCGGCGTGAAAGCCGAAGAAATACACGTGCACGGTCTCTCTGGTAACAACTCATTCGCATTTTCGAAAGACGTTAGGGTTTTCACTTATCCAGACAGGGCTGGACGCACCCATATTCCCGGTGATGTGCAGGTCGGCGTTGCCAACACCTCTAATCCGGTGGAGGTGAACGTGGCCGGGAAGGTGAACGACCTTTTCGCCGCTTACGCTGTATCGGGGCGCTTCAGGGTTGCCAAAGGAGGTGGTGTCAGAAACCTTCTCCTTTTCAAAGCAGGCCTTCCGGAGGTATGGAGACGAGCAAGCCAGGAAGACTTTTCTGCTTTTTCTGATAGGGAAGTCATGGAGGAGCTGGTTCGGAGGTACCAGGAGAGAAGAGGATTTATGGAACGTCACGGCTTCGAGGCATATGTGGAAAAATTCAGGCATGAGATTGAAAACCGGCATCCGCCGGTTGGTATATTCGGACTCGGGTACGACAGGGGTGTGGGAGATTACTTCATGGAATACGCACAAGGTGGGATAGGGATATTGCTGAATATTTTCAACCTCGAGAACCCGGTTGGTTTTTACACCTGTTCGGGACTGTCTGCTGGATGCGCTTATGTCAGAGGAAAAGTCAGAAGGGAGCAGCTGGGGAAGGGAGTTAGGCTCCTGGACGAAGTCGTAGACGGGAAAGAGAGAGCTTTTCTCAAAAAGGAGATAGAGGACTTTATAAGGGTGTTCGAGAATTCGGGACTCGAAGATGAGTATATGAGGGGATTTACCCGCTTTTCAGAGATGTTCTTCTCCAGACCGGATGATGTGATAGATGAATTCGTGAAGATAGTCCCTGTAGACCTCTATACAGTCAAAATTCCAGATGAATGAGAGGAGGGAGAGTGGGGAGGATTCTTTTTCTAAGGCGAATCCTCCCCGCCAGGAATCAGGGGATTGGGATGATTTCCCTCCAGTATGGTGTGTGGAGGAGATTGTTCTGACCTGTGCCCTGATTGGACGTTCCGAATTCCGAGAGATCTTTCAGGTAGAGCTGGGTGCTTGCTACAACCCCGACCACGTCGGATTCTCCTTTGAGGGCGGTGAAGTAAATTCTATCTCCTTCGACTTCCGCTGCAGATCTGACTTTTCCTACGTTATCGATTTTGTGGACCAGGCTGCCTCCCAGATCAAGAGCGTAGAAATTGCCAGTGTTTGTGGCTGCCGTGTCGGGTATGTCCGCGGTCGGGTCGAGGGACTCCAGTGAGCCGAATGACGTTCCGAAGTAAATGTAGTCGCTTACCTTGAGTATCGATGCGTACACCTTTTCTCCCTGGGCGAGCGTGTAAGACCAGAGTTGAAGTGCGGCGCCGGAACTGAACGTGGGATTGCTCTTCATGGTAGAGGCATCATAGCAGTATACCCCGTATGTGTTCGTTTCGGGGGCCCAGTCCTGACCGCCTGTCCCGAACAGGACGTTCACGTGACCGTTTTCGGCTATGTATGGAGTCGGCGTTGCACCTATGGGGTAGTCTTCGCCCATGTTCGCGAGAGGGAGGGGTTTTCCGTTGTCGTCGGTTCCGTAGATGCTTTCGCCGGTCAGCGTATTGAGAGCCCAGAGCCTACCAGCTGAATCACCCGCGAAAACGATGTCCACGTATCCATCGAAGTTGGAGTCGATGACCGTCGGCCCCGCGGGGATATCGTTTGGTGCCATGATATCAGTTCCGCCGCCGACAAGAGTCTTGAGGTAGTCCTGGAAGAACGCCCATGACACGTGAGGATACGTCGTCGTGGAACTATTGAGGTCGATGGCTGCTATCGTGATGCCGGGTATGATGTTGCCATCCTGATCCTGCTTCTGACTGTCCGTGGCCAGGAACAGATACGTTTTACCGTTGCCCACTTTCCCGAATGCAATTGATCTGGTGTGACCGAGTTTTATGGATTCACCTGTGTCCGGGTCGGTGTAGGTGATTTGGTCGGTTGCCAGGAATATGGTTGGCTGAAGAGGATTTGTTATGTCGAAAACGGTTATCCCGGTTCCTCCATCGCCGCGGCTTACTGCCAGAAGTGTTCTGTACTCCCAGTGCTGGGATGACTCGTCGAACACCAATACTTTTGCTACTTTTGGCGATACGTCTAGCGTAACCATGTTCCTCTGGTCGTGGAGGTAGGGGATGTAATCTCCCGGCAGGTAAGCCCAGAGCTCTCCGCCAGGCTGGACGCCCGTCAGTGAGTGCCCCATTACCGTTCCCGAGAAATTAGAGGCGTCGAGCTGATGGTTGGTTGTGTTGGAATCAATTGGGGCATAAAATGCGTGCAGTATGCCCCATCCATCCGCGACGAAAGCGACCCTAAGTGGCTGTCCGCCGACGGTTATGCTGTCGTAGGTTACGAGAGCGGGTGTTGAGTGCTTTACGGGCCCGAGTTTCCAAGATTCCTCGTAATACCAGTTCCCGAGTTTGTCCTGCTTGGCGGTCTTGCCCCTGAAGGAGTTTATGAGGATTTCAAGTTCCGTGAACGGCGATGTCCCTGAATCGGAAATGCCCACGTCCGCGGCGGAAATATTCTGGGTGTTGAATTCGAGCAGGGAGCCGTTGCTGTCGAAGAACATGAGCCTGTCGTCTGCGTTAGGGATAAGGAGTGCAGAGTCGTAGTACTCGTCTCCAGGTTCAGCAGTGGTGAGGGTCGCGTCGTAGGAGCGGAAATGACCCTTGAATCCGGGGTATTCAAACGACCCGAGGAACATCTGATTGTCCGAGGTTGTGACAGGGGAGGATCTGATGAATTCTTTCGGTATGACGTCGAAGCGCAGGTTGAGTAGAGTATTCAAGATGTATCTCACGGCGGCTGTGTTGAGAGGCGTCGCCGTTATTGTCCCGCCTACGGTATCCCACTTCTTGCACTTGTTTTTCTTCTTGTCCCACTTTACGCAGACCTTCGTGCCGCCGACCGTGGTTTCCTGGACGTATTTGTGACCCCCGAGGTAAACGACGTATCCTTTGGAAGGGTCTCCCTTGTAGTGTCCTGCAACGTACATGTCCCAGTTGTTTCCGTCAGTTGTGGGACCGGAGTAGCCTCCGTCGAGGGTTCCATCTCCGTAAAGATACCTGACCACTGTTGAGTTGTACCCGCTCCCAGTCGGATAAGTGGCGTCGTTTATGGGGATCGCCTTCCAGTTGTGAAGGTGCCCGCCCTCGAGGTTGAACGTCCAGTCGCCTATCTGCGTGTATGGGCTCGTGGGATCGTTGTAATGATAGGTTATTGAGGAGCCGTTTTTCAGTCCGTTTTTGGCGAACCCAGACGAAGCAAGGAAGTGGCCGCTTGGGTGCCACTCGAAAACTTCTATGGAAGCGCATTCGGCGAATAGCGCGTTTCCCCTGTCGAGAAAATCGGCGATTTTTTGGATTACCACCGTTTCATCCTGCTCCGTGAGGCTTCCGCTGGCAGAGCCGATGTAAGACTGAGTTACAGGATCCCACGTCTTTGATGTGTACTTTTTTGAGCCTTCCCAGTGTGGTGCCCATAGAATGTTGTATGGTTCCTCGCCGGTGTACTGGTTCTGGTCTATTGCGCCGTTGATGATGTCTTGAGGGGTGACGAGGTCGTAAATAAGCCCCTGATAATCGGAAAGACCCGCGAGGACCAGGTAATTCTGCAGAATTGTCACGTTTTTCCCCTCATCCAGAAGTGCAATCTTTGGGGGAGCTCCGCGCATTATTCTCGAAACCGGGGCTATGAAATCCCTCTCCGCCCGGTGGATGTTCACATTCTCGCCGTTTTTAGCGTTCCAGTCTGCTATGACCTGATCCACGAGCTGTTTCACGTCTGGCCTGGACGTGTTTATGACGAAAGGACCACCTATGTACTGGATGACGTTTGCGGGAATGGAGGCACCGTCACCTGCATCGTTGATTACTGTCACCGGTGCGGATGGATAAGGGGGATCCCCGGAATTTTTGTCTATAGAGAAATCCACGGCATCTGGGGACGTCTTTTCTTCGTTGACACACCAGTAGACGGTGACCCCTTCCTGAAGGAGTTTGTAGACTAGACCGTATGCTTCGAATACTCCGTTGTCACCGTCCGGCTGGTATTGCGAGTCCATTGGAATGATGTAGGAGCCTTCCGGGAACACCCATTCTTTTACTGCTTCGGCTCGTTCCGGGAAAAATAATGAGGTAAGGGTGGCTACCAGCAGCGCCATGGCGAGAAGGACACTCGCTCCTGCTTTCGTGCATGTTCTGTTTATGTGAACTTTCATTTCTTCACACCTCCCTTCAGTTGACCACGTTGGTGGTCTCTGAACCCTGACCTTCCTGGTCTCTGTTTGTTGGAATGCCACCCCGATAGTGAACCACGGCTTCTATCACCTTGCTTTCCCCGTTGGGGCCCGAAGCGACGGATTGGATAGTGACGAAATCCGGCGGCGCCACAGCCGTTACTGTCACGGTATACTGGTAGTCGCCGAGCGTTGCGTTGTTGACGAGAACTGTGTTCACGAGATCACTGTTCCAGGGGTAAAGAGCGAGCAGCTGGCTTTTTCCTTCTTCGATGCCCGAATCTGCCGCCTGGAACACGTCGATTTCGTTCCTGATGCTTGTGGTAAGCGTTATACCCGTGGTTGAGTAGTTGACCGCCATGACCCCAGCCAGTGTCAAAACAACGAGAATGACCAGAACCATTACCAGTGCCGACCCTCTTGTCGAAGAATTCATCGTACTTATTGGTTTTCTCTTTGAAATCATCGCTCCTCCTTCTTACTTATATGAGAAGGTTACGGAGTTTCACTGTGGTCGTGTAAACTCTTCTTCTGTAACCATCGGGTCCGAAGCTTCTGCCGTTCTCAACGCCGTTTAGCGAGAAGGAAGCGCCTTTCTCGGGGAACCTGGATCGGGCCACAATGGAGACTCTGACAGCTATCACGTTTCCCGGGTTGTTGGGGACATTTCTCCAGGCATCGACGAGACCGTCCAGGTTGTCGTCCTCACCGTATGCGACCTGAAGGTCCTCGATGTCTTCAGCGAGAACGTCTCCGTTTCTGGAAAGGAATGGGTGATCCGGGTCGCTCGTGTCGATGGAATAGGTGATGTTCTGAGGAACCACGCCTATGTAAGATCCCTGTGGCACCGAGACGGAGAGGTTGTTCTGGAATTGGACCGTCTGAGTGGTTCCATCCACGCTGGAGAAGGAGTTGACCTCGAGCTGATTTCTCAGAGGGTCGAGAATCAGAAGAGGCGTGCCCGCTTCGACCGAGGTGAACTGGGACACGTCGTCGACGGTTATGGTGTTTGAGTTCACCGCTCCCCCGAGAGTCGCGAACGAGGAGGCGGAGAGATTCGCGATTATCGTGAAGCTGTCGGAAGCGCCGTTTGCTCCGTCCGTTATGTTGGTTATTGGGTTGGTTCCCGCTGCAACCCCGTAACCGGCCATCCTTATTTCCTGCGCCATCCTCGAAAGCGCCAGCGCTCCGCCTATTTGCATAGATGAGACCTGTTCTTGCAGCGAGAAGGATTTGCTCTGAGATTGAAAAGTTATGG
>CAYSCN010000051.1:0-7261 GCA_964429585.1 uncultured bacterium | reverse complement strand
ATAGACAGGCAGGGACTCAAAGAAGGTTTCCAGCTCGCTCTGCCTCACAGGTTGACAGACGTAAAAGTCATGAAAGAAACGCTAGAAAAGATATATTCTCTGCTTGGCCCCGACGAAACCGATGCAGCAGAAGAAGACTATTTCGTCCGCCAACTGCAGGAGGGCTATTTCCCCGGTCATTCCAAGATCATTTTTTTCACGGATACAGGAGGACGGTTGATCGAGAAAAGAACACCACTCAACGCAGAAACGAAATCCGGCAGGAAAAACAGAGGGGGCTTTGGGCAATCGGGAAGAGACCTCCCTACCGAAACAACCAGCTGCGGAGATCCAGACTGCGACATCTGTCAGGGATACGTTGAATCCAGATACGTAGAACCTGAGGAAGAATTCTCTCCCAGGATTTTCGAAGCGCTCAAAGACAGGGTGTTTCGAACAAAAACCGGCAAGAGAAGCCAAACAAGATCGCTCTATCCACCTGGAAGGTTTGTCGAAACCTCAAGCAGAACCGGCAAAAAAGTCTCGCTCTACTCCACGATCAGAGCAGCTGCCACAAGAGCCACGGTTGACGGGAAAAGGGAAAATCCTGCTGTCTCTCCCGGCGATCTGAGGTTCAAGGAATTCCGGAGGAAAACAGGCAACTTGATAGTCTTCCTGCTCGATGGGAGCTCCTCAATAGAGACGCAGAGGAAAATAGGATTTCTGAAAAGCTCTGTCAAATCCATCCTCAAGGACGCCTACGTTAAAAGAGACAAAGTGGCAATAATCGTGTTCAGGGACAGAATGGCGGAAGTCGTGCTGGAGCCCACATCATCCATCCAGAAGGCGGAGAGAATGATGGAGTTCATCTTTTCCGGAGGAACCACTCCTCTCTCCATCGGGCTTTACGCGGCATCGTCCATCATCGAGCGGGAGATGAGAAAATCCGGGGAACACAAACCATACCTATTCATAATAACGGATGGAAACGCGAACATATCCTCTTTCGGTGAAGACCCTCTACTGGAGGCGCTTCGTCTCGCATCCAGAATCCGGAAATCCGGTGTCTCATCCTGCGTGGTGGACGTGACGAGAATGAACGTGGAAAGCAAAGCGATTCGCAGGTCGCTGGAGGCCTGGGAAGTGGGCGCCGGATCATCCGGTATATTCTACAGCTCCCAGGCGAAAGCCCTCGCTCACTCCCTGGGAGGAGAATACGTCTCCATCGCGGAGATGAAAAGAAGCGGGCAGATCGTCTCATACAGAGAAGAAAGGAGAATCACAACCTGATGTCTCGAACCAGGATGGAAGAAAGATACGGTCCTTTCGGGTCGGGAGGAAGGGTGCTGTTCATCGGGGACATTCCCCTTTCGACCAAAGGTCTCCTCAAAAAAATGGGCTTGCTCCATGAAGGAATCATACCGGTAGACTGCGGAGAAACCAGGGACAGTACCTTCTTCGTGAGATTCGTGGACCTGGACGACAGGAGAGTGTCCGTCATCGAGTTTTCAGAAGACTTTTCGTTGTTGAGGGAATTGAGAGCGGACCTCTTCGAATGGATGGGGGATGAGTATTTCAAGGCCAGGTGGAGGGTATTTTGTCCCGGAGATCCGGAAGTCTGGCTGGGAGAGGACTCGAGTTTAGACAATAAGTAGTATCCCGTCTTGAAAAAAGGCAGGTAAAGCACATTACGTCACTCAAAATATCCACTCAAGCGAGGTGTCGACCACATCCTCCGCAACGCACCTGGAGCAAAATTCAAGGGCCTCCCCACAATAGGGACAGCACCTGAGTACTTCCCCTTTGTGCCTCTCGCAGGTTCGTATCACCTCGCCTCCATTCTTCAGGCAAAACGGGCAAATCACTGAAATCACCTCCCTTCGTCCTCATATATACTTATCGTCATCTCAAAAGTTTCGGTAAATCGTCATCCTGTCTCTGTTTAAATATTCAAAATCTTTGCCATGATATTCGACCCAAGAGACTCGCTACTAAGTCACTGATTATCCATGTTTTTTCGGAAAATAGAAAGCGAGGACTCGGTGAGCAGAGCAAGACGTATGTAATTTTTTCAACACAATATTGAATTCATGGGAACTTTTTCCGCTATCCGAAGTAATTGTCGAGAATCATCATGACGAGGAAACCGAGTATCACACCGAGAGTAGCTTCTTTCTCGTATCCGTGGGAGTGGGTCTCGGGAATTATCTCGTTCGAAATCACGAATAGCATGGTGCCCGCAGCGAAAGCGAGTCCAAACGGCAAGAAGGGACGGGCAATCGTAACTGCTCCAGCACCGATTGCTCCTCCTATCGGCTCCACGAGCCCGGTGGCAAGAGCAATCAAAAACGCCTTGGTTCTACTGCAGCGCTCCCTCAAAAGCGGGAAGGCAACCGCGAGCCCCTCAGGCATGTTCTGTATACCTATTCCTATCGCAAGAGCCATCCCCTTTTTGAGATCTCCCCCGCCAAAACCAACTCCCACCGCCAGCCCCTCCGGGAAATTGTGTATGGTTATCGCGAGAATAAACAACCAGACTTTTTTCATGTTGGAAGACAGACCTTCGAAACCGGTCGCTTCGTGGAAATGCGGCACGATCCTGTCGGCCAGAGAAAGGAAAATCCCACCTGCAATCATTCCAAGAGAAGTAATCCAGAGGCCGCCCATCTCTATGGCTGGCACAACCAGGCTGAAGGAAGTGGCGGCAAGCATTACACCGGCGGCGAACCCAAGAAGCGTGTCGAGAAGCCTGTGTGACACGCTCCTGAACAGGAACACGGGAAGCGCTCCGACTCCCGTCGCCAGCCCCGCAAGCAAGCTGCCGAGCAATCCAGCGGCAAAAGGAGACATGTTTCAACTCCATTTCCGGTAAATGATCACCTTCTCGTCTTCCTTCTCATTATCGAGAACCCGTGTGATATAATTTTGAAACAGGATAATCTATATCCAGTATTTCCTCACCAACTTTCTCCAGGAGGTTCGAAAATGGCAAAAAAACCCGTCGTAGATGCGGAAACCTGCACCGGTTGCGCCCTCTGCTGCGACCTCTGTCCCGGAGTGTTCCAGCTAAACGATGACAACATAGCGGAAGTCATCGATCCTTTCGGGGCAAGCGAGGCCGAGATCCAGGACGCAATAGACCAGTGCCCCGTCTCCTGTATTTCCTGGGAAGAGGAGTAAAGGTTCAATACTTCACCCTCACCCGGTAAGTCAACTCCACCGTTCCGCCAGGCGGGACAGGGACGTTGAATTGAATTCGCCTGGAATCTAGCTTTTCGAACGGATGCGACGAGCGGAGCACCTTCCACTCACCGGGGAGGTGCTCTATCACTTTGACGGTCACCCCGTTTTTTCTGTGATTCCTCAATTCAATGAGGTAAACCGATTCTGAAACGTTTCTGCCCACCCTCTCGTATTCGAGCTGTTTTCTCGATGCCACAACATCAAAAGATCTTCCCACGTCGAGAACAACCCTCTCTCCGACAGGAGTATGGGGAATTCGAGCCTCACCTATGAATCCCACACCACCGCTCAAATCGCCTGCGAAAACTTTTACCTTGCCAGCGGGCAATGGAACTCCCGGACCCCTGTCCTTTTCGTTCACAAAGGAAAGCTTAACCCTCACGGGAAGTCTTTTCTGCGTTTCCGTGTATCTTCCCCGGTAGTAATACTCCTGACCTTCGAGCACAAACTCTTCCTCCACGTTCACGTTCCTTCCGCTCAGGAATAAAACCCGTTTCGATTCATTTCCCGAAATGGACACATTCCGCGGCAAGGCATACGAGTGATATTCGAAAAGCGGAGACTCCACTGGCTCCGCCGGTTCCCTCGCCGGGGCTTTCAAAGTCGTGTATATGCCTTTTGCCATTCTCATGGCAGGACCAGCCTCCCTGCTTACATCTCCCGCCACGAGTGTCACAGACGCATCCCGGAAATCTCCTCCGCTTCGATTGTCCAGGGTTACCCATCCATCGAGCATTCCGCTCGATTCACCTCTCCTGTAAAACAGAGAGTAGTTCAGCCTCCATGAGAACCCTCCCGTCTCGTAGAAAAGCTCAAGTTTCTCCTTACCCGCCTTCCGAGAGTCGACCTTCAGGAAAAGAGTGGGCTTTGTCACGAGCCCCTCCGGCAACTCGGGGAAAACAACCGTCCCCGCCACTCCAAACGTGACCTCCCCATCTATTTCGAAAACCGGCTGTCCCTGGTAAGAGAGGAGAAGCGCTTCTTTGAGTACCTTTCTCCCGCTTGATGGGTCCTCCACGTAGACTTTCACTTTCTTACCAACATATTTTCGGAAGAGATTCTCGGGTGTTATCAGGTCGTAATTGAAAACCTGTTCGATCAACTGCACACCTCCCCCTTTGAAAGCCGCGCGTACGCTGTCGGGATCCATCCTGGATGGCACACCTCTAATAGCCAAAATCGACGTGCCTTCGAGAAGATTCACCTCCCTCACCTCTTTCACCACGGCGAAACCACCGCTGTAGGCGGTAACAGAGGTGAATATCACGTCGCTCGACTCAGACACTACGACGTGATCATCGCCACTTGCCGCCGCCCCTGGTGTGCCAACCAAAGGAATTAGAAGCAAAAAAACAATAGTCACAGCAACATATATTGCACCCCTCGAAATGAAGCGAGGCATTTTATGATGAAACCTCCCTGTGATTTTCTCTCACAGATTTATGATAAACCACTCCACAGTTCAAGTCTCTAATTGATCGAGTTCCAGAAACTCAGGATTCTTCTCGATGGTCAAAACGAGAACACAAGATCCCGTCCCCCGGGACCACTTCGGGGAAGAAAAACCGGAAGTAAAACAAAAAAAGGGGCTCCCAACCAGGGAGCCCCCGTATAGGAACCGACGATTCCTCTCAGGGTCGCGAAACCGCCCCATCGTTGGAAGTATCGCCATCACCCTGATACCACTCTGCAGCCACGGGATAAGAAGACAGGTCGATCGTTCCATCGAGGGTCCCGTTATCAAGATAATCGATGGAATCGAAGATCAGCCTCTTCGTGTAGTACCTGTTGTGCGCATACGCACCAGGTTCGCGGGTGAGCAGGTTGAGGTTGAATGCAGCCCCGAGTTCGTCCTTGCTCGACCAGTTCGTGAAGGCTGTTGAGAAGCTCTGCTGACTCGGGTCGCTCACGCTGAAGAAATAGGGGTACTTGGAAGAGTTGTAATAGATGCCCCTTGCCGCGAGGAGATCGCTTATCACCGTGAGCGCGGCATCGAACCCTTCCTCTTCTTCCTCTAATTTTGCCACGGTGAGGGCATACTGCCCGGTGTGACACTTGCTGCAGACATTCGCATTTGAAAGGATTTCCGTCATGTTCCCGCTTTCGTCATGTGCTACAGGCATGAACTCGTGGGACTGGCTGTTGTTCATGTGACACTCCACGCAGGGTCCCTCGTCGCCTGTGTATTCGTCGCTGTTCGGTGTGCCTATAAGGTCGTGCTCGAAATAGGAAACATTCGAGTAGTCGAGGTTGCCGAACTCGTAACCGATGGTCCTGAACAGAATTCCGCCTGCAGCAAGATAATGGGAATTGAACGCTCCGAAATTGTTCCCGACTATATCATCAGGATATACGCTGTCCTTTATGACCTGGCCACTGCTCCTACCGCTGTGGCACGCGAGACAAACGTTGGAACCCTCAACATCGGGAACTGCAGCAATCCTGGTCGCTGGCTCGGAATAAGGTGATGTCACCGAGAGCTTTCCGGGATCTCTCAGACTACCCGAGTAGTCGGTGTGGCATGCCCAGCAGTAGAGCATCTCTTTCTGCAAACCAGTGGCGGCGAACACGTTGTTTGCAGGGTCATAATTCGCCGGATCGTTCGCGAAGTTCTTGAACCCCGTCGCAGTATGACACCTCTGGCACGCCTGCCTGGACGAATCCTTGAAATCGTAGTGAACCCACGCTTCACCCGTTTTGTCACCGTGCCCCGACTGTGCCCACTGCTCGTTCTTCGTGATATCAGCAGAATGGGGGTTGTGACAGTCCGTGCAAGAATCATCATCACCCTTATCGACCACGTAACCTTCAATGGTGTCGGTTGCAGGATCATCATAATGGGTATCGGTAATGATTTCTTCGTCACTCCCGTAGGGATTCGCACTCGGGTCATGATAGGCCACGATCTTCTGGTTGCTGGAGTCTAGAAGCTGGTGGCAGTTCGTGCAGGTGTTGAACTGCGCAGACCATCCGAGAGTAGCATCCGCCTCTTCGAGAAGCTCCTCAGGATTGTGAGCATCGTGACAGGTCCTGCACTGAACAGGGCTGAACTCTGTGAGATCAGGTTCGTTCTCGAAAGCGGTCACGAGTGCATCGTGATCGCCGTCGACACTCTTATACTTCCTCGCCCCCTCGTCCGTGTGACACTTCGAGCACCGCGCCCTTACCTTCGTCTTTTCCGAATCCGAATAAACGTGTTCGTTGATCGAGCTGGCATGGGGAGAAGCAGAGTAAGCTTCGTATATCCCGGGATTTCCTTCTCCTCCCAAACCATTCGGGTGATACACAAGGTGTGGCTCCGGAAAATCTTTGTTGTGACACTGGCCACACTGGGAAGCGGGTGGTTTTACGTAGGGCAAAAGCGTCGGGTCGACCTGATGCATGCTCGCGCCCCCGTGGCAGCTCTCGCAACCGATAACGGGCCTCGCCTCCTGGGTTGCATTGCTCCAGTCTATGTTGCCAGAGTCATCTACCAGAGGCAGCTCGGAGATGTTCTGATTGTCCAGATCGGATGGTCCGTGGCAGCCGTAACAATACTGCTCGGTCTTCCCCGCATACTCGGGCTCTTGAATCTCATCAGTTATCTTCTGGAAATCGGGGAAGCCCACGAAAAGTGTATAGTCACCGGGATAGTTGAATGAATTGAGAAAATCGTCGTATTCGTTTTTCGTGTAGGTGGCGTCAAAATAGTTGAAATTCCCGTGGGGTCCCTCGAGCCATTCTTCATAAGCACTTGAGAATTCACCCGTCCCATTCCCAATTCCGCCGGCCACATGGCAGTCGAGACACTTGTCCATCCCTATCTTCTGCGCCACATCCGCGATGCCTCCGCCTTCGCCTCCCTTTTCCCCTCCACTTTTCTTCTCCGCCACGGTACAGGAAACGACCAGGAACGCGATGAATAGAACCAACCCTACGAGGGTAAAGGTTTTCAGCCGTCTTCTAACTGACATCTCGGTCCTCCTTTTTTTGACGTATTCTCCTATCAGTGACATTTCCTGCAAGTTTTCCCGTCAGTTACACCGTTTATGTTGTCCTT
>CAYSCN010000050.1:0-8411 GCA_964429585.1 uncultured bacterium | reverse complement strand
TAGGATTACCGGAACAATAAATGGTGTCAGAGCAAATGGGAATGGTGACAGAGCAGAGTTATTTCAATTTCACTATGGTCACACCGTCTCCACCTTCATGTTGGGGTGCCGGGGCGTATTCGGAGACGTAAGGAGAATTCTTCAAATATTCTCGTATCCTTTTTTTCAGCGTTCCTGTTCCGTGCCCGTGTATGACGTAAACAGTCGACAGCCCCATCAGGGTGGCGGAATCGAGAAACTGATCCACGCGTTCAATAGCGTCTTCTCCGATCAGTCCTCTCACGTCGACTGTATTGACTTCGGTCCGCAGTTCAGGTTGACCTGAGCCGCTGGGCACATCGAGTGCTTTTCTTTTGTCTCTCTCTTTTTTTTCTCTGCCGTACAGGCGGACACTGCTTTGTTCGAGACGCATTTTCGCAACCCCGAAGGACACCACGACCCAGCCTTTGTCCACCGACTCGACGATTCCGTCTTTGCCGAGTGACGGGACGAATACTTTGATTCCCTGTCTCAGCTCTTCTGGGTTTTTCACCGGCCTCGTGTTGCTTATTTTCTTCTTGAGCTCCGGGGGAGGCTCCTGGGTTCCCACTTCTTTCTTCAGATTCCTCAAAACGTCACTCGCTCTCCGGACGACCTCGACTTTTCTATCTCTCTTCAGTTCTTCCATCACTTCTTTCACGGCGCTGTCTGCCCTGGCTATAATGGATAGGGATTTTTTCTTCGCTTCATCCAGGATAGCTTCTCTTTTTTCGCGTATCTTTCTAAGCTGCTCCTCGAGTTTTTTCTTCTCAGCCCTGACGAGCTCCTTTTCACTTTCGAGATCTTTTTTGAGCCTCTCCTGTTCTTCTTTCAGAGAATTCAATTCTCTGACGAGCTCTTCCACGACGGCTTCTGCCTTTCCAAGTTCTTTTTTCGCCGATTCGATTATTTCTCGCGGGAATCCGAGTTTTTCCGCGACTGATATACCCATAGACCTACCTGGTATCCCCTCCATCATTCTGTAAGTGGGGGTCAGGTTTTCTTCCGAGAAGCCCATCGTTGCCACTGCGAAACGTCTGTCCTCGAACGGTAAGTATTTCACCTCCTCGAAGTGCGTAGTAACCACGGCTACTGCGCCCCTGTCCACCAATTTTTTGAGGTATGCTTTGCCCAGAGCCCCGCCTTCCCTGGGGTCGGTGCCGGTTATGACCTCATCAAGGAGCACGAGCGTGTTCTTGTCGCACTCTTCATAGAATCTCATCAGAGTCAGTATGTCCGCGGAGAAGGTGGACAGGTCTTTTTCTATTTCCTGCATGTCGCCCATGGCTATTAGGATCTTGGAAAAGAGAGGAATTCGAGTGTCCGGTGCAGCAGGAATGGGCAGCCCCGCCATCGTCATAAGACAGAGCAAACCGACCATCTTGAGCAGGACCGTTTTACCTCCGGCGTTTGGACCGGTGATTATCAGACAGCGTTTCTCACCTCCGAATTTGACGTCGTTGGGCACCACATTCTTTCCCGAGAGCACCAGAGCGGGGTGCCTTCCCTTCAAGATTTCCACCTTCCCTTCGAGGTTGACGTTGGGTTCGGTTCCCTTTATTTCTTCCCCGAAGAGCGCTTTCGCCTGGATGAGGTCGATCTTTCCCGCTGTTTCGAAGGCCGTAGCAATCTCCTCGCTTTTTTCCCCGACTTCGCCGGACACTCTGGCGAGGATTTTCCTGATTTCCTCGTCGTATTCCGATTGTATCTGGGCGAGTTCGTTGTTTGCGTGCACGAGCTCTTCCGGTTCGAAGAAAAGAGTCTGTCCCGTGTGTGAGGTTTCGTGCAGAATTCCCCTGGAGATGCCCCGAATCGAGGGTTTGAATGGCAAGACGCTCCTGCCGCCTCTCACAGTCACGAACCTGTCCTGGAGATGACGCCTGTATTTCGGGTGGTCCATTATGGCGTTTGCCGTGTCGACTACCCTCTGCCTCGCTGCTTCTAGTCTGCTTTTCAGCTGTTTGAGCAGGGGAGATGCGGTTTCTCTGACTTCTCCTTCTTCGGTGATTTTTTCGTCCATGAATCTCACGAGATCTGAGAGATCCGGAATATGCTTGGCAACGTAGGAAATGAGGTTGTACTTTCCTTTCTTCTCTCTGAAATATCTGCGAATTCTTTCGGAGGTTTTCAATCCGCGCAGTATAGAGGCCAGGGTTTCGGCAGAAAGGACCCCTCCTGCTTTCGCAGCTTCGAGTTCGTCTCGTATGATGGGCAGGTAGGTGATCTCAAGAGGTTTCTCGGAGGCTATGAGCTGGCGCATTTGGGAGATTTCGGCGAAGGTTCTCCTGAGAAGATCAGGGTCGCAGGAGAAGGTGATCCCTCGGCATGCGGACTTTCCTGCATCGGTTCCGCACAGATCCTCAACCCTTCGAATGATCTTTTTCCATTCGAGTAGAGATAGAGTTTCCGCGGGGATTTGCGGAGATGAGTTCATTTTTTGCTCATTCAACAGCTCTGGAGAACGTCGCCACTGAATCAAATGGCGGAGGGGGAGGGATTCGAACCCCCGTGGCGGGGCTAACCGCCAAGCCGATTTCGAGTCGGCCCCGTTCAGCCAGGCTCCGGCACCCCTCCATCAAGCGAAACCAACGTCCAGGCTTCCATGAGGTAAAAAAATTTTAAAAAATAAAAAGCAGCGTTCCCAACTTTGTTAAAAGTATGATAATATTTTCCAAGTAAAGATAACTTTTATCATCAGCTAAACTTGGCGTGGATATTATATAAGATGTGGTGCACCAAGTGAAGGGGGAGAGGATGAAAGAAGTAAAGAGGAGAAACACCAGGCAGCGCAACGTAGTTTTGAGTGTCTTGAAGAACACCAACATTCACCCGGATGCGGAGTGGATCTACAGGGAGGCCAGGAAAGTTATTCCAAACTTGAGCCTCGGGACCGTTTACCGAAACCTCAAGATTCTCAAGGATCAGAGGAAAGTGATAGAGATCAAGAGCGAGTTCAGCCCGAGTACCAGATTCGACGCTGTGGTTACTCCTCATGCCCACTTTCACTGCGAGAAATGTGATTCCATCTACGACGTTCCGGGACTGAGGGAAATAGATGTGATCCAGGAGACGAAGCTGAAAGAGATGGGGACGGTGAGGTCCATGCAGGTTGTTTTCTACGGGACCTGTGCCAGGTGCTCCGCCGGGGGGGAATGATTCCGACCTATCCATTGTCCGACTTGGTCTCCTTGAGCATTTAATCCCGGGCTGTTTTATTTTCCAGCTCATACCCGTTTTGTGGTGTTTTTGTGCCGGAAGACAATTTTTCAAATGTTCCCCAAAAACAGATTGACACCCTGGTTTCGCCTAATATAAAAATAAACGGATATTTCCTGAGAGAGGGTGGGAACTATGGCTTCGTCGGAAATAAAATATTCAGAAGACCACGTGTGGGTCCTCGTCGAGGGAGAGCTGGCGAGGCTTGGGATAACCGACTTCGCGCAGGAGCAGATGGGGCAGGTAGACGAGGTGTCCCTTACGGAGGCGGATACTTTCATCGATGCCGGGGACACATTCGGTGAACTCGAATCGCAGAAAGCTGTCACAGAACTGATATCGCCCGTGTCGGGTACGATTGTGAACGTCAACGATGCTGTAATCGATGATCCCTCGTTGATCAACACGGACCCCTACGGAAAGGGCTGGCTCGTCGAAATAGAACTTTCCGATCCGGATGAGCTCGATCAGCTGATGTCCGAGGAAGAGTACGAAGAGTATATAGAAGAGGGGTGATGAGAGGCAATGGAAGAGAAAGGGAAGGTGACGAGGCGAAAGTTTCTGAACGGTTTGATTGCCCTGTTCGGCGGGCTTTTTGCGCTGCTCGCTCTTTACCCCGTTCTGTCGTTCCTCTGGCCAAAAGAAAAAAGCAGGAGTACCGAGGAAAGCCTTTCTGTTCCGCTCGAAGAGATCCCACTGGATGGTTACAAGGTCTATAGTTTCAGAGGGGACAAGGTTATAGTCATCAGGACAGAGCAGAGGGTATATGCTCTTTCTGCTATCTGCACACATCTGGGTTGTCTGGTGAGATACAGGCCTGAGGGATTCATAGCCTGCCCCTGTCACGGCGGGAAGTTCGACCTGAGTGGTTCGGTGCTGGCTGGACCGCCTCCAAAACCCCTGAAGGTATACGACGCCAGAGTTGCCGGTGACAAAATAGTTGTCGGAGGATGAGGGGAATGGATGAAAACAGGAAGGACCTGGAACCCCTTGAGAAGGACAGGCTGGAAGAGGAGAAGAAAAAAGCATACATCGATATTCTGAACCTGATGTCTTTGGTGGGCTTTTTCTACGGCGCCCTGGATGACAGGCTCGATTTCGATGAGGCGCTGGCGCAGCAGTTGAAAAAACCCGCTCCACGTTACGGAACCAGGCTCGAGGGCAACCTGCTTGCTTGTCTCGGTGGTCTTTCATTCATTTTGATTCTTATACAGATATTGACGGGAGTTCTGCTTCTGTTCTATTACAGACCCACTATTGGACAGGCCTATGATAGCGTCATGGAAATCACTAACAGAGTGCCGTTTGGCTGGCTGATAAGAGGGCTTCACGTCTGGGGCTCGAGCCTGCTCATAGTCATGGTTTTTCTTCACATGTTTAGAGTGTTCCTGACAGGTGCTTACAAGCCGCCAAGAGAACTTACGTGGGTTTCGGGGGTCTTCCTTTTGCTCATAACTCTCGGTTTCGGTTTTTCCGGATACCTTTTGCCCTGGAACCAGCTTTCGTATTGGGCGACCACCGTGGGTACAGAAGGAATAACCGCCATACCCATAATAGGTGAAACTTTGAAGCACATTGTTAGAGGTGGGACCGAGGTTGGACAGATCGCGCTTACAAGGTTTTTCGCCATGCACGTTGTTGTATTGCCCGGTATAACGATGATTTTCCTCGCAATTCACTTCCTCATGGTAAGGAGGCTCGGCATAGCAGACCCACTGTGACGGGAGGGACGATGGACAGGACGCGGGAAATGGAAAAGAAATGGAAATACGGTTGGGAACCTTTTTTTCCCAATCACATACTTAAGCAGCTCATTCTCATATGCCTGCTTCTTGCGACGTTGATTGTGCTCGCTGCGCTGGCGCCACCTCCCATGTTGCCTAAGGCTGATCCTTTCACGACGCCTGAAAACATAAAGCCCGAGTGGTATTTCCTCGCAGCCTATCAATTCCTCAAGGCAGCGGACGCACTGCAGTTTCTCGGAATGTGGGTGCCGAAGGTGGTGGGTGTCCTCGCGCAGGGGGCGATTGCGGTGCTTCTTTTGTTTCTCCCGTTCATAGACAAGAATTCTTCGGTCAGACCAAAAGACAGGCCATATGCGCTTCGTGTGGGGATAACTCTCGCCGTTCTGTACATCATCTTCACAGCCTGGGGGTATTTCTCGTGAGAAAGGATAGGGACAAAAAGAACCGGAGAGTCCTGAGCGTCGCTCTGACCTTTTTTGCCTTGTTGCTGATTTTTTCTTTTTCCAGTCCCCAGATCGTATTTGGCAAGGTTTTCGCTGACAACAGCTGTTACAACTGTCACTCCCAGCTGGGTGGGAGGATGAAGGAATCGGCCGTGGGCTGGGAAAAAAGCATACACAGCGTGGTCGGTGTGACGTGCGACGTCTGTCACGGTGGTAACCCGTATATCTCCTCGGAAGACTCGATGAGCGAGAAATATGACTTCAGGGGTGTTCCCTCTGTATTCGATATTCCGAAGCTTTGCGGGTCCTGCCACTCGGACGTGAACCTGATGAAACAGTACAATCTCAGGACCGATCAGTGGGAGGAATACAAGACGAGTCAGCACGGAAAGCTACTGGCAAAGGGGGACAAGAACGTCGCCACATGCGTGAGCTGTCACGGGACTCACGAGATAAGGAAGAAAAACGATCCAAGATCTTCGGTGTTCCACACGAATGTTCCCGAAACGTGCGCGAAGTGTCACGCCAGCGAAGAACTGATGTCCAAATACGGGATCCCTTCCGATCAGTACAAGTTGTACAGGGAAGGGGTCCACGGGAAGATTCTCTACGGCGAGATCGAGGGAAAAAACCCCAGGCTCGTTCCAAATTGCGCCACCTGTCACGGTATCCACGGGGCGAGACCGCCAGGCGTACAGGAAGTTCCCAACGTTTGCGGGAATTGTCACGGGAGCATCTATGAATACTTCAACGCTGGACCCCACGGAAAAGCGGTGAAAGAGATGGGAGAACCCAGGTGCGTAGACTGCCATGGGAACCACAAAAACGAGATGCCCACTCCAGAAATGTTCGACGGGGAAAAACCCGGCAGGTGCGGGTATTGTCACGAAACAGACGAGGAAGCATACAAGATCGGCCAGGAGTTGAAGGAGAAACTGGTATTCGTGAGTAAAAAGTTGAACGATTTGAGAGGAAAACTGGAGAAAGCCAAAGAGTCGGGAAGATTCGTCGAGCGTCTCGAGAACGCGGTCGAATCTTTAAGAGTTCAGTTCCTTCAAATGAAGCCGAAGGTTCACGCTCTCGATCCGGATCTTCTAAGGAGAAACATGATAGAGGCGGACGATCAGATAAAGATCGCCGAAGAGGAGCTCGAGAAGTTGAAGAAGGAAGAAGAATTTCGTGTGAAGGTGGCGGGTGTAGGTGCCGGTATCCTCCTGATTCTGGCGATTCTCCTCACAGTCAAACTTATTCAGGTGAAAAAGAGGGGAGAGGAAGAAGAAAAATAAAATAAAAAGGAAGGTGCAACCATGGTGACAGGCAGTGGAGACAAGAAAGGGAGTGAAGGGGGCAAGAAGAAGCACAAGGTCCTCGAAACTCTCGGGATGCACATTCCTGAGGGGAAGGAGGACAAGTTACACATCAGGCCGAGATTTTTCAAGTTTCTCGGTTTCCTGGGAGTCCTCTTCCTGATATTCTCGATTGGAATGTTTGAGTTTTCGACGAGCCCCTACTTCTGCAGTTCCTGTCATATCATGAAGCCATACTACGAGGCGTGGAAGACCTCCAAGCACAATCACGTTCCGTGCGTGGAGTGCCATTACCCTCCTGAGCTGAGGGAGAAGCTCTGGCTCAAGTTCCAGGCGCTTTCCCAGGTGGTCAAGTACGTGACGAGGACTTACAGCTCCAAGCCGTATGCCGAGATAAGCGATGCCAGCTGTTTGAGGAAAGGGTGTCACGAGAAGAGACTTCTGGAAGGACAGGTCATATTCAAAAGGGGAATAAAGTTCGACCACAAGCCCCACCTCACTCAGGAAAGAAGGGGGAAGAAACTTAGATGTACGTCCTGTCACAGCCAGATAGTGGTTGGTAACCACATGGAAGTTACCGAATCCACGTGCTTCCTCTGCCACTTCAAGGGAAGAGTATCCGGCAGAGTGGAGGAGCCGCTCGGTGGCTGTCCGTCCTGCCATACTGCACCAAAGGGAGACATAGAATTTGAGGGAGTTACCTTCAACCATATGGATTTCGTTGGCGAGAGGAACGTGGCGTGCCAGAACTGCCACCTTGATGCGATTCAGGGTAACGGTGAGGCGCCCAAGGACAGGTGTTTCCAGTGTCACAACGACGAGAAGAGGTTGTCCAAATACGATGACACTGTATTCATTCACAGGACGCACGTGACGGAACACAAGGTTGAGTGCACTCACTGCCACTTCGAGATAAAGCACAAGGTTCGCACGGCGGTGGAACCTCTTCAGTATGACTGCTCGATATGTCACGAGAACAAGCACAACGCGACGAAGCAGATGTATGCCGGCACGGGTGCCAAAGGTGTGGAGAGGATGCCCTCTGTCATGTTCCTGGCGCAGGTCGACTGCATCGGTTGTCACAAGGTTCCGGAGGTTGGTTCCGGGGAGGCGGAGTTCACCGGTCAGACTTACAAGGCTTCCGAGTCCGCGTGCATCGGTTGTCACGGTGAGGATTACGAGGGCGTTCTGGATGAGTGGAAGAGCACGGTAAGCGAAGCTCTCGATGAGGCGGCACCCCTCATAGACAGGGCGGCAGAACTCGCGAGAAACATTTCCATCAGGAACGACGATTACAGGAAGGCGATGATAAAGCTCAACAGGGCAAGGTACAACTACAAGTTCGTTCAGCTCGGGAACGGATTCCACAACGTGGATTACGCGGAGGCGGTTATCGACAAGGTCAAGGAGGACGCGAAGGAAGCGATCGAGCTGTTCAAAAAAGTGATGGCGAAGAAGTAAGGGAGTGGAGAGGGATAGCTGGTCGAAAGTATTGGCGGGGTTTATCCCCGCCTTTTTTATTTCAAACACGAAATACTTGGTCCGTGGTTGCGTGGCTGGGTATGCAAAGCACGAAGCACGAAATTCGAAACACGAAACAAATCCGAAATTCAAAACACAAATGTTCCAAACATATCCAGAGAAATGGTCCGTAGTTGTGTAGTTGCGTAGCTGCGTGGTTG
>CAYSCN010000049.1:5329-8627 GCA_964429585.1 uncultured bacterium | reverse complement strand
GAAACATTTTCACAGTATTTAAATCAAATGATTAGATGGTTCACAAAATTGACTCTTAATATGGTAGACAATAAATTAGCTAGACAGAAGAAACGGGAGGAGAAGGAGGAGAGAATGAATGAATTCGACAAAAAAGTTATCGAAGCCACAGGCGGGTATCTAAAAAGCAAAGATATAGACATCATCCAGGTCAACGTGGGACTCTATTGCAACCAGGCGTGCAGCCACTGCCATCTCAACTCATCCCCATCTAAAAGGGAAATGATGGCAAAAGAAACAATGAGACTCATTGTTGAAGCTGCAAGAAAAATCAACCCCTCACTGATTGACATAACCGGAGGCGCGCCGGAACTGAATCCCAACCTGGAAGAATTCATTGAGTCTTTAAAAAGCGCAAACCTGCAAGTGCAGATAAGAACCAATCTCACGGCTCTCATGGAAGTGAAAAATGGGGCACTAATCGAATTTTTCAGAGAGCGGGAGGTTTCACTCGTGGCATCCCTCCCGTGCTACCTCGAAGAAAACGTGAACGCCCAGCGAGGAAAGGGAGTCTACGAAAAAAGCATCGCGGCTCTCAAAAAACTAAATGATGCCGGGTATGGAATTCCCGGAGGCCTGGATCTCACGCTGGTCTACAATCCAGGGGGAGCATTCCTCCCACCACCACAGAAGGTCCTCGAAGAGGCTTACAGAATAGAGCTCAAAAAAGCACATGGAATAGAGTTCACGAAACTAATCACAATAACCAATATGCCTCTTGGAAGATTCCTGACGAGGCTGGAAGAAACCGGAGAAGTCGAGAAATACGTGAACACTCTCAAGTCATCATTCAATCCCCAGACAATCGAGTCACTCATGTGCAGACACCTCATAAGCATAGGATATGACGGAAGAATTTACGACTGCGACTTCAACCTCGCCCTGGGAATTTCGGTCAACCACGGAGCACCAAGTCACATACTTCAGCTCGACCCGGAAAAACTAAAAAACAGACGAATCGTAACGGGACCTCACTGCTTCGGCTGCACTGCTGGGTCCGGGTCATCCTGCAGCGGAGCACTAACCTGAGGAATGGAGAAATAATACAAAATGGACACAGATACAAATCATCCTCAGGAACCCGGAGAGCTGATCGAAAAAACGAGGAACACCTTTCCGTGGAAATTGATACTCCTGATCTGTGCAATCGTACTTTTTCTGGTAGCCGCCAGGTATTTGCAGCTGGGAGAAAAGCTGGGCCAGCTCAAGAGCTGGATTCAAGAACTCGGACCATGGGGACCGGTTGCTTATGTATTCATTTACATCCTCGCTGTTGTGGTAGCAATTCCTGGAAGCGCGATCACTGTTGCAGGCGGAGCACTTTTCGGAATAATCAAAGGAACGATACTCGTGAGCATTGGAGCCACCGTGGGAGCTGGCGTTGCTTTCATCATCTCTCGACATTTCGCCAGAGATGCTGTGGCCTCGTGGCTCAATAAAAATGAAAAATTCAAGAAGCTAGATAGAATGACCGAGAAACACGGAGCGATAATCGTGGCTATAACCAGGCTCGTTCCCATTTTCCCATTCAATCTATTGAATTACGGATTCGGACTTACAAGCATCAGGTTCTCCACATATATTTTCTGGTCATGGCTCTGTATGTTGCCCGGAACCGTTTTCTACGTCGCAGGAGCAGACGCCGTCTCCAGAGCGATCGCCTCCGGTGAGATTCCCTGGAAAACAATCCTGGCAACCATAGCTGCAGCGCTTGTCCTGTTTCTACTGGTCAAAAGAGCGAGAAAAAAGCTAAAAGATGTTGAAGAAATTGACGAAAAACAAAGTGAGCAAAATGGAAAGGAGTCGGATTTGTGAATGAGAAAAAAACGACACCTGCCATGGACGTCAATGATGAGCGCCTCCTTTCCTCCGTCCGACCGACTGACTGGACGAATCCAGAGCCGAAACCAATGTACAACCTGGTTGTAATAGGAGGAGGCACGGCGGGTCTCGTTACAGCAATAGGTGCCGCCTCACTGGGAGCAAAAGTTGCCCTTGTGGAAAAACACCTCCTGGGAGGAGATTGCCTGAACTACGGTTGCATCCCATCAAAGACTCTCATAAGAGCATCTCGCTTCGTTTCCACACCGCAAGAAGGGAAGGAATATGGAATAGAGTTCAACTCGCATCCTGAGGTGAACTTCAGGAAAGTAATGGAGAAGGTGAGAAAAACAAGAGCGGAAATAAGCGTTCACGACTCGGCAGAACGGGTTAAAAAATATGGGATCGACCTCTTCTTCGGGTACGCATCCTTCAAAAGCGGAAACGAAATAACCGTGGACGGAAAAACGCTCCGGTTCAAAAAATGCGTCCTCGCCACCGGGACCAAACCACGAATTCCACCGATCCCGGGGCTGGAAGAAGTCGGATACCTCACCAACGAAACGATATTTTCCCTTGATAGAGATCAGGGAGACATGACCATCATCGGTGGAGGTCCAATAGGCTGCGAGCTTTCTCAGGCGTTGAGAAGGCTCGGCTGGAACGTCACATTGATAAACAGGCCGGCAAGGCTTCTTCCAAGAGAAGACGAAGAAGCCTCGGCTATTCTGAAAGATGTATTTCTCAAAGAAGGAATCAGGGTCCTGAACGGCGCAAAAGCAACCAAAGTGGAAAGATCGAAAAATCGAAAAATAGTCCACTACGAAACCAAAACGGAAACAGGCGCTGTCGAATGCGATGAAATTCTCGTTTCTGCTGGCAGAATTCCAAACGTGGAAAATTTGAATCTCGAGGCATGCGGGGTCGAATACGACATTGAGAAAGGCGTTAGAGTTGACGACTTCCTCAGGACAACCAACAGGAACGTCTACGCAGCAGGCGATGTATGCCTTCCCTACAGGTTCACCCACACGGCCGATGCAACCGCCAGGATAGTCATAAGAAATGCCCTCTTCTTCGGGAGAAGCAGAGTTTCCTCACTGGTCATCCCCTGGTGCACCTATACGGAACCCGAAATAGCACACGTGAGAATCGCCGGAGACATCCCGAACGACCTCCCGGTGATAAAGATTCCCCTGACCCACGTTGACAGGGCAATAACCGACGGATCCACGAACGGATTTCTGAAGGTGTGGTTCGCGAAAAAATCCGGGAGAATCTTCAAAGCTTCCCTCGTAGATGAAAATGCAGGGGACATAATCGGCTCCCTAACCGTGGCAATGGCCGGGGGGCTCAAGATGGGGGATATATCGAGAACGATATTCCCATATCCCACCCGGGCAGAGATCCTAAAAAAGTGCGCGGACGAGTTCATGAG
>CAYSCN010000049.1:0-5229 GCA_964429585.1 uncultured bacterium | reverse complement strand
ATCTACAGGCCCTGTCTTGTACCAACGGACCCTTACTACCATGAACAATGGGCTCTCGAAAACCAGGGTCAGGTCATTCTCGGAACGGCGGGGAAGGCCGGAGCAGACATCTCCGCCGAGGAAGCGTGGGACATAACAACCGGCTCCCCAAACGTAACTGTCGCAGTAATAGACACCGGAGTCGCGTACGATCATCCGGACCTGGCGTCCTCGATATGGCGAAACCAGGCTGAGATACCAAACAACGGTATCGACGATGACGGCAACGGGTTCATTGACGATACAATCGGCTGGGATTTCGAAGACGGCGACAACGACCCGTGGGACCCAAACGGTCACGGCACCCATGTAGCCGGGATCATCGGCTCAGAAATGAACAACGGCACGGGCATCACCGGAGTCAGCCCAAACGTTCGCATCATGCCGCTCAGAGCCGGCGGAGTAAACGGCTACTTTACAACTGCCACTTTGATTCAGGCGATAGATTATGCCGTAAAAATGAACGCGAGAATCATAAACGCCAGCTGGGGAGGAACTAGCTACGATCAGGCTCTCAGGGATGCGATAAACAGAGCCGGGGAAAACGGCGTGCTCGTGGTGGCTGCTGCAGGAAACAACGGGTCCAACAACGACACCGTCCCATTCTATCCGGCATCCTTCGACCTCGGAAACATAATTTCCGTTGCCTCGTCGGATCAGAACGACGAACTCGCAACGTTTTCCAACTACGGAGCCTCCAGCGTGGACGTCGCCGCACCCGGCACAGGAATCATCAGCACCTTTTCGGCTTCAGAACTCTTGTGGTCCGACGACTTCGAGACAGGAACTCTAAACGGCTGGACCACCGGAGGGACCGGCAACACCTGGGGAATAGAAAGCGGCACCGGATACAATGGTTCAGCTTATTCTCTGTCCGACAGCCCGGCTGGAAATTACACAAGCGACGTTCACTCGTATGTGAGCCGACAGGTGGATCTAACGGGGAAAAAAGGAGCCGTGCTCGCCGGATACGTAACCGGAATATCGTCTTCCGAAGACAAATTATACATTCAAACCTCTGAAGACGGGGTCTCCTGGTTCACAGAAGAAATAGGAATAATGAACGGAAATACGTCCATCTATGACTATTTGAGCGGCAACATGAGCTACACCTGGTATCAATTCAGAGTAGATCTCGGTAATCTCGATGGCAAAAGCGGTTTCATCCGATTCCTGTTCATCACGGACTCAGACCCCCAGACCGTAGACGACGGGTGGCACCTCGATGACCTGACAGTATCAACGGGGGTTACCCCTCTTGCAGACACGCTCTACTACATGAGCGGCACTTCAATGGCGGCACCACTCGTCTCCGGAATAGCAGCGCTGCTCTTCTCGGAAAAACCAGACATCTCTCCTGAAGAGGCAAAAACTTTGATAGTGACAAGTTGCGATCCCGTATCCTCGCTAGCCGACAAGGTCGCCTGCGGCGGTCGAGTCAACGCTTTCAAAACTCTCACATCCGAGCTTCCCCCACAACCCGTCAGCAGCGGGGGAGGAGGATGCAATCTGAACACAAGCGATCGGAAGCCGGGGGAGGAAACCCTGGCAATAATCCTGCTGCCTTTTACCCTGATCTTCTTATTGAAAAGACACTTATCTAAAAAAGGATGATATAATCATTACCTAATCACGCGGGGGTGCGGCACGCTGAGAGCTCCGCACGCAGGCGGGGCAACCCCTTGAACCTGATCCGGGTAATACCGGCGTAGGGAAGCGTGATGAAGAAAACTCTTCTTCCGTCACGAAATCCCTATACAAGCAGGCTGCTCCCCCAAAATACGCGCAAGGGGAGAGACCATGTTCGTTCAGGAAAAACACCTCGAAATTTCACTCGAAAAAATCGAGGCAACAGCCTCCCGTATAATATCGGATGCCAAACCACTCACCCTTGAAGAAGCAAAAAGCATTCTAGCGGCTGTCGGCCCATCCAGCCCGCTCTCACCCGAGGACGCGGGAAGGTTTGCCGTAACTGACAAACAGGCGGTAATCTCTCTGCTCCACGCCAAAGCGCAAGAGGTCAAGGAAAAAGTCTTCGGGAAGAGAATCGTCCTGTTCGCACCTCTTTACCTCTCCAGCAGATGCCACAACAACTGCCTGTATTGCGGCTTCAGAGTCGAAAACAGAGAAATAGACAGAAGAACCCTTTCCCCCGAAGAGGCGGCTCATCAGGCGCAAATCCTTTCTAGAAAAGGTTACAGGAGGCTTTTGCTGGTTTGCGGGGAAAGCTACGAGTCCGGACCCGTGGATTACATCTCCAGCATCGCCAGGGAGATTTACAAAAAAACAGACATCCGCATCCTGCACTTAAACGCCGCTCCCATGGAAGTGGACGAATTGAAAGCAATAAAAAAAGAGGGGATAGGCGTCTATCAGGTCTTTCAGGAGACATACCACAGGGAGACTTACAAAAAGATGCACCCTTCAGGGAAAAAAGCCGATTACTTCTACCGCCTATCCTGCATGGACAGAGCCATCCAGGCCGGCTTCGACGACGTGGGCACGGGAGCGCTCCTAGGCCTTTACGACTGGAGGTTCGAGTGCGTGGCGACCGTGGTCCACGGTCACTATCTCAGAGAGAAATACGGAACCTATCCGCATACGATTTCCGTCCCGAGACTCAAACCGGCAAGAGGCGCGGCCATTACCAAACCTCCACATCCCGTCTCGGACGACGATTTCCTGAAGATAGTATCGCTTTATCGGCTCTGCTGCCCATCCTCCGGAGTGGTCATATCCACCCGGGAACCTGCCAGTTTGAGAGAACGATCCCTTTCCTGCGGAGCGTCACAGATAAGCGCAGGTTCCAGCACCTCTCCCGGAGGATACGACGAAAAAAACGGGAACCGTGAAGAAGGCAACGGGCAGTTCTACATAGATGATAAAAGAAGCATCACGGAGATTATGAGCAGAATAATCGAGCTCGGACTTGTGCCAAGCCTTTGCACGAGCTGCTATAGAAGCGGAAGAACAGGAAGCAGATTCACCTCGATTGCAACCGCCGGCAAAATGGGGGAGTTCTGCGAGCCAAACGCCCTGCTTACTCTGCTGGAATTCGCCGTGGAGAAAAAGGATCGGGAACTCAAAAAATTCTGCGAGAAACTGGCTGAAGAGGCGACGAAAAACCTTTCCGAAAAGACTCTCAGGCTTTTCAGAGAAAAGCTCCAGAAAACCCTGGAAGGAGCGAGAGATGAGCGGCTCTGATCGCATAAAACTCACCATAAACGGCGAGGAGTTCCTCTTCGAGGGCAGACCGAGCATAAAAGATATACTGGAAAAACTCGAAATCAAAACTCCTCGCGTTGCGGTGGAACTCAACAAAAAGATCGTTCGCAAGACCGATTACGAAAACACTCACCCTTCCGACGGAGATAGAATCGAAATAGTCCAGTTCGTCGGGGGCGGATGACAAAGGAGGAGAATCATGACTGACAAACTGAAAATCGGCGACAGGGAATTCAACTCGCGCCTCATCCTTGGAACGGGGAAGTACCCGGATTACGAGACCATGGTGAAAGCCCTGGAGGTATCAGGAACCGAAATAGTCACGGTAGCAGTCAGGAGAGTCGACATACACAGGAAAAGCGGCAAGTCCCTCCTCGACTACATCGACACGGAAAAATACCTGATACTTCCCAATACGGCCGGTTGCTACAACAAGGACGACGCCATAAGAACCGCTTTCCTGGCGAGGGAAGCCGGAATGTGCGAAATGGTCAAACTGGAAGTCATAGGAGACGAAAAGACGCTGTTTCCAGACACAGAGCAGCTCGTCGAAGCTGCCGAAATACTCGTGAAGGAAGGGTTCACCGTTCTCCCATACACTAACGACGACCCGGTGGTGGCAAAAAAGCTGGAAGACGTGGGCTGCGCAGCCATCATGCCCCTTGCCGCGCCCATAGGGTCCGGTCTCGGCATACGGAATCCCTACAACCTCAAGATATTGCTCGAAACGGTCAACGTACCTGTCATTGTTGACGCTGGCGTTGGAACCGCATCGGATGCCACTATCGCCATGGAGCTTGGATGCGACGGTGTGTTGATGAATACCGGAATAGCCCAGGCAAAAGATCCCGTCATGATGGCAGAAGCAATGAAATTAGCCGTCATAAGCGGGAGGAAAGCATACCTTGCTGGACGAATCCCAAAGAAGCTCTACGCATCTGCGTCCAGCCCTCTCGATGGAACCTTTTTCTGAGGGGACAATGGGGAAAATAGACTTCAGACTCTACCTGGTAACCGACAGGAAGCAAGTCAAAAGAGGAAGTCTGATCGAATCTCTCCGGCTGGCTCTGGAAGGGGGAGTGAAAGCTGTCCAGCTAAGGGAAAAGGACCTGACCGGAAGAAAACTGCTCGAACTCGCCGGGGAAGTGAGGAGGCTAACCAGGCTATTTGATGCTAAACTATTTATAAACGACAGAGTTGACGTGGCTCTGGCAGTTGAAGCCGACGGAGTTCACCTTGGAGAAAAATCGATTCCGGTCGAAGCAGTGAGATCGCTGAGCAGGAGGTTGCTCGTCGGCAGATCGACTCATTCCCTCGAAGGGGCAAAAGAGGCTGAAAAGAACGGCGCCGACTTCATAACTTTCGGCCCAGTATTCGAAACGCCATCGAAAATCGGATACGGAGCTCCGCAGGGATTAGGAAAGCTCGAGGAAATTACCAGGGCGGTCGACATACCCGTCTTCGCAATCGGCGGTATCACACCCGACCGAGCGAAGAAAGTCGTCGAAGCTGGAGCATATGGGGTGGCCTTGATATCGGGCATTCTGGCGTCTGATGACCCGAAAAGAGCCGCCGCCACATACAACAACATAACAGAGGAAGGCGCAAGATGACTCTAAAGGAAAAAGCCCAAAAGGGCATCATCACAGACGAAATCAAGGAAGCAGCCCTTGCCGAAGGGATGAGCCCGGAAAAACTCGTGAGACTCATTGGCGAAGGCAAAGCTGTCATACCCAGGAACGTCCAGAGGAAAAAAGTACGCCCCGTCGCAATCGGGGAAGGACTGCGCGTCAAGGTAAACGCAAATATCGGCTCATCCAGAGACAGGATAAATATAGAAGAAGAACTGGAGAAGCTCGATGCTGCCGTCGCAGCCGGCGCGGATGCGGTCATGGACCTGTCTACAGGAGGGCCAATAGACGAGATTCGAAAGAGAATTCTGGAAAGGTGCCAGGTCCCAGTTGG
>CAYSCN010000048.1:7282-8985 GCA_964429585.1 uncultured bacterium | reverse complement strand
TGAGAGATTGAGGAGGAACATCGTGGATTTTCAACTCACGGAAGAACAACAGCTCATAAAGGACACGGCGAAAAGCTTTGCGGAAAAGGAACTGAATCCGAAGGCGGCCGAGGTCGACGAGAAAGGGGAGTTCCCGAAAGAGCAGGTGGAAAAACTCTTCGAACTCGGGATGATGGGGATGCTCGTCCCCGAGGAGTACGGTGGTGCCTACGTCGGTCCGGTGGCATACGCCCTCGCTCTAACCGAAATAGCCAGAGGTTGCGCCTCGACGGCGGTTACCATGGCGGTTCAGAATATGGTCGCAGAGGCTGTAGCCAGATTCGGTAACGAGGAGCAGAAGAAGAAATACCTTCCGAGGCTCGTGTCCGGCGAACTCGGTCCCGGCGCATTCGCACTCACTGAACCTGGAGCCGGCTCCGACGCTCAGAGCATAAGAACACAGGCGGTAAAGAAAGGTGACAGGTATGTGATAAACGGCAACAAGGTTTTCATCACGAACGCCGAATATTCGGGCCTCATAATTGTCATGGCGGTTACCAGCAGGGAACCGAGACAGATATCGGCGTTTTTGGTCGAACCCTCTTTCAGGGGTTTCTCAGTCGGAAAGAAAGAAAAGAAGATGGGAATAAAGGGATCCAATACGGTTGAGCTGGTGTTCGAGGACATGGAAGTTCCCGAAGAAAACCTCCTGGCAGAAGAGGGGATGGGTTTCAAGATAGCTATGACGGCCCTTGACGGAGGAAGGATTGGAATAGGCTGTCAGGCAGTCGGCATAGCCACTGCCGCGCTCGAAGAAGCAGTTCAGTACGCCAAGGAGAGGCAACAGTTCGGCCAGCCGATAGCCAATCTTCAAGCGATTCAGTGGATGTTAGCCGATTCGGCTGTGGAGATAGAGGCGGCTAGGCTTCTTACGCTTCGAGCCGCTTACCTGAAAGAAAAGGGCGTCAGGTTTACCAAAGAAGCGTCCATGGCCAAACTATACGCGAGCGAGATGGCGTACAGGGTGTGCAACAGGGCGGTGCAGATACACGGAGGTTACGGATACATTTCTGAATATTCGGTCGAGCGACACTTGAGAGACGTGAAGGTTACGACCATTTATGAGGGCACGTCAGAAATTCAAAGGCTGGTCATAGCGAGGAACCTTTTGAAGGGGTGAGGCGTGAGAAAAGGGGAACTGGGTAAAGGATACATTCAGATATACACGGGAAACGGGAAAGGGAAGACAACCGCGGCTTTAGGCCTTTCGCTTCGAGCGGCAGGGCATGGACTCAAGGTCGCGATAATCCAGTTCATGAAGGGGTGGATAGATTACGGCGAACTTGAAGGAGTGAAGATGCTTTCCCCCTACGTGACCATTCACCAGTGTGGGAGAGATACGTTCGTCAATCCTGAAAACCCGGACCCCGAGGATGTGAAACTCGCCCGCGATGGATTCGAACTCGCCAAGAAAATCATATTCGATGAGCGGCCAGACATAGTGGTGCTCGATGAAATCAACTGCGCGGTGATGTTCAACCTGATTTCGGAGGAAGAAGTAATCGAGCTGATGGAGAAAAAGCCCGAAGGAATGGAGCTCGTTCTGACGGGAAGGGGCGCTACGGAGAAGATGATAGAGAAAGCCGACCTGGTGACCGAGATGAGGGAGATCAAGCATTACTACGCGGCAGGCGTGGACGCGAGAGTGGGGATTGAGAGATGAA
>CAYSCN010000048.1:0-7182 GCA_964429585.1 uncultured bacterium | reverse complement strand
AAAGATGGCAGGAGGTGCCGTCATGTTCGAAAAAGACAAGGTTGAGAGAATAAAGAAGAGGAAGGAAGAGTGGGAAGATACCACTTTGAAAAAATCGCTCGAGAGATTGCCCGAAAGACTCGAGAGGTTCTCAACGGTATCTGACGAGGAAATAAAAAACCTCTATACTCCTGCAGACATCCCCGATTTCGATTATGAGAGGGATCTTGGATTTCCCGGCGAGTTCCCGTTCACGAGAGGAGTCCAGGCGTCCATGTACCGGGGGCGTCTCTGGACAATGAGACAGTTCGCTGGCTTTGGAACCGCTGAAGACACCAACAGAAGATACCATTATTTGCTCTCTCAGGGGCAGACAGGACTTTCGGTTGCCTTCCACATGCCCACCATTATGGGATACGACTCCGACCACGATAGGGCCAGGGGAGAAGTGGGCAAGTGCGGAGTAGCTGTCGACTCCCTCAAAGACATGGAGATACTCTTCGACGGCATTCCTCTCGACAAGGTGACAACGTCGATGACCATCAACGCACCGGCTGCTATCCTGCTCGCCATGTACATGGTAGTTGCGGAGAAGCAGGGGGTATCGTGGGACAAGATAGGCGGCACCATTCAGAACGACATACTCAAGGAGTACATCGCCCAGAAATCCTGGATATTCCCCCCGGAACCATCCATGAGAATCATAACCGATATCTTCGAGTTCTGCTCGGAGCACGTTCCGAAGTGGAACACGGTGAGCATTAGCGGTTACCACATAAGGGAGGCAGGTTCAACCGCAGTTCAGGAGCTCGCGTTCACGATAGCCGACGGGATTGGATATGTTCAGGCTGGGATAGATGCCGGGCTCGACGTGGACAAGTTCGCTCCGAGGCTCTCCTTCTTCTTCAACGCTCACAACGACTTCTTCGAGGAGATAGCCAAATACAGGGCCGCCAGGAGAATGTGGGCGAAGATAATGAAGGAGAGGTTCAAGGCGAAAAATCCCGCATCCTGGAGGCTCCGTTTCCACACCCAGACGGCCGGTTGCACGCTCACGGCACAGCAGCCAATGAACAACATAGTCCGGGTCACTATTCAGGCTCTCGCTGCAGTTTTAGGCGGTACCCAGTCTCTCCACACCAACTCGATGGATGAGACTCTCGCTCTGCCGACGGAGCAGGCGGTAACAGTTGCTCTCAGAACACAGCAGATAATCGCGGAGGAATCGGGTGTTGCCAATACCATAGACCCGCTGGCCGGTTCTTACTTTGTAGAGGCCCTTACAAATGAAATGGAGAGAAAGGCGTGGGATTACATCAACAAGATAGACGAGATGGGCGGAATCATAGAGGCGATAAAGCTCGGGTATCCTCAAAAGGAAATAGCCGAAGCCGCCTTCCATTACCAGAAGCTGGTGGATGAGGGGAAGAAGACAGTTGTCGGCGTGAACAAGTATGTGATGGAAGAGGATATCCCCATCCCGATACTCAAAATAGACGAGAACGTCGAGAAGAGACAGATAGAGAGGACGCAGGAAGTCAAAAGGAAGAGGGACAACAGAAAGGTGAAATCCTGCCTGGACGACTTGAGGGATGCTGCCGCTGGAAAAGACAACCTGATGCCTCTCATTATCAACGCTGTCAGGGAATACGCTACGCTCGGAGAAATATGTGACACGTTGAGGGCCGTGTTCGGCGAATACAAGGATCCCGCTTACTTCTGATACAGGAGGAAAAAATGATTCAGGGGGCAAACGCTATGGAAGGGAGCAAGAGACCAGAGAGGAAGGTGAGGATTCTAATCGGAAAGCCCGGACTCGATGGGCACGACAGGGGCGCCAAAATAATTGCAAGGGCGCTTCGGGACGCCGGTTTCGAGGTCATCTACACTGGGCTTCATCAAACTCCGGAGATGATTGTGAGCGCGGCGGTTCAGGAAGACGTGGATGCGATCGGTCTTTCGATTCTCTCGGGTGCTCACAATTACCTCTTCCGGAGAGTTATCGAGCTTTTGCGGGAGAAAGGACTGGATGAAGTAAAGGTATTCGGAGGAGGTATCATCCCGGACGACGACATCCCCGGACTTATCGAAGCTGGCGTGGACAGGATATTCACTCCGGGCACACCACTGGAAGAGATAATCGAATACGTGAAAGAGAACATAAAACCACGAAGATAAGGGGGGAAAAATGCGAGAAGTCTACATGGTCGCAGGAGGAGTGAGCAAGTTCACGAAGGCCAGACCCGACGCCACATTCCAGAAGATGGTCAAGGAAGCTTTCGACTACGCCATGAACGATGTCCCGGACCTCACGCTGGACATGATCGATGGCAGTGTTGCTTCCTATTTCTCCGACCACTTCACGAGACAGCTCATGGCGGGGATCATGGCAACCGATTACCTCGGTCTCTGCCCCAAGCCGAACAAGAGAGTGGAAGGCGGAGGAGCTACCGGCGGTCTGTGCTTCCAGGCTGCCTGGGAAGCTGTAGCCTCCGGCAGGATGAACGTCTGCGTGGCATTCGGATTCGAGACGATGTCTAGAGTTCAGACCTGGAAGGGCAACGAGTTCATCGCGCACGCGTCCGACACCAACTTCGACTACCCGGTGGGCGGCTTCTATTCCGGCTATTACGCGATGATGGTCAACAGACACATCCACGAATTCGGCACCACCGTCGAGCAGATGGCGATGGTATCGGTCAAAAACCACATGAACGCCTACCACAACCCCTACGCCCAGAAGAGGATGAAGCTGACGATAGAGGACGTGAGAAATGCCGAGATGGTGGCGTATCCCCTAACGCTTTTGGACATATGCGTCATGTCGGACGGAGCGGCCGTTTGCATCCTGACCGACAAGGAGACGGCGTTCAAGCTCACCGACAAGCCGGTGAAGATCACCGGAATAGGAACCGGCACTGACGCGATGAGGTTCGCCGACAGACCTCATGGAGAAGTTCCGCTTCTCCCCCACGAAAAGAAGAGCGATTACAAGAAGCTCAAGTATCCCGGAGTGCATTCGTTCAGAGCCGGAAGGATGGCAGCGATTCAGGCATACAAAATGGCGGGGATAAAGAACCCCATCAAGGATCTCGACTTCATCGAGCTTCACGACGCATACACCTCTTCCGAGATTCAGACTTACGAGGATCTCGGTCTGTGCAAATACGGTGAAGGCGGAAAGTTCGTGGAGGAAGGACACCCGTTCATGCCAAATATCGACTACGGGCTGAAACTGAAAAAGAAGGGGACTATTCCCGTCAACCCGTCCGGCGGTCTCATCGCCTGCGGGCATCCAGTGGGCGCCACAGGTCTGATGCAGGCCGTTTTCGCTTTCTGGCAGATACAGGGGACGATCAAGAAACACTTTGGAGACGATTCCCTTCAGGTAAAAGGTGCTAAGCGGGGACTCATTCACAGCCACGCCGGAACGGGCACATACGTCACTGTTTCAATTCTCGAGAGGGGGTGGTGAGATGGCGACGAAAAAAACCAAAAAGACGAAAAAAGCCAGCAAGGTGAATAAAGCAAACTACGATTACAGAGCGAAACTTCCCGAGACAATGGACGGAACGGTTCTCTACAACGTCCCGTTTCCGGACGACCTCGCAGACCTGAAGAAGATGGCGCCTATCATAATAAAGCACACCTATTCCATCGATTACATTCACTCATACGGACAGGATTCGCCTTTCTTCGCAGGTCTGGCGAACAAGAAGCTTTTGGGGACGAAGTGCCCCAATTGCGGATACAAGTACGCGACGCCCAAATTCCACTGCATGTACTGCGGTTCTGAGTGCGACTGGTTCGAGCTGCCGCTGGAAGGAAGGGTTCACACTTTCACGACCTGTTACTACGGGAGCGAGGAGTTCCTCGAGGAGACCCCTTTCCACCTTATCCTGGTTGAATTCGACGGTGTGGACACGCTTCTTCTGGCGAGGCTAATCGGAGTGGACAGGCCGGAGGATATAAAAATTGGTATGAAGGTGAAGGCGAAATTCAGGAGGTTGAGCAAATTCAAACCCACTGATGTCTATTTTGTTCCCGCGGAGGAGTGATTTTCCGAAGGGGGAATAGAAAGGGGGGAAAGATGGAGTTCAAACTCAAGGACGAGCATCTCGCCCTCGAGCAGATGGTCGCCGATTTCTGCAAGAAGGAGGTCCTACCGAACGCCAGAAAATGGGATGAAGAAGAGAGAATACCCGGGGAGATCCTGCAAAAGCTCGGGGAGCTGGGTCTCCTCGGGGTTTGCATACCCGAGGAATACGGCGGAGCGGGAATGGACACGATTTCCTACGCCATAGCAGTCAAGGAGATTGGTAGTGCCGACGGATCACTTGGTTTGACGGTTGCGTCTCACAACTCGCTTTGTTCCGGGCACGTGCTCATCGCGGGGAACGAGGAGCAGAAGAAGAAATATCTTCCAGACCTGGCTTCCGGCAGGAGGATGGGGGCCTGGTGTTTGACTGAGCCCAATTCCGGGTCGGACGCTGCTTCGATGAAAACGAAAGCGGAGAAAGTAGATGGGGGCTGGAAGATAAACGGAACGAAAATGTTCATTACCCAGGGATCAATCGGCGGAATATACGTCCTGTTGGCTGTGAGTGACAGAGAAAAGGGGAAGGACGGAATAACGGCATTCGTGGTGCCCAGGGAAACCGAGGGACTATCTGTCGGGAAAAAGCTGAAGAAACTCGGTATGAGAGCTTCCGACACGGCTGAAGTGATATTCGAGGATATGTTCGTTCCCGACGAGAACGTGCTCGGGGAGGTCGGCAGCGGGTTCAGGGACACGCTCAAGGTTCTTAACGGTGGAAGAATCTCGATAGCGGCCCTCTCCGTGGGTATAGGCATGGGAGCTATGAGAGAGGCTATCGCATACTCGAAGGAAAGGCAGCAGTTCGGAAAGCCAATATCCAATTTTCAGGCAATTCAATGGATGATCGCCGATTGTATGACCAGGCTGGAAGCCGCCTGGCTTTTGACCCTAAGGGCTGCGTTCCTCAAGGATTCCGGGAAGCCATTCGTGAGAGAGTCTTCGATGGCAAAGCTGTTCGCTTCTGAGGCAGCAATGGATGCTACCGTAAAAGCCGTCCAGATACACGGCGGTTACGGATATACTGAAGAATACAGCGTGGAAAAGTTCATGAGAGACGCCAAACTCTGCGAGATAGGAGAGGGAACATCTGAGGTTCAGAGAATAATAATCTCGAAACAGCTGCTGAGAGCGTAAGAGAAAGGCAAAGGAGACATGAGCGACAAAGAAATGTGGGAAAGAGTCATTGAGGGAGATGTAATCTCCGCTGCCAGGTTGATGAGGGATCTTGATGACGAGATGCCCGAGGCGCAGGATGCGCTCAAGAGGCTTTACAGGCACACTGGCAAGTCCTACATCCTCGGCATAACAGGTGCTCCCGGCGCCGGAAAAAGCACGCTCGTGGATGTGATAACCGAGAGGTTCAGAAAGGCCGGGAAGACCGTCGGCATAGTGGCTATCGATCCGACAAGTCCTTTTTCCGGCGGCGCAATCCTCGGTGATAGAATCAGGATGCAAAAGCACGCAATGGATGAAGGCGTGTTCATAAAGAGCCTCGCAACGAGGGGACACCTGGGCGGTCTTTCCAGGTCGACGATTGACATAGTCAACGTGATGGACGCCATGGGCAAGGACGTGGTGATAATCGAGACCGTGGGCGTAGGGCAGGACGAAACCGAAGTGGTCAAGGTCGCCCACACCAACCTGGTGGTGGTCGTTCCCGGCCTGGGCGACGACATCCAGGCGATAAAGGCGGGCATACTCGAAATAGCGGACGTTTTCGTCATCAACAAGTCAGACAGGGAAGGAGCCGACAAGACAAGGCGGGAGCTGGAACACATGCTCGAGATGAAGCGATACGACGAGGGAGAGTGGAAGCCAAAGATAGTCAGCACAGTTGCCCTGTCGGGTAAGGGAATAGACGAGCTCATAGGCGTCATCGAAGAGCATAAAAAATTTATCGAGGAGAAGGGCTTAAGAAGAGTCCACGATTTGAGAAAAGCCAAGGTCGAGCTTTACGAGATATTGAAGAGCAGGCTCTTTGAGAAAGCCCTGGCTGATTTGTCTTCCAATGGTCTGCTCGAAAAGCTCATAAATCAGATTTCAGAAAAACAGGTCGACCCTTACACGGTCGTGGAAAAAGTCATCAATCACAGGTTCGATTACTATCTGACGAAGGACCAGGAGGACCAGAATGAAGGTTCTTGAGAAGGGGGAAAGAGAGTTCAAATTCACCCACCCCGATGAGTTCCGAAAATACATACGGGACAAGAAAAACAGGAAGCAGACTTCCAAGCTTCTATCTGAAAGAGAAGCGATAGAAAAATACGTCGGTGACGGGGATTACATCGTCTACGACTTTTCTTCCCTGACGAGAGGACCCCAGGCGCTCATCAGGGAGATTATTCGCCAGGGCAAGAAGGACCTCTGGGTGGGCGCTGAATTCACTCTTCACGAAACGCCGCTTTTGGTTGGAGCCGGATGCGCTACCCGAATCGATGTCGGATTTCTGGGCTACGGGCCTTACATAGGAAACGCCGTGTGTCAGGGCAGGGTCAAGGTCTTCGAGTGGACCAACGGCGGGATAGCCTTGAGAATCCTCGCCGGAAGCAGGGGGATACCCTTCATACCCACGAGAGACATGCTCGGGTCGGACAACGTGAAGTACTCGGGTGCGATGGTGGTGGAAGACCCCTTCACAGGTGAGCCTGTCTGCCTCATGCCGGCTCTCAACCCCGACGTGGCGCTCATACACGTGCACCAGGCAGACGTATACGGTAACTGCAGAATTTTCGGGACGAATCTTTTCGCCCTCGAGGCGGCGATGGCCTCGAAAAAGGTCATCGTGTCCACAGAGGAGATAGTGGATACGGAGGAGTTCAGGAAACAACCTCAGAAGACCACCATTCCCTATTATTGCGTTGATGCGGTGGTCCACGTGCCGTTCGGTGCCTATCCGGGATGCATGCCCGGCAGGTACGAGCTCGACCTGGAGCACATAGGGATGGTAAATTCCATAAAGAACGATGAGGAAATGAAGAAATACCTGGATGAGTACATATACGGAGTAAAGGACCATCAGGATTTCCTCGACAGAAAGGTCGGTTCCAGAAAGTTGAAGGAATTGATAGAGAGAGCGAGGATAAAGGAAGGATATCATACGTGAT
>CAYSCN010000047.1:0-9244 GCA_964429585.1 uncultured bacterium | reverse complement strand
CCTTGCACCCGAGCTTGTAGGCGAGAAGGTAGACGTCCCTCACGTCCTCCCTGGTGGCGTGATTCGGAAAGTTCACCGTCTTGGAAACAGCGTTGTCCGTGTATTTCTGGAACGCAGCCTGCATCCTCACATGCCAGTAGGGCGTAACGTCGTAAGCGGTGACAAACACGCGCTTGACTTCCTCCGGGAAAATCTCGAACTCCCTTATCCTGCCGCCCGCCTCGCTTATCTTCTTGAGAAGAGCCTCGTCGTAGAGGTCGTTCTCCTGGAGGTACTCCAGAAACACCGGGTTTACCTCGTAGAGCACGTCGTCGTCCATTACGTGCCTCTCGTAAACGAGAGCAAACACCGGTTCTATGCCGCTGGAGCAGGAGGAAATTATGCTTATGGTCCCCGTGGGCGCTATGGTCGTCGTGGTGGCGTTTCTAATCGGCTCTTCGCCTTTTTGGGCAAACACGCTGATCCCGAAGTTCGGAAACGAACCTCTCTCCCTGGCGAGAGCGCGGGACGCGGCCTTGGATTCCTGATCCACAAATGCCATGACATTTTCGGCCACCTCTATGGCTTCCTCGGAATCATAGGGAATCCCGAGGCGATAGAGCATGTCTGCAAAGCCCATGATACCCAGGCCTATCTTCCTGTTCCCCTCGGTCATCTCCTTTATCTGCTGAAGCGGGTAGTTATTCATGTCTATCACGTTGTCCAGGAACCTGACCGCCGTGTGCACCCTGTCTCTGAGCTTGTCGAAGTCTATCTCGTAGCCATCTTCAGTCTTCTTGAGCATCCTGGCCAGATTAACGGAGCCCAGGTTGCACGACTCGAAGGGTAGCAGTGGCTGCTCTCCGCACGGGTTGGTGCTCTCTATCTCCCCCAGCGCGGGAGTCGGGTTGTCCCTGTTTATCCTGTCCAGGAATATTATCCCCGGCTCGCCATTGGACCATGCGGCGTCCACTATCATGTCGAACACCTTCCTCGCGGGAAGATATTTCACCACTTCCCTGGTTCTGGGGTTGACAAGAGGATACTCCCTGTCCTCCTCCACTGCCTTCATGAACTCCTCGGTGAGGGCAACAGAGATGTTGAAATTGTTCAACCTGTTCGAATCCTTCTTGCAGGTGATGAACTCCTCTATGTCGGGGTGATCCACCCGGAGAATCCCCATGTTGGCGCCCCTTCTGGTGCCGCCCTGCTTTATTGTCTCCGTCGCCGAGTCGAACACGGTCATGAAGGAAATCGGGCCGGAAGACACTCCCTTCGTAGACTTCACCACGTCGTTTTTCGGCCTCAACCTGGAAAAGGAAAACCCGGTGCCACCGCCGCTTTTGTGTATGAGGGCGGTGTATTTCACCGCGTCGAAGATGGAGTCCATGGAATCGTCCACGGGCAGCACGAAGCAGGCGGAAAGCTGTTGAAGCTCCTTGCCCGCGTTCATGAGGGTGGGGGAATTGGGCATGAATTCCAGGGAATTTATCACCTCGTAGAACCTCTCCGCCCAGTAGAGGACCTCCTCGTACCCTTTCTGATACCTGAGAGCCTCAGCGAGAGCGATGTTGTAAGAAACCCGGGCGACCATGTCTTCTGGAGTCTCTATCACGTTGCCGCTTTCGTCCTTCTTGAGATATCTCCTCTCGAGCACGACCCTGGCGTTGTCGGTGACGGGCATGGGACCAAATTTGCGCAGCATCTCCTCCTTCCACTCGGCCGGAGGGTCGAGCGGGATGGACTCTCTCGATTTAACAGCGTTTTTCACCACATCTCCCTTCTTCTCCAGCTCGGTCCTGAAAAGTTGGCCCTCAACCGACATCTTCTCACCTCTCAATTTAAAATTATATCACCGTTTCATTAGATATTGACTATATTGTGGTATCCGAAATGATGATACACAATATATTGTGTATTGCGGAGGAGTGTCAAGAAAAAATTACAGGGTTTGCAGAACCTTTTACCTCTTCTGGAGTAATCACCGCCTTAAACAAATATAAAACAGCGTTATTTTCTAAAAAAGCGGATGCTCTCGATCAAACTCGCATCCACCCCGGGGGGTGGAGGGTCTCCCCTGAACAGCACGCCCTCGAGAACGGGATCCTCGAGAGAGACCACCCTGGCAAATTTCTCCCTTTCTTCACCGCTCATTTTCTCCCAGTGTTTCTCGAAATATGAGGTGAGAAGCGTCTCCAGCTCAAGCGTAGCCCTCCTGCTGCACAGAAACCTGATTCTCCTTTCAAGCTCCATCTGCTGCCTTCCTCCATCCACGGGAGAGATATTTTACCACTTTCGGGAAAACGAATCCCTCGCAAATCCGCTCCAGCGACAAATTTCCGTTGCACCATTTTCGAATTTGTTGTAAGTATAGATATGCATAATCTGTATACTGTCGACAGTCGAAAGCAGTTAACCCCTAAAAAGCAGTGGTCATTTCGATGATATCTGCAGGACAGAAGGAAAACCCAGGTTCCTGTAGTCATCGAACAAGTTACACTCATTCGGCCCACTGCGCCGAAAAAGGGGGTGCCCATGTCTGCAGGGAAGAAGTATCTCGCCTTTCTCGTTCTGATCTTCTTCATTTCTCTTCTATCTGGCAACGCGCCGGGCGATGGTCTCGGCCAGGCAAGGTGTCTAGTCTGCCACGGCAAACCTGAATACGCCAAATACTCGGAAAACGGGATCACCCGAAACCTTCTAGTCTCCGTGGACGAGCTGAAAGGGTCGGTCCACAGTGAGAAGGCCTGCTCAGATTGCCACTCCGACGTGGCGGAACTCCCCCACAGAAAACCGCCGGCCCGGGTCATATGCACCAACTGCCACTACAAGGGAAACCCGGAAGGCGCTCCTGAATCGGACCGCTACCTGGAATACAAAAGAAGCATACACGGAATTGAAGCAAGCAAGGGGAATCCGGAAGCCCCACTCTGCCAGGATTGCCACGGCTCCCACAACATACGAAAGGCAGATGATCCACTGTCCCAGGTAAGCAAGATGAACGTGGCGAAGACCTGCGGAAGGTGCCACATCGACATCTACGCAGAATACAAATCGAGCATCCACGGGGTTGCCCTGGCCAGGGGTGTAACAGAAGCTCCCACATGCCCAGACTGCCATGGAGAACACAATATCCTCGAGCCGGAAAATCCGGAGTCCAACGTCTACCCCTCCCACGTCCCCGTGCAGTGCTCAAAATGTCACGGTAACATAGCCATAACGGAGAAATACGGGATAAAAGCGGAACCGGTCAAAACTTACAAAGAGAGTTTCCACGGAGTAGCGATCGAGTTCGGCTCGAAGTCGGTCGCCAACTGCTCTTCGTGTCACGGCACTCACGACATAAGACCTCCGGAAGACCCTCTCTCGTCGGTCAACCCGAAAAACATCCCTAAGACCTGCGGCAAGTGCCATCCGGGGGCCAACCCGAAATTCGCCGAGGGCAAAATCCATGTCGACCCCACTAAAAAAGAGGCCGGTCTCGTCTTCTACGTGGCATCCTTCTTCAAGTACCTGACCATAACCACTATGCTCGCCCTCATCCTCCACATAATGCTCGATCTCTACGGAAGGATGAGAAGGCTCAGGAAAAAAGAGTAAGCGAGGGAGGGGAAAAATGGACATAAAGGACAAAAACCCATTGGACGTGTTGATTGAGGAAGCGGAAAAGGAGCTCGAACTGGTCAAGGACGAGATTCCGGAAAAAGAGCTCGAGAAGATCAGGGAAAAAATAAAGAAGAGGCTCAGGTGGGAAATAGAAAAAGAGCTGAGAGAACTGAAGAGAAAGAGAGTAAAAGAGGATCAGAAGAAAAAGGAAAAAACTGAGGAAGAGGAGGAATACTTCATACGTTTCAACAGAAACTTCCGATTCCAGCACATGGTCCTCTTCACCTCGGTGATTATTCTCATAATAACCGGTCTCCCGCTCAAGTTCCCCGATTTCGCGCTTTCCAGATGGCTCATGAGTCTCTGGGGAGGGGTAAAGTACAGCACGGTCATCCACAGGATCGGCGCGACGATGCTCATCTACTTCATGATTCACCATTTCTTCTACACTATTCTGTCGAGAGACGGCAGGCGGGATTTCGTGATGCTTCTCCCCAGGCCGAAAGACGTCAAGGACTGCATCCAGAACATCCGGTACTTCCTGGGCAAAACCGACGAGAGACCCAAGTTCGACCGCTTCAGCTACATCGAGAAATTCGACTACTGGGCAGTCTACTGGGGCTGCGTGATAATGATCGGTTCCGGCCTGATACTCTGGTTTGAGGAAACCGCCATGAAGTTCCTCCCCAAATTCTGGGTGGACATAGCTCACGAAGCGCACTCCGACGAGGCCCTCCTGGCGACGCTGGCCATAGTCATATGGCACTTTTATAACGTTCACTTCAACCCCGACAGGTTCCCGGGAACGCTTTTGTGGTGGCACGGGAAGATCTCCAAGCATGAGATGATCGAGGAACATCCGCTGGAATACGAGAGAATAATGGCGGAAAGAGCCCGGGGCCAGAACCGGGAGGAGGTGAAAAAATGAGGGACATGCTTGCCGACCTTTTCCACTGGCTGGGAGAATACAGGAAACCGCTTTTCAGGATATTCATCATCTTTGCGATAATCTTCGTGGTATACAACGGAATGTTCTTCGTGTCCCTCAACCACCCGAAGTCCTGCACCGTCTGCCACTACATGGATCCATACTACGACCAGTGGAAGGAATCATCGCACAACGCCGTAAAGTGCCTCAAGTGCCACAAATTCAACCCGCTGTTCATCACCATCTCCACCGTCAAATACGTCACTGGAACCTACAACCCGAAACCTCACGCAGTGGTGGACGACTCAGCCTGCACTGCCAAGGGCTGCCACTCGTTGCGGCTCGAATCTCCCGACGCGTTGTTCGAGAAAGACGTGATCTTCAACCACAGGGACCACATGGAAAAGCTAAAGAGAGGCGAAAAGCTCAGGTGCACCTCATGCCACTACCAGATCGTCCAGGGAGAGCACATGACGGTGGACAGGAGGGTCTGCTTCCTCTGTCACTTCAAGGGAACTGCTAAAGGCCAGGCGGTGGGAGGCTGCAGATCATGCCACCGGGATCCCGGAAGGGTCAAGACCCGCACAGGTTTCACCTTCAACCACGAACCTTACCTGAGGCAGGGACTGAACTGCAAGAACTGCCACGTGAACGTATCCGAGGGGACCGGGAAAGTTACCTCGGATAAGTGCTTCTCCTGTCACGTGGAAAGGACAAAAGCCAGAGGCGATAGGATAGCGCTTCACAAAATCCATGTGACAGATAAAGGAATTTCGTGCCTGAGCTGCCACGAGGAGATAAAGCACCGGATCGTCGAGATGGCGAAGATGTTCAGAGGGAACTGCACATCCTGTCACGGAACTTTACATATATATAAAGAAGAGTTCTACATGGGAACCGGAGCGAAAGGAATCCCCGAGAGGCCATCCCTCATGTTCACGGCGCAGGTGGCGTGCGACGGGTGCCACAAAGGCATAAACGTCCCCGGCAACGTGGGGAAAATCCACGACGTGGACAGGATCCGGGACGCATGCGTGGAGTGTCACTCGAAGGAATACGGGCAGATGATGGACGCCTGGATCAGGTGGGGCAAGAGGTTCGTCAAGGAAACCTCGAAAGTATCTGCTAAGGCAGCCACCTTGAGAAGCCTTGCGAAGAAGAAGGGGGTAAAAGACGCCCTCTCACTCATCGACGATATCAAGTTCAACGCCAGGTTCCTGAAAAGCGGAACACCTCCACACAACATATTCTACGCGTGGGAAATAGCCCGAACATCCTACACCCAGCTGAGGATGGTCACTCAGTATCTCGGGGTGAAATCCCCGGAAACCCCGGACTTCCTGAAAGACACCTCTGCAACATGCACCAACCTGTGCCACGGGTCCCTCGGGATACCTGAGGAAGTGACCGTATCGTCCATCGGTACCCGATTCCCCCACGGAACACACGCCGAGGAGATGGAGCTGTCGTGCACCGACTGCCACAACCCGGCAGAGCACAGAGTAAAAAAGGCAAACACAAAAACGTGCGTGAAGTGTCACCACGGGGAGGAAGCCCCGCTTTCATGCGATACGTGCCACGAAAACGTCATATCCCTTTACAAGGGGAAGGTTTCGGTCGCCGGAGTCGAACCGGCCCCCGACCCGATGTCTGAAGCCGAGGTTGGCTGCGAGGGTTGCCACGGCTCTGGGGAAAAAATGAGCGCAAAGCCGGCACTGGTCAGAGAAAAATGCGTATCATGCCACGAGGACGAGGAATACGGGAAGACTCTCGACGACTGGCTTAAGGAAAAGAAATCCATCCTGACCAAACTCGAAGCCGCTCTTGAGGAAAGCGAGTTGAGGGTCAAAGCTCTCCCACCGCTCGGTGCGGAGAAGAAGAAACTCCTGGAAGATATAAAAGCTGGGAACCAGGCGCTTATGCTGCTGAAGATCGGCAACCCCGCTCACAACATCGAGCTATCCAGGGAAATAGCAGAGGCAATCGAGGAGAACCTGCGTCCCGGCGTGGCGAAAAAGTAGTAGAACCGGGTCTGCGCCCGGGCCTCTCCTTGAAATGGATGCCCGGGCGTATTATCATTTAATTTACACTTTCAATTTCCTCACCTTCGTCGGGGCGTAGCGCAGCCTGGTAAGCGCACTTGCCTTGGGAGCAAGGGGTCGCCGGTTCAAATCCGGCCGCCCCGACCACTTATGTGTGAACAAATATCCCTACACACGACTAATAAGCGTAATTTATTCCCGCCCGTTATCCATTTCATGTCCCCGTTAACACATGTCGTAGGGGCGAGGTTTATCCTCGCCCGCAATATGCAAAACGGGAGGGGGTAAACCCCTCCCCTACGCAACATTTTTTCACCATTATTCCATCTGGTATTGGAGGGGTGGGATTCATTCCAGCAATCTTTCGCTCTGACACCTGCCGGCGGGTCGATAAAGCGAGAGGAGTGGGGGTCCCCACCCCTCTCGCCCGGTTCCAAACTACAGGTTTCGGAAACGAATGTCCGTCTCCCAGATTTTCGCGGGTTTTCCGTCAACCTCCGCATAAGGGTATATGAAGAAGTTCAGGGGCGGGCCGGACTGCTTCGGAACGAGAACGAGATCCCTTCCCAGCGTGAACTCAACCCTGTTCTCGCACAGGTTGCCGAAGTAATACTCCCTCAAAGCCTCGTTCTTGGAGGCTTCAGATGCATCCACGGGAACCCACCTTCCACCCGCGTAAAATTCCGCCCAGCAGTGGTATCCCTTAACCTTTCCCTTGCAGTCTTTCGGAATCGGAAGCCCTATCCTGAAACGAGCCGGAATGCCCACCACTCTCATCATCGTAATGAAGAGGGTGTGGAAGTCGGTGCAGTTGCCCCGCATGGTATCGCAAACGTAGAGGAGGTCCCCCCTCCCCCAGCCTTTACCGCTTTTGTCGTACTTCACATTGGAAACCACGTAATCGTAAACCTTCCTCGCCATCTTATACGGGTCCCTTTCGCCTCCAACGACTTTCTTCGCCAGCGACCTGACGTAATCGGTAAAAGGCGCCATTTTAGACGGTTCGAGGTAGATGGAAGCCGGGGTCCCGGCTTCATACGGGGAGGCCTCTTTCCTCGAAACCTTGTAAGTGATTGCCACCTTTTCGACCTCCCCGGGTCTGAATTCAATATAAGCGAACCTGTTGCCGTATTTCTCCCCTTTTGTGAATTTCAGCCCCTCCGGCTCGAAGCCCGCTATCTCCACCTTCTGAAAAGTCGTAGACTGGGCAACGGGAAGCCACAGTCTCACCTTCCCTGCAGTTGCAGGGAGGCTCTTGATGTTCACGACGTATGTGAGCTCGAAGCTACGCTCCTTCGCCCAGGAAGTTGCCGTTAGAAATGAGAACGCGAAAAGAAACGCGAAAAGCGCGCGCAGCGCACCCATACTTCTACTCTTCTTCATTCCTTCCTCCTTTCCTTTTTCAGCAGTCGAATGAGGTTAAAGAAGGAGAGCGGCCGGGCAGGCGAGGGAGACCCTCTCCATCCCGGTCACCTTCACTCTCCGCCGCACCGAACTGGTCGGACGGCTCACCCCTCAGCGGAAGCCGGAATGGAACCTGAGCATCTCCCTCACCTCCCTTCTTCGAGAAATGGGCTGATCACCTGATCGACTCGGATAAAATTTAAGCACAAAACTTGGCTGGATTTCCAGGTGCTCTGGCACTACCTTTACTGCTCTGACACCTCTCCATGAGAGGAGAGTCTCAGCTTCTGCCCTTCAAAATATCCAGAACTTTTCTAACGTTTTTTAGTTCATCGAGAGTGGGAGAAAGCTGCATGATCACGTGGTCTATCCCTATTTCCTCAAACTGCCTTATTTTCCGCGCAACGGTTTCGGGAGAACCCACAAGCCCGGTATCGAGGGTCCTGTCCAGAACAGCTTTCTTTCCACCCGTCAGCTTCCAGACCAGCTCCTTCGCCTCGTCATCCGTATCTCGTATAAAGGTGAGCCCGGGCAACGCGTATTCGATATCTTCTCTTCCTTTTTCCCTCAACCTGTCTCTCATTTCGTGAAGATATTTCTTCGCATCTTCGAGGCTAAGTCCTCGCATGAGCCAGCCATCCGCCACGCTCGCCACGAGATCCCTCGACGCCTCCGACATGCCAGCGTACCAGATCGGGGGAAGTGGTTCCGGTTTCGGAACGAGAACTCCCTTATTGACTGAGTAGTACTTCCCCTCGAAGGTGACCTCGTCCTCGGTCCACAGCTTCCTCACTATCTGGATCGTCTCCCTCGCCTTCTCCACTCGTTCATCATGCCTGAAATAGGGCAGACCATACGCCTCATACTCCCGCCTGTACCACCCCGCACCTATACTCAGCCAGAATCTTCCTTTGCTGATTTCCGCCAGAGTTGCCGCCTGCTTCGCCAAAACCGCCGGATACCTGAACGCCTCGCACAGAGTGGTGTGGACGATCGTCACTCTTTCCGTCGCCTCAGCAACTGCAACCGCCGTTGTCCACGCTTCTAAAGCGGGAGCCGACTCCCCCTTTATCGGGTTCAGCATGTGGTCCGGAATCCAGAGGGAATCGACCCCGATTCTTTCCGCTTCGAGCGCCACCTCCCTGACGTATTCGTAAGCGGGAGGCCTCTCGTTTTCCCCCTCGTAAAAGACTCCATCGAGCTCGGCTCTCACCGATTCCCTGCTGGGAAGCCATCCCCCGTAGACTGGAAGGTAAATCCCGATTCTGACCATCACTCACCTCCT
>CAYSCN010000046.1:0-13462 GCA_964429585.1 uncultured bacterium | reverse complement strand
ACCCCGGATCATCCGAACATCCGAACCTCCGAAGCTCCGAACATCCGCAACGGCGATCTGTGGCTATTGTTGTTATCGGAGTTAATGAGGTTAGGTAGTTGGGTAGTTGGGTAGTTGAGTAGTTGAGTAGTTGAGTAGTTGCGTGGAAAATTACGCAATCACGCAGCCACACAGCCACGTATCCACGGACCGTTTTTCCAACAGAAGCGGTGGCTCGGCGCCTCGGTGGCTCCATGGTTCGGCGGAATGGTGTCTCGCAATTCCGGGTATAATTTAAGTGAAACCCAGAAGGGAGGGGGGAACCATGAAGGTGATATTCCACGGAGTGACGATCGAACTCACCCGGGGAGACATAGCAAACCAGATCGGCATAGACGCCGTCGTGAACGCAGCGAACGCCCAGCTGGCCCCTGGGGGAGGAGTCGCCGGAGCCATACACAGGAAAGCGGGTCCCGGCCTCTATGAAGAGTGCAAGCCCCTGGCGCCGATAAAACCCGGGGAGGCCGTCATCACGGGCGCCCACGACCTTCCCAACAAGTACGTCATCCACTGCCTCGGTCCCGTCTACGGGGTGGACAGGCCGGAGGAAAAGCTTTTAGCCGACTGCTACAGAAACGCCCTGAGACTCGCCGAGGAAAAAGGGATCGACTCAGTGGCGTTCCCGTCCATATCCACGGGCGCCTTCGGCTATCCCATGCGGGACGCGGCCAGAGTCGCCTTCGAGACAATAAAGGAAAAAATACCCGAGCTGAAATCAGTCAAACTCATCCGCTTCGTGTTGTGGGGGGAAGAAGCGCTGAAAACTCACGAAGAAGTGCTGAACGAGGTGTTCGGCTGATCCCAAACGCTTCGTTCCTTCACTTTGTGCACTCGTCCACGAGGAAGAATATGGACCTGTAGGGAATGCCCGACGCCCTCGAGAGCCCGATTTCGCACGTCCTGCTCGTCGAGTAGCCGCAGGAGCATTCTTCCGGGAGCTCTTCTTTCAGGTGGAACAGCGCGGATTCGTTCAGCTCGGGGACAAAGAACCCCTTGTCGCCGGCAAACCCGCAGCACTCCACGTGTTCCGGAATCACCACTCTCTCTGACAGCAACCCTGCGAGTTCCACCATCTTCTCGCCAAGCCCCATCTTGATGGTGCTGCACGTTCTGTGGATCGCCACGACTTTCTCTTTTCTCCTCACCTCGAGCCTCGGGAGCAAAAATTCGAGGGAAAAACCGACAGGCTCATACAGCCTGAGTCCTTTTGTCCCTTTCTCAGCGAGCCTGAGAAAACAGGGGCTGGTATCCAAAAGCACGGGGTGCTTCCCCCCGCCCGATGCGTCGAAGAGAGCCTCTTCCAGTTCTCTCAGCAGCCTGTCCGCGCTCTGCCTGAAGCCCTTGCTCTCGAACGCCTGACCGCAGCAGAGAAAACTATAGCGCGGGGGCAGAACCAGCTCGAACCCGGCCCTACCCAGAAGCCCTGCCACCACCTCCGGCACCGTTCGCGAGTCCGGTTCCAGCTTCGAAGCTCCAAGGGTGCGTGTAACGCACGAGGGGAAATACACGACCCTGTCACCGACTCCCTCCACTCCCCTCATCGATGGGAACAACCCGGTCACGGAGGCAGGACCCGGCACCCACTCGCTCAAAAGCGGAACCCTTCTGCCTAAAACAGACCTGAGCGTCTTCGATACCCGCTCCACCCTTTCCGACCCAACCAGTCCCTGAAAGGATGCGGCCATTGCGAGTCCCCCTCTCGAAATGCCGGTTGCGACATCCATCCTCGAAGAAGCGGCACTCGCAATCAGTCTGCTCACGGGTCCTCTTGAAACGGCTCTCAGTTCCTTTATCAGCTTCCCCGTGTCTATGCCCACCGGGCACGAAAGAGAACAGAGACCGTCCGCCGCACAGGTCTCGTCTCCTGAATACCTGAAAGCTCTTTTCAGGTTCTTCAGCTTCTCCCGGTTATTCCCGCTCTTCTCCAGTCTCGATATCTCCCGGAAAAGCGTGATCCTGTGCCTGGGCGTGACGGTGAGATACCTGGATGGGCACCTGACCTCGCAGAACCCGCACTCTATGCACTTATCCACGATTTCGTGAGCAACGGGCAGGGGCTTCAACGATTTGAGGTGCACTTCTCTGTCGTGGTTTATTATCACGCCCGGGTTCAACAACCCAGAAGGGTCGAAAATCTCCTTTATCTCCTTCATGAGGGCGTAGGCCTCGGCTCCCCACTCCAGCTCCACGAAGGGAGCCATGTTCCTGCCTGTGCCGTGCTCCGCCTTGAGCGACCCGTCGTATTTCTCCACCACCATCCGGGTCACGTCGTCTATGAAAGCGGCGTATCTCTCAACCTCCTCCTTCAGGTTGAAGTCCTGGCTGAACACGAAGTGTAGATTTCCATCGAGAGCGTGCCCAAATATGATCGCGTCGTGGTATCCGTGCTTCTCGAAAAGCGCCCCAAGCTCCAGGGTCGCCTCGGCGAGCCTGTCCAGGGGAAAAGCCACGTCCTCTATAATCACCGTGGTGCCCGCCTCCCTCATCGCCCCCACAGAGGGGAAGAGTCCCTTCCTTATGTTCCAGAGCCTCTCGTATTCTGAGGGATCGAACGTGAACGACACAGGCATGACCGTCTCGATTCCCGATAGAGCATCCCTTATCTTTTCCACGTTCCCGGCAAGCTCCCCCTCGGACGGAGCCTTGGTGTCGACCAGGACCGCGGTCACATCTTCTCCGAGGTCGGCGAGGAAATCGGGCATCCCCTCCTTCCCCTCCACAGACCTGAGAGATGCCCTGTCCATGATCTCCGCCGCCTCTACCGGGCACCCCTTGAGAATCACAACCGCGCGGCAGGCGGTCTCCACGTCCGGAAACAGGAGAAGAGACGTCGCTTTGTGAGGATATTCCGGGACAGTATTATAGGTAATCTCGGATATGAACCCGAGCGTCCCCTCGGAACCTATCATCAGGTGCTGAATCACCTCGACCGGGTCTTCGAAATCCACCAGGGCATTGAGGCTGTAGCCGGTGGTGTTCTTCATCTTGAACTTCCGCCTGATTCTACCCGCAAGCTCCTGGTTGGATTTCACGCGGGCGGAAAGTTCCCGGACCCTCTCGACGAGATCCTTCTTTTTCTCGAGGAACTCCCTCACGCAATCCTCGTCGCCTGTATCCAGAAGTGTCCCGTCTGCGAAAAGCACCCTCATGCTCTTGAGAGTCCGGTAGCTGTTCTGAGATGTGCCGCAGCACATTCCGCTCGCGTTGTTGGCCGCAATCCCGCCTATCATGGCAGCGTTTATGGAAGCGGGGTCGGGCCCTATTTTTCTCCCGAGGGGCGCGAGATATCTGTTGGCGTGTCCCCCGATGACGCCGGGTTTCAGCCTTATCGCCTCCCCCTCACCGAGAATCTCGTAATCTTTCCAGTTTCTCCCCAGAACCACCAGAACCGAGTCGGATATGGACTGACCCGAGAGGCTGGTCCCTGCGGCTCTGAACGTGACCGGCAGAGAACGCTTACCGCACTCGGTAAGAACCTTCGCCACTTCCTCTTCAGATTCCACCACGACCACCACTTCCGGCACGAGCCTGTAAAAACTGGCGTCGGTCCCAAGAGCGAAGCGAGCCGGCTCGTCGGTCACGACCCTCTCACGGGGTATGAACTTCAACAGGTCGTTCACGAGTTCCCGATAAGGGGCTTTCACAGCAGAGTCCACCTCCCTTCAGAAAACGGAGCTACCTGTAGGCCACAGACGGCAGCCATATCACCAGCTGAGGAAACATAAGCACGAACAAAAGACCTATCAGCTGGAGTATGACGAACGGAATGATCCCCTTGTAAATGTCTATCAGCTTCACCTCCGGAGGCGCAACCCCCTTCAGGTAGAAGATTGCGAATCCCACAGGCGGCGTGAGGAAAGAAGTCTGCAGCGCAACCGCAACGAGGACGCAGAACCAGACGAGCTCGGGATTCTCCACAACGCCGTGTCCCTCGATGTGAATGCCTAGCTTCGAGATGATGGGTCCAATAAGAGGCAGAATTATCAGCGTTATCTCTATCCAGTCCAGAAAGAACCCGAGTATGAATATGACGAAGAGGATGAAACCGATTACCCCATAGGGACCCAGCGGAAGGCCCGTCAAAGCCGCAGTTATAACCTCATCTCCCCCGAGGCTCCGAAGCACCAGAGCAAACGCCGTAGCGCCGAAGAATATCCCGAAGATGTAACCCGTTATCTTGAAAGTGTTGTGCATTACATCCCTTATCACCTTGAAGTTGAGCCTTCTGTTCCAGAGAGCCAGAAGGCTCGCGCCCATCGCGCCCACTCCGCTCGCCTCAGTGGGAGTGCATATGCCAGCGAATATCGAGCCCAGAACCGCGACTATGAGGATAGCCGGCGGAATTATCGTCTTTATGACCTCGAGCACAACCTTGAACTGCAGAGGTCTTCTGTCTTTGGGAAGCGGAGCCACATCGGGCTTGATCAGCGCATAAATGAGGATGAACCCGATATAGAGCGTGCCGAGAATGAGCCCTGGAAAAACGGCTCCCATGAAGAGATCTCCCACAGCGAGCCCCAGCCTGTCCGCCATGATGACCAGCATGATGCTCGGAGGTATCAGTATCCCCAGCGTGCCCGCGCCGCATACGGTCCCCAGAGCCAGCGGCTTGCTGTAGCCCTGCTTGAGCATCACCGGCAGCGAGAGAAGGCCCAAAAGGACGACGGAGGCACCGATGATCCCGGTGGAGGCTGCGAGAATTATTCCGATTATCGTCACGGTGACGGCGAGGCCGCCCCTCACCCTGCCGAAGAGTTCCTGCATCGAATACATCATCCTCTCCGCTATGCCGGAGTGATCGAGCATCAGCCCCATGAATATGAACATGGGCACGGCCACCAGGACCCAGTTGTCCATTAGGTTGTATATCCTGTTCACCACTATCCCCACCGTCATGTAATCCAGGCCCGTCCAGGTGCCGAACCACAGATCCGACAGGTAGCCGACGAGAGTGAACAGAATCGCCGTGCCGCCCAGCACGAAAGCGATGGGGAAGCCTGTGAACAAAAGGAGAATGAACGTGGCGAACATCATTATGACGAGAATGGTGTTAGCGTCCATTTTTCGCCCTCCCCGATCCAGCGAGATACGCGATACCGCGAACCACCCTCGACGCGCCGGCCACCATCAAAAGCCCGAACCCTATCGGGATGAAGGACTTGATTATCCACCTGTAAGGGAGGCCCAGCGGTGCGTCCGAGTGCTCGTTCACCCTAATCGCCTCATAGACGAAATCGAGGCTGTGTGTGAAGATGATTATCGCGAATGGCATCAGAAGAATCAGGATTCCCAGTATTTCTATTATCTCTTTTGTCTTTTTGGAAAAATTGACGTGGAAGATATCGAGTCTTATGTGGGAATCCGTGACGAGGCAATAGGAGAGTCCAAGCATGATGCCGACTGCGTAGAGGTGCCACTCCAGCTCTTCAAGGGAAACAAGCCCTCTCCCAAAAACGTATCTCAAAACCACCTGTACGATGATGACTATGACAAGGAGGCCGTTCAGCCAGGACAACCATTCCCCGATTTTTTTAACGAAATTGTCCAGGACGACGCATATTTTTGGAACTAATTCTTCTCCCTCTTCCAGTTTCTCCTTTTCCATTGAAAATCACTCCTTCCGAAAATGTGTCACCCGTTTATACTCTTTCTATCCTGAAAGCAACACCCCCTTTAATAGGGAGGAGAGCCCGCGCCGGGTGCGCTCCGGCGCGGGACACTCCCTCTCTCCTGACTTCATGAATTCACCTTCTCGGGAGGAACCCGTACTTTTTCCAGTACTGGTAATCTTTGTCGAACGCCGAGAAGTCCTCCCACACCTTCTTGAAAAACTCGTCTTTCTGGGTCATCTCCTTCACCACATCCAGCCACGCCTGCTTGAAAGCCTTCAGCATCTCGTCGGACCAGTACATGTTATGGACGCCGCGCTTCTCCGCGTTCTCCCTTATCACCTTCCCCTGTATTGCCTCGGTGTGGGCGAACGAATCCGCCATGCTCGCCTTGCACAGCACGTCGATGACCATTTTCTGCCTCTCGCTCATCGAGTTCCACACGTCCTTGTTGATCAAAAGCTCCAGGACCGTCGCCTGCTGGTGCCACCCGGGGAAGTAGTTGTACTTGGCCACCTTGTAAAAGCCGAGTCTCTCGTCGATCGCGGGCATGGAAAACTCGGTCGCATCTATGGCGCCCTTCTCGAGTGCAGGGAATATCTCGCCGCCCGGAAGCAGGCTGACCGACGCGCCCAGCTTCTGCATCACTTTTCCGCCGAGACCGAAGAACCGGATTCTCAATCCCTTGAGATCCTTGACCGACTTGATGGGCCTTTTGAACCAGCCCGCCGTCTCCGGCGCGAGCATGCACAAGGGGAAGACCTTTACGTTGTAACCGTACCTGTCATACATCTCCTGATAGAGCTTCATCCCGTTCCCGTAGTAGAGCCACGCCATGAACTCCCCCGCCTCGGGACCGAACGGAACCGCCGAGAAGAACGGGGAAGCGGGAATCTTGCCGGCCCAGTAGCCCGCCGCGGCGTAGCCGGCGTTCACCTTTCCAGTGGAGACAGCGTCTAGAATCTCGAACGGCGGAACCAGCTTTCCAGGCTCGTATACCTTCATCTTCAGAGTGCCGCCGCTGACCGTCTCAATCCTGTCGGCCACGTAAAGGATCGAATCCCCCAGACCGGGAAGGACCGTGGAAAACGCCACCGGGACCTTCAGGAGAATCCTCCTCTCTTTGGCCTGGGCATTCCCCGCCGCCATCGCGAGCGCAAACGAAACAACGATGGCGAGCACCGTTACCTTCAATAGAATCCCTCTCCTCATGAGTCACCTCCTCCTATCGAATTCATGAAACGAAAAAAAACCTTCTTCCCCCTACTTCTACTCTCACCCCCCTTCGCTCCTTTTCCCCTCCTCCTCGTAAATGATCACGTCCAGACTCTCGGGTCCGTGGACACCCACGGTGAGAGTCAGCTCTATATCGGCAGTCCTGCTGGGACCGGTTATGAACGTAACGTTCGCAGGAAGGTCTTCTCCCAGCTTTGCGAACAGCTCGTCCAGAGTCTCGAGAACCCTCTCCCTCCTCACAATAGCGACATGGCGCGGCGGAAGGAGACTCGCCTGAACGGCCCTGCCGCCGGCTCCCGTCACCACTATCGTTCCCGTCTCCGCAACGCCCCACTCGACCTCCTCCAGCGTCACGTCCGCATTCGAGTAATCCTCCTCCAGCGAATCGATTGCAGAAACCGCCGCCTTCTCCAGTTCCGTGAGGCGAGGCGAGAAGACACGTGCGGCACCTGCGAGCAATTCCGTCACCACTTCCTTCAGGGATTCAGGCCCGAAGACCTCCCTCACCGTAGCCGAGGCATCGACCAATCTGGTCTTGAATTCCTCAACCGCCTTCATCTTCGCGCGCCTCCTTCAAGTAGGTCCTGCGGGCTGGCCTGGGAACCCTTTTCGCCGCCTCCCCTCCGAATCTCTCGATGACCGGCCAGAACGCGTGGGCGTACTGCTGGAGCGCGGAGAAAAGCTGCCTGGAACCCACCGCCCTGCCGAAGGCGGCCATCCCGCTTTTCTCCTTGAAATTCACGAGTCCTCTTTCGACCTTCTCCCGCCTCAGCAAAAGAATGAGTTCCACCAGAGGTATCTTTACCGGGCACACCTCTGCGCAGGCTCCGCAGAGCGTGCTCGCATCCACTATGGGGTGAGACTTTTCGAGACCCAAAAGGGCTGAGGTCAGAACTATCCCCATCGGACCCGGGTAAGTCCAGCCGTAGGCGTGCCCCCCCACGGTCCTGTAGACGGGACAAACGTTCATGCACGCGCCGCACCGTATGCACTTCAGGATTTCCCTGCAGGCGCCCTCGAGTATCCTGGAGCGGCCGTTGTCCAGGATGACCACATGCACCTCGTCAGCCCCGGTCCCCTCTCCCTCCCTTCTCGGACCTGAGACAATGGACAGGTAGCTCGTGACAACCTGGCCCGTGGCGGACCTGGGGAGGAGCCTTATGAAGGGGACCAGGTCTGCCAGGGCGGGAATCACCTTTTCCATCGACGTGATGACCAGGTGAAGGCGAGGAACCGTGGTTACCATCCTCCCGTTCCCCTCGTTGGTGAATATTGCTATGCTCCCGGTCTGAGCCACCAGGAAGTTTGCCCCGGACACGCCCGCGTCAGCGCCAAGGAACTTCTCTCTAAGCGCTTGCCTCGCAATCTTCGTGAGCTCGCTTATGTCGTCTGTGAAGGGCACTCCCAGCTTCTCCTGGAAGAGTTTCCCCACCTGAGTCCTGTCCTTGTGAATGGCCGGAGCGATTATGTGGGAGGGAGATTCGCTCGCCAGCTGGACGATGTACTCGCCCAGGTCGGTCTCCACCACCTCGATGCCACCCTTCTCCAGGTGTTCGTTCAGGTGTATCTCCTCGGACACCATCGATTTGCTCTTGACGACCCTTTTGACGCCTTTTTCCCTGAATATCCCCGATATTATCTCCCTGGCGGCTGCGGCATCCGCCGCCCTGTAGACGCGGGTTCCCCTTTTCTCAGCGTTCTCCTGGAACTCTTTAAGGTATTCCTCGAGCCTCTCCAGAACGCCCAGTTTGAGCTCCGACGCTTTTTCCCTCAGCCCCTCGAAATCGGGCAACGTGGAGATCGCCGCGTCTCTTTTTCCCCCGAAAGTGCCCACCGCTTTTTTCATGGCTTCCCTGAGCCTGGTATCTGCGAGCGCCTTCCTGGAATTCTCCCTGAACGGAATCGCTCCCTTACCGGCCATCACAACCCCTCCGACAGCAGTTCGGCTATGTGTTTCACCTTCACGGAGCTGTTTCTCCTTTTCAACGCGTCCTCCACGTTGAGCAGGCACCCGAGGTCGCACCCGGTCACCACATCCGCCCCGGTGGATTCTATTGCCGCCGCCTTGTCTTCAGAAAGCGCGCACGATATTTCCGGCAGCTTCGCCATGAAAAGCCCCCCGAACCCGCAGCAGGTCGTCGCGTCGGGCAGAGGGCGAAACTCGACTCCTTCCATCCCCGACAGCAAACCCACGGGCTCCTCGTAAACGCCCAGGTGCCTTGTCGTGTGACACGACGCGTGATAGGTGACGCTTCCTGTACCCCTGAACCTCTTTCCTTCCACGCCCAGGTGCCGGACCAGGAACTGGGTGAGTTCGTATGTCCTCTCACCAAGTCTTCTCGCCCTCTCGACGAGCTCCCCGTCCCCCTCGAAGAGCAGAGGGAAGTTTCGCTTCACCATCGAAGCGCACGACCCGGAGGGACACACCACGGGCGCATCTCCATCGAAAACCTCGATGAAGTGAAGCGCCGCCTTTTTCGCTTCCTCGACGTAACCCGCGTTGAAGGCAGGCTGCCCGCAGCAGGTCTGAGCCCTGGGAACCACGACTTCAACATCGAGCGACTCGAGCAGCTTCACAACAGCGCGCGCTATCTCCGGCTTGAAAGTGTCAACCAGGCAGGTAACGAAGACCCTGACTCTCATACATCCCCCCGCTCCCAGAAAAGCACAAGTTCTACATTATCACCTGATGGTAGAGTGGTATGACAAAAATCTTATCAGCAGTGCCAAAGGTCGTCAAGATTTTAATCGAACACGATTCAGGAATATATCCAGCTTATTTAAAACATGTTTTTGTCTTTTTTCATTGACAACAGGGTCTATGGAAAATATAAATATTTGGTAGGACCAAATTGGAAATCGCCCGGAAATTCGCTCTGACACCGCCTGGCTATAATTTATTATATTTTTTTTATTGACATCGAGAAAATCTGGATGTAAAAAAATTGTCATGACGAACAGGCACAACGACATAAGAGACGACGTTTTTCAACCCATCCGGGTGGAAAAAGTCTCCGAGAAGGTGGCAAAGCAGATAATGAAGCTCATCGCCGATGGGGTCCTCAAAGTCGGTGACAGGCTACCCTCCGAGAGAGACCTGGCGGAAAGGATGGGGGTGAGCAGGACATCCGTCAGGGAAGCGCTCCAGCAGCTGGAAGCCAAGAAAATCATAGACATCGTCCACGGGGGCGGCTCAATCATAAAAAACGTCACCGCCCAGGACATTCAGAAGCCCCTCGAGCTATACATCGAACAGGATAAAAGAAGGGTTCTTGAGCTCGCCGAGCTGAGAGCCGTGATGGAGGCCTGGGCTGCGAGGGAAGCGGCGAAGAACAGGACCCCTCAGGAAGTGGAAACCATAAAGGAATACCTGGAGGAAATGGAAAAGGACCTGCTCAGGGGAATCATAAACTACCAGGCAGATTTCAGATACCACCTGGAGATAGCAGCGGCGACACACAATGGCATATATCTCCACATAATAGACAACATCTACAACCTGATTCACTACTCCATAAAGATACACAGGGAAACGGTCTTCACGGAGAAGGAATCACAGGAGAAAATCCTGAACCACCACAGGAAAATATTCTACGGGATAGAGAAGGGGAACCCTGACGAGGCGGAAGCGGCGATGAGGGAGCACCTGGAATTCGTCGTACAGGAGTTCAAGAGGAAGTATTTCCCGGAGCTGATCTGACAACCAGCACCCGAACCGCCGAGGCACCGAACCTCCGAAGCACCGAGCCACCGAGCAACAGAACCACCGATCATCCGAACCACGGAACCTCCGAGGCTCCGAAGCACCGTAGGGGCGGTGGTTTATCCCCGCCCGTCCATTTATCACGCAATCACCCATCCACGTCAACCACGCAACCACAACCAGGCGATGGAAAAAAACAGACCGAGAGCGGAAAGGATAAGCATGGCGCTCCAGAAAACCAGTCTCGGCACAACGGATACCCCGTCATACGCCCGCCCGTAAGCAGGCAAATCACACAACACAGCGTATAGCTCCGACGTCACCTCCCAGAAAGCCAGAAACCCCAAAAACGACAAAAAGACCTGCACAATTCCCGACACCCCGGTATTCCACACAATGAAGCCCACCGCTGCGGCGTAAACCACAACCAGAGGAATCGTTTGAAAATGCCCCAGCTCGTGCTTGTAGACCAGGTCGTGGCTCTTCTCTTCTTCCACCCCCGCTCTCAAAAGCCAGTTGATCACGGCGGGATGGGGAAGCTCCACTTTCCCAAAGCCCACGCGGTGAACGAAATCGGAATCAACCGTTATCCTCACGTCGAGCCCGAACCACGTCTTTCTATGCACCGTTTTTCCTATCACAATCACCTCTCGAGTCGTTCATCCCCCCTACATGAACATGGTATCACAAACCAAATCAGGGAAAGTGCCGCCACCACGTGCGTAATTCTTTCCCAGTCGCCCTTAACCGCGGGGAATTTTTTACGTAGCCTGGAAAGATTCTGGGGAGGAAAAACGCAAAAGAAAATCCGGGAAACCTCAAAAATTCCCTTTAAACACAGTAAATTAAATAGCTCATCACCGGCGGAAAGCCAAGCCGGCACGGAAAATGCGATGTTTCACGGCAGAGCAAAAAGAAAAGGCGGAAGGTAAAGGAGCGATCATGAAACATTACGACGTAATAGTAATAGGTCTCGGACCTGCCGGGAGCACCGCAGCCAGAGAGCTGGCACGGCTCGGTCACCGCGTTCTCGCCCTTGAAAAGGAAAAAATACCTCGCTACAAACCCTGCGGCGGCTGCCTCTCCAGGAAAATAGAAAACCTGCTGGACGAGGACTTCATGGAGGTGGTGGAAGAGACAATCTACAAAGTGGTCGTCACTTTCAAGGGGGAAGAAGAGCTTGAGATAGAGTCGGATTCGCCCCTGGCATACATGGTGATGAGAGACAGGTTCGACGAATATCTGAGCAGGAAGGCGGAAGAAGCAGGCGCCACGATCCACGACGGCGAGCCGGTGAAGGGAGTGGAGATCACCGAGAGCGGCTACACGGTCTACACGTCCAGGAGAGCATATTCGTGCGACTTCCTGGTAGGGGCGGATGGAGTAAACGGAATCACCTCATCATTCCTCAACTATGGACCGGAAAGAACAAACGCCATCGCCCTCGAGGGAGAGGTGCGAGTTCAGCCCGGAGAGCTCCCCAACATGCGGGGCACGGTGAGGCTCGACGTGGGAACGATACCCCAGGGATACGGTTGGATCTTCCCCAAGCTCGACCACTGGTCTCTCGGAGTCGGGACGGTGAAGGCCCACCTCGACAAACCCAAATCCCGCTACGCCGCATTCAAGGAAGAACAGGGAATAAGCAAAAAGATAGAAAGCGAGAAGCTGCGCGGGTTCAGGATCCCCCTCTTCACGAGCAGAACCTCGACGATCACGAGGGGCCGTTCGCTGCTCGCAGGAGACGCCGCGGCCCTGGTAGACCCGTTTCTCGGAGAGGGAATCTACTACGCCGTCCGAAGCGGGCAGCTTGCCGCCGAATCCATAAACGACGCAATCGCTGGGGGAAAGAAGGACCTTTCGAGTTACGCGAAAAAGATCGATGCAGAGATGTACGGAGAATTCGAAGCGGCTCAGAAGATCGCCAGATTCGGATACAACTTCCCGCGGCTCGGTTTCGCCCTTTTCAAGGCATCCCCGGAAATGAGGGAAGCAACCCTCAAGCTGCTCAGGGGAGAGCTCTCATACGAGGAACTATGGAAAATGACGAAGAAGGGAGCAGCATCCGGTTTGAGCGAATTCGTCAAGCTGCTGCTCCCTTCCACGGGCAAAACAGCGGAACTCGCGGACCGCACAGCTGAAAAATACGATGCCGCCCTGTTTTTGTGGAACCAGTACCTCGGGGATTCCCCTCGCGAATGCCTCGAGGATGCAATCGTATCGAGCGTCCGGGACGGCGCTCTGGTCCTGAACGCCGGGGCCAGGACAGGTGAGACAGTGAAGATGCTGCTCAAGCTATCCAATCCAGCAAGGGTCATCGCCGTCGACCCGTCGGAAAGAATGCTGGAAATTGCTCGACGGAAAATAAAGGCGGAAAACGTCGACTTCTCCAGGGCAAACCTGACGGAACTACCCTACCCGGACGAGACCTTCGACGTGGTAATAAGCGCGTGGGCAATCGAGACGCTGCCCGACCCCGCAAAAGCGGTGAGCGAGTTCTTGCGGGTCATCAAGAGCGACGGCTATGTGATATACATCTTCGCGAGCGCGCCTCCCTTCGGGTTCAACCTCCTTCGCTCTTCCGTGATCGAAAGCCTCCTCCTCAAGACGTTCGACAGGCGGCTTTTGCCAAAGAAGGAGCGCCCATACCACGACTGCAACCTCTCCAGCCTGATCACGTTCGGTAACGGGGACGCGACGCTTGTGATCCTCAGGAAGTGCTGCACCGTCGGGGAAAATGCGCTCCCATGCCGGGTCTCCCGTCCCCGTTGAGACCGTTCAGGAACCGCCGATCCACAGAACCTCCGAGGCACCGAGCATCCGAGCCACCGCTTCTGTTGGAAAAAACGGTCCGTGGATACGTGGCTGTGTGGTT
>CAYSCN010000045.1:12010-13550 GCA_964429585.1 uncultured bacterium | reverse complement strand
AAGGTGGTGCCTCTCCCCGGTTCGCTCTCGACGGTTATTCTCCCTTCGTGCATGTCCACAATCTTTCTGGTGATGGAAAGGCCCAACCCAGTGCCCGATTCCTTCGTCGTGTAGAACGGCTGAAATATCTTGGATACCCTGTCTGGGGGTATCCCCGGACCGTTGTCGGAAACGGTGATCATCACGTAATTCTTCCTGGGTATTCCCTCGAGAAAGCCCGGGGGGGTCTCCCTGTACGTCTTGACGGTTATCTCGCATCCGTCCGGTTTCGCCTGGAGGGAATTGAGGAATAAGTTCAGAAAAACCTGCTTCATCTGCTCCGCATCCAGATCGATTTCCTCCATCGCCGGGTCAAATTCCCTTAAGAACTTCGCTTTTTTCCCTTCGGGAATCTGTTTCACAAAGAAGATCACCTTCTCTATCACGTCGTTTACATTCGTCGGAACGAACTCCGGCTCCGTGTACCTGGCGAAATTCAAAAGATTTTTTATCGTGTTATCGAGTCGTTTTACGAGCTCCACCATCTCCCTTATGACATCGTGCCTCGGGTCGCCCTCCGGGAACTCCCGCATGAGAACCTGTGTTACGCCATATATCCCGGCCAGAGGATTTTTGATTTCATGAGCGATTCCCGCTGCCATCTCCCCCAAAGATGCAAGCCGGTCCGCCCTTAAAAGCTGCCTGTGGTGAAGCTTCTCCAGCTCTTTCTGGGCCTTCTCGAGTCTCTCTATCATCCTGTTGAAGGAACCCGCAAGGGTCCCGAGCTCGTCCCGGGACCTCACCCTCACTCTCACGCTCAGGTCTCCTGCCTCAACCTTCTCCATTGCTTTCAACAACTCCTCGATGGGTCGATTTACAAAGCGCCTGAAAATGAAGCTCAAAAGCCCCCCCGTCAGCAAAATAGCTATCAAAATCGACCTGTAGAGGGTCTCTTTGTTCTTGTCTATACTCATCAACGTATCTTCCATGGACAGACACACGTCCAGAACCCCCAGCACCTCCTGCGTCTTGTCGTGACATCCGTAACATTTCGGCTGATTTTCTATCGGCTCGACCATACAAAAAGATCTTCTCCCGGTGTCCCTGCTCTGAAACGGAGCAGAACGTTCCGGGGACCTGTATATGGCATAGTCCAGCTCTTCTGTGAGTTTTCCTATCTCATCTAGGCGGGCAGAGTAAAGTATGATTCCCTCCTCGTTAAAGACCCTCATCTTCTCGACTCCGGGCAGGGAACCAACGGTGTGAAAAATCGAGGTGAGCGATTCCACCTGACCCGATTCCATCGAAATGACTATCGCCTTCTTCACCGCTTTCGTGAGAATGATAGCTTTCGTCTTGACCTCCTCCAGCGCCCGCTCCCTCTGGACCCTGTCCAGATATTTTGCGGTGAGGGAGAGGATAAGCACCAGAGTTACCCCGATGGTCACGGTCATCTTGGTAAATATGGAACGGATCACACTTCTCATAAAAATCGGTTCTCCGGATCAGGTTGAATTAACTAATACAACAGCAGGTCCAGGGTGTCAATTTGGAGAACCGC
>CAYSCN010000045.1:0-11910 GCA_964429585.1 uncultured bacterium | reverse complement strand
CAGGTTGAATTAACTAATACAACAGCAGGTCCAGGGTGTCAATTTGGAGAACCGCCGAGGCTCGTGCCATCGGGCGCCTACAGTTTATGGCACGTGAAGCATAGCTTGGATTCCGATTTCCTGAACAGCCTGGGGTTTTCGGAGAAGTGTGGTTTGTGACAGCCGAGACACGCAAAATCATCACCGTTTCTCGGGAAATCATCGGGAATCTGAGTTGTGGGTCTTCTCGCCTCAGCCCTTCTGTGGTTGGAATGAAACGACGTGTGACACCCCCTGCACAGAGCGTTTCCTTTCCTGACAAGCTGATACTCATAGGGAGAAGCGTGGGGACTGTGGCAATCGGAACAAAGAAGCTCCTTTACCGGCTCGTGGACGGTCTCACCTTCTTCCAGCTCCCGGGGGTCCTTGTCATCGTGACACTGAACGCACAGCTCTCCCGGAGGCCAGGCGTTCAAGAGCTTCCTGTTTTCAGAATAGTGCGGATTGTGGCAAGCAAGACACTCTCCTTCCGCAACTGGCCCGTGGACATATTCGAGCTCCTCTCCATCCTCATTCCTGGTGAAATCGTCATGACAGCCAAAACACGTTTCCTTCAGGTCTGAAGGAATTTCTATATCTCCGTCCTCGAGAGAGTGGCAGGAATCACACCCCTCTTCCAGCGCCGGGTGCATATTGTAAGATTTAAACTCTATCTCACCCGCCTGAGTCTTGAAAGTAAACTTCTCTAGCTTCGTCCCGGCGATGTAGAAAACCTTAAGCGTTTCATTACCAACCTTCAGCACGTTGAGTCCGGGGAAAAGCTCGACCTCGGCACTGAAAAATCCCTCTGCTTCCACCGTCTGCTTCCTCAGAAAATTCACTTCAATTTTCACGGCCCCAGGCTCATCCACGTATCCGTAGACCGCTATCACCTTTCCGCCTGCAAGAAATTTGTCAGGAGGATATATAACCGTCACCGACGCCCACGAGAAACACGGCAAAACGAGCAGCGCCAGCAAGATCGAGAAACAGAAAGACTTTTTCACCTGGTTGCTACCTCTTCCTCCATTTCTCTCCCGGGGAGACCTACCACCTTTTCGGATTTTTTGAACGGATCTTTAGTGAAAACCGTGGTGAGCTTGACGCTTGGACATCTGGTGCAATCGAGGCACCGGACACAGTCTATCGAGTTGGCTTCCCTGTCGACTCTGATATCCACCGGACATATCTTCTGGCACTTCCCGCACCTCGTACAGGTATCGGCGTTCCACTCCAGCTTCAGGAAACTCGCCTTGTTGAATATCGAGAAAATGGCTCCCAGAGGGCAGACCACCCGACAGAACGGTCTTTTCGTCATCGCAGACGTTGTCATGAAAAATAACAGGATGGCTATCTTTATCCAGAACATGTACCTTATCATGGATCTCACGTTCAGGTTCATGGTAACCCAGGGCAGTCCCGCTATCAGGGTCCCCATAGGACAAAGCTTGGAAAACCAGTTTTCGTGTGTCCAGTAGGGAATGGCAAACACGAGTGAAGCGAGGACGATGTATTTGAAATACCTCAAAAACTGAGGAATTCCAAACTTGTACGTTCTGAACTTGTAGAGCATGTCCTGGAGAAAGCCAAAGGGACACAACGTGCCGCACGTCATCCTGCCCACCGCGGACCCAACCACCCCGAGCGTTCCCAGAGCGTAAAACGGGAAACGCCCGGTCACCATGAAGTGCTGAATCGTCCCTATTGGACAGGAAAAAAGGGCGTTGGGGCAAGCGTAGCAATTGAGAACAGGAACACAGAAGCTCTTCAGGGACCCCTGATACAGGGTACCTGTGAAGATACCCTTGAAATACCCGTTTGAACCGAATGTACCTATAAGCTGGAATATGCGACGCTTCAGGAACTTCAAAAAACGTCTCCCCACATTATAATTCTGAACCTCCGAACCTCGGAGCCTCCGAAGGTGCATGTGGTAATGCGGATTTCAGATTGCGGATTGCGGAATCTTTCGAGTGCCGATTGGGGAATGCAGATTGCGGAATGTAAAACCCTACACTCCACAATCCGAAATCCGCACTCCGCAATCGAACCATTCCCCATTCCGACATCCGAATTCCGAAATACCGCAGGCTCTGAGCTTCGGAGGCTCGTAGCCTCGGCGGTTCGGAGGTTCGAACCAATTTAACCATCCCAGGGGGTCACCCGACCCCGATGCAGGACAGTCAAAGCATCGCGCCGTTGAAAAGCGTCTCCCCCGGCTCGCCGCCCATAATACCGTATGCGAGCATCGTAATCATCAGGATCGCAACGGCGATGAAAATGGCTTTGCGAAGCATCCTTTCACCCCTTATGAAGAAATTCGAATGTCCAAATGGTCAAAACGATGGTCCGTGGTTAACGTAGCTAATGTAGTTATCGTAGTTGCGTGGTTGAGTGGTTGAGTAGTTGCGTTGAATTTTACACAATCACACAGCCACGCAAACACGTATCCACGAACCATATTCTCTCCACGTTTCGGTCATTGGTATTTTGACATTCGAATTTGTTTCGTGCTTCGTATTTAGAATTTCGAATTTGCCAAATTCCGCATTCCGACATCCGAATTCCGAAATACCACAGGCTCTGAGTTTCGGTGCCTCGGAGGCTCGGTGGTTCGGTGGTTCGTCAATTCAATATCCCATCTTCTCCCCTGCTTTCCTGTAATACTCACACGCTTTCTCGCAATCTTTCGCCGAGTCCAGAGCGTATCCCGCAAGAGCCAGAATTTCCGGGTCCATGGGAGAAAGGCTGACAGCTTCTGCAGCCATTTTCTCCGCACCCTTCAGATCATTCTTTTTCCCGAGAACCAGAGCCTTGATCACAAGAGCGTGGGTGTATCCAGGATTTGCCGATATCACTTCATCAACCAGCTTCTCTGCCTCTTTCAAGTTGCCCTTTCTGACCATATAAAGGGCATATCCGGTCTTCGCTCCCTCATCATCAGGTGCAATTTCCAAAGCCTTCTCGAATGCTTTCTTTGCCTTGATCAGATACGCTTTCTTTTTATGGGCCAGCTCGAGATATATCTTGCCTAGCAGCACAAGGGGTTTGACAAACTTATCATCGACTGAGACAGCCTTTTTAAGCTTTCTTTCGGCCTTCCTTAGCATACCGAATCCGTACAGCCTTCTCCCAAGGTTGTAATTCAGGAGAGCTTCTCTTTTAGGTTTGTACCCTGTCTCTTTTTCGGCAATCTCTTTTTCCGGTTTCTTGATGCCCAAAAGTATTTCGACCTTGTCTTTTATCTCCATTTTCGCAAACGTGGGATACCCGTTCACCGCCTCTTTGAGCACGCCACCTTTGCCCACTATTGCCGTGGAGGGCACCGCAACAACCCCAAACGATCTGAAAGCGTTGAGGCCCTCGTCTATTAAAACCGGAAATGGCAGATCCAGTTCTTCTACCTTCGACCTTATCCTTTCAAGGTCTTCAGCGGTTAAGTGCTCGTGGTCCACGTTAACAGCCACGATAGAAACGCCCTTGTCTTTCAACTCTTCCCGGAGCTCCTTCAAATCCGATAGCTCCTTCAGAGATCTCTCGCTCCAGGTGGCGAAGAAGACAATTATCCCCACCTGATTTTCTCCAACCGATTTGATGGAAACCTCGCTCCCATCCAGGGCTTTGAGCGTCATATCCGGAATTTCCATCCCCTCGCTCAAATTGTTGAAAGCCCCCACCGCGTGTGAAATGAACAGCATAAAGGTAATAATTATTATGGCGGGAATCGCTATTTCGAAATACCTGTTGCGCCTCATCTCCTTCTCTCCAGGAAAAACTGGTCGTTTCCACCATGAGGGTTGTGACACCTGTTGCACTTTCTGTTCTTCTTAGCGTTTATATGCTTCTTGGAAGACTCCTGATCATGGCATGATACGCACATCTCTCTGACTTCCGCCCTCAAAAGGGACTTCCTCCCTGAACCGTGAGGATCATGACATATGGAACACGCCCCCCCTCCAATGGGACCATGCACGAACTTGCTCTCGTCCTTTCTGTCATGACAAGAGTAGCAGTTGATATCCTCCGGGAACTGAACGCTCAGGTCCTTATTGTGGCAGTCACCGCAACCTGCTTCATCCAGGTGCCTCCGGTAGGTTGCGCCACGCCTCACTCTATAAGAAACTTTCACCGTATCTCCGGAGGGTGCGACAATGGTCACCCAGGAACCCTTTCTAAGGTCAATTTCACCGAAGAAAACTCCGCTTCCGTTCACTTTGAAGAGGTACTTCTTCCTGCCGACATAAACTTTGACCTTCCCTCTTTTTGCTCCGTTCACTTTTCCTATCAAAGTGTATTTCGCCGGAGGAAGGGTAGAACCATCTCGGGGATGAATTATGGTTATCGTAGATGCTCCCGATTCTGCCACCAAAAAAGCAGAAACAATAATGATTGAAAGAGCGAAAAACGCAAACTTCAACTTCCAGGAGACACTGTTCAAACTCATTTCTCCCCCACAAACCTCTTCAGGGCTTTTCTGTAATATTTGACCGCCTTTTCAAATTCCCCCTTTTTCTCGTGGGCAACTCCAAGCCAGTAATACGCTCTTTCCGGCCTGGGGTTCAATGACGCAACACCGGTGAGAATCTCAATAGCTCCGTCGTAATCGCCCTTGAAAATCAGGGCAATTCCCTTTCCCAGCTTCGCTTCCTTGTCAAGAGGATTGTCTCTCAAGACCTCGTCGAAAATTTTTACCGCTTCCTCCGCCTTGCCCGACCTGGCAAGCGACTCACCGTAGAGTGTTTTCGCGTAAGCGTTCGTCGGGTCCTTTTCGACGGCTTCTTTGAACTTTTCCGCCGCCCTGTCGTAAAGGCCTCTCGAAGCGAGCCTCTTCCCCAGTTTTACGAGCCTGTCGGCTTCTTTCTGCGCGTCGGTTTTCTCCACGCCTTCGGGCGGCTTGACCAGTTTCTGATATTCCTCCTCAGTCATGACTCCAGCCAGAACCTTCAGTTCACCTCCTACGACATCGGCATACGTGAGGTCATAAGACGAGTACTCGAAAGCAAGGGTTCCATCTTCCTTTATAAGGGCAGTAGCTGGAAAAACAAAGAGTCCATATTTTTCGTACGCGTCCCCATCCGCATCGATACCGACAATGCCCTTCAACCCGACCTCTTCAACAAACCTTGCCACATCTTCCGGCGCATCCGAGTAGGAAAAGATGTAAATACACCTCACTTCCTTGTCTGCCACTTCTTCGCAGAATTTCTTCGCGTCTCTTACGAGATTCCGCGAGCTCTCCTGACTGAGCTTGAGGAAAAAAACTGCCTTCAAGTTGCCATCTGCAGGCTCGATCACTAACTCCGAGCCGTCGGGGGTCTTCACCTTGAAAGAGGGGGCTTTTGCCCCCTCGTTTACGTTCCTGAACGTTGCGCCATACGACGCAGTCACAGTGAAAGCGACCAGCCCGAGAACTAAGAATAACAAACCGAGTAGCGCTCCAGACCTCATCTTTCGCATAGCGGGCTCCTTCCTTCGTGGTCGTTCACTGCCCAATTGTCCCGTCACTTATTGACAACCGGCTTTTTCCTGTCGTAAGCCTTCGGCTTGTGGCATCCCACGTTGCACTTCCCGCCGGTCTTCGTCTTGGTGTATTTGACAGGCAGCATCCACATCTTCCCGAACGGGACTTCTCGTCTTATGTGCTTGGGCTGATCACCCGCGTGGACCTCGTGGCACGCTTTGCAGGAACGCCCCTTCTTCTTGTTGACGTGCACGTAGTGGAGGTTCAGGTCGCCATTTCTGAAATTGGTGAGCCTGGTGGTTATCCTGTCAAGCGCGATGTCCTTGTTGTGACAGCCGAAGCACAGTGCATAGTTGTCGGTCTTGTAAGGCTTGTAGAATTCGGCCGGGAAGTATTTCTTGAGAATCTTCGGGTTGTTCGAACCATGCGGATTGTGGCACGCGTAGCAATCGTTTTGCTTAACCGGCCCGTGCAAGTACTTCGAAGTTCTAACCTTGTTGCCCATATCCGTGTGGCACGAGTAACAAATATCCTTCGCCGCGTGCTTGAGCTGCCTCGGATAGTTCGACGAGTGAGGCGTGTGACAAACGGTGCACGTTCCTTTCTTGAGAGCTCCGTGCTGGTATTTAGCCTCTTTGACCCATTTTGCTATTTTCTTGTGACACCTGAAGCACAAGTTCATCCCCTCTGCCTTCAGCTGGTACTGGTAGTCCGTATTGTGCGGGTCGTGACAATTGAGACAATCTTTCTTCGCCGGTTTGTGAACGTACTTCTTGGTGAACTCAGCTTTTCTGTCCTCGTGGCAGAGGAAGCAAAGCTCGGTCCCCTCCGCCTCCAGATTGTACTTGTAAGGCGAGGAATGAGGATTGTGGCAGACTATGCAGTCACCCGACGCAACCGGACCGTGCACGTATTTTTTCACCGTCTTGTTGTTCTCGTGGCACTTGAAGCATAGTGCACTCACAGTCTCAGCCTTCAGCTGTTTCGGAGCATTCGACTGATGAGGATCGTGGCAGGCCACGCACTGCCCCTTTCCAACCGGCGTGTGAACGAATTCCTCCTCTTCCTTGTTCTGGTGACACATATAACAAAGAGACTTTCCCTTGGCAGGAAACTTGAAATCTTTCTCCGGGCGCTTGGTCGGGTGCCCCTTTGCCCCCTTGGTGTGGCAGACAACGCACTGCCCCGCGCCGACAGGCCCGTGCACGTAATCTGCCTTACCCATATTGGAGTGGCACTTTGCGCTGACGCACGAATCTGCACGCGCCACCCCGCCAGAAGCCAACAACAACAAACCGACCACCGAAATTACAGAGAGAAGAAACCTGATTCTTCCTGACATCATTCACCCCCCACCTTCTGTTTGCGAAGATAACTGCTTATCTATATCAAGAACCACCGTAACTGTGCAATCCGGAGAGAACCAGATTCACTCCCAGGTAGCAGAAAATCGTCGCCAAAAATCCGACGATCGAGAGTATCGCCGTCCTCCTGCCATACCACCCTCTGGTCACTCTCGCATGCAGAAAGGCAGCGTATATTAGCCAAACTATCAACGACCAGGTTTCTTTGGGGTCCCATGACCAATATGTACCCCACGCGTAATTCGCCCACGCAGCGCCCGTAATGATGCCAGCTGTGAGGAAGGGAAATCCCACTATGACAGCCTTGTATACTATTTCATCGAGAACCTTCGACGAAGGAAACATTCCCACTATTCCCTTTGAAATCCCCTTACGCTCCTGAGACTCTTTCAAGAGGTACATCACCGCTATCCCACATGACACAGCAAACGCCGCATAACCTATGAAGCAAGTGATCACGTGTATGTGAAGCCAGTACGATTGCAACGCTGGCACGAGAGGCTCTATAGAGCTCTCGGTTGTGGTTGCAAACAACATCGTGAAGAACGCTATCGGCATGACGAAAGCGCCGAATGTCCTGTTTTTGTATTTGAGTTCCACGAATACGTAAAAAACAACCACCGCCCAGGCAAAAAAGACCAGTGACTCGTAAAGGTTCGTGATGGGGATTCTCCCAATACCGAGCTTGTATGACTCAATCCACCTGATAATTATGGCGGCAGTCGATGAAACACCCGAGACTACCGTGACGACAAAAGCAAGCTTTCCCACTCCCTCTTTCCTGGTGTAAAGGTAAATGATGTAGAAAACCGAAGCAATTCCGTAAAGAATCATGGCAAGATCGAAAAATTTTACATTCAGCTGTCCCATGACAAACTCCTTGAAAAACTTTTCTTGTTAATAATTGTTCTTATTATAACAGGAAGTGGGGTCACAGCTTGCTCAACTCCTCCTTTATCCTTTGAAACACCTTCTCGAAACCAAGCCTGTTGCGATTCGCGGTGCCCGCCAGCACAAGTTCCACTCTGCCGTCTTTGAGAGGAGACATTCTCAACCAGACTCTCTTGTGAGAACCGAAAAACGCTATGATTATCCCGATAACCAGAAGGGCACACCCGAGCCACACAACGTTTACCCCGGGGTCTTTTGCCACCTGAAGTCCTGTGTAGTAAATCGTGTCTATCCCGGAAAATACCAGGTAATATGGCTCCTGTCTTCTCTTGTCGAAATCAGGGAAGTTCTGGAAAATCCAGAAAGACCTGTGCCCTCCGTCGTCCTTGTCCAGTTCCACCCTCAATGCAGGACCGAATCCCTGCAGGTTCGGGTCATAATCTATGGCGGATATCGTTCCCACTTTTTCCACTTTGATTTTCTTGTTCGGAAGCAGTGTCAGGCGTTTAACGAGAGAGCCGTCCGAGCTCTTCCTCACGTCCACGGTTATACTGGACGCCCCGGCAGTCCCATAACTGGACTGGTAAAACCAAATTCCCTTGTATCTCAAAGGCGAGTTAACCTCTATCACTTCCCTTTTGACCTCTTTCCCATTCTCTATCACGCTCAAGTCAGAATAATATTCCTTTGGAGTACCGTTCGGGTAATATTCGATCCAGAATTTGTTGCACCTGACCGCAAAACCCAGATCGACTATCCCTTTTCCGCCTCTTGTCTGAACCCTGGATATCTGGTCGCCTTCTACTATGTTCACATACCCCTTGAATCCCCACACGTTTCCGATAATGGCGCCTATCAATATTATCAGAATGCTCGCGTGTGTTATATACACCCCGAAGCGCGAAAAAGCTCCCTTCTCCGCGTATAGGTGGAGAACATCCGAGTTGAAAGTCTCCACCGGCCTGGAGAAAACTTTCGCCAGCGCATCCTCATATTTATCCTTCAGATCCTGAATAGTCCCCTTCTTTTTCCATCTGTGAATCAGTGAAAGGCTTTTTTCGAGCCCTCCATCTAGCGTTTTCTTCGGGTTTTTTATGATCTTGAATACGTTTGGAAGTCTATCGATCGTGCAGCACGTGAGGTTGATGGCAAACAGAACCAAAAGGAGCAGAAACCACCAGGAATGGTACATGTCGAACAGACCAAGCTTGGAGAGAATTTTAATGGTGCCTTCACTGTAAAACTTTCTGTAATGCTCGATAGGCTTGTTCTGCTCGATTATGGTCCCGAAAATCGAGGCAACCGCCATTATTATGAGAACCGGTATTGCAAGCCTGAGAGAAGAAAAGAACTTCCATACCTTCTGACCAAAAGATTCACTGCGATTCTTAGACATAACTGAAAGAACCTCTCATTATCGAAGATAGGTATATCGATAAATTATAACCAAAGACTATGTATACTGTATACATAATTTTGACCCGTAAAAAGACAAAAAAAGAGGGCGGTGCAACCGCCCCCTCGAACCCCCTTACTTCTTGTGGCACTGGTTGCACTTTGTCGGCGGATTCTTGCCGGCAGCTTTCTCTTTCTTGTGACAATCCCTGCACTTTTTGTGCATCGCTTTTTTGAACTTCGGAGCCTCCTTCACCTTTCCGTGACACTCGGCGCAGGATTTCGGCTGCTCTCCCTCTTTCGCCTTGTGGTGGCAGATTTTGCAATCTTTGAGCATCTCCTGATGCTTTCTGTGAGGGAACGTAACCGCCGGCTTCTTCTTCTGAATGTTGTCGATGACGATAGTCTCTGGACCATTGTCCACCGCGAAAACCACCGTAGAAACAGCCACGACCGCAAAAACCACCGCAATTAGTGCCGCCAACTTCTTCTTCATACCTGAGCACCTCCTTTTGGTTGTTTTGTTGGTTTAGAGAAAAAGGTTACATCTGGCGCACCTTTCACACTCTCTCCTCACGCCGACCTCACTATACCCTTTTTCCACTTCATCGAAGCTCCTCACTGCCTCATCCGGCCTCAACCTCTCCATCGGTATCCTCTTTCTCAACCATTCGCTGTCTTCGACCTGAGGTTCGTTTTTCCTAGCATAATTGTCTTTGAACTTGACCTTTCTGATCTCTTCGACGGAAATGCGGGCGAAAATATTCAGCGCGGCGTATCTTCCCGATGCCGAAGCCTCGACGACCGTCGAAGGACCCTTGACGCAGTCGCCGCATACGTAAATCGGGATTTTATATTTTTTGTCCCTGAAAATCAACCTGGCCACACCGTGGATTTCATCCACCACTTTCAAAGAGTATTTGCCGGGAACGAATGACATGTCCGCCCTGGACCCGATTGCCATGATGACGGTGTCGCAATTGACCTCGAACTCGGTTCCCGGCACGGTTATGGGATTTATCCTGCCCTCCCTGTCGAACTCTATCCTATCGACCTCCAGCGCTTCGAACCCTGCGACCCTGTTTCTCATGATGAAAAACTTTCTGACCGCGATACCATCTAAGAGCTTCGCTCCCTCTTCCAGCGCCTCCTCAATCTCCCAGGGAAACGCCGGCATCTCCTGCCGCTTCTCGAGGCAGGCAATAGTCACGTCCCTTACACCGAGCCTCAGTGCCATCCTGGCCACATCCATCGCCACGTTTCCGCCACCCACGACCACGACCCTCTCTCCAACAGGGATCTTCTCTCCCCTGTTTGCCCTCTCAAGAAACGTTAGGGCATCGAAGAATCCCTGAGACTCGTCCCCCGCCATGGGAAGCCTCACTGGAGTCGACGCCCCAACACTGATCAACACTGCGTCGAACTCTCCCGAACTCAGGATATCTTCGAAATCCACGTCTTCCCCCACCCTGACCCTACCACGAAATTCGACGCCTCTTTTGAGAATGAACTCGATGTCATCTCTCAGGGATTCTTTCGGGAGCCTGAAAATCGGTATGGCAGAAACCATCGTCCCCCCAGGTTCCTCTCTCTCATCGAAAACTACCGGTTTGACTCCCAGAATCGCGAGCGTATTGGCAGCACTCAGGCCTGCAGGTCCTCCTCCAATTATCGCTACTTTTTTTGTTCCGCTTCCTTCATCCACACCAATACCAGGAGAGATTTTTTTCGGGTAAGCTCTGTCTGCAGCAAACCTCTTGATCGCCGCAATCGCAATCGGATCCCCGAGTTCATTTCTAACGCAGGCCTGCTCGCAAGGGTGAGGACATATCCTCCCGCAAATCGACGCGAACGGAAGCTTCTCGTGAATCAAAGAAAGGGCCGCAAGAGGGTCTCCTTCTCTTACCAGGGCAATGTAATCGGGAACGTTGAGGTGTGAAGGGCAAGCGCTTTCACAAGGGGCTTTTCTCTCGTCGAACCCCCTCCTGGCATCGAGGTACGCGAGAAACCATATCAATCCATAAGTAGCAAAAAGAACCAGATGTCCCCAATTGAGTCCCTGCCATGTATTGATCACCAGTCCCAGAGAAAGGGGTATGAAAGACGCCCAGAAAACTCCCAGAAGATACCTGCCGGAGTAAAAATGGCCAAGCCCGGGGTAGATCAGGGAAAGGATAGAAGCCACTTTTTTGATGCGCTCCTTCCCAAGCTCCCAGAGCAATTTGTCCCTTGCGTTTACCCTACCGGAACAGTTTCTACACCTCTTTTCTTCCCCCTTGTTCTCCACATCGCAGAGGATACAATCCTTAAACCCATAAGATACAAGGTTTTCGGGATTTAGAAACGCGTGAGATGCCAAGGCAGTCCCGTCTTCGATTAATTTCGAATCACCAGAAACTTCACATTAGAATGTAATCATAGTTATGGGAAAATTGGTTTGTCAAGGAAGGTAATGTTCCGAGCCACCGAAGCTCCGAACCTCAGAACAGCCGAGCCTCCGCTTATTTAAAGCACGAATTCTAAATCCGAAGGACGAAACAAATCCGAAATACAAATGTTCAAAACACACACGGAGTGATGGTTCGTAGGTGCGTAGTTGGGTAGTTGCGTGGATGGGTAGCTGCGTGAACTTCCACGCAAACACGCATCCACACAACCACGTATCCTCGAACCACTCTTTAGCCCGTTTCGGTCATTTAGATTTCGATATTCGAATTTGTTTAGGGTTTCGTGCTTTGAATTTCGAATTTAAACTCGTAATGTTTGCCCTGACATTTATAA
>CAYSCN010000044.1:0-13551 GCA_964429585.1 uncultured bacterium | reverse complement strand
ACACAACCACACAACCACAATAACCACGGACCATCTGATAAACAAACAGGGGGGTTCCAAAGGGGGCAGGTCCCCGCCGCTACGCAATCGGCAGAATTTTCCCCTTGACTCCGTACTGCAGTTCAGGACTTACACTGTAATCGACTCAAAGGAATTTCGAAGGCAAGAAAAACACAAAGGAGGTACAGATCATGAGTGAGAGAAAAAGAATTGAAATCTTCACAGCTGGTTGCTTTCTGTGCGAGGAGACCGTGAAAATGGTCGAAAACATCGGGTGCGAGCTCTGCGAAATCTCCGTTCTCGACGTGCGAAAGAAAGAAAACGAAGAGAGGGCGAGAGAGCTGGGAATTCGTGCTATCCCGGCGGTCGTGGTGGAAGGAAAACTTTCCCCGTGCTGCACAAGCGGAGGACCCGACCCGGAAACGATCAAGAAGCTTTGCGCGGGAGGTTAATTGAGAGGACCCTTCTGGTCCGTGGTTAACGTAGTTGAGTGGTTGCGTGGTTGTGCGAAAACCTTTTTCTCGCAAATACGCTACCGCTCAACTACGAACCACTCGTCCCACCGAATATGGGATCTCAACACAACAAGATGAAACCATTCCGCAATCCATCCGAAACCCGAATTACCGCATTCCACCACAAAAGCTCGGTGCCTCCGAGGTTCGGAGGTTCACCGGTTCTGTGGTTCGGAGGATCTGTGGCCCGGTGGTTCGGTTGTCAGGTTGCTCAGAGGCTGGAAGTTGGCGGTTCAGGCGCTCTCACGGTCGCCTCTTCTTCTCTGCGCCGCCTTTTCTGATTCATATAAATTCCCCCAAACAGAGCAAGCCCCGCGAGCCACGAGTAATAGGGAGACGGGAGGTTTAGGAACTTTGCCACATAGTGGGGCTGCATCATCAGAAAGCTGACGGCCAAAAACAGCGGAATTTCATACCACTTATTCCTGTATGTGAACCAGCCCTGGGTCGCGGAAGCAAAGGCGAAATTGCCGACGCAGGCAGTCGCGAATATGAGTCCTGCCAGCACCCAGCTGTTTATCCCGTGAAGAATCAGGTCGTGGTTGAATATGAACATGAAAGCGATGAGGGCAGTCCTGATGTCGTAAAGAAACCCCTGGATTCCTGTGGGAATGGGAGGAGACTTTGCTATCGCGGCAGCCGCATAGGCTGCGAGCCCCACAGGGGGAGTATCGTCTGCGAGAATGCCGAAATAAAAACAGAACAGGTGAGCCGCAATGAGAGGAACGATGAAACCGTTCGCAGCTCCCACCTCGACGATTATAGGAGCCGTCAAAGCGGCCATGACTATGTAGGTAGCAGTGGTGGGAAGTCCCATCCCCAAAATCAGGCTGGCTATCGCCGTTATAGTAACAAGAGCGAATATGTTTCCGCCGGAAATGTATTCCACCACCTCGGTGATGATTCCACCGATTCCCATGGTCACAACACCGACGATGATTCCGGCTCCTGCCGTGGCGACAGCCACCGTCACCATGTTTCGACCGCCGGAGATCATTGCTCTTAGAACTTCGTCGAGCCCCTGAACGACCCCCGGCAGAATCGGCTCTCCCCTGAGATGCCTTCTTACGGGATGCTGGAGCACCATAACGAAGAAAAGAACGACAATCGCCCGAAACGCCGCGAGTTCGGGGGAATGACGGGGAACGACGAGCTCGTATACGAGGACACCGATCGGGATAAGGTAGTGAAGTCCCGACTTCAACACCTTGAAAAACCTCGGAAGTTCGTCCTTCGTCAGTCCTCTCAACCCAAGCTTGGAAGCCTCGATGTGAGCCAGGTAGAAGAGGGTGGCGTAGGAAACGAAAGCGGGAATCGCCGCAGCCTTCACAACGTCCAGGTAAGGAACACTAAGATACTCTGCTATGATGAACGCTGCAGCACCCATTATCGGCGGTGCCAGCTGACCGTCGGTGCTCGCAGCCACCTCTATCGCCGCAGCCTTGGTAGGTGGATACCCGACCTTCTTCATCAACGGAATGGTAAACGTCCCCGTGGTTACTATGTTCGCTATTGAAGAACCTGACACGAGCCCAGTAAGTCCCGACCCCACTATCGCCGCCTTCGCGGGACCTCCCTTGAAGCGTCCAAGCAGGCTCAATGCAACATCGATGAAAAACTTGCCGGCACCTGCCTTCTCCAGCATCGCCCCGAACAAAACGAACAAAAACACCACCGATGCGGAAACGTCGAGCGGAATTCCGTATATTCCCTCAGTAGACAGAGCAATCTTGTCTATATACTTGGCGAGGCTGGCACTCTTGAATGCGAAGGCCTCGGGCATGTGCTCGGCGAAAAACACATATAACGTGAAAAAGCAGGCGATGACCGTGAGAGCAGGACCCACCACTCTTCTCACCGCTTCCAGGAGAAGAATCACGAGAATGGCGCCGATAACGATGTCCCGCGTCGCGAGCGCCCCGTATCTACCCATTATTCCTTCATAGTCTATCCACAGGTACAGGGCGGAAAGACATGCGGCAAGCGCGAGGATCATATCCAGCCAGGGGATCCTGCCTCTTTCCGATAGGAATGAAAGGAAACCTCTCGCCGGCTTTTTCTTCGCCGGAAAGCAGAAAAACGCAAGAAGCATCGCGAAACCGAGATGAATCGCCCTCACGTAAACCGAATTCAGAAGCAGCCAGCTGGCAATGGAAAGCTGGAAGAGGCACCAGGACACGGCAACCAGAGGGATGAGGAATCTCTGCCATCCCGACGGATTCCTGTATCCCGCCTCTTCCCCTTCTGCGATCCTGCGTGCTTCTTCCGTCGCCTCTTCGTTCAAAACGACGACATCAGGGTTTCCGTTCCCAAACGTTCCTTCACGTTTCCTCTCCACCACTCGAAAACAGCCTCCTCGTCTTCGCTGGAGCAGGACGAACAATCATAAAAGACAAAAAAAGCGGCAGGAAAGATCAAACTCCTGCCGCCACTGATATCCGTCACACTACTTTACGAGTCCTATCTCTTTGTAATACTTGAGCGCCCCAGGGTGTATGGGAGCCGACAGACCCTCGAGCATGCTCTCCTTGGTGAGCACCGCGAAAGCAGGATGCATCTTCTTGAACTCATCGAACCGCTCGAAAACTTCCTTCACCAGGTAGTAGACGTATTTGTCCTCCATCTTTGCCGACGTCACCAGTGTCGCCTTCACGCCGAAGGTTGGAACATCCTCTTTGTTCTCCACCTTGGGATACAGTGATACCGGAATTTTCGAAGGCGCGTAATAAGGAAACTTCCTGTAAAACTCGTCCGGCAGAACGATGGGTATGAACCTCACCTTCCTGGTCCCGCTCGTAGCCTCCTTTATGGCTCCGGAGGGGTGCCCCACCGTGTAGAAGAAAGCGTCGAGCCTGCCGTCCTGAAGCATTCCAGGAGCTTCTGCCGCCTTCAATCCTTCAGCGACGATGTCTTTTTTGTAATCGATCCCGAAAGCTGTGAGCACGTCGATCGAATTCTGCCTCTGCCCGGAGCCGGGATTTCCAATATTCACCCTCTTGCCCCTCAAATCTTTTACGCTCTTTATTCCCGAGTCCACCGCAGCAACGAGGGTCACCATCTCCGGGTGGATCGAAAATATCGCCCTCAAATCCTTCTGGGGCTTCCCAGCCCACTCGGAGTTTTCGGAGCCGTAATACGCCTGATACTGGCGGTCGGATTGAACGATGCCGAAGTCGAGGTCACCCGACATTATGGCGTTGATATTGTAGACCGAGCCGCCCGTCGATTCGACGGTAAGTCTCATTCCGTATTCTTTCTTCTTGGCGTTTACGATTCTGGCTATTGCGCCGCCGGTCGGATAGTAGACTCCTGTCACCCCGCCCGTGCCGATGGTGAAAAACTTCATGCCCGCCGAAGCCGGACTCTGGAAGACTCCCGTGATGAGAAATGCTAAAGAAGCAATGATGACAATCAGGAATTTCCCTCTCTTCATGCCCTCCTCCTTTCAAAAATTGTTTTCACCAATATCGATACCCGAGAATCCAAGGTCCATTATAACCGATGCCTTGCGAATCCAGAAAACCTCTATCGTTCCTGCCACGACACCGCTTCAAAGTCCTGAAAAAATATACTTCTTATTGAGAAAACAGCCTTAAAGTAATAAACTTTACTAAAAATACAGGATGCCCCTTCAAAGAGGCGCAATACCTCAGTTCTCGGAGGATGAGATGTCTCTCCTTATAACCAGAAGAAACTTTTTGAAATCCAGCCTGTTCACGATTGTCGCCGGCAGCGCCGCGCCGGGACTGGCCTGGACAGAAACGGAAAAACCAAAAGACATAAGGAGCTACAACACCCCAACCAAACACACCAGATACAGAGAATTCAACATCGACGTTACCATTTTCGAGCACGAAATCATCCCGGGAGTTCGGGTCCACATGCTCGCGTTCAACAAGCAGATACCCGGTCCTGAAATCAGAGTCAAAGAGGGGGAATGGGTCAGGGTTTATTTCAAGAACGACACCCCTCTCAACCACACCATCCACTGGCACGGGCTGGAAGTGCCCTACGAAATGGATGGAGTGCCCTTCGTCACACAGCCTCCGGTTAAGCCGGGAGAAACGTTCGTTTACGAATTCAGAGCGATCCCATACGGAACTCACTTCTACCACTGCCATTTCGGGACTGTGCTTCACATGCAGTCGGGTATGCACGGAGCGTTCATCATAGAAAGGGACGACGACCCCATCAAGAAAGCATACGGATACTCAAAAGATTACACCCTCATGTTGAACGCATACGACGTCAATTACGTCAGGGAAGGGTTGAAGGAAATGCTGACCAGGATGAAGGAGAGGATGCTTCTGGCAAAAATGGGAAAACTCGACGATCTAACTCTCGCTCACTTCAAATCATACGAAGCATTCCTGAAAGCATACGAAGAGGGATACATTCCTCCATACATGACGAGCAGGACTCAACCGCCTCAGACCCCCAATTTCAATTACTTCACCATAAACGGGAAAGCCTACCCTGCTACTGAGCCGATCCGGATAAAAAAAGGCGAAACGATAAGAATAAGGCTCATCAACACGGGCTCGCTCGAGCATTACATGCACATGCATGGACACGATTTTCACGTGGTGTGCGAGGACGGGGCCCCATTATCACACCCGAGGAAAACAAACACGGTGAAAGTGGGAGCGGGTAAAACGGTCGACATCATACTCGAAGGGACCAACCCCGGCTACTGGGCATTCCACGATCACGACACAAGAAGGGTTACCAACAACGGTCTATACCCCGGAGGCATGCTCACCCTGATAGCCTATGAAAACGTGAAAGGATACCAGCCCTCCGTGGCACTCGATGAGTAAAGGAAAGGAGCTATGCGATGAAGCGTTCCATCTATTCACTACTCGTCTCGACGATCGCAATTTTCTTCCTGTTAGCCGGTTCGTCGAGAGCCGAAGTGACGCCCAGGCTCAACTTCGCCGGAAGAGGCACGATATCGTTCGACTTCACGGGCTCCAAAATGAACGACGGAACCAGAAGAGACGAAAACAGCGTGAATTTCTCCGACTCCTCGATCCTGCTTGACGCGAGAGAAAAACTCTACGACGAGGACCTGAGAGGAGGATTCACGCTGGGATTGACCTTCCCCGAGGAAGGTAGCCAGCTCGGAAATGTCTTCTACCACCAGATAAACGCTTACATCACCGGGAAAAACTTCGAACTAAGGGCAGGAAGAATAAAGCTGGAAACGGGGTTGATCGAGTTCCCCACAGCGCGCGACGACGATCTGATTCAGTATACCAACGTGAGAAATCCGTTTTCCGGCATAGAAGACTCCGAGAAGGACCTGTACGGAGATGGTTTCTACCTTCAATTCTTCCCAATATCCCCGGAATTTTCCGTGACACTGCACGCCGAAAACCTGAGAAGCGACCCGGGTGCACCTGTGAGCAGAGATCCCGGAAACGAGATGAGCTCTTATGGGGTGAAAATCCTCTTCTCCAGAACGAAGGCGAGGAGATTCGACGGATTAATAAGAGAAGCAGGAGCAGGAGTCTTGTTCCGGGACGTGAGAATCGGAGAAGACAGGTGGATGCCCGTTTACCTGGCAGGAGCTACCGTAAACATAACACGAGACCCGATAGATGCATGGGACTTCCGGGCGCAGATATATTACACGCCTGGAGCTGGGAATCCTCCGCCGGAAAGCGAACTGGAAGAGTCCATCGCCGCAGCATTCTCCATCAGGTATCTGAAAAGCCCATACACTCTCCCCAAATATCAAATCGCCCTCACAGGAGGATACAGACACTACAGCGACTCGGATAGAGATTCCTACAGCCTCGTAGGAAACGCATTCTACAGGCTCGGAGCGAACTTCGACGTCGGACTTCAGTATCAGGAATCTCACGCATCCACCGGAATAAATCCATCAGGCACGAGAACCGAGAGAAAACTGATGGCTCTTTTGATATTCAATTTTGACTTCGTCTACAACAACTACTTCGACGAGAGGGACTCGATACTGAACGTGGAACACGGCTACATACCGTGAAAAACAACTGAGAAACTCAAATCCCGGGTCACGAAACGAAAAAGGCGTAATAATTACTCTACCCGCCCCTTTGCTGGGGAAATTTTTCGCACGAAGCATCCCCTCAATTCCGCCTTCCGTCGCACCCCCCTCCTTTAACTCATTGATTTTCAGGAAGTTGTCTCAACATCGTTCTCACACCTCCCCGAAAAAACTCGCCGGCACGAAACGTGCTTCAAATAACGACAAATACAGACTGAAACAGGGGGAAGCAATGGAACAGACTTCACTGGGTGGTTTATGGGCACTCGCTATCGTGATGATAGTTGTGGCCTCATGGTTTTTCTACAGATACGTGGCACCAAAATCGTGGCGTGAATGGAAGGGCGCAGGGCTCGTTCAGGCCTTCATCGTGGCACTCTACGCGGAAATGTACGGCTTTCCCCTGACCCTATACCTGCTCAGCTCGGTTTTCGGAATCGACGTGCCGTGGCTCCATGCAAACGGACACCTCTGGTCATTCCTGATAAAGCGGGGAACAGTCGCCGCCATGGTCGAGATGTTGCTGGGCTATACCGTCATAATCGCCGGCATCTACCTCCTCGCAAGAGGCTGGAGCGAAGTATACAGAGGAGCGAAGGAAGGCAAGCTCGTCACAAGCGGGCTTTATTCTCTCATGCGACATCCACAATACACCGGCATATTCCTGGTCATCATCGGTCAGCTCATACACTGGCCCACGATTCTCACGCTATTGCTCTCTCCTCTGATTTTCTTCGTCTACTTCAACCTCGCCAGGAAAGAAGAGCGGGACATGATCGCGAAATTCGGGGACGAATATAGAAACTACGCGAAAAGCGTTCCCATGTTCTTCCCTAAAATCCGCGACATAAAGGCTTTCATGAAACCCGACGATTCGCTCTACGAAGCCTGAATCGCAGCAGTGAAGAAGAAAAGGGGAAAGGCCCCAAAGCCTTTCCCCTTTAAAAATATCTCCAGGCTAAAATGTACGGAACTCACCTCGGCGTCAGCCGGATCGCCCCATCGATTCTTATCACCTCGCCGTTCAACATCTGATTCTCTATTATGTGCTTCACGAGGAACGCGTATTCAGAAGGCTTTCCGAGCCTCTTCGGGAAAGGAACAGAAGCAGCGAGGGCATTCCTCACTTTCTCGCCGAGGCCAGCGAGCATCGGCGTGTCGAAGATACCGGGGGCTATCGTCACCACCCTGATGCCGTGAGAAGCGAGCTCCCTCGCAATGGGAAGAGTCATCCCGACGACCCCACCCTTCGACGCCGAATACGCCGCCTGACCTATCTGCCCCTCGAAAGCAGCAACCGAAGCTGTGTTTACTATGACGCCTCTCTCGCCCGAGTCGAAGGGTTCGTTCTTCGCCATCTCGGCGGCAGCAAGTCTTATCATGTTGAAAGAGCCGATGAGATTCACCTGTATGCACTTGACGAAAGATTGAAACCTGTGAGGACCTTCCTTGCCGAGCACCTTTTCGGCAACGGCTATACCCGCAGCGTTGACGAGACCGTAAACTCCACCGAAAGCTTCCACCGCCCTGGCTACGGCGGACGCGGCACTCTCTTCATCGGAGACATCGGTCTGCTGGTATATCACGTTCTGTCCGTCAACCAGCTTCTCGATTTCTTCCCTCGGCGGATTCACATCAGCGATCAGCACCTTTCCCCCCTCTTCCGCGAGCAGTCTGACCGTGGCTCCTCCGAGCCCGGAACTTCCGCCGGTGACAATGAACCCTCTTCCTTTGATCTCCATCGCAACCTCCTTTCTCATATCATCTCTATTATCGTAGCCGTGGCCATACCGTGCCCTATGCACATCGTCTGAAGCCCAAGGGTCCCTCCGGTGGATTCGAGACCCGCCACCATCTTCGCCATGAGGCCAGCACCGGTCGCCCCAAGAGGATGACCGTGAGCTATGGCGCCTCCCCAGGGATTGACCTTTTCCATATCGGGATCGAGCTCCCTCGCCCATGAGAGAACGACGGTTGCGAACGCTTCGTTTATCTCTATCCAGTCGATGTCTTTCAGAGTGAGACCTGCTCTTTTGAGAGCCTCCTTGGTGGCGGGAATAACACCTGCGAGCTGGAGAGTGGGGTCGTCTCCCACCACGACCCGAGCCAGAAATCTTGCTTTCGGTTTCAAACCCTCTGCAAGAGCGGCTTCCCTGTCCGCCACCAGAACCGCTGATGCGCCATCGGAAATCTGGCTCGAGTTTGCAGCCGTCACGACGCCGTTTCCGTCGGGCCTGAAAACAGTGGGAAGGCTCCGCATCTTCTCTTCATCTATAACGTCTCTTATCCCTTCGTCCCTCTCGAGGAGGAACGGGTTGCCCTCTTTGTCCACTCCCTCGATGGGAACCAGTTCCTTATTCAACCCTTTCCTGGCAGCCTCACTGGCTCTTTTGTGGCTCTCCTTCGCCAGCCCATCTGCCTCTTCTCTGGATATGCCCCACTTATCCGCCAATCTCTCCGCGCTTTCCCCCTGATGTATGAGCTCATATTTCTCAAACAGCTCGGGATTCAGAACTTCGAAGCCGCTGATCTTCTTTCCCATCGCTATATCGGAGAACATGGGAACTCTGGTCATGCTCTCGACGCCACAGCCTATCGCGAACTTCGCGTCGCCCGCAGCTATCGCCTGGGCGGCGAAGTGAACAGCCTGCTGGCTCGACCCGCACATCCTGTTCAGCGACACCCCGGGAACCTTCACAGGAAAACCAGCGAGCAATATCGCCAGCCTCGCCGGATTGGCTCCCTGCTCACCGGCCTGGGTCACTATCCCGGATATGACGTCGTCAATCTTTTCGGGAGACAGCCCGGCCCTCTCCACCAGATTTTTGAGCGCAAAAGCGAGCAGACTATCGGGTCGGATGTTCCTGAGCGCACCGTCCCTCCTGCCAAACGGCGTTCTCACAGCTTCCACGATTACCGGTTCAGACATGTCTACCTCCTTTGAGCAGCGCTTGTTCTATGATCGGACTTTTTTTAATCCCACTTCCACTCTTTATAGGTTTCTCTCAATTTCGCCTTGAATATCTTGCCGGTGGAGGTGAGCGGCAGTTCGTTCACGAAGACGAACGCATCGGGAACCATCCACTTCGGATAACGAGCGAGGAGGTGTTCCTTAAGCTCGTCCTCGTTCAGAGTCTCACCTTCCCTGGGCACGACTATAGCCAGAGGTCTCTCCATCCACTTCGGATGCGGAACAGCAATCACTGCAACCTGGCTCACCTTCGGATGGGCGAGTATGGCACTCTCTAGCTCCAGGGAGCTTATCCACTCTCCACCCGACTTGATGAGGTCCTTCGTCCTGTCGGTGATCTTGACATAACCCTCCTCATCTATGACCACGACGTCACCCGTCCTGAGCCAGCCGTCCTCCGTAAATTTGTCCTGTGCCTCCTCGGGCGAAAGCTTGTGGTAACTGCCGGTTATCCACGGCCCCCTCACCTGCAGCTCTCCCATGGATTTGCCGTCCCAGGGCTGCTCTCCCTGATCTCCGACACAGCGAATCTCGACGAACGGCACGGGCCAGCCCTGCTTGGCCCTGTAGGCGTACTGCTCGTCCTCGGGAAGTTCTTCCAGGTGAGGCTTCAGAGAAGAGAAAGTGCCGAGAGGAGACGTCTCGGTCATGCCCCAGGCGTGTATCACCCTGAGGTTGTGCTTGTCGAAAGCCCTTATCATGGACTCAGGCGCAGCAGAACCTCCCACCACCATCTTCATACCAGGCGTCAGATCCCACCTTCCGGGATTTGCATCGAGGGCCTGCAAAATGGCGAGCCATATGGTTGGAACTCCTGCCGTGATGGTGACCTTCTCCCCGGCCATAAGCTCGAGAAGGCTTTCGGGATCGAGGTGGGGACCCGGGAAAACCTGCTTGGCGCCCACGAGAGTGCAGGAATACGGCAGCCCCCACGAATTGGCGTGAAACATGGGCACAACGGGGAGAACCACGTCTCTCATCGACAGGCACATGGTATCAGCCATGACCTCAGCAAAGGCGTGAAGAACCGTCGACCTGTGAGAATAAACAACACCCTTGGGTTTGCCCGTCGTCCCGGACGTGTAGCACATCCCGCAGGCGTCGTTTTCATCTATCTCGGGGTAGGTGAAGTCACCAGAAGCCGTCTCGAGGAAGCTCTCGTAATCGACGAATCCCTCGGGAACAGGTTTGCCAGTCAACGGAACAACGATCACCTTCTCGAAGTTGACCTTGTCCCTGAACTTCTCGAGCAGAGGCAACAGGACGTCGTCAACTATCAGGAACCTGTCTTCAGCGTGGTTGACGATGTAAGCGATGTCATCCGGGGCGAGACGCAGGTTCAAAGTGTGCAGGACAGCTCCGATCATGGGTATGGCGAAATAAGCCTCCAGATGCGCGTAGTGATTCCACATGAGCGTCGCCACAGGGTCACCTTTTTTGATTCCCGCTTTCTGAAGCGCTTCTGCCAGCCTCCTCGTCCTCGCGTAGAAATCCGAATAGGTGTAGCGGTGAAGGCTCTTGTCGGGCATCCTGGAAACAATCTCATGCCTACCGAAAAGCCTGGCCGTCCTCTCAAAAATGTGAACCAGCGTTAGGGGAAAATCCATCATCGTGGATTTCATGGCTCCCTCCTCCCATCCTCGAATTTATTTGAATTACCAAGCAAGCGCTTGATATAATTTATCAGAGCATATCGCAATGGTCAATAAAATTGGTTTATATTTTATACCCAACACGAAAAAAGGTCTCGCTTCAAGGGGGGGAGGAGATGGCGGAAAAGAAGAAAAGCAGGCGCGACGAGCTCATCGATGCGGCGGCTCACCTATTCAGCAGGAGGGGTTACGAGCGCACGTCCGTGAGAGACATCGCCGAGGCAGTTGGGATACAGTCGGGGAGCATTTTCTATCATTTCAGTTCAAAAGAAGAAATATTGATAGAGGTAATGGCCTTCGGGATAGACAGGTTCTTCGAAGCGGCCGAAAAGGCTTTCGCCAGGGCAAAGAATCCGGTTGAAAAGCTTCGCTACCTGTTCAGAGCGCACCTGGAAGCTCTCCTGATAGACGAGCACAGAGATTCCATGAACGTGTTGCTTTACGAATGGCGGAGCCTGTCCCCGGAAGGGAGAGAAAAGATAGTAAAAATGCGAGACAAATACGAGAAGATGTGGCAGGAAGTCCTGGACGAAGTTGCGAGCGAAGGTTACATAGAGAAAGGAGATACGAAAGTGTTGCGCCTGATGCTCCTCGGAGGGCTGAACTGGTCCGTCCAGTGGTTCTCGCCGGGAGGGAAATACACGCCCGAAGAGCTGGCGGAGATGATGGTTTCCTTTATATTGAAGAATAAAGGGCAGGGATAAACCGCGGATCCCGCAACTTACAAATCCGAAATTCGAAGCACGAAATCACGAACCGCCGAGGCTCCGAGGCACCGAGGAACCGAAGCGCTGAACCACTGAAGCACCGAGCCACCGATGGTTCGTGGTTACGTGCTTGCGTGGTTATCGCGGTTGCGAAAAAACCCATCCACGCAACTACCCAACCACCCAACTACGGAACTACAATTCACCGGTTGTTCGGCTCTTCGGATGCCCGGTTGCTCGGAAGTCGGATGTAGAGATTCAGAAGTCGTGACTCGGGAGAGTAAATTCCGCATTCCGAGTCCGCATTCCGCAATCAAAAATCAATCACTCGTAAACCTTCTCCTCCACCCTGTCTGCCTCGTGGGAGTCCCTTTCCACGTCTCTAACCACCCCGGCTTCTATCTTCTTCTCGAGTTCCCGGTAGTATTCGTGCTGGATTATCAGGTTCATTATCTCGTTGGTTCCTGTCCAGATCATGGCGAGGCGAATGTCCCTAACAAGCCTCTCTATCGGATAAACGTTGGTATAACCTATTCCACCCATCACCTGCATGGCGTTGTTCACCACCTGCCATGCAGCCTCTGTGGCGAACTTCTTCGCCTCCGAAACGAGCCTGCGAGAAAGAGAAGGGGCGGCACCACCATCGACCGCCTTCGCCGCACCAAGAACAATGCCCCTGGCAGCATCGAGCATGGTAAGACTGTCGGCTATCCTGAAGCTGACCGCCTGAAACTTGTTAATGGTTTTCCCAAATGCCTTCCTTCTGGTAGTGTACCTGGCGGCAACCTCCAGAGCAGCTCTTGCCGTCCCTATGGCGCCCGCGGCGCTTGTCAGCCTCTCGGGAATCATCATCTGATAGAAAATCGGTGCGGCTCCGTTTTCTTCCCCTATCAGGTTTTCCTTCGGAACGACGCAGTCATCGAATACTATCCTTCCGGCGCCTCCGCCTCTGGTACCCATAAGACCGTATACGTATTCCACTTTGACGCCCTCGCCTCTTTCGACGAGAAAGGCGGAGAGAGATTTGTGAGGAGGCGCATCGGGAGCGGTTTTCGCGTAGACCATGAAGTAGTCGGCGCCTTCTGCACCAACCACGAACCGTTTCTGACCCTTGAGAACGTAGTGATCACCCTCCTTCCTCGCCACAGTGGTAGCTCCGAAGAAATCAGAGCCTCCACGAGGCTCAGTCAGCGCTTCCGCAGTCGTGAGCCTGCCGGCAAGCGTAGGAACGAGGAACCTCTCTTTCTGGTCCTTCGTCCCGAACTTGTCAATCGCCTCTCCCACGATGCTGGGAAGAGAGTAAAGACAGGAAAGAGACATGGAGAGGACCCCGATTTCCTCGAGAGCGATTATTTCCGATTGCCAGGGAAGCCCCCTCCCGCCGAACTCTTTCGGAAACCTGAGCCCGAGAAGGTTTCTGGAACCCGCTTCCTCGAGAAATGCCCTGGGATACTGAACCCGCTCGGCATCCATGTCGAGTATCAGCTCCCTCGGGACTGATCTCACGAAGTCTCTTATCTCGTTCCTCAGTGCCCTTTGCTCGGGCGAGTCGGCGTGCTCGAACACGGGGTCCCCTCCTTTCGTCTCTTTTCAGTCAAGCATATAAGTCAGAGCCGATCAGAAGTTCCAGATCAGCTCCATCGCCAGCCTCATGGCGGTGTCGTCGGACTCC
>CAYSCN010000043.1:0-13952 GCA_964429585.1 uncultured bacterium | reverse complement strand
TTTTACTACTCCCCTCACGGCACATCCTCGTAAAGAATCACCTCGGCTTCCCAAAGCATCCTCTCCTCAAGCTCCCGATTGGGATTGAAAAACTTACCCTTTCCCCTCTGAAAAATCGGAAATCTGTGGGACTCGTGGCTGAGAGAAACCACCCCCATCATACACCGCCTCGAACATCCCTCGACCCTGAACGAAGGCCTGTTCCCCATAACCGGACAGTAATCCGTAATCGTAACCAAAACATACGGATAGTGAAATATCCTGCCAAGGTGCCCCCTGTAATTCGCCACCACACCCGTATAGTTGACCGATATCTTTTCCACACCGAACGTATCTCGCAGAAAGTAAGAAAACGACTCGACGGCAGAGATATCCCTCATCAACAGTCCCAGCTCTGCTTCCTTCAAAAAAGGGGAGCCCTCGAGCCTCACACAACACTTTTGCCCCGAAAGCACCCTTCCAATCACCGGTTCCACGTTTGGAAACATTTTCGCAATCACATAAAGCGCACCCCAATCGCTCACGATGACCCTGAAATCGCTCAGACTGCAACCAGCTCTCAAAAGCGGCAATACACTCTTCAGGTCACCATCCTTCAATATCGGGAGCTGAAGGGTGAGCGTCATCCCCCTTTCCTTCACAAACAAGAGATATCTTTCGAACTCTTCCGCTGTCGGAAGCAGGTGGACACAATATTCACTCCCCACGACTATCCCCCGAGCACCAGATGTTTCATCCGGGTCGGGAAACTTTCCAGGTTGTATATAGACGTGCTTAATCATATCGCCTGTCCGTCGAACAATTCCGGAAAATAACAATTTTTCCGCTGACAGGGAAAACCAAATTCCTCCACATATATGGAACGTCCGATCCCAACGCACCTGTCCAGATCCGGCTCGTCTCCACACAGCTCCTTTATCTTTCTCACCATCCTGATAGCCCTCACCTTACGCTCCGTCTCGGCCCCTCTTCCAACTATCTTTCCCGTGTATATTCCCCTTTTCTCCAGAATCGGAACGGCGCATATTCCGCAGGAATAATACCTGTCCAGATCTTCCCATTCAGAAATCGACTTGAAAGTCTCTCTCACGAGGGTCCCATCGAACTGGCCGTTCCATGACTTGGAATATTTCATTTCACAGGGCCAGCATCTATTGGGGTCATCGTGGAGGTGTCCACAAACTCCTTCTATATTGGGACATTTCCCTCTGAGAACGATCGCCTCGAGCCTCACCCTGCCGGACCTCGCAGCGAGATCGCACATCTCTCTAATAGAGAGTTCCCGCGGAAGGATAACCCTGTTCACTCCAAGCTTTTCGAGAAACTTGACGGTCGCCAGGGAAAACGTGTTCAAGAGAGTGCTCGCGTGGATCTCGACCCCGAGATTTTCTCTGGAGAATCGCAACAAAAGCGCCGGGTCGGAAACAATGAACCCGCTGACCCCCAGTTTGATGCACTCTCGCGCGAAATCAATTATGGTATCGTAATCCTCTTCAGGAAACTGGGGAGCATTGAGTGCCAGGAAAAATGGAACGTCCTTCTTCCAGCACTTCTCTAGAACCGCATCGAACTCTCTGAAGTCCCTGATACTCGCCTCTCGATAAGAACGCCTGTTTATCGACACAACCGGCCCGAACTTCTTCTCCCAGAAATCGGGAACATACCCTCCGTAAAGTTCATCCGCTCCATTTTCGATGAGTATCTCTACCTCTGAAGAAGAATCCACCGGCGAAAGAATCTTCACTTCATCACACTCCCTTCAGCAACTGGGGATTGTAGAGAAACGACGGGATTCACTCCGCAACTTCGATTATTTTAACACCCTTCATTTGCCCTGATATCCCTTTCTCGCTGCACCTGACAACCGCCTGCTCCAGCACACCGGCGCTCCCCTCTTCGAAAATTATTCCTCCCCATCTATCTTCCGGGGCGCATCCATCGGCGGAATCGAAAACGACCGGATATCCTTTCTCACCTCGAGCGAACAACTTGCCCTTTACGATGATATCCACCTCCGGCCCCCCCGAAACCAGCACTCGCGTCCCTGGAGCAATCGTCAAAACCACTCCTTCATTCACGATCACATCGCCGGTCACGCGTATCGTTCCTTCCCACTCGGTGGAAACCTTAAGCTTCCCCCTGTAAAAACGAGCGTTCATGTGTGCCAGTGCCGTGCCGGACAAAAGGACCAAAACTGCCAGGCAAAAGAGAAGGGAAAATAGAAGAAAACTCGCCTCGAGCCGACGTCTTCTCATCCTGGCGACCCTCATACTCACTTCCCCTCGATCGTTTTCAATTGGGGAATGAAAGGCCTTGTCGCCAGAGGCTTCACAAGCACCCTTCCGAGACCCTCTGCGTCCAGCCCGTCGAAGATCATCTCCTCCACCTCGGTCAGGTTTGATGTTCCCCAGAAATTCCCTCCCGCTGGCACATCCTCTTTCTGTCTGTTGCCGAGTTTGAAGTCGTATCTTTCATTCCCATAGATGTCATTTTCAACTATTTTCAGCCCACCTCGACATTCTGTGACGGCGAAAATCCCAACCCTGTTTCCGGTTATCCTGTTTCTTCTTAGAACTGCTTCGGTCGCCCGCTCCTCATACCTCACGCCGTATACGTTGTCCACCATGAGGTTGCTCTCGAAAACCCCTCTCACCGTGGAAAACCTCAGCCCGTCGATGTTGTGGCGGAACACAGAATTCCTGACCGTCGCTTTCGTGAAATGAATCTGAACACCCGAAAAGGCGTATTCCGAAATCAGCCACTCTATCTGAGCCCTCTCAGCCATGTTTATGAAGAAGTATTTCCAGTCCTTCGGACTCGGATTTTCCTCAGCAGACGTGAAAATTACGGGCCTCTCCTTGGTGCCTTTGACTATCACGCCTCCCTCAACATAGAACTCGCCGTCTCCAATTCCGTCTCCGTCCACGTCAATTCTCTTGAACTTGACAACGGTCCCCGGAGAAATCGTAACCGTCACTCCCTTCGGAACGACCAGCACACCTTCGACCACGACTGTGCCGGACAAAACCGTATCTTTTTCGATTGCCCTAACCGGCATTCCCCTGTCATAAACTCTTTTCTGGACAATCGGCTCCCGGGCAGTTTCTCCGTTCCCGAGGACCCTATCGACCACTATTACTATACCTTCGCGCCTTTCCCCCTCTTTCAACCTGATAGAGTGATCCGGAGTTCCACTATAAAAACCGAAAAGCTCACCGGGCCTGGGGGTGTAACCGAAGTTCTCCCTCGCCCCAAGATAATAGGTCCCGGGTTTGTCTATGTTGATGGTGAACTTGCCACCTTCTCCAGTTTTTCCGGAGTGAGAGTAGGGCCTCTTGTGACCGAACACCCTCGTGTCGTAAACGAAGGCGTAAACGCCTTTGACCGGATTTCCCATCCTGTCGACCACGTAACCGCTTATGGAAATCGAACTCCCGGAAGTAACGACGGAATAAGGAACGTCCTTTTCTTTCTCGACACACGGTATATCCACCACCAATTCTTTTCCCTCGAAGAGGTTCACTGGATTTCCAGGATAGAAGCAATACAGGTCTCCCTCCTCGAGAGGTCCCGTCTTTTTTCCCGATTTCCTCTTTCTCGCGACAATCACGTATTGAGTCTCCAGAAGGTCGTAAATGCCAAATCTCCCCTGCCGGTCTGTCGGGGGTGATATCGCGAATCCAAGTCCTTTGTAGGACGTGCCCGAGTCGGTGTAGAGATACACGTAAGCGCCTTCGACAGGCTTGCCTTCGAATGTCACTCTACCTGACAGCGCAGCGACATCTTCCTCCCCCTTCTGAATTTTCGGACGAGACACGGCAACCGCCTTCAAGCCCAAAAAACGCTCCTTTCTCCCCACCTCCACCGGATTCTGGCCCGAGAACGCGAAAATGGGTTTCCCCTTTTCGTCCCTTCCCGTAGCGTAAACGTAATATCTACCTGGAGGTGCCGCAGCCTCGAAATAGCCCTCAGCATCAGTCCGGAACTCGTAAATCTTCTCGCCCTGAAGCGGCGGATATGAACTGGACAGAAAGACCTTCCCGCCAGGCACGCCTTTCCCATGAAAAACCAACCTCCCTTTCAGGGGAGCCGCAGAAGATCCTTCTCCCGAGCTTGAGGCTGCCGAAGCCTTTACCGGAGTGAAGACTAAAACCGAAACCGCCAGCAAAACCGTGGAGATAACAGCCAACCTACCTGGATTCATCTCTCCGCCTCCTCGCCGATGACGAGCTCGACCCCGTTTAAGTCTTTCCCCTTCTCCAGGATTACTTTCACTTTACCCGTCTTGCCTCTCCCGGACGGTCCGCCAGGTTTTTCCCTCGCAACCAGCGTGTAGCTGCCGGGAACGTATACAGTTAGTGAAAAATTCCCTTCTTCATCAGTTCTACCTGATATGGCATCAGGCATCCCTTTTCCCCTTTTACCCCTGTATGCGAAAACGTAATAACCCTTCACCGGATTTCCCGCCCTGTCCACAACCAGCCCGTTTATCTGAATTCCGTGTTTCACCTCTTCGAACCCTTCGAACTTTTCTAACTGAGACAACCTGATCACGCAGTCTATCCTCACCGCAACTGAAGATAACCCATCGTATTCGAGGGGATTGCCGGGATAATACCCGTATCTGTCCCCTATCTCGGTCGGTCCATATATGTTTCCCGTCTTCCTCTTCCTGACCATGATGAAATAATTACCTTTCCCTATCCTAGCCCTGAATTTCCCCTTTTTGTTCGTTCTGGTGAAATAATCGGGAATTCCCCTGAATTTGCCAGATGGGCTTCTGTAGAAATAGACAACGGCTCCTGGAAGCGGCTCCTCGTTCTCATCGAAAACATAACCCTCTATGCCCCTTTTCCCTGACGGTGCCGGATTTTTTTTCACTTCTATCATCGACAATCCCACGTTCGTGGGCTTTCCCTCCTCGACGACCACCGGATTACCCCCGTAAAAACAGAAAAGATCACCGGGCTTAGGCCTGGCACAGCTCGAATCCCCCACATACCCGACAACCCAGTACTCACCCGGTGGAACTTCAATCTGATAGACACCCTCCAGATTGGATGGCTCGCTCACAGCAACCGGCCGGCAACCTAGATAGTCCTCAATGCTCCCAAAGACGAACACCCTGACTCCCTCGAGAGTCTGCCCCGATTTCGCCGCCCTTCCTCTGATACCGGTGAAATCTCCAGCACTGGCCCAGCAGACTATACCGACCATTAATAGAATCAACCAGACGAACGTCCTTTTGCACAGTTCAATCACTCCGTTTCCCCTTCTTGAATGGCTTCTCTGAAAAACCCGAAAAATCCACAACATCCAGAGGATACTCGACTCCCTTGTACTCGAAAAACGGATCATCCCTGCCGTCCCGTATGCCCGAGACGTTCTCCCGCCCCGATTTCAGTTCAGAAGTCAGTCCATCCCAGAAGTTTTCCCTGAAATCCAGTTTCCCCGTCAATTCCGCTTTGGGGAGACCATCCACCTTCCTGCTCCTTTTTTCTCCCCCCCTCGCCCTACGTCCATACGGCAAACCCTCTCTATCTGCATCGGTCGCCCGTTTCTCCCACAGGGAGGACTGCTTCTCGACGAACACCGCCGCTTCTCTGAACGAGAGAAAATCGTTGTGTCTGAAACGAGGATACGATGAATACTCAACGAAGACCGAGATCGAGTTACCGTCGAACACGTTGCTCTCGAAATTCCCTCTCCCTCTTCTCGTGAACTTCACTCCCACTTCATTCCCCAAGAATCGACTGTCGAAGACACGAGGCGAGGCGAGCCTCTCAACCAAAATACCCGTTCCATTTCCGACAAAGGCAGTCCCTCTCACCTCACATTTCACTCCGCTCATCGAAATTCTCATCCCCACGGAGTTTTTGATGAACTCGCAGTCTATCAGCTTCAGATTTCCTTCCTCCTGAACGTAAACTCCCCCCTTTGAGAGTTTCTCGAAAGTGGATCCAACTATCTCGGTCCTGGAAGCGCCTCTCACTATGACTCCCGCTTTCCCACCGGAAAAGAGAAGGCTTTTGAGCTTAACGAGAGAATCCCCTCCAAAATTGAGAGCCACTCTATCAACTCTCATTCTTCCAGATTCCAGTTCCACGCTCCCACCGTAAACGGAAACCCCTCCTTTCCCTCCCTCGATTTCGAATTCGCTGCCGACAACCTTCCCGCCTCTCACTTCGATTCCGTAAGGTGCCCCTCCCAATAGCCTCAAAACCGCAGGCTTCCCTTTCTCCCCTTTTATCCGCAAGACCCCTTTCACCAGGATTTTCCCTTCCACTATCAAAAGGTCTCCGGGCCCAACAGCCAGGACGCTTCCCCGCTCGACGGTCAAAAGTCCGCTGATTCGGATTGTCTTTCCCTCAACAGTCGAGGCAAGGGACAATGCAGCGGAAAGAGCGAAAATCCCCAGTATGCTCCGGCACGATTTCACCACTTTTCCCTCACAACGATTACGATATCTCTCTGTTCTTCTCCATCTTCCACAACAACCGAGTGATCCGGTGTTCCCTCGTAAGCTCCGGTCATTTCACCCGGCGACGCAGGACCTCCGAGGATCTCCCTGGCCCCGAGATAATACTTCCCCGGTCCGGGCAGATAAATCTCGAAACTCCCATTCTCCTGAGATGTTTCCGCCACTGATATGGGGCGTCCCCTCATGCTCTGGTCTCTGTATGCCATGACGTATATGCGTGGAACAGGCTCCCCGCGTTCATCCACCACCTTGCCAGTCAGCCTGAATTTTCCGGTCTCCACTCCCCCGGTCCTCCTCCTCCGGCTCAACGCCTCCACATCGAGCTTTTCGAGCTCAATCTCCCCTACGTCCAGAACCGTCCCCCTGCGGAGTCTGACCGGATTTCCCGGATATTCCCCTCTCCCCTTCTCCTCCGGTGGACCGAAATCTCCTCCCGTCTGTTTTTTCATTGCAACTATCCTGTAGGTTCCCTCTCTCAGAGGAAGACTGAAGGAGCCGTCCTTTTCGACAGGAACCTTCGCGAGATACCCTGGCCCTGCCGCAATCTCCATCTTCCCGTCGTAAGCGTAAACGAACACTCCATCCACGCCGCCTTTGACGACTCCTTTCACGAAAGTTACGCCGTCGGGCTCGAATCCTCCGTTCCCAACCTCTTTCAAAACTATCGTCAATCTTCCGGCACCCGGCCTCACCGGCTCAGACTCGGGTCTCCCTTTCAGCACCACCCTTCTGCTTCCATCAATCAACATCTTTCGAGCAACGAGGTAAAACAATCCATCTCCCGTTTTCAACCTGAATTCTCCTTTCTCATCGGTGTTTCCCGCCACGAAAGGAGGACCTCCTCCGAAATCGTCTCTCTCAAGATACACCTCGATCCTTGCGCGTTCGACCGGTTTACCCCGGTAAACCACCTTGCCCGAAAGGAATTCTTCCTTCTTCGAACAGGAAGGAAGAATAATCCCCAGGATACAGAAGCTAATCAGCCATATGTGCAAACATCGCGACAGCCGCATAACCGACACTCGTTACAACCATTAGCACCCCGTAACCATAGTTGAGAGAAACGGCGAGTATCAAAAAACTCCCCGCCACCGCAGCGATTCCATTCACGAAAATCGGCAGCGCCATGGGCTTCCTCTTTTTTCTATTATAGAGCTCCAGAAGAGAAGGGAACGGAACTCCGGCGAAAAACGCTGGTAGACCAGCAAGCAGAAAACCAGCACATACTCTCAAAAACAACGGTGCCGGCAGCAATATGTCCAGTATGCCATCCAGAACGAATCGGTAAAGGAGCAACAACGACGCGAGAGCGAAACAACCAGTAATAATCTTGATCTTTTCCCCAATATTGAGCAGCGAGAATGTGAGCGCTCCCGCAGACGAGAAGAGCAACACGGAAAGAAGCACTACGGAAAGCGAGTAAACCGGGAAGCCAAGTAGGAGTATCAATTTCTTTATGAGAAGAACCTCGAGAAAAACGAAGGAAAGCCCTGCCATGAAAAAGGCCATCATATGCAGAAAGCGTTTCAGGTAACTCCCCCCCCCCGCCGCTGCTGCGGAAATCAAAATGGCAAGAAAAGATACGAATCCCAGGGGAGAAATGGCTTTCCTGACCAGATAAGCTCCTCTCTCCTCAGTGCTCTTTCCACCGGGGAAACGGGCTTTCACGAAATCTTCCTTCTTGACCGTGTAATAGAAAAACGGACGATCATCCGTGGGAGGAGTCATATCGAAGGGCAACATCGAATCGTCAATAATACCGGCTGCAACTTTTCCGATCAGATTCATATTTTCTTCCCGCATCCCGGGGTAGTACAGAACATCGAACCCCTTTTCTGAACACAGGCGAAGAAAATATTCGATCACATCTCTCGATGGAATTCTCCTCCAGGCCATGAGATTCATCACGCCTCTCGAACCTGCGATCAAAACAGATTTCGACGGGTCATCGACACCAATCTCTCGGAGAGCGCTCTCCACGAGCTTAACCAGCCTGGGTCCGGTCTTCTCGAAATGAAACCTGGTGATGGATAGGACACCTCCTTCTTTCAACAACTTGAGCATTCTCTCGATCGACTCTATCGTGTAGAGGTGGTTTTCAGTCAACGTGAAAGCTCCTGCCTGAGGAGGAACGCGCCCGAAGACCTGTGTCATCTCTATGACATCAAACTTTCGACTCTCCCTCTCGAGATAGCTCCTCCCCTCGGCTATGACCAGTTTCACCCCATCTCCCGAATACGGTCTCCCGGTGAACGACGAGAATTCGTTTTCCACAGCCTCCACCACAAGCTCATTCAGCTCAACCGCCACTACCTTGAAATCCCCTCCTGCGGAAGCAGCGTGAATGTCCTTCCCTCCGCCCGGCCCGATTATGAGCGCCTCCCCTCTGCCCAAAAGCTCGAAAGGAAGCGAGGCGAGATTGTAATCGAAAAACTTCAGGAAAGACTCCCGATTCGATTCATCAGGAGCTTTAAACATCAGAGTATATCCAGTATCGTCAACCACCATTCCCAGGGCATCCGGCGCAGAGCCCAAATATTTCTTCCCCTCGCCAAAACCTCTGATGAGTTCCTCTTCTCCAACCGGAAACACAACCACCCGGGAAGTGGCGTTCCAGCGGGACCACAGGATGTCGGGCTCATACCTGCCCCTCACGAAAGATGGGTCTGCCGGATTCGCCGCGTAATTGTAGACAAGCAAAGCTCCAACAACAGCAGCGAAGAGGAAACGTCTCACTCTCGCCCCCCTCCTACCCTCAACCCCAGTACCTGTTCCCGCGAGAAATACGAGGGACGAGAAAAGAAGTGCCCCAGGGGCGGAACCAAGCTTCATCACGGCTATATACAGAACCACTCCAAGAGCAGAACCTGCAGCGGAATGGGCGTATGTAACGAAAACGTTCCTGGACTTCTCGAAGCAGGCGGCAAAAACCGCTCCGCCCCCGAAAAACGGGAGGGAAAAAAACAGCAGAAGCGCCGTCACGGTGGCGATAAAACTTCCGGTCCCACTCCCTGAACCCACTGAAAAAGGCTCGTAATACGTCTGGTGGAGGGGGGAGAGAATTCTGTAACCGAAACCCGGGTACCTGCTCACCAAAATAAGGAGAAAATAGACGAGAGCACAACCAAGAGCCGAAAACGCGCCCCATCTGGAGAGAAATTCCCATATTTTGTCAGGACCTCTGTCCCCGACCCCAATCGCTATAAGAGAGCCAAAAGCCATGCCCCCCAGCGCGAGAGCCACTGCAAAAGAAACGAAGTGATACCACATGAGGACGGAAAAGATTCTGGTAATGGTGATTTCGTAAAGTATTATCCCCGCACTGACAGCCAGTATGGCCCTGTCTGAGCTCCTCACCACCCGTCACCACACTTCCGTGACAATTATCGTAACGCCCCCAATCCTGTCCCCCTCATCGACCACTATGGAATGGTCAGGTGTCCCCTCATATTTTCCGTACAGGTCCCCGGGGCCAGGAGCTCCTCCATATCCGGTCCTCGCTCCCAGATAAAACTTACCGGAGTAAGGCACGTAGAGAACAAACTTCCCGTCACGTCCTGTGGGAGACGAGATGACAACGGGGCGATTGAGCAAATCGGGATTGTCATATAGCGCAGCGTGCACACCTTCCACCGGCTTTCCTGTCTCATCAATTATGATTCCCTCGATGACGGCAATGCCTTCTCTCTGGAAAACCTGCGGATTTCTCATCTTGAGCAGAACCACGGGAAGTTCTATCTCTATTGCCTCCCCAGGCCCGATGGAAACAGGATTCTCAGGGAAATACCCCGTATAATCCCCTTCCCCGAGAGGTCCCGCGAAGGAACCGGTTTTTCTTTTCTTTGCCACAATGAAATACTCGCCGGGAGGCACTTCCATTTCGAAATACCCTTTCTCGTCCGTGAGAGACATCACGGCGTCGTTGGGATCCCTGAAGTCGCTTTCATCATCCGGGAAAGCAAAAACGTAACAGTTCGGAAGCGGGCTCCCGTCGAATATGACATTACCCCTGAGAATCGACGCTTCATACTTCTGCCTGACCACCTTTCCCGAATATTCAACCAGAGGGAGTAAAATAGATAGGCTGGAAGAACCTCCCGGGTAAATCGGATTTCCTCCAAAATAGCCGAATGCCATCTTCCCGGGAGAAAGCTTTTTCTGAGCGACCAAATAATACTTTCTCCCTTCAGCCACTTTCAGAACCAGTTCTCCGTCTTCCCCCGCAATGCCACTCACAAAGGGCTTTTCCGGGAAATCATAAGGGGTGGGGTAGAGCCCGACTTCCGCACCCGGAACCGGATTCCCCTTGAAGACAACCCTTATCTTCAAGCAATTTTCGTTTCTTCCAAGGAATGGCCTGGAACAGGATGGAAAAAGAACCAGCAGCAGAAGAGTCAGATGTAAAACCGCCTGGAGAGGCGAACTCCTCATCATGATATCACCAGACTTTGTAGACTATTATGTCGATCCCCTCCAGGTGTTCCCCATCCTTGACAACCACCGCCGAAGGGTCTATCGAACCCTTGTCGTATCTACCATATAAATCACCTATTCTCGGAGGTCCGCCGAAGCGATTCCTAGCGGCGAGATAATACGTCCCTCCCTTCGGGAGATATACTATATACTTCCCGTCTGGGCCTGTCTTGTCGCTCACGTATTTCGGTCGTTCAGACATCTGAACGTAGGTGTAAACGTGGACCCTTGCACCAGCCACAGGGTTGCCATCAGCGTCCAGAACTCTGCCAGATATCGAGGTGTTCCATCCTCTTGGATTCTCGTAAGACTTTATTGCCGAATCGGTTTTTCTCATCATTACGACTGTGAGAACGAGCGGCTCACCCGGCTTCACTTTTATGGGAATTTCCTCGCTCTTCAAGTCACCTGGTTTGAGAGGTCCCGTATTTTCGCCACTTGACCTCTTTCGTGCCACCAGCACGTATTCTCCCGGCTCGACATTCAGAGCGAAAGACCCGTCTTTTCCGGTGGGCACTGGGAGGATGTAATCGGCAGGTCCGTGCGGATCTTTGCCCTTTTTGTAAAGATACAGATAAGCGCCGCTTGCCGGTTCGAGAACCTTACCCGAAACAGTCACCAGAGTCGGCCTTCCCACTTCTTTCAGGTTCGCAGCGCACGAAGAAAGAAAAAAGACCGATGCAACCAGGATGAAAAAACCAGCGATTCTTCGATCAACCATAATCACACCCCTGTTTCATATTAAAAATTGGAAAGTAAATCCCGCCAGTATGGTTACCGTCAACCCAACGGCAACGTAGGTGACGAAAGCCCTCCTGTGATACATCCCTGCCAGAAGTCCCATGGCGGGAATGCTGGTCACGGGGCCTCCCGTCAGAACCGCCATGGCCGCTCCAGGAGATAGCCCAGCTGCAATGAGACCTTTGAGAACCGGCGGTGCAACCATCTGATGCAACGGCAGCGGTATGGAAAGTACGGTTGCAAGGAGCACCGACCCAGCGGTCTTCGAACCCAGAAACGCCTCCACGAGATTACTGGGAACGTAATAAGTAATTGCCGCCTGTATCAGAAGAGCAATCAGTAGAAACTTTCCCGTCAATACTGTCATATCCCTGGACCTGGCGAGAAAAAAACCGAACGTTCCAGGCTTGTATTTCTCCCCCTTGAGATGATCGAAACACCCGGCATTGACTATATCTTCGTAATCCGGGTTTCCTTTTTTCAGCTCCTCCTGGAACTTCTCGCTTCTGAACGGGAACTCTGGCAGGTAACCTCTGTCGACGAGGTGTTTGCAGAGAAAACCGGTGAAAATTCCCGTGAACAATGCCACAACGAGCTTTCCAGCAGCGTACGAAAACCCCAGCTCGTATCCCGTAACTATCAATGAATCCGGGCTCATTAGAGGGGAAGTAATGAGAAGCGCCATCACGGGCGGTATCGGAACTCCCGAACCAGAAAGTGCAACCACGACTGGAAGAATTCCGCATGAGCAAAGGGGGGAGATGACGCCGGCAAACGTGGCGACGAAGATGGCGCTCTTCTGATACTTCACCACCGAAGCGCGTACTCTCCTGTCCCACTTGAAGGTTTTTACGAAAGCGGCGAATACAACGCTGAGAGCGAAATACGGCAGGAGGTCCTTCGCCTCCTCCAGGAAAATCCTTAACACGGCAGATATGTCAGCGAACAGAGCCAAACTCAACCTCGATAAATCGAATTTCGGAATTCGGACTGCGGATCGCGGAATGGGAATAATTTCCGCAATCTAAAATCCGCATTCCGCAATACCACAATCATCTATAATAACTCTATCTGTACAAATTATACGGCAACACCATCTCACCCTTGGCGTTCCTGTAATAAACCCTTTCCCCGGTTATATTCTCCAGCGCCCTGGCGGCCCACTCCCTGACATCGACGTCCTCGTGCTCGAGCAGCTCCTTGAGCTTGGGTACCGCTTCTTCCGCCTCGAGTATCCCCAGGGACCATGAACACGCCACCTTCATCCTCACGTCATCCTCTTCGAGCGCCTCGAGGAGCGGAGCGACTGCTTTTTTCGTGCCGCATTTCGCGAGAGCATAAGCCGCTCTTATCCTGACTTCTCTCCCCACACCGTTTCTGAGCTGATCGATCACCGCATCTTCAGCCCTCGGATCACCTATGTCCTCGAGAGCAATGAGCAGTGCTTCTATCTTTTTGGGAGAACCTTCTTTCAATTCATCTATCAGAACCGGAACCACGGGTTTGCCAAGCTTTATCAAAGCCCTCGTGGCTTCCTTGACCACACCGAAATTTTCATCCTCCAGGGCCCCCGTGAGAGCGAATACAGCCGAGGGGTCTCCTATCTCACCGAGCGCCCAGGCAGCGGCGTATCTCCTCTTTCTTTCGCTCTTCAAAAAATTCACAAGATATGGTACCGCGCTTCTGTCCTTTATCTCACCGAGGCATCCTGCTGCAGCCTCGGCAACATCAGGGTTATCGCTTTCGAGGAGCTCTATCAGAACGGGAACGACTTCCTTCCCTCTCTTCACTATCTCGCGGAATCGCTTCTCCCCCTCAGGCCCTTCGAGGTTCGCCAGGACCTTTTCAAGCTCCCGCTTCTCCCTCAAATCCACGTTCAGCGATTTTCTGGGAGCGCACCCGGCGAGAATCATCGCAGTCAAAAGCACCGACAGCCCAATCTTGAACCATTTCATTTCGGCTTTCCCCTATGTTGTATTTCGCACATCATTCACTAAATTAGCAGCACCACACCTCAGAGCATCCGAGCATCCGGACCGCCGAGCATCCGCATTTTTAAAGCACGAAGCTCTAAATTCGAAACCTCTAAACAAATCCGAAATTCGAATGTTCAAAACATATTACAGAGAGATGATCCGTGGTTGGGTAGTTGAGTTGCTGCGTGGTTGGGTGTAGTTTTTCGCAACCACGATAACCACGCAACCACGTATCCACGAACCATATTCTCTCCACGTTTCGGTCATTTGAATTTTGATAT
>CAYSCN010000042.1:0-14945 GCA_964429585.1 uncultured bacterium | reverse complement strand
TTAACATGGGGCTTCTTCCTCTCAAATTTCGGCTTCGACATGTCTCGATCCTCCTGTTTATAGTCCTTTCACTTTCAAGATTTCATCACTCACCGAATTAGGAGTAGGCTCATAATGAGAAAACTGCATCGTGTAGGTAGCCCTTCCCTGAGTAATGGACCTCAAATCGGTAGCGTAACCGAACATTTCGGCGAGAGGCACCAAAGCCTCCACAATCTGGGTTTTTTCTCTAGCTTCTATCGTTTGTATCTTTCCCCTTCTCGAGTTGAGATCGCCTATCACGTCTCCCATAAACTCCTCGGGAGTAACCACTTCGACCTTCATTATGGGCTCGAGAATGACGGCCCCGGCCTTCTGGCACGCATCTTTGAATGCCATCGAAGCCGCTATTTTGAAAGCCATCTCAGACGAATCCACTTCATGGTAAGATCCGTCGAAGAGAGTAACCTTAACGTCTATGACAGGATAGCCACCGACGACTCCCATATCGGCGGCCTCCCGTATGCCCTTTTCGACCGCCGGTATGTATTCTTTGGGAACGACACCGCCCACTATCTTGCTCTCGAACACTATCCCCGAACCCTTCTCCGCAGGTTCCACTTCTATCCAGACGTGACCGTACTGACCGCGACCACCCGTCTGCTTGACGAACCTCCCTTCCGCCTTCGCCTTTCTCGTGATTGTCTCCTTGTAGGCAACCTGAGGCCTGCCTACATTTGCCTGTACCTTGAATTCCCTTATGAGCCTGTCAACGATTATCTCCAGGTGAAGCTCTCCCATTCCCGAAATGAGCGTCTGACCAGTTTCCTCGTCTATCGAGACCTTGAAAGAAGGATCCTCCATAGCAAGCCTCGAAAGAGACATTCCGAGCTTTTCCTGGTCGGCTTTCGTCTTGGGCTCTATGGATACGGATATCACCGGGTCGGGGGCTTTGATCGTTTCCAGTATTATGGGTGACGACTCGTCACACAGCGTATCTCCCGTGAACGTCGACTTAAGGCCGACGCACGCGGCTATGTCTCCCGCATAAACTTCTTTTATCTCTTCCCTTTTGTTGGCGTGCATTTTCAGGAGCCGCCCGATTCGCTCCTTTTTCTTCCGCGTGGCATTGTAAATGTAAGAACCTGCCTTGAGTGACCCCGAATAGACTCTTATGTAAGTCAAATTACCCACATACGGGTCATTCATGAGCTTGAACGCAAGCGCAGCGAACGGCTCATCATCGGACGAATGCCTCACTTCTTCCTCGCCTGTCAACGGATTGACTCCCTTGACCGGCGGGATATCGATCGGGGAGGGGAAGTAATCGATGACAGCATCTAGAAGAGGCTGGACTCCCTTGTTCTTGAACGCCGCACCACACAGAACCGGTATTATCTTACACTCGATGGTTCCCTGCCTGACCGCTGCTTTTATATCTTCCAAGGAAACCGTGTCACCCTCTATATACTTTTCCATTATCGATTCATCCACATCGGAAAGCGCCTCTATCATTTCTTCCCTGGCGCGTTCCACTTCTTCTTCATATTCAGCGGGAATCTCTTCGAATCTGAACCTGGCCCCAAGGGTGTCGTCGTCCCAGACTACGAGCTTCCTCTCGATGACGTCGATAACCCCTTTGAACGTGTCTTCTTTTCCATAAGGAACCTGGAGAGGAACGGGATTGGCATTCAGCTTGTCCTTTATCTCATTTACCACCCGCCAAAAATCAGCCCCCACTCTATCCATCTTGTTTATGAACGCGAGCCTGGGGACACCGTATCTTTCGGCCTGCCTCCACACTGTCTCGGACTGGGGTTCCACTCCTCCCACGGCACAGAAAACCGCAACAACCCCATCGAGAACTCTGAGCGACCTCTCCACCTCTATGGTGAAATCCACGTGTCCGGGTGTGTCGATTATGTTTATCCTGTAATCCTTCCAGAAGCAGGTTGTGGATGCAGACGTGATTGTTATACCCCTTTCCTGCTCCTGCTCCATCCAGTCCATGACTGCTGTGCCTTCATGGACCTCCCCTATGCGGTGAGACACACCTGTGTAGTAAAGTATTCTCTCCGTCGTCGTTGTCTTCCCGGCATCGATGTGAGCCATGATGCCGATATTTCTCTGCTTTTCAATTGGAACTTGTCTGGGCAACTTACCTTCTCCTTCTCCTTACCACCTGTAATGTGCAAACGCCTTGTTGGCCTCTGCCATCTTGTGGGTGTCCTCTTTCTTCTTTATCGCGCCTCCCCTGTTGTTGTAAGCATCCAGAACCTCGTTCGCGAGGCGCTCTATCATGGTTCTCTCAGATCGGTTACGAGCGAACTGAACTATCCACCGGATCGCCAGCGCCAGCTGCCTCTCTGGCCTGACCTCAACCGGCACCTGATAGGTCGCACCGCCAACCCTCCTCGGTCTGACCTCGAGAATCGGTTTGACGTTCTCTATCGCCTTTTTCAATACCGAAACGGGATCTTCCCCGGTTTTCTCCTTGATCCTGTCCAGTGCAGAATAAACTATCTTTCTCGCCACGGTCTTCTTGCCATCCTTCATGACCACGTTGATCACTTTCCCCACAATGGGATCGCCGGTGACCGGATCCGGTATCATTTCCCTTTTGGGCGCAGGTCCTCTCCGAGGCATAAAAACCTCCTTAACGTTGTATCTTCGAGAGCGTAAAAAGCCCTCTTCAATTCGAACCCAATTTTACCTTCGTCTCTGAATACCTAGAAACTAACCCGGTTAGGGAGCTCTATTTGGGTCTCTTCGTACCGTACTTAGACCTGCTCTTCCGTCTGTCCTCGACACCAACGGAATCCAGAGCTCCTCTGATTATGTGATAACGAACACCCGGAAGGTCTTTCACCCTTCCGCCTCTAATCAAAACAACAGAGTGTTCCTGCAAATTATGCCCTTCACCCGGAATATAGGCCGTTACCTCGTATCCATTGGTCAACCTGACCCTGGCGACCTTTCTGAGCGCCGAGTTGGGTTTTTTCGGAGTAGTCGTATATACCCTCGTACACACGCCTCTTTTTTGCGGACACGAAGTGAGCGCCGGTGATGCGCTCTTTTTCTTTACCTTTTTCCTCGCTTTCCTGACAAGCTGATTTATAGTGGGCATACCTCACACTCCGTATGTATTAAAGAAACTCAAATAAACTACCATAACTCCAGAATTTATGTCAAGCCCTTTGTTCAGCCTTCTGCTGCCTCTTCCTCCTCGATTCTCTCCACCTCGGGCTCGATCCTCAGATAATCTCTCCTCCCGGTCCCGGCAGGTATGAGCCTTCCCATTATGACGTTTTCCTTGAGGCCTTCCAGATAATCGCACTTCCCTGAAACTGCCGCTTCAGTGAGAACTTTCGTCGTCTCCTGGAACGAAGCCGCCGAAATCCAGCTATGCGTGGAGAGAGAAGCCTTGGTTATCCCGAGAAGCTGAGGTTCGGCGATAGCGGGCTTGCCGCCCTCCCCCAGAACCTTCTCGTTTTCCTCTCTGAATTTCCATTTTTCCACGCTTTCACCAACCAGAAGCGTAGTATCGCCCGGATCCACTATCTTGACTCTCTTGAGCATCTGCCTGACGATTACTTCGATATGTTTGTCGTTTATTTTCACTCCCTGCAGTCTGTAAACCTTCTGGATCTCGTCAACCAGGAATCTGGCGAGCTCTTTCTCACCGAGAACTCTGAGAATGTCATGCGGGTTGGGAGAACCTTCCATAAGAGGCTCGCCCGCCTTTATCCGCTCTCCATCGTGAACAATGACGTGCTTACCCCTAGGAATAATGTATTCACGCGGTTCACCAACGTCGGGAATGACAGTGATCGTCCTCTTGCCTTTTATGTCTCTACCGAGGCGAACGATACCATCTATTTCCGATATTATCGCGCTGTCCTTCTGCTTGCGTGCTTCGAAGAGCTCCACCACTCTCGGCAAACCGCCGGTTATGTCTTTGGTCTTGGTGGTCCCCCTGGGGATCTTGGCAATGACATCTCCGGCTTCCACGTAGTCGCCTTCCTCCACGAGAATGTTGGCGCCAACCGGAAGCAGATAACGAGCATCGGCGGTGGAACCTGGGAGTTTGAGGGTTTTGCCTCTGTCGTCCTTGATGGAAATCCTAGGTCTCGCATTGGGGTCACGGGGTTCTATTATCACCCTGGTAACCTTCGACGTTACCTCATCCACCTTCTCCCTCATCGTTATACCTTCTCTGATGTCGCCGAACTTTATCTTGCCGCTTACTTCCGTGAGAATTGGGATGTTGTATGGATCCCACTCGACGAGTCGAGTATTTTCCTTGACCGGCTCCCCTTCCTTGACGAGAATCTTCGCTCCATAAGTCACGGGGTATTTTTCTCTCTCTCTTCCAGCCTCGTCGACTATGATTATCTCGCCGTTTCTGGTCATCGCGACTCTGGTCCCATCGCTCTTTTCAACCGTATGAAGGTTGTGATACTTCACGTAACCTTTGATCTTGTTCTCGAAGAAAGACTGCTCCACAGTGCTGGAGGCCGCACCACCTATGTGGAACGTCCTCATGGTGAGCTGAGTTCCAGGTTCACCAATCGACTGAGCAGCTATGATCCCTATCGCCTCCCCGAGGCTCACCATCCTCCCCCTCGCCAGATCTCTGCCGTAACATTTGGCGCATACGCCTTTCTTGGATTGACAGGTTATCACCGAGCGGATCATCACCCTGTCGATGGGAGAGTTCTGGATCTTTTCCGCCTTCTCCTCGGTTATCTCCTCATTTGCTTTGACTATCACCTCATTGGTCACCGGATCCACAATGTCTTCGAGAGCAACTCTTCCGAGAATCCTGTCAGCGAGGGTATCGATTATCTCGCCTCCTTCGATGAGAGGTCTGACTTCGATCCCCTCGAGCGTCTCGCAATCTTCCTCGGTGATCATGCAATCCTGGGCGACATCGACGAGTCTTCTCGTCAGGTAACCTGCATTGGCAGTCTTAAGAGCCGTGTCCGCGAGACCCTTCCTGGCGCCGTGTGTCGAAATGAAGTACTGGAGAACCGACAGTCCTTCTCTGAAGTTAGAGGTAATCGGAGTTTCGATGATCTCTCCAGTCGGTTTTGCCATGAGCCCTCTCATACCGGCCAGCTGCCTCATCTGCTTGTCGGACCCTCTGGCACCAGAATCCGCCATCATGTATATAGGGTTGAAGGACTGAATCTTGACCGTTTTCCCCGATCTGTCCTTCACCGCCTCCGTTGCCATCTCCTTCATCATCTCCGCGGCTACTTCCTCCGCCACACCCGACCAGATGTCGACCACTTTGTTGTATCTCTCACCATCGGTTATCAAGCCATCCTGGTACTCCTTGACCACCGCCTCGACAAGCTTGGTTGCCCTTTCTATGAGCTTTTGCTTGTTTGAAGGGATCTTGAGGTCATCGACGCAAATGGAAATTCCCGAGTATGTGGCATACTGGAAGCCAAGGCGCATAAGCCTGTCCGACAGCACAACAGTCGCTTTCTGACCGCAGTGACGGAACGCGTAATCGATGAGCTCAGCCAGATCTCTCTTCTTCATCACCTTGTTTATGAGCTCGAAAGGTATACCTTCCGGCATTATCTCATAGAGTATTATCCTTCCAACCGTCGTATCGACCAGCCTCCCATCCATTCTGACTTTTATCTGAGCGTGAATATCCACTTCCTTCGCGTCATATGCAATGCGAACTTCTTCCGGGCCAGAGAAAATCTTCCCCTCTCCCTTCACACCCACTTTGTCCCTCGTCAGGTAATAAATTCCGAGAACGATGTCCTGAGTGGGACCTATTATCGGCTTCCCATGCGCGGGGGAAAGTATGTTGTTAGTGGACATCATGAGAACCCTGCTCTCCGCCTGCGCCTCAATCGAGAGCGGAACGTGTACGGCCATCTGGTCTCCGTCGAAGTCCGCGTTGAATGCTGTGCAGACGAGGGGATGGAGCTGTATTGCCTTACCTTCGACGAGAACAGGCTCGAACGCCTGAATTCCCAATCTGTGGAGTGTAGGAGCTCGATTCAGCAAAACCGGGTGCTGCCTGATCACCTCTTCGAGAGCATCCCAGACCTCTTTTCTCTCTTTCTCCACCATCTTCTTGGCCTGCTTGATGGTGGTTGCATGCCCTGCTTCTTCAAGTTTATTGAATATGAACGGTTTGAACAGCTCGAGTGCCATCTTCTTAGGCAGACCGCACTGATGAAGCTTGAGTTCAGGACCAACGACTATGACAGAACGACCCGAGTAGTCCACTCTCTTCCCGAGCAGGTTCTGCCTGAATCTGCCAGATTTCCCCTTGAGCATGTCGCTGAGAGATTTGAGAGGTCTTCTGTTGGATCCGGTTATTATCTTTCCGCGTCTTCCATTGTCGAAAAGCGCGTCCACTGCTTCTTGAAGCATCCTCTTCTCGTTCCGGATGATGATGTCGGGAGCGTTGAGGTCCATCAACCTCTTCAGCCTGTTGTTTCTGTTTATGACTCGCCTGTAGAGGTCGTTCAAATCCGAAGTGGCGAATCTTCCTCCCTCCAGAGGCACCAGAGGTCTCAACTCAGGGGGCAAAACCGGGAGAACTTCCAGGATCATCCACTCCGGTCTTTGACCCGACTCACGGAAGGCTTCCACCACCTTGAGTCTCTTGGCAAGCTTCTTCTTCTTCGCATCCGAAGAAGTCTCGGCAATTTCCCTTCTCAACTCCTCCGAGAGCTGGTCGAGATCGAGCTCCCTCAAAAGGTCACGTATAGCCTCCGCACCTATACCGACGGTGAACTTGTCACCGTACTCCTCCCTGTATTTCCTAACCTGCTCGTCAGTGAGAAGCTGATTCTTCTCGAGAGAAGTTTCACCCGGATTCATCACGATATACTTCTCGAAGTAAAGGACACTCTCCACCTCTTTCATTGTCAGGTCGAGTATCGTTCCTATCCTCGAAGGAAGGCTCTTCAGAAACCATATGTGAGCCACCGGAGCGGCGAGTTCTATGTGTCCCATTCGCTCCCTTCTAACCTTGGACTGTATCACCTCGACTCCGCATTTCTCACAAACGATCCCACGGTGTTTCATCCTCTTGTACTTGCCGCACAGGCACTCATAGTCCTTTATCGGGCCAAAAATTTTAGCGCAGAAAAGGCCGTCCCTCTCAGGCTTCAGAGTGCGGTAGTTGAGGGTTTCTGGTTTCTTTACCTCCCCGTGAGACCACTTCCTTATCATCTCAGGGGAAGCGATGGAAATCCTTATGCTCGATATGTTTAGCGGGTTTCTCGGGCTTTCGAGAACCTTGAAGATATCTTCCAATTTAATACCTCCGTTTGGGGGTTGAAACTCCTTTATCCTACTTTTCCTCTCCTTCGAGCTCTACGTTGAGGCCCAGAGCCTGCAGCTCTTTTATGAGAACGTTGAAAGACTCCGGTAACCCCGGCTCGAGACCGAACTCGCCCTTCACAATCGACTCGTACATTCTCGCCCGACCTGGCACGTCATCGGATTTCACCGTCAAAAATTCCTGAAGTGTGTGTGCCGCACCGTAAGCTTCAAGAGCCCACACCTCCATCTCACCAAGCCTTTGACCTCCGAACTGCGCTTTTCCTCCCAGAGGCTGCTGCGTGACGAGCGAATAAGGACCGATCGACCTGGCGTGGATCTTGTCGTCCACCAGGTGATTCAGCTTGAGCATGTACATCATGCCCACAGTGACCTTCCTCTTGAACGGTAGTCCCGTCCTCCCGTCGTAGAGCACCGTCTGGCCATCAAGCGGAAGGTCCGCCATTTTCAGGTACTCCTTTATCTCGTGTTCCTTGGCACCGGCGAAAACAGGCGTGGCCATGTAGACTCCGTCCTTCAGATCGTTTGCGATTTTCATGACCTCTTCGTCCGAGAGCGTATCCAGATATTCAGAAAACTCCTTCGAGTTGTATACCTTCTTAAGCCAGTCCCTCACTGCGGACGGGGAGAAGTTTTCCTCGATGAATTTTTCTATCTGCCTGCCCAGCTCCTTCGCTGCCCAGCCTAAATGCGTCTCGAGGATCTGCCCCACGTTCATTCTTGATGGAACGCCCAGAGGATTCAGCACTATGTCCACCGGGGTGCCGTCTTCCAGATACGGCATATCCTCCACGGGAAGAACCATGGAAATGACTCCCTTGTTCCCATGCCTTCCCGCCATCTTGTCTCCCACTGAGAGTTTTCTCTTCATCGCCACGTATACCTTCACCAGCTTCAAAACACCAGGGGGCAGTTCATCACCCTTCTTGACCCTGTCGTACTTCTCCTGAAACCTCTTCTTGATCTGGTTTACGTGGGCATTGGTCATCTCCTGGATTTCCCTGATCTTTTTGCCCACTTCTGGATCCTCTTCGGTCACCACATCGGGAAGCCTGTCTTCGGGAATCCTCTCCACCATCTCCTCGGTTATCTCCTTCCCCTTCTGGAGCACCACCGAAGAGCGGTCTTTGGACATCATCCTTACCGCAGAGGTCTTGCCAACCAGGAGGGCCTTTATTCTCCCGAGGGCATTGTCCTTGACAATCCTTATCTCGTCTTCCTCGTCTCTCCTCAGCTGTTCTATCTCTTTCAACTCGAGCTCTCGGGCCCTCTCATCCTTTTCGCCGCCCTTGCGGGTGAAAATCTTCGTATCGATGACAATTCCTTCGATGCCGGGAGGAACTCGCAAAGACGTGTCCTTGACATCACCTGCTTTCTCCCCGAATATCGCCCTCAGCAACTTTTCCTCGGGGGTGAGCTGAGTCTCACCTTTGGGAGTCACTTTGCCGACGAGTATATCGCCGTGTTTCACCCTGGCGCCGATTCTCACGATTCCGCTTTCGTCGAGGTCCTTCAGCTGATCTTCTCCGACGTTAGGAATGTCATTCGTGATCTCTTCTCTGCCAAGCTTGGTTTCCCTGGCGACACACTCGAATTCCTCTATGTGGATGGATGTGTATACGTCGTCTCTGACCAGCCTCTCACTGATCAGAATCGAGTCCTCGAAGTTGTAACCGCCCCAGGGCATGAACGCAACCAGAACATTCCTGCCAAGAGCGAGCTCGCCCTTGGATGTTGCGGGGCCATCGGCTATCACTTCCCCCTTTCTGACTCTGTCACCAACACGCACAAGAGGTTTCTGGTTGATGCAGGTGTTCTGATTTGACCTCTTGAATTTGCTCAGGTTGTATATATCCGCTCCGTATCTCCCAGACTCGTCAGGCTCCTCCGCCTTTATTACGATCCTCTTCGCATCGACGTATTCCACGACTCCTGACCGTCTGGCCACCACGGTTGCGCCGGAATCGGCAGCCGCAACGCTCTCCATCCCCGTCCCGATGAGAGGGGGCTCCGTCCTAAGTAGCGGCACAGCCTGCCTCTGCATGTTGGACCCCATCAGCGCCCTGTTTGCGTCGTCGTGCTCGAGGAACGGAATCAGCGAAGCCGCCACGGAAACGACCTGATTGGGAGATACGTCCATCAACGTGACTTCCGAAGCGTTGACCATGGCGAACTCGCCCTTTTTCCTGGCGATCACTATCTCGTTCAGGAACCTGCCCTCCTCGTCGATTGGAGCGTTGGCCTGGGCGATAACGTGATCTTCCTCTTCAATAGCAGAAAGGTAAACGATCTCATCCGTGACCCTGCCGTCTTTGACCAGCCTGTATGGCGTTTCTATGAATCCAAACTCGTTCACCCTGGCATACACACTGAGAGATCCTATCAATCCGATATTCGGCCCTTCCGGAGTCTCGATGGGGCAAATCCTTCCGTAATGTGTCGGGTGAACGTCCCTGACTTCGAACCCTGCTCTGTCCCTTGTCAGACCACCCGGACCGAGAGCCGACAACCTCCGTTTGTGCGTTATCTCCGCGAGAGGATTGGTCTGGTCCATGAACTGCGAAAGCTGGCTCGACCCGAAAAATTCTTTCAGCTGAGCGGATACCGGTTTCCAGTTGACCAGCTCGTTGGGCATGGCCGTCTCGAGCTCCTGATGAGTCATCCGTTCGACTATCGCTCTCGCTACTCGCAAGAGGCCGTCTCTGAACGCCTTGGCAACGAGCTCACCCACAGTTCTGACTCTTCGATTGCTCAGGTTGTCTATGTCGTCCGGATCACCGATGCCGTTTTTGAGATTGATCAGATACTTTATTATTGCCACTACATCTTCTTTCCTCAGGGCAACCTCGTCGAGTGGTACGTCTTTGAACCCGAGCTTGTGATTGAGCTTCAACCTTCCCACGCGGGAGAGCGAATACCTCTCAGGGTTGAAAAATAGATTGTGAAACAGGGTCTTCGCAGCTTCGAGGGTTGGAGGGTCAGTAGGCCTGAGCTTCCTGTAAATTTCTTTGAGAGCCGTATCCTGATCCTTTATCTTGTTCCTCCACATGTCGTCCCAGATCGCCTTGTTGAACGTGGAGACCTCACACACTTCGATCTGGGTGATCCTCCTGAGTTTGAGAAGTTCCAGATCCTCTCTGGTCAGTTTCTTCCCCGCCTCGATCAGAATATCATTGGTCTCTGGGTCGACCACATCTCTGACGTTCACGTGGTCTACAAGATAGTCCAGCGGCAGTTCGACGTTACCAAATTCCAGCTGAGCAAACCTGTCCGCCCTGAAACGCGTTATCTTCTGTCCCTTTCTGAATATGAGCTGATTCGTCTCGGGGTGACGTATCTCCACGGGAGATTTCTTTCCGACGAAATCGGGAAGATAGAGCTTTCTCTCGAAAGTATCTTCCTTTATTTCGACAGGAAATACCTTGTAAAACTCTCTGAGAACATCTTCCATCGAGAACCCGAGGGCTCTCAGGAAAACCGATATGGGAAATTTTTTCTTCCTGTCTATCTTGACGAATAGATCATCCTTGTGGTCGAACTCGAAGTCGAGCCAGGAACCCTGAGAAGGAATTATCCTCGCCGTATAGGAAATCTTCTCGGTTATTCCCCCTTTGCCCTTGTCCTTTTCAAAGTAGACGCCGGGAGACCTCTGAACCTGACTGACGATGACTCTCTCCGTCCCGTTGATTATGAAGGTGCCCTTTTCCGTCATGAGAGGAATGTCCCCGAAGAACACCTCCTGCTCCTTCATGTCGCGCATGTGCTTCTCGCCGGTGGTCTCGTCGACGTCATAGAGAGTGAAAAGGAATTTAACTTTCAGAGGGGCATCATAAGTTTTCCCCCTGTCCCTGCATTCGTCTTCGCTGTATTTTGGTTCCCCGATGGAGTAGCTTATGAAGTCGAGCTGAGCCCTGCCGTTCGGGTCGACTATCGGAAAGACCTTCTTGAAGACTCCCTGGAGGCCGGTGTCTTTTCTCTGGTCGGGAGGAACATCTTTCTGTAGAAATTCTTCATAAGACTCTCTCTGAAGTTTTATCAGATAAGGAATATCCAGAACCGTCCTGACCTTTGAAAAATTGACCCTTTTTACCCTGTTTCTGTAATCAAGATACCCCATTGTATCTCCCTTGAAATATGAGGATTATCGCGGGGGGACATCTCCCCCCGCGCTCACTTAATCAATTTCGGTTAAATAATTATTTTATCTCAACTGTAGCCCCAGCTTCTTCGAGTTTCTTCTTGGCTTCCTCAGCCTCTTCTTTGGAAACACCTTCTTTCACTGCCTTCGGCGCGCTCTCGACCAGCTCTTTCGCCTCCTTGAGTCCGAGGTTGGTGAGTTCTCTCACCGCCTTGATCACGTTGATCTTCTTGTCACCTATCTCCTTGAGAATGACGTCGAATTCGGTCTTCTCTTCCGCCGCTTCCGCAGCGCCGGGAGCGGCACCAGGAACAGCCGCCACGACCGCAGGCGCAGCAGCGGTCACACCGAACTTGTCTTCCAGCTCCTTGATGAATTCAGAGAGCTCGAGAACCGTCATATTTTCGATGAATTTGATTACATCCTCTCTGGTGATATCTGCCATTTTTTTCCTCCTTCTATTGCATTTTTTTTGATTACGCAGCTTCTGCCTTTTTGTCCTTTATAGCGTTAAGGACGTAAATCAACTGCCTCGGAATTGCGGCGAGCGTACCGACGAAATTGTTGAGCGGCGCCGCAATCGTGCCCACGATCTTTGCTACGAGTTCTTCTCTGGACGGCAATTCCGCGAGAGACTCGATGTCCTGAGAAGAAATCACCTTGCCGGAAAGCACTCCCGACACGAGCTCGAGCTTGGGCACCTCCTTGATGAACCCTTTGAGGGATTTCGCAACCGCTACGGGGTCATCGTAAGCGAAAACAAACGCCATGGGTCCGGTGAGGCTCCTGGCTACCTCTTCGACAGGCGTCCCCTCGGAGGCAATCCGGATGAGAGTGAGCTTGGCAACCTTGAACTCACCACCGGCATCCATGATCGAACGTCTGAGAGAATTCGCCTCGGCGACGGTCAAACCGCTCATCTTCGTCACGTAGACGGCCTGCTGCCGGGCGATCTTTTCCCTCAGATCCTCAACGATCTTTTCTTTTTCTTTTCTCGTCTTTTTCGGCAAATCCTATCGCCCTCCTTTCTTTTTATTTTTTTCACTTTGTCAAAGCAGAGGGCTCCAGGAAAGTGACTTTCCAGGGGATGAGACCGCTTTGTCTCGGTAGGCCGGAGAGAACTCCCCGTTTAATCACTTCCTGTGAACCTACTGTCTCTGACAAAGTCTCAAAAACACCTTCAGATTTTGAGTTCATTCAGAGTCTGAGTCACGTTGAGCTTCACTCCGGGGCTCATGGTCGAACTCAAAGTAATGCTTTTTATATAAGTTCCCTTGAGTGCCTGAGGCTTCGCCCTCACAACCGCCTCGAGAAATGCGTAGAAATTCTCTTTCAGCTGTTCATCGGTGAAAGAAAGCTTTCCAACGCCGGCGTGCAGAGCGCCGGTTCTATCGACTCTGAACTCGACCCTTCCCTTTTTCAACTCCTGCACAGCCTTCGCCACGTCAAACGTCACCGTCCCTACCTTCGGGTTGGGCATGAGCCCCCGGGGACCGAGAATCTTTCCCACCTTACCTACCATTCCCATCACATCCGGGGTCGCAACCGCTTTGTCGAAATCGAGCCACCCCTTCTGAATTTTCTCTATCAAATCCTCGGCTCCCACGTAATCGGCTCCTGCTTCCCTCGCCTCCTTCTCCTTTTCTCCCTTCGCAAAAACGAGAACCTTAATCGATTTTCCCGTCCCATGGGGAAGGAGGACAGAACCTCTTACCTGCTGGTCGGGGTACTTGGGATCCACTCCGAGTTTCATCGCCACTTCCAGGGTCTCGTCGAATCCGGCATACGCCATCTGCCTCACCAGAGCCAGCGCCTCGTCGAATGTATACCTTGCCGTCCGGTCAACCTGCTTTATCGCCTCCTGATACTTTTTCCCTCTCTTAGGCATCGTCCACTCCTTCACTCGATTTCTATACCCATGCTTTTGGCCGTTCCCTCAATGGTTCTGACGGCGGCCTCGAAGTCCCTCACATTGAGGTCCGGCATCTTGGTTTTGGCAATTTCCTCTATCTGAGCGCGGGTAACCTTGCCCACTATTTCTTTTTTGGGATTACTGCTGCCTTTTTCCAACCCAGCAGCCTTCAGAAGAAGAATCGAGGCAGGTGGAGTCTTGGTGATGAAGCTGAATGACCTGTCCGCGTATACAGTTATGACGACAGGTATTATCATTCCCTCCTGGCCCTGAGTCCTGGCATTGAACGCTTTGCAGAACTCCATTATATTCACGCCATGCTGACCAAGAGCCGGACCCACGGGAGGAGAAGGCGTCGCTTTCCCCGCCGGTATCTGAAGCTTGATCTGTCCTATCACCTTTTTAGCCATGACATATCACCTCTATATTCAGCTTTTTTCTATCTGGGAGAAATCTAGCTCCACGGGAGTCGGCCTGCCGAAGATGGATACCGAGACTATCACCTTCCCTTTTTCCTCGTTTATCTCCTCCACAGTCCCGTGAAAATTCGCAAAGGGCCCATCGATCACCCTCACCATTTCGCCCGTGGATATCGAAATCTTCGGTTTCGGTTTGAGCTTCCCCTCTGCTATCAGTCTCTTGATCTCTTCTACTTCGTCCTCGGGTATCGGATGCGGATGTCTTCCTCCCACAAACCCCGTGACCTTCGGGGTCTTCCTCACGAGATGCCAGGTCTTTTCATTCATTTCCATCTCAACCAGCAGATACCCCGGGAAGAAGCTTCTCTCCATTTCCTTCTTCTTCCCTTTTTTCGCCTCTACGACCTTTTCGGAGGGGATCAGAATATCACCAAACCAGTCTTCCATCCTCTCGCTTCTTATCCTGTTACGGAGAGCCTGTTCGACTTTACGCTCAAAGCCCGAATAAGTCTGAACCACATACCACTTCTTCGCCATGATCCCCTCGTGAATCAATAGTTGAGAAATGACTGGATAACCTTTCCTATCCCAAGGTCCACCAGTCCCAGGAAGAGCACAATGATGAGGACTGATATAATAACAACAACAGTTGTTCCCACCGTTTCCTTCCTGTTCGGCCAGGTGACCTTCTTCATCTCCACTTTGAACTCGTAGAGAAACGTCTTGATTCTCTTGAAAAGCGGTTCTTTCGGCGCCGCCTTCTTCCTGTCCTTGGCGGACTCCATGGTGGAGCGCACACCCGGCAATCTCTCGTAAAGCCGCTCTTTGAAAGTCTTCGCCATCGTCATCCCCGTAAAAAGAAAAATGGCAGGCCAGGAGGGATTCGAACCCCCAACACCCGGATTTGGAGTCCGGTGCTCTAGCCGTTAGAGCTACTGGCCTCCGACTTACTTGGTCTCCCTGTGAACAGTGTGTCTGTTACAGGCAGGGCAATACTTTTTCAACTGAAGTTTGTCAGTCGTCTTCTTTCTGTTTTTCGTGGTCGTGTAATTTCTGTTCTTGCACTCGGTGCAAGCAAGCGTTATTATCTCTCGCATCTTATCTACCGTTCCTCACTCTATTATTTCCGACACTACGCCGGCTCCAACGGTCCTTCCGCCTTCCCTAATCG
>CAYSCN010000041.1:0-15007 GCA_964429585.1 uncultured bacterium | reverse complement strand
AAAGGGAAAAACTACAGAAATGGATTTTAATGGAGTTTAATGTTAGCAATGATAGCCCTTCAAGTGATATCATAAGTTGAGAAGTTCAGTTTAATTTTGAAATTTTTTTGTTTGAAGTGCGGCTTCAATGGGAAACGAAATTAGATATATAGAAAGAGAAATTTTGAAGAGTTTTCGGGCTGGTGTCCTTGTCCTCGGTGGGGATGGAGATATTCTTTACGTCAACGAGATCGGAAAGAGAATACTGAACCTCTCCGAAGAAAGAGAAAAGGTTTCTACCAGAGACCCTTTCTTTCGCGTTCTTCTTGCCTCGTTGCACAGTGAATATCTTCCTTCCCGGGTGGAACTCGAATCGAAGAGAGGGAGGGACAAAAAGATAATAGGCATAACTTTGTCTGAGATAAAGAAAAAAGGAAAGAGAGTCGCCATTGTCGCATTTTTCAAGGATTTAAGCAGTATAGAGAAGATTTCGGAAGCCGAGAGCGTGAAATCTCGACTCGTCACTCTCGGGCAAATGGCGGCGAATATGGCTCACGAAATCAGGAATCCTCTCGCCAGTATCAAGCTCTTCACACAGAGATTGAAAAAGAGAATCCCCCCCGAGCTGGATGAAGGGCACACGGATCTCATTCTTCAGGATGTGCAGAGAGTGGAACAGATAGTCGAACAATCACTGGATTTCGTGAGACATCACGTTCTACATCGTAAGGAGATGCCGCTGATCGATGTAATTCAAGAGGCGATCGAGAGTGTTCGTGGAAGTTTCACAAAGGTGGATTTTCAGGTGAACATGAAAAAGGAGATTCAGGGTCTCAAGGTTCACGTGGACAGAAAACTTTTCGTTCAGGCGCTTCAAAACATTCTGAAGAATGCTGCAGAATCCTACGAGGGAGGAAGCGGGAAGGTTGTGGTGACGGCTGAAGTTTCCGAAGAGTATTCGGATATAATTCGGCTGACGGGAGCAAAGGACTTGAAGAAAAAACTGGGAGGGGATTATACGAGGGAATTCGTCACAATAACCATCAAAGATTTTGGACCGGGGATAGCCGAGGAGGCCAGGGAGAAGATATTCACTCCTTTCTACACCACGAAAACCAAAGGCACAGGTATTGGTTTACCCATATCCATGAAAATAATTCACTCCCACGAGGGCATTATAGATGTGATCAGTAAGGAAGGAAAAGGAACTGAGTTCAGAGTAAAAATACCCGTGGAGTAAATTCTGTGTAGGGGCGGGATTAACTCCCGCCATCAAGAAGTAGAGTGGAGAAGTTGGGGCAGTGTGAAACTTGAGGCAGCCAGAGATCATTACTGCGTAATGGTGCGAAAATAAAATTTTTTATACGGAGAGTCGGTTTGGAAGAAAAAACCACAGGAAAGATTCTACTCGTCGAGGATCACGATACACTTAGGACGGGAATCAAGATGACCCTTCAGGACGAGGGGCACGAGATAAAGGAGTGCTCAACCGGTAAGGAGGCGATGGAGGTCATAGAACGGGAATCGTTCGATCTGATCATCACTGATATAAAGCTCGGAGACATCTCCGGCATCGAGGTGATGGAAAAGGCCAAGGAGATAAATGCTGCAACCGAGGTGATCATAATAACTGCATTTGCCACTCCCGAGACAGCTATAAAAGCGCTCAGGCTGGGGGCCTTCGATTACGTTCAGAAGCCGTTCGAGATGTTCGAGCTCATAAAGAGGGTGAACAATGCGCTGAAGGTGAGAAAATACCGAACTGATATAGATTATTTCCGGGATATGCTCGTGAGGGAAAGCACGGTAGACTATCTTGTGGTTTCCAGCCCTGCGATGAAAAAGGTGTTGACGCTTGCCCGGAAAGTTGCCCCTACGAAAGCCACCGTCCTCATAACCGGTGAAACCGGAACCGGCAAGGAGAGACTTGCGACGTTCATACACGAGGAAAGCCCAAGAAAGAATAGAAGGCTTGTGAAAGTGAACTGCGCAGCCCTCCACGAGAACCTTCTGGAATCCGAACTTTTCGGCCACGAAAAGGGTGCTTTCACCGGAGCCGAGAAAACGAGGATTGGCAAGTTCGAGGCGGCTCACCGGGGAAGCATTTTTCTCGACGAAATTGGTGACATGAGTCCAGCCACTCAGGCGAAGGTTCTCCGTGTCCTCCAGGAGCAGGAGTTCGAGAGGCTGGGGAGCAACAAGACAATAAAGGTGGACGTTCGTGTGATTGCCGCTACGAACAAGGATCTCGAAACTGAGGTGAAAAAGGGCAACTTTCGTAAGGACCTGTATTACAGGCTCAACATAATAAACATACACATTCCGCCGCTGAGAGAGAGGCGGGAAGACATTCTGGTTCTAGCTAGGCATTTTCTGGACAGATATTGCCTGGAGTTTTCGAAAGACGTGATGGGGTTTACTCCGGAGGCGGTGAGGAAGCTAGAGAATTACGACTGGCCAGGTAACGTCCGAGAGCTTCAGAACGTGATAGAGAGGGCAGTTCTTTTGTGCGAGGGCGATATCATTGGTGAGGATGACATCCTCATCGCCGGGTCGAATGGAACAGAACCCTCCAGGTCTGAGGCAGGTGGAACCGGTAACGCTATCGGTGTTTTCGCTGATTCCGGAGGTTCGGGAGAAGAGCCTCCCCTTGACTTGAAGAAGATGGAACGGGAAAAGATCATAGAGGCGCTGAGGCAGAGTGGATTCGTCCAGAAAAAGGCAGCGGAGATTCTCGGGGTGTCTCCCAGGGTTTTGAATTACAAGATAAAAGTGCACGGCATCGACTGGAAGAGAATGAAGGAAGATTACAAGAGGGAGAAAGGCTGATAAATCCGTGGGGCGGGGTTATCTCCTGCAGAAAAAGATCGATGCGGGCGGGAATGAATCTCGCCCCTACAACACTCCCTGACAGCTCCTGGAGGTTACATGAGCACAAATTACAGGTTTCTCGTCACCGGCGGAGCCGGTTTCATAGGGTCGAATATCGCCGAGTATTTGCTGAAAGAGGGTTACACCGTCAGGATTTTCGACAATTTCATGACGGGGAAGGAAGAGAACATCGAAGATTTTTCATTGAGATTTGGTGAGCGATTCGAGTTTGTGAGGGGAGATCTCCGTGTTCTGGAGGATGTGAGGAAGGCGGTCGAGGACGTCGACTTCGTTTTGCATCACGCGGCTCTTCCGTCTGTTCCGGCTTCACTCGAAGATCCGCTGCTTGCGAACGAGATCAACGTGACCGGCACTCTCAATCTCCTCGTCGCGGCAAAAGATTCGAGGCCGAAGAGAATCGTTTTCGCCTCCTCAACGGCGGTCTACGGGGATCCTGATTTTCTCCCTGTATCTGAAGATGCCATCCCAAATCCCAAATCCCCGTATGCTCTTCACAAACTGACCGGAGAACGTTACATGAGAATGTTTCAGGAGTATTTTGGTATCCAGACTATCTCGCTGCGTTACTTCAATGTTTTCGGGCCGAGACAGGATCCCGCCTCCATGTATGCAGCCGTGATTCCGAAATTCATAGAAAAGATCTTGGCTGGAGAGCCACCGACGATATATGGAGATGGAAAACAGACCAGGGATTTCGTTTTCATAGACAACGTGGTCAAAGCCAACTTGAAAGCGTGTTTTGCACCAGAAAGTGCCTGCGGGATGGCTTACAACATAGCTTCGGGAGAAAGCCACTCTTTGCTAGACCTGATTGATGTGCTGTGCCGGATAGTCGATAATGAAGTGTCCCCTGTATTCGAACCTCCGCGTCCAGGGGATATCCGGGACAGTCATGCCGACATATCTCTCGCGAGGGAACGACTCGGTTATGAGGTCGAGGTCGACTTCGAGGAGGGGTTGAGGAGGACGGTGGAGTGGTACTCCTCTGCTCTGAAATCCGAAACTCTGGATTCGAAGCGCTAAACAAATGCGAAACCAGATGACCAAATGACCAGAGCATGGCGGTATACGTTTTTGTCATCAGGATTTTGGATTTGGAATTAGTTTCGAATTTAGTGCTTCGAATTTAGTATTTATTGTAAATGGTCACGCGGTTTGAAAAATGAAAAAAATATTGAGAACGTTTCTATCCACGATTGATCGGTATCGGATGCTCGATGAGGGCGATTCCGTCCTCGTTTGCGTATCAGGAGGGCCTGATTCCGTCTGTTTGCTTCATTTATTGATTCGCTTCAGGAAGAAGCTCGGTTTGGGGAATATAGGTGTGGCCCACGTCAACTACGGGACCAGAGGAGAAGAATCGGACGAAGACGAGCGTTTCGTCAGAAGCCTGTGCGATTTCCTAGGCGTTCCTGTTTTCGTTAAAAAACTCACAGGTAGAGAGTCGTCGTTTTTGAAGAAAGGGAATTTTCAGGAAAGAGCACGCGTTGTGAGATACAAATTTTTCAGAGAAATATCATCTGGAAAAAGTTTTACGAAAATCGCAACCGCTCATACCAGGGACGACCAGGCCGAAACTGTGTTGATGAGGTTCCTATCGGGGAGCGGTATCGCAGGACTTAAGGGGATTCCTCCTGTTACCGAAGAGGGGTTCATAAGACCACTGATAGAGATATCCAAGGAGGAAGTGATTGGGTTTCTGGATGAAGAAGGTTTGTCTTATCGAATAGACAGAACAAATCTGGAGGGATTGTACGAGAGGAACAGGTTCAGAAACGAAGTGATTCCTCTGCTGGAAGAGGTGACGGGAAAAGATGTCAGGGCGATACTGGCCAGGGAAGCCCAAATTTTCAGACAGGTTGACGAGCTGTTGAATGAGCTTGTAGGAAAGGGCACGAAGGAGTGCTTCAAGGGGCAAAACGTCATCGATGTGGGCTGTTTTTCGAGAAATCCCGAGCTTGTGAGGAAGTCGATTCTCCAGGTGTTCATAAGAGAGAACACCGGGCGAGAACCTGCATCTAAAACGCTCGAGAGGGCAGACGAGTTGCTCACGAGGGATTTCCCTTCTTTTTGCCTGTCCCTTCCAGGGGGGTTCGTTTTGACAAGAGATTACGGTGAAGCGAAGATAGTCCCCGGTAGGGCGCTGGAAGGGAGGGAATTCGAGATTGCGGTGGATGGCCCCGGTGTGGTTGAACTGGGGGAGGGTAGAGGGGCACTCCGAATAAGCGTGGAAGAGAGAGGTAACGTGGAAAGGGTCCTTGGGAGAATAATGCGGGATAGAAACGTGGCGGCGTTCGAATATCGAGAGGGTTTTTTCCCGTTGACGTTGCGTTCTTTCAGGCCGGGCGACAGGATTGTTCCGTTCGGCAGGAAAACAGCGAAGAAATTGAAGAGTATCTTCATAGAGAGAAGAGTTCCAAGAGAGGTCAGGCGTGAGATTCCCATTGTCATTTCATCCGGAGAAATAATCTGGGTGCCTGGAGTCGTCAGGAGCCGCCACCTCCCCATAGTCGATGGGACGCAAAAAATTATTGTGTTAGAATATAATCGAAGTTAGTATGTCTAATTCAGTGTTTAAGGGACACTTTTACTTGAAAGAAGGAGGAACGTTTGAACCAGTTTTACAAAAATCTTATCGTTTGGCTGCTCATATCACTTCTCATGATCTTCATCTTCAACCAGTTCAAAACCGAGAAGATCAGGGTCGAGGAGATAAGCTTCACGGATTTCATACAGGCCGTAGAGAAAAAACAGGTTTCCGAGGTTGTTATCAAGGGACAGGAAATTTCGGGTAAGTATGCTCCGGGTTTGAAAAAGGAGATTTCGGCCTTCAGAACCTATTCGCCCGACTATCCGGACCTCATAAAGACGCTAAGAGCCAACAATGTGAAGATAGTAGCCAAACCGGTGGACGAGAATCCCTGGTATATGACTCTCCTGGTATCGTGGCTACCCATGCTGCTGCTGATTGGCGTCTGGATATTCTTCATGAGACAAATGCAGTCGGGCGGCGGAAAGGCGATGAGCTTCGGAAAGGCGAGAGCCCGTCTTCTGACGGAAAGCCACAACAAGGTCACGTTCAAGGACGTTGCCGGCATAGAGGAGGCGAAAGAGGAGCTCCAGGAGATCATCGAATTTCTCAAGGACCCGAAAAAATTCACCAGGCTGGGTGGCAGGATTCCTAAAGGCGTTCTTCTCGTAGGCCCTCCGGGGACCGGTAAGACTCTGCTCGCGAAAGCCATCGCAGGCGAGGCTGGTGTGCCTTTCTTCACCATTAGCGGCTCAGATTTCGTGGAAATGTTCGTCGGTGTCGGTGCGGCTCGTGTGAGGGATCTTTTCATACAGGGGAAGAAACACGCACCCTGCATAATATTCATCGACGAGATAGACGCCGTTGGGAGACACAGGGGAGCAGGATTAGGCGGGGGACACGATGAGAGAGAGCAGACTCTGAACCAGCTTCTGGTAGAGATGGATGGGTTCGAGTCCAACGAAGGACTCATCATAATCGCCGCGACCAACAGGCCCGATGTGCTCGACCCGGCGCTTCTCCGTCCAGGCCGTTTCGACAGACAGGTGGTGGTTCCGAAACCGGATGTGAAGGGCAGGGAACAGATTCTTAGAGTTCACACACGGAAACTGCCTCTGTCCGATGATGTGGACCTTGAAGTTCTAGCGAAATCCACGCCGGGGTTCACAGGTGCCGACCTGGCTAATATGTGCAACGAAGCGGCACTCCACGCGGCCAGGATGGGGAAGGACAAGGTTGACATGGAGAGCTTCGAGCTCGCAAAAGACAAGGTTTTGATGGGAACGGAAAGAAGATCTCTGATAATCAGCGACGAGGAAAAAAGGTCAACTGCCTATCATGAGGCTGGACACGCACTTGTCGCCACGCTTCTTCCGGGCGCGGACCCGATACACAAGGTGAGCATCATTCCGAGGGGAATGGCGCTTGGTATTACGCAGCAGCTTCCTATCGATGAAAGGCATACTTACTCTAAGGAATACCTGCTCAACAACATCACTATCCTCATGGGGGGCAGGGCGGCGGAAGAGCTGGTCCTCGGAGAAATAACGACAGGGGCAGGCAACGATATCGAAAGAGCAACCAGCATAGCCAGAAAGATGGTGTGCGAGTGGGGAATGAGTGAGCGGTTGGGGCCCATCACATTCGGAAAGAAAGACGAAGCAATTTTTCTCGGCAAGGAACTGGCCAGGCAGAAAGATTACAGTGAAGCCACTGCCCAGGAGATAGACAACGAGGTGAAGAACATAGTTGGGGAGTGCTACGGGAGAGCCAAGGAGATCCTGACCAAGAACATACAGGCGCTCCACAAGGTGGCGTCGACGCTTCTGGAAAGAGAGGTTATCGACGGAAGTCTCATAAAGAAGATCGTGGAAGAGGGCGGTCCTCCTGACAGACCGGAGCCTGCTACGGGGGTAGCCTGAGGGTGCTCAGGTTTCTCAAGTATTCGTCCGTTGCCGAGCTTTCCGAAAAGCTGTTGCATTTGGGTTTTCCATCCACGGACGTGGCGAATTTCATGAAAGATGGTGTGCAATCCGTTTTCATAGGGAGGGCTTCCCTCGCTTTTTCAATGGACGATGCATTGTTGCGGGAAAACGGAATAAGGATGATTCGTCGGGGTGAAATAGCCGTCTTTTCGGTTCCCTGGAGTTTTTTGAGAAGCAGGGAGAGCATCGAGGAGTTCAGAGAGAAGGTGGGAGTTTCAGGGAAAGAAGTCGTCAGTGCTCTCGAGAGGTTCTCTATCCCAAAAAAGAGAATGGTTTTCAGAGGGAGGGTGCTGAATCTCGAAGAAGCTCCTTTCTTAATGGGCATAGTGAATGTGACCCCGGACTCTTTTTCCGACGGTGGGAAGTTCTTCGGAAGAGAGGTTGCGGTTGAGAGGGCGCTCGCTCTGGCTGAACAGGGCGCGCACATCATAGATATCGGGGGAGAATCAACCAGGCCTGGGGCGGACCCCGTGGATGAGAAAGAGGAGCTCGAAAGAGTTATACCCGTGGTGGAAGAGCTGGCCCGAAGGTCAGATGTTCTAATCTCTGTGGATACCTACAAGTCGTCTGTCGCGAGAGCAGCGCTTGAGGCCGGTGCCCATGTGGTGAACGATATTTCAGGACTGCGATTTTCTCCGGATATGGCGGATGTTGTGGCGGAATACGGTGCAGGGGTCGTGATAATGCACATCAAGGGGACTCCGAGAGACATGCAGAAGGATCCGCGTTACCGTTCTCTTCCTGACGAGATAATGGATTATCTGAGCGAGGGAGTGTCCATAGCAAGAGAAGCCGGGGTTTGCGACGAGTCGATAGTGATAGATCCGGGGATAGGGTTCGGGAAAAGATATGAGGACAATCTTTACATCCTCAAGAATATGGAAGAATTCAAATCGCTCGGTTATCCTGTTTTGATCGGCACGTCGAGGAAGTCGTTCATAGGGAGGGCTACCGGAAAAGACGTATCGGACAGGGAATTCGGGACTGCTGCAACCGTTGCGATTGCAGTTTTGCTGGGTGCCGATATAGTGAGGGTTCACGACGTGGCCGGGATGAGAGACGTAGTAGCGGTAGCGAGAGAAATCAGGAGATGCCCGCCATGTTAGATTTGATTACCGGAATGAGGCTGGTGGATATAGTAGATATCCTTCTGGTCGCGTTCATCATCTACAGGATTCTCCTGTTGATCAGAGGGACGAGGGCAGTTCAGATAATCACCGGACTCGCCCTGTTGTTTTTCGTATTTCTCCTGTCGAAGAGGTTCGGGCTTTTGACGTTTCAATGGCTCGTGGGAAACTTTCTGGCATACATCATTGTGATTATGGTGATACTCTTTCAGAACGAGATACGGTCGGGTCTTGCGAAGATGGGGAGGTATCGCTTTCTCAGACACGGAGCAGACAAAAGCGCCGAGGTTCTGGATGAACTTGTGTCCGCAATCATGGAACTGTCAGAGAGAAAAAGGGGAGCGATAATAGTGCTCGAGAGGGAGGTTGGACTCAAGGATGTTGCCGAGAAGGGGAGTCCTGTCGATGCCAGATTCAGCAAGGACATGCTTCTTTCGATAACCCACCCGGAATCTCCTCTTCACGATGGAGCAATCATCATATCCGGCGACAGGATAATAGCGGCAGGAGTCATTCTGCCCATAAGTCAGGAAGTCATGATGCTCCCTATAAAGGGGGCGAGACACAGGGCCGCTTTGAGCGTGACCTACGAAAGCGATGCTGTTTCCATCGTGGTCTCGGAGGAAAACGGCGAAATCACGCTTTTTCTCGAGAGGTCCGAGAGAAAAGTATCGACGAGGGAAGAGCTGGAGCTCATACTAAATCGCCTATTTGGAAGGGGAGCTATCGCGAGAGAAAAGGGGAAGTTGGAAAGCGAAGAGGAAGAGGAGAAGAAGCCCGAGGATACGTCGGTGACGGTAGAAGACGGGACTTCCTGATTCGTTTATTCGCAGAGGAGAGCCGGTACAATGAAACCTTTGAGGATCAACCTCAGAGACGTTTTCACGAGAAACTTATTGCTCAAATTGATGTCGCTGGCGATTGCGATTTCCCTGTGGACATATGTCGCTGGAGAGCGAAACGTCCAGATAGGCCTGATCGTGCCGCTCGAGTTGAGAAACGTTCCGTCCGGCTACATCGTCACAAACAAAGTTCAAAGACAGGTGGAGCTGAGAGTTTCAGGACCAAAGAACCTTCTCAATTTCTTGAATGCAACCGAAACGAGCGCTTTCATAGACCTTTCTTCTGCGAGAGAGGGGAAAAATATATATCATCTGGGCGAAAATAATTTCAATCTTCCCAAAGACATAAAGATCCGGGGGGCGTATCCGGAGAGCGTGGAGGTGATTCTCGAAAAGTATGAGAGAAAGACAGTTCCTGTCAGAGTCCGTTTCACCAGGAACAGCAGGTGGAAGGAAAAGGTCGAGAAGATTATTGTCGAACCCCCCACCGTGACGATAGAGGGACCCGAAATAGAGCTCAAACACATCAAGAGAGTTTACACGGAGGCAATAGATTTGTCGAAGCTCGCAAACGTCGGTGACTTTGTCATACCTCTCGCGCTGAAAGGTAGATTCGTAACCCCTGTCGGGGACGGTACGGTGCGCGTGAAGATAGTGCTCAAGAAGGCGGTTCAGGAGGGCGATGCAAAATGAGGAGAAAACTTTTTGGAACCGATGGAATAAGAGGAATTTCAAATAAGGAGCCGATGACGGTCGAGACGGCGACGAAGGTGGGCAGAGCCGTTGCTTACTATTTCAAGAACGGTAAGGGAAGACGCAGGATAGTGATAGGAAAGGATACCAGACTTTCGGGCTACATGTTCGAGACGGCCATATCGGCTGGAATAATTTCGATGGGTGGAGATGTTCTCCTCGTGGGTCCTCTTACGACCCCCGGAATCGCTTTCATAACCTCCAGCATGAGGGCTGACGCGGGGATAGTCATATCGGCGTCGCACAACCCGTTCTACGACAACGGTATAAAGATTTTCGGAGGAGACGGCTTCAAACTGGCGGATGAAATCGAGGCGAGGTTGGAGGAGATAATGGATTCTCCTGTACTCGACGAATACAGGGCCGGTCCCGAAAACATTGGGAGAGCTTTCAGAATAGACGACGCCACTGGGAGGTATGTGGTTTATCTGAAGAACACTTTCCCGAAAAATCTCACACTTGATGGAATAAGTATCGTCCTCGATTGCGCGAATGGAGCCGGATACAAGGCCGCGCCCGCAGTGTTCTCGGAACTGGGCGCCAGGGTTTACACGATAGGAGTCGATCCCGACGGATTGAACATCAACAAAGAATGCGGTGCTCTTCACCCTGAGAGGGTAGCCAAAGAGGTGATCAAGAGGGGAGCTGACATAGGAATTGCCCTCGATGGAGATGGAGACAGGATTATAGTGGTCGACGAAAAAGGCGAGGAGTTGAATGGGGACCATATTCTCGCCATTTGCGCGCTGGATATGTTGAGAGAAAAGAGGTTGAAGAAGAAGGCCGTGGTGGTCACCATGATGAGCAATATTGGTTTAGAGATAGCCATGAAGGAAGCGGGTATCAGGGTGAAGAGGACCAGAGTCGGTGACAGGTACGTGCTGGAAGAAATGAGAAGAGGAGGATACAACCTTGGAGGTGAGCAGTCCGGGCACATAATTTTCACTGATTATTCCACCACGGGAGATGGGATTCTGGCTGGTCTTCAGCTTTTGAAGATAATGGTGGAGAAGGGCAAGCCGCTCTCCGAGTTGAGGAAAATTTGCGACATGTTTCCTCAAGTGTTGCTCAACGTCAGAGTGGAGAAAAAGATTCCCCTGGAAAATCTGAAGGAGACCACATCGGTTATCAAGTCCTATGAAAAGAAATTGGATGGGAGAGGGCGCGTCTTTGTGAGGTACAGCGGAACGGAGCCGCTGTTGAGGGTCATGGTCGAAGGCACGGACCAGGATGAAATATCCAAGGTCGCAGGCGATATAGCTGACGTGGCGATGAAAGAAATCAGGAGGATTATGTCATGACCAAAAAGCTCGGGGTAAACATCGATCACGTAGCGACGGTCCGGGAAGCCAGGAAAACGATCGAACCGGATCCGGTTTACGCAGCGGTCCTGGCTGAGCTCGCGGGGGCCGACGGAATCACCGTTCACCTGAGAGAAGACAGGAGACACATAAACGATAGGGACGTGAGGCTCCTCAAGCAGTTCATCAAAACCAAGTTGAACCTCGAAATGGCGGCGACGGATGAAATGGTTAAGATAGCAAAAGAGATAAAACCGTTCAGTTCCACGATAGTTCCCGAAAGGCGGGAAGAGGTGACGACGGAGGGCGGGCTGGATGTGATCGCGAACGCGGGTCGGTTGAGGAGCGTGGTGGAGGAACTAAGAAGCTCGGGTATAGTGGTCAGTCTCTTCGTGGACCCTGTGCTGGAACAGATTGAGGCATCCAAAGAAGTCGGGGCCGACTTCATCGAGATTCACACGGGAAGATACTGCGAGAAATTCATGAGCGGCGGGTGGGAGAGCGAGCTGGAGGCAATAAGGACTGCAGCGGTGTTTGCTCATAATCTGGGGCTTGGAGTAAATGCCGGCCACGGGCTAGGTTACAAGAACATCATTCCAGTTCTCGAGATAGAACAGATCGAGGAATTCAACATAGGTCATTCGATAATCTCCAGAGCTGTCTTCGTCGGGTTGTTCGAGGCAGTTAGAGAAATGGTTCTCCTTATCAGAGGTAAGATGTGATAGTCGGTGTCGGGGTCGATACAGTTCCTGTAGAGCGGATCAAGCGATTGGTCGAGAAGTATCGAGAACGATTTGTTAACAGGATTTTCACTCAAGCAGAGATTGAGTATGCGTTTCGCTCGAAGAGGAGAATGGCAGAGAGACTTGCAGGGAGGTTCGCCGTCAAAGAGGCGGTAATGAAGGTTCTCGGGACGGGCAAATCCCAGGGGATTCTGTGGAAGGATGTGGAGACGTTGAGAGGAAGCAGAGGCAGACCAGAGGTCGTTCTCCGCGGAGCGGCCAAGAAAGCAGCAGAGGATATGGGGATTGCTCGAATACACGTATCCATCACACACGATGGGGGGATGGCAATTGCTTTCGTGATAGCAGAAGACAACGAGGAGGTGTGAAATGGCTCTGCCCGTATATACTGGCGCGGAGATGGCGAGGATAGACAAATTCACAATAGAAAACATCGGCATACCAGGTGTGGTCCTTATGGAGAATGCTGGAAGAGGGGCAGCGAGGGTAATAGATATCGAAATGAGGGACAGAGGCTTCGACCCTTATGATACAACTGTCGTCGTCGTCTGCGGCAAGGGAAACAATGGTGGTGACGGGTTCGTAGTGTCTAGATACCTGGAGAAATTTGGATACCAGGTGATGACTCACCTTCTGGGTAGAAAAGAGGAGGTGAGCGGCGACGCAGCTATCATGATGAACGCGTATCTGTCTTCGGGAGGAGAGGTATTTGAACACGGCGACGAGGTGAAAAGAGAGTTACTTGAGGATCTCATCAGCTGCGACGCCGCAGTCGATGCTATTTTCGGAACGGGACTATCCAAGGAGGTGAGTGGCAGGTATCTCGAGGCGATAAAGATGTTCGGTTTTGTCCCGGGACTTGTTTTCGCCATAGACGTTCCCAGCGGTGTCGACTCCAGCACCGGGAAGGTGCTGGGGGAGGCGGTTTTCGCCGACGTGACGATTACTTTCGGTTACATGAAACTGGGGCATATTATCGATCCGGGATTTTCGAGGTCTGGTGAAGTAGTGGTTGTCGATATCGGGATTCCTCCCGTCGCAGAGGATGTGATTCCCCCAATTCATCACCTGATCGATCTGGACGATTTCCTGGATGCGTTGATCCCAAGGAGGAACAATTTTCACAAAGGAGATGCCGGAAGGGTATATGTGATCGGCGGTTCGAGGGGAATGACGGGGGCTGTCGTGATGGCATGTGAGGGGGCTCTCGCTGCAGGAAGCGGACTCATATATGCGGTGATTCCAGGTTCCCTCAATGATGTGCTCGAGAACAAAATGACCGAGCAGCTCACCATCCCCGTTGACGATGAGGGAAAAGGCCATTTCCTCCCCAAGAATTCAGTTTCCATTCTCGAACGGCTCGAAAGAGCCCATGCCGTCGCGCTGGGACCGGGACTTTCGTGGAGAAAGGAAACAGCTGAACTGGTTCGCGAGTTGATTAGAGAAATCGAAGTTCCGATGGTTCTGGATGCCGATGGCATCAACGTTCTTTCTGATAACCCGGACGTGTTGAAGGAGAAGAAGGCGCCGTTGATATTGACTCCTCACGAGATGGAGATGGCGAGACTGCTGGGTGAGGATGTGAATTATGTTTCGCAGAACAGGATAGAGGCCGCCAGGGAATGTGCCGATAGGTTCGGAGTGGTGACGCTGCTCAAAGGGTTCAGGACGGTGATAGCGACCCCCGATGGAGAAGTATACGTTAATCCCACCGGTAACCCCTACATGGCCACGGGAGGAATGGGAGATGTTCTCACCGGAATAATACTGTCTTTTCTGGGACAGAGAATCGATCCTGTTCTATCTGCATGCGCCGGGGCTTTCATCCACGGGATGGTGGGGGATATCGTGCGTGAGAAATATCCTGGATGCGTGGTCGCTCCGAGGAACGTGGTGGCGTATTATCCCGAGGCTGTGAGATCGATATTGATGGAACTTGTGGAGGACGTCGAAGATTGAGAGTTCTGCGTGCTGATTTGGATGAGTGTGAAATTGCGTTGATGACGGATTCGCCCGAAGAGACGAAGGACCTCGGGAGGCGTTTCGCCGAGTTTTTGTCCCGTGGAGACGTGGTTTCTCTGGACGGGGAGCTCGGGGCCGGGAAGACCCAGTTCGTCAAGGGTGTGGCGGATGGATTTGGGATAGATGGAGATTCGGTGGTGACGAGTCCGACCTTTTCAATCGTGAACGTTTATGAAGGGGAAGAGGTAATCTATCATGTGGACCTGTACAGGCTCGAGGGGAGTTATGAGGAGCTGGAAGGAACAGGATTTTTCGAGTATCTGGAAGGAGAGGGGATTACCTTGATAGAGTGGGGAGAGCGAGCCAAATTGTATTTGCCTTCAGAAACGATAAAAGTTATCTTATTTCACCTGGGTGAGCAACAGAGGGAAGTGCTTATACGTGTGCCGGTTGGCAGGAAGAAGGTTATAGACAGGATAATTTCTGGGTAGCTTCAAAGACCATAAGCATTCGGAGGTTACTTGCGATGGCACTTGTGGTTCAGAAATACGGCGGGACTTCGGTGGGGTCCATCGAGAAGATCATGAATGTGGCCAGAAGGGTTGCCAGGACCAAGGAAGCCGGTAATGATGTTATCGTTGTTGTTTCGGCCATGGCAGGAGAAACCGACAGGCTGGTTGGACTGGTCAATGCAATCACCGACTTGCCCAACGAGCGGGAATACGACCAGGTGGTGGCATCTGGAGAACAGGTGAGTATCGGTCTTCTCGCAATCGCCCTCGAGAGCCTCGGGCTCAGGGCCAAGTCGTTCCTGGGGTTCCAGGTTCCCATTTACACGGATTCGGCACACTCTCGAGCGAGGATAAAGCACATAGAGACAGAAAACGTGATGA
>CAYSCN010000040.1:0-15468 GCA_964429585.1 uncultured bacterium | reverse complement strand
CTTTCTTACTGAAAATCCGAAACCCGAAGCACGAAATCCTAAACAAATTCGAAGCACGAAATTCAAGTGACCGAAGCCTTTTTCAGAACGGTCCGTGGCTACATATTTCGAATTCGGAGTTCGGATTGCTGACTGGGGAGTCGAATATTCCGCATTCCGAAGTCCGCATTCCGAAATCATCTCCTCACCCTCTCGCCATGGCTTCCACAGGTTTTATTCTCATCGCCAGAGCCGCCGGATAAAGGGCCGTCAGAAAAGTTATGACGAAGACCAGAACCGAACCGACCGCCACGGAAAGAAAACTCAGCTTCGGAAACATCCGGGAAGGCAACCCATATTGCCTGAGCAGATCGGAAGCCCCTTTCAACTCTATTCCATGCGTCTGAAAATAGAGAGTGACGAATGAACCCAGCAATATTCCAAGAGCAACCCCCATCGTGGTGATCACATACGATTCCAGAACCAGGATCTTCGCCAGCCTTCCCGGCCTGACACCAATAGCGACCAGCACTCCGAATTCCCTCTTCCTCTCGAAGACGGCCATCAGAAAAGTGTTCATTATGCTGAACGCAACCACGATTATCAAAACCACATAGAATATGAAACCACTCGACAGATCGATCTTTATCGCCTGGACGAGGCCGGGCATCAGCTCCATCCAGTCCAGCACCACCAGCCCTTCACCCCCCTCAACCCCCCTCAAACGTTCGGCGATGAACTTTTTCGTCTTCCCGACATCCTTGAGAGAATCGAGGAGAATCACAACCTGGTGGACCGCCCGTCCCATCGAAAACGTCTCCTGAAAATACGGGAGGTTCAAAAAAAGAGTGGATCTATCGAAACTGTCCTGACCGGACCTGAATATTCCTCCGACGGTCACTGCAGTCGCAGCAACGGAACCATCCCTTCCCTGCCCCAGCAATATCACTTCATCGCCCACACCCACCTTGAGGTTCTTGGCGAGAAGAGCCCCAAGCACCGCGACGGGTCCATCTCCCTCCTTCAGGAATTTTCCTTCCCTGACCAGTCCCGGCAGGGGAGAAACGGTTCCTTCCCTCGCCGGGTCTATCCCCACTACTGCAATCCCATACGTCTTCTTGCCCGACGACGCCAGGGCAAATGCGTTGGACCTCGAAGTATACCCCACGACTTCGGGAAGCCCCTCCAGCAACGAGTAAATTTCAGCAGGGTTCGGGACGACCAGAAAGATTTCCTTCCTCTCCTGATAATCCCTCGCCTGCACCTGGAGGTGTCCCGACTGTAACCTAACGGACGCGTTGATCATCGTCTCATAAGAACCGAGCTGCCAGGAAAGCATGAACACGAGCAGGCCCGTGGCGAAAGCAATGGCGAGGACAGTCAGCACCGACCTGCGCCTGTTCCTGAACACGTTCCTTACCGCCATCCTCAGGTCAATGGACATGTCTCACAATCTCTTCGGGTTTCTCAGAAATTGCAGAGTGAATATCCACTCCGGAAGGTCATCAAGAAACTCGAGTCTCTTGTATTCGAGCAGGGTGTATTCACCCTCCCTTCCAATCTTTTCCATTTTCCATCGCTTGGGAAACAACTTTCCACCCATCATCTGTATGTCGTATCCCGAGAGCCTCTTCACCACTTTCATATCCTCGTCGTAGAACTCCTCCACGAGCAGGATCGCGTCCTCTCTTATCTTGAGAATCTGCTTTCCCCACACCACGGGAGCCTCAGGCTTCGGTATGGACTCCACAACGTATACCTTTTTCCCCTCGTGCTCCTCGGTGGCAACAACCCTGTGGACGTAATCGGTGAGGATGCTGTCCGATTTGGCGAGATCGTTGTTGGAAAAATCTGACCCCATCCACGACTGCGCCATCATCGAGGGAGGAATCTTTATCACCCTGTTTATCTTGGGATTGTAGGTCCACATCTCTCTGCCCTTTTTCAGTGTCCCGTTTCCAAAGTCCTTCCTGGGAGCCACTATAACGAACAGGCTATCCGATACACCCCTGGTCCACGCCTTGATGACCATTTTCCTCTCCCAGGTGGGCCTGTGAATCACCATCTCCACCACCGATATTGAAGCCAGCCCCCGGTAATACTCCACCGCTTCTCTCACGAGCCTGTCTCCATCCACCTCAGCCGAAACGGACCGGGAAATCAGGATCAACGTAAAAAGGCCGATGAATGCCAGAGCCACTTTCCTTCTCATCGAACGTCTCCCAAATAGAGGTACCGTGCTCGACTCATGGGTTCAATTATATACAAAACAGCGTAAAGCCGAACGAATGATCCCAAAAGCTCCCGCTGGTTATTTTTAAAAATCACCATCGATACGGAAACCGCAGTGAGGTCTCCCAACTCACCCATTCGAATTGTTATTATAAGTTTTACACCATCCGACAATCCAGGAGGTGACCGATGAAAAAAGTCCTGTTCTGTTCCCCTCACTTCCCGAAAGCGAGGGAGTTCACTTCCGAGATCCTGCCCTCCGGCACCATCGCAATCCAGTGCGACGAGCACGACTTCAGGGAAAAAGCGAAAGAGGCCTTCGCCGTCGTTCCTTTCATGTTCAGAATTGACAGAGAGATAATGGAAAACAGCGAGATACGCCTGATAAATCAGTACGGAGCTGGTCTAGAAGGAGTGGACATCGAAGCGGCCACCGAGCTCGGAATATACGTGGCGAACATTCCGAGCGGGGACACGGGAAACGCCCTCTCAGTCGCTGAACACGCCATCTACCTGGCACTCTCCATCCTGAGAAATCAAAAAGGAATGGAACAATCGATTCGCGAGAATAAGATAGGATACCCCCTCGGCGAAACTCTCTACGGGAAAAAGGCTCTAATATTCGGATTCGGGAACATCGGAAGGGAGCTGGCGAAAAGGCTCAGACCCTTTGAGGTGGAAATATACGGGATAAAAAAATCCGGGTGGGCGGAGGAAGAAGCAAGGCTCGTGGATCATCCAGGAAGCCCAAGCGATCTGCATTCAATGGTCAGAAACTGCGACATCCTCTTCATATGCGCGCCCCTGACAGCTGAAACCCGCGGATTCGTAAACGACGACCTGCTCAGAGAAGTTGAAGAAGGAATCTACATAGTGAACGTGTCTCGAGGGGGACTGATCGAATACCGGGCGTTACTGAATGGACTCGAAAGCGGCAAAGTCAAAGGAGCGGGGCTTGACGTCTTTTGGAAAGAACCATTCCCGCCCGACGATCCCCTCCTCTCTCATCCCCAGGTCGTTGCAACTCCACACGTGGGAGGAGTCACCGAAATATCTTACAGAAACATGGCGGTCAAACTCGCAGAGAACGTAAAAAGAGTTCTGGAGGGGAAGCCTCCCCTGAACTGGGTCAACCCCTTTTGAGGGTTCCCCCTGTTGAGTAACAAATCATGCGGCACGAGCGGGGTCACCGCAGGTAACGCTCACTTTCGTTTCGTGCTCCAGGTCACGACTGTTTCATGCGCTTCCTCAGCTCATCGAGCTCGGCCTTTAGCTCCTTTATTTTCCAGGAAACAACTATCACGTAGGCAAGAAGAGCCACGAATACTAAAAAGAGAATGAACGAAAACAATCCGGCGTTCCCGAACAGCGAAATCGCACAATCCACGCTGACATCCTCTCCCATTCGTTCTCGAAGTCAGTCTCTTGCCGCCTCTTCGAGGATCTCCTCGAACACCTCCTCCACCTCGGCGGCCACGTTCCTCAGCGTCGGTTCGTTGAAAATCTCCAGGAGCTTAGTCGGCCTGATCGTGATGATTACCGTCTCACCGCCATCGTCGTAAACCGCTACTCTGCAGGGAAGCGCCGTTGAAATTCTCACGTTCGTATCGAGAACCTTCTTCGCGGCGAAGGGATTGCATATTTCGTAAATGAAAAGCTGCCTGTCGTAAGAAACACCTTTTTCTCTCAATGTGTCGGTCACGTCGTGAACGTGAAGAACCCCGAACTTCCTCTTCTGAGCCGCCGCTTTAAGGTCTTCTCCCACTTTGGATGGGCTTTTCCTGGTTCTCACTTCAATGTACATGGCTTCCTCCTTCTCCGACGACCATCGGAGTTCAGTTCCTCCCTCACCCGCCTTTTCCCCCACTGCCGAGGAAAAAGACGAAAAAGAGAACGAGCAAAACGAGGTATAAGATATCACCCTTGTTCATCGATCACATAACCTGCCGGCACACGGCCAGCCTGGTCTCAAACTCACCCGAACGGAGATCCCGAGGGGCCACAGCTGCCGCTGCCTCTCCCAGTTCTGGCACTGAAAAGACTGATCCCCAGCTTATTCGCCTTCTCACCACAAAAAGGGCAATTCTCGTGCTGCTTTTCCTCGGTAATCCTCTTGTAAGCCTCAAACACCTTTCCGCATTTGACGCATTTGTACTCGTATATGGGCACTTCGTCCGACCTCCTTATAAATATTCTCCTATAGTCAAACCATCATCTCAAGCCAAATTTGCCAACCAGAGAAAAAAACTCTCAACCCTTGCAGAGTCCGAGCTTGTGGAGAAACTTCTCCATCGGACAAAAACCCGTGAACGCGGACTGAAACAGGTTGAGTCCAACAAATGCAGTGAAAAGCAAGAAGTACTCGTTCACGTAAACCCCGAGTGCGAGGCTCACCACGACAAACGCCCCGGCTATCGCGCGGATACAATTTTCCATCCTCATTATTCGATCCTCCTTTTCATTTTTCTTTTATCAGTTTGAAAACTTTTCCATCCCTCTCCACCACATACCCCTGATTTTTCTCCTCCAGAAACCTTTCCACCTTTCGAATTTCCTTCTCCCCAATAGAAAGAGGAACATTGACCTCGATGGCTCCAACCGGAGCAGACTCCACCACCCTGAAAAAAAATTCTGTTTTCGCGTGATTCCCCATCATGACGGCACATATCAGCCCAAGAAGTGCCACCTCGTGAGCCTCCGGCCTCTTTTCAAGACACGCCTCATACTCGCAAAGCGCCCTGTCGTATCTGCCGTCAATCAGATATTTGTTTCCCAGCATCAGGCACATGTTCCAACCTCTAAAACCATTGAATACAAGAGGCGTGCCACTTACAAAAACTGCCATCTAACTGATATTGAAGACTTTTTTAAAGGCTATCTTTTCAGGACGTGAAACAAAACATTTCGAAAGAGAAATGCGCTGCAACAGCTTGCAACAGCAAGAGCCACTCAAAAGATGCCGCAGGCCTCATATGAGCCCGAACTTTTTCATCTTCCTCCAGAGGGTAGTTCTATCCATCCCCAGTTCTCTCGCCGTTTCCCCTCTCTTCCACCTGTGCTTCTCCAACGCGGCTAGTATCCTCTCCTTTTCGCCGAGCTCCCCTGAAACGTGAACGCCTGCGCTCTCACGCTCGCCGACTTCGGAAACATCAAGTCCCGCGGTTTTCACACCTTTTCTGCCCTTGCAATACTCGAGCACCTCATCGGCGAGGTCTGAAACGTCAATAACTCCCGTGGTACAAACCACTGCCGCCCGCTCGAGGATATTCTCCAGCTCCCTCACATTCCCCGGCCAGGGATATGTCATCAGACACCTCATCGCGTCGGGAGATACCTTCTTCACCTTCTCTATCCCCCGTCTTCTAAGGTTCTCGATTATGTGTTCCACGAGTGCCGGTATGTCGTCCACACGTTCCCTCAAAGGCGGAATGTGTATCGGAATGACGTTGAGGCGATAATAAAGATCTTCTCTGAACTTACCTTCCTTCATAAGCTTCTTGAGGTCTCTGTTGGTAGCGGCTATGACGCGCACGTCAACCTTCACGGTCTTCGACGAACCGACTTTCTCGAACTCGTGGTCCTGCAACACCCTTAGCAATTTGACCTGGATCGGAAGAGGCACGTCCCCGATCTCGTCCAGGAAGATCGTTCCTCCGTCGGCTGCTTCGAACCTGCCCACCTTGTCGCTTATGGCACCCGTGAAAGCCCCTTTCACGTGGCCGAAAAGCTCGCTCTCAAGCAAGGTTTCAGTCAGGGCGGCACAGTTCACCTTCACAAATGGACCGTTTCTCCTGGAGGAGAGGTCGTGAATCGCCCGGGCGAAGAGCTCTTTGCCCACACCCGACTCGCCGGTAATCAGAACGGTCGAATCCGTGTCCTTTATTACATCTATCAGCTCGAATATCTGCTTTATGGCGGGAGATTTCCCGACGATCTCCTTGTAGGGGAAACGAGACTTCCTCTTCTGCGCAATGATTTCTATTTCTTCCAGGTTCCGATATGTCTCCACTCCTCCGAGGATTTCCCCGCCTTCATCCATGAAAAGGGCGGTGGAAACAGATACGGGAACGATCTTTCCCTCCCTCGACGTGACAATCGTCTCTATGTTCGTCCTGGGCTTCCCCGTCCTGAGAGTCTCCTCCATTGGACAATTCTTGGGGCATAAATTAACGCCCATCACATCTCGACAGAGTTTGCCCAGAGCCTCTCGAGCCGAAACCCCCGTCAGCTCCTCCGCGGACCTGTTAAACGATGTTATCCTCCACTCGCTGTCTATCGTGATGACAGCTTCGGATATGCTGTTTAGTATGGCTTCCACCCTCTTTTTCTCCGACTCCACCTGACTGTACGCGCCTTCCAGATCCTCTATCAGCTCGCGGATGTGCGTGATGACCCGGATGTTTTCGATCACTCCCGAAATTTCCCCACTCTGATTCTCGAGGGGAGACGTGTGCATGCACACGGGAGTCCCGCTCTTTGGACCACCAACGAGGTTTATGTTGAAATTCGCCACGGTATCCCTTCTCTCGATGCTTTCCTCGAACGGGCACGGGTCACCGCAAAGAGCGCAACGAACGACGTCCCTGCACCTCATCCCCTGCACTTCCTCCTCCGAGAAACCGAAAAGAGTCGCCGCAGCGGAATTTATCGATACCACTCTCTTGTCGAGACCGATCACCACGAGGGCATCCGAGAGGCTCTCCATGATTCCAGCGTAATCGGGGACGTTCGACTTTTCCATTCCACACCTCCAGATGTTGCACTGTGCAACGATATATTTCAGATGATAGCACAACCCGGCGAGACTTCGAAGAAACGAAGAACCGAACATCAGAACAACCGCAAGGCGAGGTTCATACTTTACTGTTTTTTCACGCACTAAATCCTAAATTCGAAGCGCGAAACAAATTCAAATATCTAAATACGAATGACCGAAACAGTTCTCAGAACAGGTTCGTGGTTGCGGAGTTACCGTAGGTGCGTAGCTGCGTGATTTTACGCAAACACGCAACCACGTTAACTACCTAACCACGTTAACAACGGACCAGCTCTTCTTAAGTTCGGTGGATCGGTTGCTCGGTTCTTCGGATCTGCGTATCCCAGTTTCCCCTCACGACATCGTCACCTTGATTCCTTCGAACAGAAACCACCCGCCGAATCCGAGGAGAAATATACCGCAGGCGAGTATTATTCCCTGGTAGGCTTTTTTTGACAGAACTTTCTTGCCCTTTGACATGCCCACTGACACGAAGGTGTACCAGACGAAGTCGGCGAGTATGTGCCCGATGAAGAACGCCAGAACTCCTGAAATACCCCACTTTATGGACGCCACGAGATACCCAAGTCCTATGGTTGCCCACCAGACTATCCAGTAAGGATTGGAAATCGAGCCGAGGACGCCGAGCACTATAAGATTGCCCTTTTTTCCATCTCCCTCTACCGTCTGGTGAACGTTCACTTTCTTCGCATCCCGTATCATCATGTATCCCATCAGGAGCAATATCAGACCGCCGGATATGAAAGAAAAGATCTTGAACTCTCTCTTGAGGAACAGGCTTGAAAGACCAGAGAGGAGAATTACGACCAGGGCCCCTTCCAGAATCGCGTGTCCCACGATTATCAGGGGCCCAGCTTTGCTCCCGCGCTTCACCGATTCCCCTATGGTGACCGTCAGAAGCGGACCTGGCATGAGAGCACCTGAAAGAGCGATTATGAAAGACCCTCCCGCGACGAGGAGGAGTTTGAGCAGCATTGGTGACCTCCGTTGTCACTTCGATTTCGGTTTGCCGGGACCCCAGAGAGGGTCGGAGAAAAACCTCCTCCTAAGGCGCTCCTCGGGGAAGTTTCTTATGAACGCCTCTTCGGTGAAATCGATCTTGTAGTGAGAGACGTAACTCATCAGAACCTGATATGCCCAGGACGCTTCCATGAATTTTTCCGGGTCACCGGACCCGCTCGTGGAGTCGGGGTGAAATTTTTTTGCCAGCCTGTGGTAGGCTACTTTTATCTCCTCGATGGTTGCCCGGTCGGAAAGCCCGAGAATTTCCGCTGCCCTGATTATATCCTTGTGTGTGAGTTTCATTTCACTCATTTCGAATAATTATACACTGAATGAACATGCGCGAATAAAGCAAAAGGCCTGCTCTCTCGCAGGCCTTTGGCGAAGGGAATTAGGAAGGAGATGGGCATTTGTAGGAGGAGGGGGCCTCCATACGTTGTATACAGTATACAATTCTGCCCGTATTGTCAAGGGGATTTTGATTAAAGCACGAAATACTACATCAAAATTTCGAGAACCGAGGTTCAAAGCATCCGAAGAACCGAACCTCCGGTGGCTCGGTGGTTCCGAGCTTCGGCGGTTCGTGGTTATTGTGGTTGTGTGGTTGTGTATTTATCCCAGATACGCAACTACGGTAATTACATAACCACGAACCATTTTTTAAAACTGGTTCGGTCATTGAGTTTAAATATTCGGTTTGTTTCGTATTTCGTGATTAGGATTTAGGGTTTGATCGGGAGGGGATAAACCCCTCCCCTACAACAATCGTATCTCGCTTGTCCGGTCAACTCGCAGGCAACTGCTCCGTGGCCCCTTCCGATACGGCTCTTTCCACTTTGTCGACCCTGAACTCTCCCGTCTGTATCGGAATCGCCACCTTGAGGAGCAATGTGTAGACCAGGAAACCGAACGCCCATATCCCCATCGAAATCAAAAGTTCCGTATTGGTGGGGGAATACTCATATATCTGTCCAAGCACATCAGGGATAAAACCAGGAATCACGAGTCCCATTCCCTTCTCGATGTAGACCCCTATGAAAATGAGGACACATCCGATATTGAGCGTCAGGAAGTTTTCCCTCGTCTTGGGGAAAAGGAACAGGAAGAAAGCTATCACGTTGAACAGAGTCGCAGCCCATATCCACGGAACGAGGGCGTTGTGTCCCTTGAACCCCTCGTAAAGGTATTTCATGGAAGCGATGTGAACGGTATCGGAGTAATACTCCTTGAACCATTCAGCGCCCAGAAGGAACAGATTGATGAACATCGCGTAGGCAATAAGCTCCGCCACCTTGAATATCGCCTTGTCAGAAATCTCTATTTTCGAAACTCTCCTGACTATCTGGAATATTATAAGCATAAGCGCCGGACCTGAAGAGAAAGCCGACGCGAGGAATCTGGGCGCGAGAATCGAAGCATTCCAGAACGGCCTCGCCGGAAGACCATTGTAGAGGAAGGCGGTAACCGTGTGAATCGAAACCGCCCAGGGTATGGATATGAGGATCAATGGCCAGTAAATGCTCCTGTTAGGCTCCTGATTGTGATAAATGTTGTAAAGAATATAAACCGAAACAACCAGGTTAATGAGCAGGTAACCGTTCAACACAACGACGTCCCATGCGAGAAGCGATGTTGGAAAGTGGAACATGCCGAGTTTGGGAATCAGATGCCAGAACCTGTCCGGACGCCCGAGGTCTACTGTCACGAACATCAGGCACATGACAATCGCCGACACCGCCATGAGCTCGCCCAGAACCGCTATCTCCTTTATGGGCTTGAAGTTGTAAATATACGCGGGAATGACCAGAAGAACCGCAGCGGCAGCGACACCGACCAGGAAGGTGAAGTTGGAGATGTAGAATCCCCACGAAACCTCGTCCCTCATCGCCGTGACGATCAGCCCTCTGTCCAGCTGGTGAAGGTATGCAATCGCCCCCACGACTATAAGGAACAGGAGAAACGCAACCCACATATAGTACTTCTTGCTTCCCCTGAATGCGAACTTAAGAGTCTCCAGAAAAAATTTCCACGCTCTCATAACCGCACCCTCTTTCCTTAATTTTTACACGCCGAAGAAGTAGAAGAACTTCGGCTGAGTGTTCAAATCCTCTTTGAAAATATAAACTCTCTTGTTCTCTATGATGTAGCGGATTTCGCTGTCAGGATCATTCAGGTTGCCGAATTTCCTGGCACCGACGGGACATATTTCGACGCAGGCAGGATAACGTCCAACCCTCGAACGCTGGACGCAGAATGTGCACTTCTCGACGACCCCAACGTACCTGGGCCTGTTGCCGAGGTAATGCGTCTTGGGATTGAGCTCATCTCTCGGGATCTTGGGCTCACCCCAGTTGAAATGTCTCGCCCCATATGGGCAGGCAGCCATACAGTATCTGCAACCTATGCACCAGTTATAGTCGACCACTATGATGCCGTCTGGTTCCTTCCAAGTCGCGACGACGGGACAAACCTTCGTGCAGGGCGGGTTCTCACACTGCTGACACTGAACGGGCATGTAGAAGTGTTCCTCTTCCGGAACCTTCGGCGGATTGTAGTAAAGGTTTGCCTCCTCGAGGTCGATTCCCTTTTCTTTATCCATTTGAAGAACCCTTATCCAGTGAATCTGCGGGTCCCGGGACTGATTGTTTTCATTGACACAGGCGTAGACGCAACGGCGACAGCCTATGCACCTGGACAGGTCCAGAGCATAGGCAAACGTGACACCCGGAATCGGTGGATCAGCCGTAACCGTTACCTTCTTGCCGTATTTTTTCGTGTACTTCTCCTCCAGCCTCTTCAAAATCACCCTGAGCTCTTCCTTGGTCAGCCTCTTGAAATGCTGCTGAGTCCACTCCTCCCAGGTCACGTCGAGCGCTTCCGCCTTTCTGTGAGGGATGATCCCCGCTGCAGCTGCTGTGGCCAGCGCCTTTATGAACTTTCTCCTGCTTCTTCTTTCCGCTTCTGTGTATTTCTTTTTCCCGAACATCTCTCTCACTCCTTGACTTAAATTGTCGTCTTACACGGTATCACCTGATTTCCGTCGGAGGAACAGGCGGCGGCATGGGTTTGAGCGGTTTGAACCTGGGAGAGTGAGGGTTGTGGCAGTGAGCGCAGAGCAGATACTGCTTCTCTCCGTTCCACATCCCCGTCCTCTTCCCGTGGACTCCGACCTTCCAGTCCCTGTACTTGTCGCCGTGGCACTGCCCGCAGAGCCTGTAGGATTCGGAGAAAGGAATCTTCTCTCCGCTCGCAAGCCGCAGGTAATCCCTGTCCTGAGCGTCGTGACAGTCGAGGCACCACCTCTGCTCCGGAGCGTGATCGAAGCTTCTGGAAATCTCCACGTGCTCTTCTTCGAGCTGACGCCTCTGGGTATTCACCTCCATGTCTTCATGGCAGTCGGAACAGGGATATATCCCCTCCGAAAACGGGGGGGGAGGAACCGGAAACTGCCTCTCGATCTTCTTCTTGAGGCGTCTCTTGCCCCTCTCTTTCTTGGGCTTGTCGGAAGCGTTTCCAGGCGCCACGGCAAAGATGAGAAAAATTCCTATCATCAGAGATAAAAAGATGAACCTCGATGATTTTTCCGCTAACCTCATAGAACGCTCTCCTTGAATTTGATTATCAGGGAAATCTCCCCCAGACGGATGTTTTGTATCACATGATTCGACAAATCGTCAAGGTCGGGAACACAAAAAAAACAAAAAAGCAAATCACCGGAAATTATACCACGCTGCCAAAAGAATGAAACCAAAACACTCGATGCCTGAAGACAAGTCAGTGGATGGAGATCCCTGGACCCTCGACCTTCTGATATTTGAGGAAAAACACGAGTATCAGGATGGAAAACATGAAAAGTGACAGAAGGTAAAATGCGTCGTTGAAGCCCATCATCGTCGCCTGTCTCAACAACTCCCCGTAGATCCCCTTCATTCCCATGTATTCCGCGAGCCTCTCCCCCAGACCGGTCTTCCCCATTATCATCTGCTTAAGCCTTTCCACAGACTGTAAAAACGAGTCATTCAAGGGAGACATTTGCTCCGAGAGCCTGGCGTGGTGAAACTGCGACCTCCTGGTCATGACTGTGGTGGCAAAGGCAATCCCGAAGCTCCCACCCAGGTTCCTCAGAAAGTTGTACAGCGCGGTGGCATCTCCCATCAAGGGTTTGGGAATGTATGAAAGCGTCAAGTTTGTCAACGGAATGAAAAGTGCCCCCATTCCCAACCCCAGCACAAGCCTCGGTATCATTATCGAATAGTAATCTGCCTCTAGCGTGAATTCGCTCATCATGAGCGTCGCAACGGCGCAGAAAAAAATACCCAGAAACAGAACGTACTTGGGGTTGTATTTGTCGGTTATTTTCCCCACTATCGGCAGAGTCAAAAGCGTCACCAGCCCTCCGGGTGCGAGAACAAGCCCCGCCTGGAAAGCCGTGTAGCCCATGAGAATCTGCACGTAAAGAGGCAAAAGCACCAGACTTCCGAATAGGTTGAAAAACGTGACGAACATGGCGATGTTTCCCGAAGTGAAAGAAACGTTTCTGAACAGCCTCAGGTTGACGATTGGCCTTTCAGCGAAGAAAAGCTCCACGATCACGAGCAGAATCAGGGCAACCGCCGATATTACAGCCAGGGTTATGATGAAAGAAGACTGAAACCAGGCTTCCCTCTCACCCTTATCGAGTATCACCTGGAGCGCCCCCACACCGATTGTGAGAAGCACGATCCCCCAGTAATCGATCCTCCCCTTCACCTTCTCCAGGTAGGGCGGGTCGTGGACGAACAGAATGGTCATCAATATCGCCACAGCACCTATAGGTCCGTTTATGTAGAATATCCACCGCCAGGAGAGGTGGTCCGTCACATACCCACCCAGAAGCGGTCCCACAATCGGGCCGAACATGGCTCCCACCCCGAAAAGCGCCATCGCCATACCGTGTTCCTCGGGAGGAAACGTCTCAAGAAGAATCGCCTGAGATATGGGTTGAAGTGCTCCACCACCCATTCCCTGAAGCACCCGGAAAACCACGATCATCATGAGGGAGGTGGAAGCCCCGCAAAAGATCGAGCTTACCGTGAAAAGCAATATCGAGAAAATCAGATACCTCTTCCTCCCAAACAGCCGGGCGAGCCAGCCGGACATGGGGATTATCACGGCGTTGGAAACGAGATATGAAGTCAAAACCCAGGTTGATTCGTCGATGCCCGCGGAAAGCGACCCTCTTATGTGGTCGAGTGCAACGTTAGCCACGCTGATATCTATTATTTCTATGAGGGTGGGTATCATCACGGTGATAGCAACCACCCACTTGTTCACCTTCCGGGGGGACACTTTCTCACCTCGTGACTATGACTGTTGGAACCACAGACATGCCGACCCTGAGTTTCACGTCCTCAGGGACCTTCTCGGTGAACACGATTTTGACGGGAATTCGCTGAACCACCTTCACGTAGTTCCCGGTGGCATTTTCGGGTGGGAACAGGGAAAACTCGGAACCCGTTCCTGCCATAATGCTCTCGATCTTCCCCTTGAACTCCCTGTCCGGGTAAGTATCGATCCTTATTATCGCAGGGTCGCCAACCTTCATGTGAGTCAGCTGAGTTTCCTTGTAATTGGCCTCGACCCACAAATCCTCGGTGGAAACGATCGCCATAAGGGGCTGTCCCGGTCCTACGAAATTACCCTCTTCAACGTTTTTCCTCGTCACGTAGCCGTCGCCAGGCGCCTTTATGAAAGTATAAGAGAGCTTGAGTTCCGCATCCCTGACCGCAGCAAGCGCAGCATCGACTCTGGCCTTCAAGGTCTTGATGCCCGCCCTGGCGGCATCCAGCTCTGCTCTCTTGGCTTCGACTGCCGAACCCGCCACATCGAACGCCGTCTTCGCCCTGTCGAATTTACTCTTGGGGATGGCCCCCTTTTTGTAAAGCGCTTTCGCCCTTTTGTAGTCGAGCTTTGCCTGTGCCCTCTGGGCCTCTGCAAGAGCAACAGCCGCCTCAAGCGCTTTCACCTTCGCTTTCGCTTCCCCAAGAGCCCTTTTCACGGCCTCCAGGTTCGCTCTCGCGCCGCCAAGGGCCACCTCGAATCTCTCCGGGTTGATCCGAACGAGCAAATCGCCCTTTCTGACGAACTGGTTGTCCTCAACGTATACGGCGAGAACCGTTCCCGGGACTTTCGGAGAAACAGTGTAGACTGTTCCCTTTATATAGGCATCGTCAGTCGTTATGTGAGTGAGTTTGTAGCGATATATGAAAAAACCAACGATTCCTCCCGCAATCAAAAGCGCCGCAAATACGAGCAGCGCCATCTTACCCTTTCTATTTTTCCCTGCTTTCTCTTCGTTCTCCTTCGGTTTTTCCGTCTCGCCCATCTCTACATGTCCTCCTCACGGAACAAAATTTTGGCTCAAACAAGACGTGCAGACAACCAGACGTCCATAGGGCAATAAATAGTAGAATGAATATTCTACATTGTGATTCTTCCGTTTACAAGTCGTTTATCCTTATTCTTGCGAGGTCGGAAATTTTGGTTATAATAATTATGCTCTATGTGTGAGGTATTCTCTGTCGTCATCATATCTGGGTGCGCCTGTAGCTCAGCTGGATAGAGCAGCTGACTTCTAATCAGCGGGTCGGGGGTTCGAGTCCTCCCAGGCGCGCCATTTATTTTTCGGTTATTTAGCGAATTTTCAATGAGTTTTCCTCCCTCAACACTGTTTACCAAAATTTGACAGAACAACATTAAATTCGCCAAACTGCTCCGTTCATACGGAACAAAAACGGAACAGTCCAGCACAACAACCCTCCAGCAAAAACCAAAAATGAGGTGATACATGATCTCCACCACCACGCCACACATCGAAGGAAAATGAATCATCCATTACTTCAACATCCTCACAGGCGAAGTCGCCGTGGACACAAACATAATCAAAGGTCTCTTCGCTTCCATCACGGACGTGATTGGCGGAAGGTCGGGAGTCTACGAGAAAGAACATATCCACGCAAAGGAGATCACCTTAAGGGAAGTGACGGAGCATGCCCAAGAAATGGGGACAAACGCAATCGTCGGCGTTGACCTCGATTTCGAAACTGTCGGCGAGAGAGGACAGATGCTCATGGTGAGCGTGAACCGAACGCCGTCGTAGTCCAGCGAATAAAGGGGCTACTCGCCAAACACTCTGTCCTTATCTTTTATATCAAGTCCAAGGGCATTTAGGATCTTTCTCATAGTGCTTATTCTGAATGGATACCCTTTTTCAATCCTGGCGACGGTTAACGGGGATATTCCCGCCCTCCGCGCAAGTTCGGCTTTTGATAAAAGCATCTCTTTCCGGATTTCTCTGAGGCGCATTCCCTTCATCGCAATAACCTCCACATTCAACCTGTTTCTATTATCGTATCTATCAATCACAAATCTCACACCTATCCCCATCACGCTCTGTCTGATTCCATGGCTTCTTTCACAGCTTTTGCAAGCCGTTTCAA
>CAYSCN010000039.1:0-15633 GCA_964429585.1 uncultured bacterium | reverse complement strand
CGAACCACCGAATATCCGAGGAACCTAACATTCGAAGAACCGGGCCCCCGCAAGGATCCGAAGAACCGAAGAGCCGAACAACCGAGAAACCAAACAGCCGGTTGATCGGTGGTTCTGTGGTTCCTTGGCTCGGTGGCTCGGCGGCTCGTGGGGCTTATTGCCCTGCCATTTCGAGATATTCTTCCCTCACTGGAGAGAAAACGTCAAGAACGAGGGCGCCGTTTTCCCCCGCCACGGCTTCGTGGGGTTCGTCTCCCGAAAGCCGGTAGAAGTCGCCCGGGAAAAGCGCTGTCTCTCCCGAGGGGGTTTTTATCTTGAGAGAGCCTTCGAGCACGTACCCCATCTGCTCATGAGGGTGCGAGTGGAGGGGGAGCGTGACGCCGGGGGCCAGCTCCACCAGGGAGAACATCATTCTCTCTCCAGCGAAGAACCTGGCCTTCACTCCCTCGATGAGCGTGACTTCTTTCAGGTTTTTCGCGGTCTCTTTCTTCATGGTTTCCTCCGGCTCTTTCATTCCGGGGCTTCGGGCAGCACGTAACCCGCCTCGGGTATCACCAGAGTCGCGCCGGGTCTTCCCCCCATCTTTTCGAGGGCGATCGCCAGAGCCTCATCCAGGTCGGAGGCGGGTGTGATTCTCATGGTTCTCACGATGTCTTCCGGCAGATCGCTCACCAGGATAACCTCGGCACCGAGCGCCTTGGAGAGCGTCGCGTATGCGGTCTGCCCGTATATCACGTAGTTTTCCCTGAGTTCCCTCTCGAACTCGCTCAGGTTTTCGAACCTGAACCAGGGGAAGAAATCCTCATGGCCGAGTCCGTCCTGACACCTGGCCACCAGTATGAGGACACCGCCCGGTAAAAGCGCCTGGTAAGCGTGGTCGAGTGCCTTGTGAGACTGTATGAAATTGATGTCCTTTGGATATCCCCCGGCCGAAGCAATTACGAAAGGGTATCTTCTTTTCACCGGGACCCGGTAGTGTCTCGAGTAGAGCTCGCAGGCTGCTGCGTGGGAGCCGGTGAGCGACCCCCCGAACGCGGCGAATATCCTCTTGTTGGGGGTGACGCAGGTGGTGAGAGTGAATGCGACGGGGACAAGTGATGCCGCCTCGAGCATGTCCTCGTGAACAGGATTTTCTTTCAGGATGCCGGGTCTGGCGTGAGGGTGCCGTCCTCTCTCGGCGAATATCCGGAAGTGGGTCCTGTAGCAGGTTTCTCTGCCCGCTAGTCCGGGAACGAGCATCTTGCGTCCCCCGCCGAAGCCCGCGAAATAATGGAATGAGGCGGTTCCGGTTATTATCACCGCTTCCTTCTCCAGAAGGCGGCTGTTTATCCAGACGGGCGTTCCCCTGGAAGTTTTTCCTATGAAAGTGATGTTCCCGTCGGGATCGTGCTGGACCACCTCCAGTCGTTTCGATAGGCCCCCCGTGACGGCAGCCACTTCGTCTTCCGTCATCTTCCTGTGAATTCCAAGGGCGATGAAGAGGGTGATGTTTTCTTCTCTAACGCCGGCTTCGACGAGACGCTTCACGATCAATGGAAGGTAGATGTACGCTCCGCTGTACCGCGTGACATCGGGTATTACAACTGCAGCCGAGCTTTTCCCTCTTATCGCTTCTGCCAGTGAGTGGAAGTTGGTCGGTGAGTCGAGGGCTTCCGTTATGAACTCTTCCGGGGGAATCGAGGTATCGGGTGGGCGAGGAGTTGCAACCTCTGTGCTTCCGAGATTCTCGAGGGGAAGTTCGTAATATTCATTCCCGTATGGTAGTTTCACTTTATCCATGGGCGAAGGTGCTCCTTCAGAGTCCGTATCCGCCGTCCACGCCTATTATTTCCCCCGTCACGTAGCCCGGTCCCTCCAGGAGGAAAGACACGGTTTTCACCACCTCGTCGGGCGTTCCCCACCTGCCCATGGGAACTTTGCCGAGGAGCGCTTCCCTCTCGACGCTCGATAAATCGGAAGGCTCCCGTATTATGCCGGGGGAGACCCCGTTTACCTGCACTTCCGGCGCGAATTTTTTCGCAAGTCCCCTGACCATTGCGAAGCCCGCTGCCCTGCTCACCGAGTAGGCCAGAAATCGGGAGAAGATTTTCTCGCCTGCCGTGTCGAGGATGAAGACTATCTTTCCCCTCCCTCTTCTCTTGAATAGCCTGGCGGCTGCGGTGGCGAGCATGTAGGGACCCTCGATGTTGACCCTCATGATCCTGCGCACCATCTCTGGAGTCTCCTCGTTTTCCCGCGGAAAGTAGGACGAGGAGAGGATCAGGGAGGCGATTTCCCCGACGCGCCTCTCCACTCTTCCAATGAGCTCTTCGAAGTCCATTTCGTCCTCGAAGTCGAGGTGCAGGGCAAGGGCGCGTCTCCCCGATTTTTCCAGCTCGTGCTCGAGCTCTATCGCTTCATCCGCCCTGTTGCAGTAAGTGAATGCCACGTTGCGGCCCGAAGAAGCCATGGCTTTCGCCAGGGCCGATCCTATGAAGCCTGTTCCGCCGGTCAAGAGGATAGAGCCACTCATTTTCCACCCTCACGTTGTCTGGGTTTGACATAAAGGTTAACATAAAAAGAGCGGTGTTTATCACCATCCGATCGGTTCCGGTTGGAAATCAAAGACAGGAGTACGGGTATATGAGATACGTGATTCGAGATCTTCCCATTGTGGAGATACCATACGTGGCTATCGACACGGAGACGACGGGGCTCTCTCCGAGGGATGGTCACCGCCTCGTGGAGGTGGCGGCGATCAGGTTTCACAGAGGAGTCGTTCTGGATAAATTCGTGACCCTCGTCAATCCGCTGACGTCGATACACCCGGCCGCTTGCGCCATCCACGGCATAACCGACGAAATGGTGGCCGAAGCCCCCACGTTCGCCGATGTTTACGAAGAGCTGGTGTCGTTTCTGGACGATGACATTCTCGTTTTTCACAACGCTCCCTTCGACATTTCGTTTCTCGAGCACGAGTCCAGAATAATAGGCAAAAGATGGGTCTCGAATCCGGTCATAGATACCCTCAAGCTCGCAAGGGGGTTGGGTGGCAGAAGGGGGAGGAACAGCCTGGGACAACTTGCCTGGGAATTGGGAGTTGGTTCTCCCTGTCACAGGGCAGAGAGCGACGCCGTAGCAGCAGGGAAGATTCTTCTGGCGCTCTCGTATAGAGGCGGCCATCACCTGACTGCCTCCGAGCTTCTGGCGATGGCCGGCTGGAGAGTTTAGTCTCCGAAGCTCACGCCGATAGAACGAGCTATCCTCACCAAAGGATGGTTTTTCGGCACGAGCTTGAGTTTCGAGACGGCTTTTTTTATTGGATAGGGAACTACTTTCGTCCCCCGAAGCGCTACCATGTTCCCGTAATTTTCTTCAGCCACCAGTTTCACTGCCTCCACGCCGAACCTGGTAGCCAGAATGCGGTCGAAGGCGGTGGGCGAACCTCCCCTCTGGAGGTGACCCAGAACTGTTACTCTCGACTCCATGCCGGTGCACTTCTCTATCTGGTCGGCGACGACGACGCCTATGCCTCCAAGGCGAATGGGTTCGGGACTGTCCTTCACTATTTGTCTAACCACGAGCTGTCCGCCCTTCGGCTTGGAGCCTTCTGCGATGACCACGATGCTGAATTTTTTGCCGTGCTTCTTTCTATCCAGGATGACGCGGCAAATATTTTCTATGGTGTAGGGTATTTCCGGGATGAGAACCACCTCAGCCCCGCCAGCTATCCCGGCTTCGAGGGCTATCCAGCCCGCGTATCTGCCCATCACTTCGATCAGCATCACCCTGTGATGGGACGTGGCTGTTGTGTGAATTTTGTCGATTGCCTCCATGGCAGTCGTTACCGCGCTGTTGAAGCCGAAGGTGATGTCGGTCCCCCATATGTCGTTGTCGATGGTTTTCGGAACTCCCACTATCCTCAGTCCTTTTTTCTCCAGCATCGATGCCACGGTGAGCGTTCCGTCACCGCCGATAGTTATGAGGGCGTCGAGGTTGTGTTTCTTGTAATTTTTCACCACCTGATCGGAGCAGTCCTTGTATTTTGGGTTCGCAGGGGTTCCAACGTTGAACTTGAAGGGGTTGTCCTTGTTGGAGGTTCCGAGTATGGTGCCGCCCACGGTGATGATTCCCGAGGCGCTATCAAGAGGCAGTTTTCTGAATTTGTTCTTCACGAGGCCGTAGTAGCCGTCCTCGAAGCCTATCACTTCGTAGCCGAATTCGAGTATCGCCGTCTTGACCACGGCGCGTATCACGGCGTTGAGTCCGGGACAATCGCCCCCGCCTGTCAAAACCCCTATGCGCTTTTTCGCCATTTGCTCCTCCTTTATTCTGTTTCGTATACGTTTTTCCTGCCGAAGATCTCCTCTTTGAAGTAACCGTCTTTGAATTCAACTATCGTAATCGAGTGAATTTTTCTTGAGTCCTGGATCGACCAGCCGCTTGCGGTATCCACCCTGGCCCTGAAGCGCCCCCCGAGCTCGCCTCTGGTTTCGAATTGTTCGGGGAGCTTCGCGCCGAAGATAGCCAGCCTGTCTTCGAGTGTATCTGCGTCCATGGAGAGCTTTTCCGAGAAGAGCTTTCCCTCGATGAGAGCGAGGTTTGTCCCTGCGGTGGACAGGACTCCTTTGACGCTGAATTTCCTGACGACGTCCACCGGACCCAGGGAGAGGCGAGGCCCGAGAAAAGGCAGGTGGAAGACTTTCTCCTCTGTGTTCTCCTCGCCGAGCGCCAACCTCTTGCCGGCGAATTCTGCCACGGGCGTGCTTATGAGGTCTTCGAGCTGGGAAACGAAGGCCTCCACATTGAATGCACCTCCCATGACGTCCCAGACGGGCGTTCCTTTTAGTCCGGTAGCCCATTCTCCATAGCTTTCTGCGAGGTTGGGAAAACGAATGTTTCCGCTTTTGTAGTTAACTTCCATCTCGACCGGGTTGGGAGGGGAGAACTGGGTGAACGGCGCGGTTATGAATGTGTTTCCCCTCAGTATCTTGATATTTTTGAGATTCACGGATATTGTGGCGACGTCCTCTTTTCTGTCGACCACCTTGTAGAAAGCGAGGATTTTTAGCCCCACCACCTTTTTGCGGGTTTCTTCCCTGTCTCCTCTTGAAAGGGTCCATCTGACTTCGGTGATCGACGTGAGAGTTTGTGAGATGGAAAACCCTTTGGGCGGTCCGGCTGCGATTCCGACCCTTCCTTCTTCTTCGGTGATTTTCCTGATGGGTGCGCCGGCGCACGAAAGCAATAATGTCAGGGAGGTGAAAAGCACCAGATACTGGGCTGATTTCCCCAGGAATTTCATTCTATCCTCCCGAACCTGTTTTTTTCATATTATCCCACAGTAAGGAAAAGGGCGAGGTATATCAAACCCATTTCAGGTAGGAGACCAGGAACATCCATAGTGAGATCGTGATGACTGAGGTGACCGTGGATGTTACAACTATCGTGGAGGCGAGGAGGCTGTCCCCTTTCAGCTGGTAGGCGAACACGTACGTGATGACTGCGGTTGGGACCGACGTCATTATCACCCCGGTCAAAAGATCGTCTCCCGAAAGCCCGATCGCCCTGAAGATGGCTATCGCTATCGTGGGGAGGATCATGTTTTTCAGGATTGTTGCAATTACGGCCAGAAGATATCTGTCCTTCGAAATCTTGAATGAAAAAGACCCTCCAAGGCATAGAAGGGCAAGCGGGAGAGTGGCATTTGAGAGGACCTCCATGGTTCTGGCGAATATGAGAGGTATCTCCAGATTTAAGTAGCTCCATCCTATGCCGAGGAAAGATGAGATGATCAGGGGATTCGTGGCGAGTTCCCTGAGGAATCCTTTGCCGTTTCTGTCTTCCGTCCCTCGTTGTGGGAAAAGAAGCGCCACTATAGCCAGGAAGTTGAGGAGAGGCACCATGAAGCCCAGAAGCACCGCCGCTTTCCTGAGTGCGGAGTCTCCCACCGCGTGGAGGACGATGGGTAGCCCCACGTAGGCGAGGTTCGCTCTGAAGGAGCCCTGAACGAAAGCACCTTTGAGCGGCGGGCTGAGCTTGAGGGTCGTTCCGGTCAGATAAGCCAGAAAGAATGTGAGTATCGTTGCAGCGTATGATCCCGCTATCAGCCCTGGACTGAAGGCGACGTCGAACCTGGCGGTTCCGATTTTGTAAAAGAGCAGGACCGGGAGCAGGAAGTAGTAAATGAGTCCGTTCGCGGTCTTGACGAAGGATTCGGTGATGAATCCGTGCCTGCGCAGAAAGTAGCCGCACAAAATTACGAGGAAGACGGGTAGGACGGAAGAAAGGATATCCATCGGCCCTGCCCGTTCAGCCTGATTCCATTGCCTACTTCGTCTCCCCGTAATGGGTCGAGAGGTATTCTACGATTGCTTCGGCTTCTTCGTCGCTTATGTGTCCGGAAAGTTTTTTCTGCATCCTTTTGACCGTTCTTTCCCATCCCTCTTTGCTCTTTTTCTTGCTGGTAGCTCTCTCCGTGGAGTGGCAGACGGAGCACTTTTCCTCGAAAAGCTTCTTCCCGCTGTTTTCCTTCTCTTCTCCTGCGGAGAGCCCAGAGAAGATGAGCAGCGATACGAAAACGGCGACCAAGACAATTGAGATTTTCTTCATATTTTCATTCCTCCAGAGAATTTTCCCCCTCACCCCCGATGTGGAAATGGTTTTTCAAATATTCGATGAGTCTTTCTTTGATTTCGTCTCGGACTCTTCTGAACTCTCTCATAATTTCTTCCTCTGTTCCCGTGGCGAAGTAAGGGTCGTCGAAGGGCATGTGAACCGTCTCGAGGGCATTTGGGAAATGAGGGCACTCGTCTCTCGCGCCGTCGCAAAGAGTTACTACAAGGTCGAAGTTAACGTTCTTGAACTCGGAGAAGTGCTTGGAGTAGAGTGACGAAGTGTCTACGTCGAGCTCCTTCAGGACGCGTATCACGTTAGGATGGACTCCTACGGGGAACGTTCCCGCTGAGTAGGCGTCGATGTGACTTCCGAGAAATTTTCTGACGAGTCCTTCTGCCAGCTGGGACCTGCAGGAGTTCCCCGTGCAAAGGAGCAGAACTTTTTTCTTCTCCCGCTTCTCCACAAATTGGAATTATAACACAAAGGTGAAAACGGGCATCTTTCTCTAAAAAACGATGGTTCATCTGTCGATAATCAAATTTGTTATAATTCTTCCGGGTCTTTGATGGAGGAGAGGGTTCGGGGGGCATTTTACGGTCGATGAGGCTCAGGTATAAAATAGCGATCTACTTCACCCTGATTATCACCGTCGTTCTCACCTTTTCCGCTCTCATAACTCTTTCGAGAGTCGGTGAGACGCTCAAGCAGAGCGGCCTCACCTCGGTTGCGGGAGCTATCAACATTATCAGGGGCAAGGTTGAGGATCAGCTTTCCTCGTATTCCGATTTCGTGAGGAATCTCTCTCTCTCGGGAAAGATAAGGGAGGATTTCTTCAAAGAGGACTGGAAATCACTCGAGAGAAGACTGGGAAGTCATTTCTTCCCCGTGAAGGACGTTTTCAAAAACGGGTTTTTCGTCCTCGACAGGGACGGTACGCTTGTGTCCGATTTTCCGCCTTCCCCTGGAGTGAGGGGGAAGAATTTCTCGTTCAGGCCGTATTTCAGGGATTGTCGCTTGAAGAAGAAGGTCGTGATATCGCCTCCTTATTTCTCCGCACGCACGGGCAAAAAGGTTCTCACTTTCGCCGCACCATTTCTCGACGATGCCGGGAACTTCTCGGGGCTCATCGCGGCGTCGGTGCAGCTCGAAGACACGGAGCTCGTCAAGTCGATTTCCGAGATAAGACTGTTCAAGACTGGCAAAGTGGGTCTGTTCACGGATGACGGAGAACCGATTTATTCTCCCTTCGGGAGGAAACACGAGGAGGCGGGAGAGTCCAGTTCCGCCAAAAAAGGTGGAGAGAGTTCTTCCATCGAGTTTTCCAGGCACACCGGGGCGAGAGGAAAGGTGATCATAAGTGCGGTTACGCACCTCCCTCAGTCCGGCTGGGTGCTAGAGGCGCGGGTGCCTGAAGATGAGCTCTATCTGCCCCTCAAGAAGCTGACCAATTCTTTCGTGGCGATTATATTGAGCGCCATGGCGCTGGCGTTCGGTGCATCTGTTTTCCTGTCCCACGCCATAGTCTCCCGGATTGAAAGGCTCAAGGAGGGTTTGGCGGAGATGGAAGTGGGTGCGGACAAGTTTCCTCAGATTACGGCTGAGGGTGGAGACGAGATAGCGGAGCTGATACAGGTGTTCAACAGGATGAGCCAGGAACTGGGAAACAAAACCAGAGAGCTCAAGGAGTCTCAGGAACTTTTCAAGAGCGTCATATCTTCGATCAACGAATACATATATAGAGTCGAGGTGACGGAGGGGAGGAAGTTCCGCACGGTTCTCGTGACGGATAGGGCAAAGGACATAACAGGTTACGAGCCGGAGGAGTTTAAGAAGAATTACAAGCTGTGGCTGGAGATTGTCCACCCCGAGGATAGAGGCAGGGTCCTGAGAGACTTCGTGCGGGAGGTTCTCCACAGGGAGCAATACACGGCCACTTACAGGATCATACACCGGGATGGGTCGGTGAAATACATACAAAATTCGGTGAGGACGATTTTCGACGAAATGGGGAATCCTGTATCCCTCAACGGGACCGTGGTCGACATGACGGAAAAAATTCTTCTGGAACAACAGCTTCAGCAGGCGCAGAAGATTCGCGCCATAGGGATGCTTGCAGGAGGGATCGCCCACGATTTCAACAACATATTGAGCAGCATACTGGGGTACGTCTCCATGCTCAAAGAGCGGCTTTCCTCCAACCCGGAGCTGGAAGCAGAGACCAAGAGGGCCCTCGCCATAATCGAGAGTTCCGCCGAGAGGGGCGCGGAGCTGACCCGCCAGCTTCTGGGGTTCGCTATGAAGGGGAAATTCACTCCCAGGGTCGTGGACCTGAACGAGCTCGTCAAGGAAAACATAGAAATGGTCAAGCGGACGATCGGGAAAAACATCACGGTTACGGGGCAGTTCGACGAAGATCTTCCCTGCATCAAGGCGGATCCTTCACAGATAACTCAGGTTCTCATGAACCTGTGTATAAACGCCAGAGACGCCATGCCCGATGGCGGCGAGCTGACAATACAGACCAAGAAGAACCCATCGATACCTTTCGAGTTCAAGAACAGCTTCAAAAATTGCAAGCACGGGGTGGTGCTGTTGTCGGTGAGGGACACGGGAGTGGGGATGGAAGAGGAGGTCCTCTCCAGAGCTTTCGAGCCGTTCTTCACCACCAAGGAACCGGGCAAGGGGACCGGCCTTGGTTTGTCGACGGTTTACGGGATAATAAAGAACCATGGTGGGGAGATCCAGATAGAGAGCAGGCCGGGCAAGGGTACGGAGGTGAAGATATATTTGCCGGCAACGGGTGAGCGCGCGGTCGAGGAGAAGCCCGAGGTGGCACTTGCCCGTGACGAGGACAGAGAGATGCTGAACATAATGGTCGTCGACGATGAGGTGTTCGTCAGGGAATTTCTGACGGAGGCCATAAAGTCTTTTGGCCACAGGGTCATAGAGTGTTCTTCGGGAGCCGAGGCTCTCAGCGTTTACGAAGAGGAGGACGAAAGGATCGATCTCGTCATTCTAGATATGCTCATGCCCGGCATGGATGGTAAAGAGACGATGTCCAGGCTCAAGAAGAAAGACCCGGGAGTAAAGGTCATAATCGCCTCCGGCTACCTTCCCGACGAGGATGCGGAGGAGCTTGCCAAAATGGGAGTGGATGCTCTCTTGAGGAAGCCCTTCAGGATAGAGGAGCTTAGAAAAGCCATCGAGCAGGTGAAGGAGACGATAAACCGACCCGCGTGAGCAGGGAAGCCTTTTGTCTGGTCATCATTGCCTCATCGCCTCGCGCGCCATCTCCTCACGGATGATAATATAGAAAGAGCCAAGTATCATAGAGTTGCGGAGGTGTCGATGATACGGGTTCGTATTCTCCAGCAGAGAAAAGAAATCGAGATTCAGGGTCCTAGAAAGGTTGGTGAAATACTCCAGGAGATAGGAGTCAAGCAGGGCACGACGGTGGTGGTGAAGGAGGGGAAGATTTTGACGCCCGACAGGAAAGTGGAGGACGGTGAGACCGTGGATGTAATCTCCGTGGTATCGGGGGGCTGAGAGTTGAAGTGTAAAAGGTGCAGGGCTTACGAAGCAGAGGTTGTGCTCAGGAGACACAACGCGGCGTTTTGCAGGGGGTGCTTCCAGGAGTTTTTCAAAAGGCAGGTCAAGAAGGCGATCAGCGAGTACCGGATGTTTTCGGTCAGAGATAAAATACTCGTTTGCGTCTCTGGAGGGAAGGATTCGCTCGTTTTGTGGGACGTTCTTCTGGAGCTGGGTTACGACGCGGATGGGATGTATATAGACCTCGGCATCGGGGATTACTCGAGAGAGTCCCGGGAAAAGGTGATGAAATTCGCCGCCGAGAGGGAGAGGGATCCGATAATAGTGGAGCTTGCGGCGGAGGGAATGACCATACCAGAAGTCACAGGGAGACTGAGGAAAAAGGAGTGTTCCCTCTGCGGGACGATAAAAAGGCATCACTTCAACGCGGTGGCGAGGCGCGGCGGGTTCGATGTAGTGGCCACAGGCCACAACCTGGACGACGAGGCATCGAGGCTTTTGGGGAACATCGTCCAGTGGAATGTGAAATATTTCCCCGGGCAGAAGCCCGTTCTGGAAGAGACCGGGTCGGGCATGGTGAGGAAGGTGAAGCCGCTGGTGAGGCTCACCGAATACGAGACGGCGTGTTACGCACTCGTAAAGGGAATAGACTACATGATATACGAATGCCCTTACTCCGAAGGGGCTACGTCAATGACATACAAGGAGGCGCTCAACCTGATAGAGGAGGAGATGCCGGGGACCAAGGCGAGATTCCTGTTCGGTTTCTTCGAGATGGAGCCGTTCAGGGCGGAAGAGGTGAGGAGGGAGGTCGAAGGCGAGTCAGGTAAACTCTGCTCGATGTGCGGCGAGCCTTCCTTCATGGAGATTTGCAGTTATTGCAGGCTCAAAGAAGAGATGAGGTCGCGGGGAAAAAGGAGAGGCGCGAGATGAGGGGGGCTCTGAGAGAAGGGGACGACGTGATACTTCTAGATGCGAGGGGAAAGGAATACCTGGTTGTGCTCGAATCAGGCGGGAGCTACTCCACCCACAGGGGCACCATCCGATTCGACGACATCATAGGTAAAGAAGAGGGAACGAAGGTTCTCTCTTCGAAGGGTGAGGTTTTTCTGGTTTTTCGACCCACGTTCAATCAGTTCGTCCTCAATCTCAAAAGAAGCGCTCAGATAATCTATCCTAAGGACATAGGTCCCATACTTCTGTGGGGGGACATTTTTCCCGGAGCCTTCGTCGTCGAAGGGGGGGCCGGATGGGGGGCTCTCACCATCGCTCTTTTGAGGGCCGTCGGGGAAAAGGGGAAGCTCGTGACCTATGAAATCCGTGAGGATTTCGCCCGGGCCTCCAGGAGGAACGTGGAGAGATTTCTCGGTCCGGTTTCCAATTTCACTCTGAAGCTGAAAGATATATATGAGGGAATAGACGAGGAGGAAGTGGACAGGATAATTCTCGATTTGCCGGAGCCGTGGCGCGCGGTCGAGCGTTCTTACGGTGCTCTGAGACCTGGGGGGATACTCCTTTCGTATTTACCGACGATCATACAGGTGAGAGAGTTCTGCGAAAAGTTGCGGGAGAGTTCTGGGTTCACTGAACCGGAGGTGTTCGAGGTCATACACAGACCGTGGAACGTAAAGGGGCTCTCAGTCAGACCCGTCTCGTGGATGTTTTCTCACAGCGCGTTCATAACTGTCGCGAGGAAGGTGGCGAAGTCCGATTGATTCCTCACTCTGAGACGCAACTCGTTTTGAGCTGAATAAATCTAATTTAAAAAGGCGAAGGAGGAAGGTGATGAGGTATTTGATACTTGGAAGCGGTCCTGCGGGCACGATGGCGGCGAAAACCATAAAAAGCCGGGAACCGGATTCGGAAGTGGTTGTGGCGACGGAAGAGTTCAGCTCCCTCTATTTCAGGCCCAATCTTCCGGAGCTCATATTCGGAGATCTCGATGAGAAAAGCATCCTCTCGCCGGTGGGCAAGGACATTCAGGAAATGGGGGTCACCATCGAGTTCGGCAAGAGGGCCAAAAGGGTTGATACTGCAAAAAACAGGGTTATCTTCACCGACGGGTCCGAGATGGAATACAACTTTCTTCTCGTAGCAACGGGAGGGTCGCCTCTTCTCCCATTTCCATTCACGCCGAAAGGAGGATCCTTTCTTTTCCTCAATTCCCTCTCCGATGCGGTCAGGATAAGAAACAGGGCTCTTCGGTCGGACAGCGCGCTCGTCTATGGTCCGGGATATCTCGGTATTGAGACTTCCCGAGCATTGAGGAGACTGGGACTCCAGGTGATCTGGATCAATCCCGGTTTGCCAAGATTCGGGAATCCCATACCCGGCGACGTGGAGGTGAAGGCGAAGGAGATTCTGCGGGAGAAGGGAGTGAAGATACTCGAGGGCACGGACATCGCCGACATCATCGACAGGGACGGAAAACACTACGTGGTCTACACGACCGGTGGCCAGGAGGTGGAGTGCACTCTCGTCGTGATAGCCACGGAACGGATTCCAAATGTGAGCTTCCTGGAAGGGAGCGGGATAAAGACAGGGAATGGGGTTTTGGTTGACGAGTATCTGAGGACCAACGTGTCTAACGTTTTCGCCGCGGGGGACTGCGCGGAAATTCTGGACGTGAACAGGGGGGTCAGCAGAATAAACTTCGGGTGGAGGAGTGCGCTGAAGCAGGGTGAACTGGCGGGTCACAACATGATTGGTAGGGACGCGATGTTCATCAAGAATCACGAGGACTACTTCGGTCTACTCGTGGGCGCGCACATTCTCGACAGGTGGCCCAGGTGAGGGTGTTTCAGGGGCCAGATTTCTTCTCCTGTAGGCTGCGCTTCAGAATCGGTTTGGACGAGACACCGGGGCTGGTCTGATGTCGATGTGGATTGCCCTGTCTGGAATAGGCTTCGTTATTCTGGTGGGGTTTTTCGCCGTTCTGATTTTCCGGAGGACGGGATTTCCCGACATCCTCGTGCTCATACTGCTGGGTTTCATCCTGGGTCCGGTAACGGGCCTCATAGACAGGGAAATGTTTCTCAAGGCGGCCAGCTTCTTCGGGGCTCTCGCGCTTCTGATAATCATGCTAGATGGGGGCCTGAGCCTCGACTTCGAGAGCGTTCTCAGGCAGTTCAGGTACTCATTCGCACTCGTTATTCTGGGTTTTTCCTTTTCATTCGGCGTGTTGACTGCTGTGTTCTATTATACTGCCGGGATGGACCTGTACAGGTCCATGATTCTCTCCAGCGCGCTTTCCTGCTCGAGCGCCGCGATCGTGGTTCCCTTACTCAAGGAGGTCAGGGTTCCCGAGGAGATAAGAACGGCACTTTCTCTGGAGGCTGCGCTCTCGGATACGCTGGCTGTCGTGGTTACCATCGTTCTGATCAACTACGTGGTTGTGGACGATTTCTCGACGCTCCACCTTCTTCCTCGCTTTTTCACGGCGTTCGTGATTTCCGTGGTTATCGGTTTCGCTGCAGGTTACGGGTGGGCGCGTCTTTTGACCAGGTATTACGATCTTCCTTTCGATTACATGCTTACTTTCGCGGTTCTTTTGATTCTCCACGGATTCTTAGAGCTGATACACGGTAGCGGCCCGCTGGGAGTGATGATGTTCGGCCTGGTAATATCGAACGTAAAGCCGATCGAGAAGAGAATCAGGAGAAACCTCGTTTTCTTCGGCCTTAGGATGAAGAAGAGAGCGGACACCATAAACGAGAATTTTCTGTGGTTTCACGAGGAGATAACGTTCCTGATTAGGGTTTTTTTCTTCGTCTACATCGGGGCGCTTTTCGATATTGAAGGATTGAGCGTGAGATTGGTCTCGGTCTCACTGCTCGTGGTGGCGGCGCTTCTTGCCGTCAGATTCGTCGTCGTGAGCGGGCTCGCTCTCAAATGGCCTGTGTTCGCCAGGTTCAGGGGAGTGATGCTTACGACTGCTCCGAGAGGACTGGCGTCTGCCGTTTTGGCGCTCATTCCATTCTCGATCAGCATGCCGGGCACCGAGGATTTCGGGAGATATGCCCTGCTTGTCATAGTGATTTCAAACGTGATTCTCTCCGGGGGGATCCTTCATCACAACGGCCTGGCTAGATTGAAGAGGAAGACCGGATCGCAATAGAAGTTTGTAAAGAGGAGCTTATGATTGTAGACTATCAGAAAAACCAGGGGGAGGGGACATGAGCAGAGTGCTGGGTAGGACCATCGTTTTCGTTCTTTCGCTTGCGCTTGCGCTTCACTTCACTGCGGGAGGAGCGTATTCCCGCGTCGTGAAGGGAGTAGAAATCCCGGAGACGGTTCAGGTTGCTGGAAAGACGCTCAAACTCGTTGGAGCGGGTGTGAGGACGAAGACCTTTTTGAGGATAAAGGTTTACATCGGCGCTTTGTATATGGAAAACCCCACGAAGAACAGGGAAGAAATTATATCTTCTGATCAGCCGAAGAGGATGGTCATGCACTTTCTCTACAAGAAGGTTGGGAAGGAAAAGATAATCGAGGGGTGGAACGAAGGGTTCGAGAACAACGCTGCGGACAGACTTTCGAGCTTGAAGGACAGGATAGAGAAGTTCAATTCGATGTTCGACACGGATTTGAGGAAGGGCGAAGAGATAATTCTCACGTACCTTCCGGGAGTGGGAACGGAGGTGGTCGTCAAGGGAGAGAAGAAGGGTGTTGTGGAAGGGAAGGATTTTGCGGAGGCGTTATTCAGCATATGGTTCGGTAAGGAACCGGCGGATGAGGGGTTGATGGAGGAGATACTCGAGTGAGAGCGATGTAAAATAATTTCAATCGAGAAACACGTAGCGTGAGAGGAGCGTGTCATGCCCACTTATGAATACAGGTGTTCGAAATGCGGTGAATTCGAGGTCTTTCAGAAGATTTCGGATCCCCCGCTCGAGAAATGCCCGGATTGTGGGGGATCGGTCAAGAGACTCATATCCGGCGGGTCCACGTTCATTCTGAAGGGGCGAAACTGGATTTCGAAGATGCCCTCTGCATCTGACGACATAAAGACGTTGAAGGAGAGGATTTTCAAGCGAACGATAGAGCAGGAAGCGGATGAAACGCCCAAGAATCCCCCGAAAGTCAGGACTCCTGGGAAGAGGAAGAGGGTGCTTACGAAGAAGGTGCATTAGAGAGGGGAGTTGCGGAACAACCGGGGAAGCGAACCTTCGAGGTACCGAACATCCGAACCTCGTAACCTCCGAGCCGCCGAACCACTGAACCCCCGAACATCTGAACCTCCGAAGCTCCGAACATCCGCAACGGCGGTCTGTATTTATCGTGGTTAATGCGGTTAACGACGCGGTGCCTCGGAGGATCGGAGGTTCGGTGGTTCCGAGCCTCGGATCCTCGGTGGTTATGTGGCTCGTGGTTGTGTAACTGGGTGGCTGGGTAGTTGCGTATTTGCGTGGTTGCGTCGTTGCGTGGAAATTTTCGCAATCACGCATCCACGCATCAACGTGACCACAAACCAAATTCGGTCCATGT
>CAYSCN010000038.1:0-15860 GCA_964429585.1 uncultured bacterium | reverse complement strand
CCGGAACAATAAATGGTGTCAGAGCAAATGGGAATGGTGACAGAGCAAGGGGAAAAAAGAGCGGGGAGTTACTCCCCGCCCCGAAAACCCATCAAATTGAAGGGAAATATCCCATGCCGTCAGAAAGAACCCTTCTGCTTGGTGTAAGGAAGTCTTCCACCAGCCAGAAGAATCTCTATCTGTCTCTGCGAGAGGTTGTGGGTCAGTTCGAATTCATACCCCTTGGTGACATTGACAGCTTTTACTCTGTCACCCTTCTGAATGTCCTCTTTGACTGACGGAAGCTCAATCTTATCACCCTGGTCTATCTTGTCGTAATCCTCCTCGTTGACGAAAAGCAGAGGGATTATTCCAAAGTTCACCAGGTTGGCGGAATGGATCCTCTCGAACGACTTGGCGATAACCGCTCTGACACCGAGGTAGCTCGGGCAGATGGCAGCATGCTCCCTGGAACTTCCCTGACCGTAAGACATGCCTCCAACCACTATGTTGTGAACGCCCTTGCTCTTGTTATCAAGAGCCCTCCTGTGGAATTCCGGGTCAACCGTCTCGAACACGAAAGTAGCATACTTGGGTATATTAGACCGATACTTGAGCCTCGACCCGGCCGGCATGATGTGGTCGGTTGTAATCTTGTCACCCACCTTGAGGCTCACCTCTCCCTCGATGGAATCGGGTAGAGGCGCAGGCTCGGGCGGATTGCCGATGTTGGGTCCTCTCCTGATCTCCACCTTCGACGGATCTTCCGCGGGAGGAATTATCATCGAATCGTCTACGATGAATTCCTCAGGCATCTTCACATCCGGATACTCTATCCCGAGTTCCTCCGCCACATCTCTGGGGTCTGCCATTTCACCCTTGAGGGCACAGGCAGCCGCCGTCTCGGGGCTCACCAGATATACACCCGCATCCTTGGTTCCAGACCTCCCGTAGAAATTCCTGTTGTTGGTCCTCACACTCACGCTCTTCGAAGGCGGCGCCTGCCCAGCACCAATGCAGAATCCACATGTCGACTCGAGTATCCTGGCGCCAGCCTCCACCAGCGTGGCGAGCGAGCTCTCCCTGGTGGCCATCAGAAGAACCTGCCTCGAACCGGGAGCAACGCCGAAGCTGACCGAGGGATGCACCCTTTTCCCCTCCAGAATCTTCGCCACAGTGGTCACATCCTTGTAAGAAGAGTTGGTGCAGGATCCGACCAGAACCTGATCCACCTTGAGTCCAGCGATGTCCCTGACGCGAACAACGTTGTCAGGGCTGTGAGGCTGCGCCACCATCGGCTCCAGCTCTGATAGGTTGATTTCTATAACCCTATCGTATTCCGCATCCGGATCTGCTTCCAGAGGCACCCAGACATCCTCTCTCTTCTGGGCCTTCAAAAACTCCCTCGTGATCTCATCAGAAGGAAATATGCTCGTCGTCACGCCCAGCTCGGCTCCCATATTGGTAATAGTCGCTCTCTCTGGAACGCTCAGGGTCTTCACTCCCTCGCCGCCGTACTCGACTATCCAGCCAACGTTCCCCTTCGTGGTGAGTATCTCGAGGAGCTTGAGAATCACGTCCTTCGCAGACACCCAGGGTCTCAACTTCCCGGTCAAATTCACTCTGAGCACCTTGGGATACGTCAGGTAGAAAGGTCCTCCAGCCATCGCAATCGCCACGTCGAGACCGCCGGCACCGATTGCGAGCATGCCGATGCCGCCGTTTGTAGGCGTGTGCGAGTCCGACCCAAGCAGCGTCTTTCCCGGGGCGCCGAACCTCTCGAGGTGTACCTGATGGCATATCCCATTCCCCGCTTTGGAGTAGTAAATACCATATTTGGCAGCAACAGTCTGGAGATACAGGTGGTCGTCGGCGTTTTCAAAACCTTCCTGCAGAGTATTGTGATCCACATACGATACGGAAAGCTCGGTTCTCACGCGGGGAATCCCCATCGACTCGAACTGGAGATACACCATGGTGCCGGTTGCATCCTGGGTAAGCGTCTGATCGATCCTGATTCCCACTTCTTTCCCGGGAATCGGCTCGCCGCTCACCAGGTGAGAATCAATAATCTTCTGAACGATGTTCTTGCCCACGATAACCTCCTTATTACGGGTATTGATTGATTACTGCTGAAAAGTTTTACGGGAAAACCGCAATAATATTAATACATGGTTACCCCCTTGACAATCGTGAATTCAGCTCCAGTAAGAGCTCAACTTGAGGAACCCACCTTGTTTGTGTTATACAAAACTGAAGTTAGTCCAGCATTCAACCAGGCAGGGAAATGGAAAACCTCTTCAAAAACCTCTCCGTCTTCACCACGAAAAACATAGCGGACCCGATAAGAAAGGTAATCTTCCGAACGCTGTCCAAGCTCGGAGTAACAGTCCAATCGTTCAACATCTTCCTCGCCATCATAGTCGGAATCCTTTCCGGCCTTGGTGCAGTAGTCTTCATAAAGTTGATAGATCTCTTCACCTGGATATTCTTCGACAAATTCCACGGGGAAGCACTGGGAAAAATTCACGCGCTCATCTTCATTCTGCCTGCGATAGGCGGTCTCCTCATAGCTCCTCTCATAAAGTTTTTCCCAACAGAAGCGAAGGGAGACGGAGTCCCGGACGCAATGGAGTCAATCACAATAAGAGGCGGAATACTCAAACCGAGAACGACCCTGATAAGAACGTTCACAGCAGCGGCAACCCTCGGTTCCGGTGGTTCGGTGGGAAGAGAAGCGCCGATTGCCCAGATAGGCGCCGCCATCGGCTCCAGTGTGGGGCAATTCCTTCGCCTGTCCGGTGAGATGATGAAAACGCTTGTCGGTTGCGGAGCCGCCGGAGGAATAGCAGCCGTCTTCAACGCCCCCATAGGTGGGGTGTTTTTCGCGCTCGAAGTCATGATCGGGGACTTCTCTCTTCAAACTTTCGCCCCAATAGTGATTTCCTCCGTGATAGCAACCGTAACCATGAGAGCTTTTCTAGGGGACATACTCCAGTTCCAGGTTCCCACATACGAGCTCCAAAGCGCTCTCGAATTCATCCCATACGCCATACTCGGCGTGATATGCGGCGTCCTGGCTGTTGGGTTCATAAAACTGCTGGACGCCACAGAAGAGTACTTCAACGACAAATTGAAGGTAAATCCTCTCCTCAAACCCGCCATCGGCGGATTGATCGTCGGTGTTATAGCTATCGTCTTTCCCCAGATACTCGGAACGGAGATGGAATCAGTAAACTCGGCGCTATTCGGTCGGGGTCCGTGGTATTTTCTGATGTTCCTGGGCCTCCTGAAAATATTTGCAACGTCCGTCTCCATCGGCAGCGGCGGCTCGGGCGGCGTTCTCGGGCCATCACTCTTCATAGGAGGAATGCTCGGAGGAGCCATCGGGAAAGTTTTCGGACTCATCTTCCCATCCGTCGTAACCACACCTGGGGCCTACGGCCTCGTCGGAATGGGAGCTTTTCTGGCGTCGGTTGTCCACGCCCCCATCACGGGAATAATGATAGTCTTCGAGATGACCAACGACTACAAGGCAATTCTCCCCCTGATGGAAGCGACCATAATTGCCATGGTGGTCGCCAAAAGACTTCTGCCATATTCTCTCTACACATTCAAGCTCCACAAGAAGGGCATAGACATAGTCTCGGGAAGAGAACTGGGCGTCCTGAAGTCCATGCGTGTCGCCGACATCATGAGGAAGGAGTTCACAACGATCGCCCCGTCCGCCTCATTCGACGACATGGTCAACATCTTCATAAACAACCCCACCAACTACCTGTATCTTCTGGACGGGGACCATAAACTCAAAGGCGTCGTATCGTTCTCAGACATCAAATCATTCGTAAAAGAGAGCGAGCTGGCGGATCTGGTCAGAGCCTACGACGTCGCCACCACCGATGTCGTATCGGTTTGCCCCGATGACGATCTCTACACGGCCCTGAATAGGTTCGGATACAAAAACGTGGAGCAGCTTCCCGTCATCGACAACCCCATCACAAGAAGAATGGTTGGGGTAATCTACCGGAAGGACTTACTCCAGGCATACCAGAAGGAGCTCATCAAGCTGGAATTTAAAGAGGAGTGAGGGGAAGCGCAGCCCTCCCCTCACCCATAAACCGCATCGTCAATCTTCCATCGGGCGGGACGGAACCGAGAAATACTCGTGGGTCTTGATTTCATCCCAGAAAGTATCCAGATCCTTGGTGTAAATGAGAAGATCGTGCTTGACGCCTATCTGGTCGACCACGTGGTTCTTTAGCGTGGCCTCGTGCACAAAACCGAGCTTTTCGAACACTTTCTGAGCACCGTATTGCGTGTCCATCATCTCCGCAACTATCTTGTCCACGCCGCACTTGAGAGCGTAAAAGAAAAGCTCCCGCGCTATCGCGGAACCGAGTCCCTTCCTCTGAAAATCCCTCGCTATGGCAATTCTTATTGTTCCTACATGTCGCATCCACCCGCTAAGATTTCGGTGCAACGTGCCGTCTCCAACAATTCTGTTTCCACTCCACGCGATTATGGGAAACACCTTCTCGTAGTTGAGCTCCCTCGCCCATTTCTCTATAACGAGGGGGTCGGTGACGTCATCCTTCAGGTAGAGCCTGTCTTCCTCAGGCAGAGAAACGAAAAATTCGTAAAGTAACTCCTTGTCCTTCCTCTCGAAAGGTTTAAGAACTACACTCGTCCCATCCTTGAGCTCCACCTCTTTCGGATATTCCTTCAGCATCCTCCGCCCTCCTTTTAAAATATTGTTTTATTATTATACAGCTTCCCTTCTTCGGGCTCAACACAATATTATTCTCCGCTTTCCCCTTCCTCTTCACAACATAATTTTGGCAAAAGCTTCAATTTTTCACCAACCCTTCTCCCTTTCATGCCGCATAAATTCCCTTCCCTCGTTCCTTTGCCGCTGAAAAATCTCTATAATAGAAAATCCGCGTCACCTGGGGGTAATGTGTGAAGAACACGAGAAGAAATATGGGAATCGCGGCCCTCATAATGATGAGCAGCGTGTTCTTGAGCAGGCTTCTCGGATACGCGAGGGACGCCGTGATAGCCTACACTCAGGGGGCAACCGCTGCAACCGACGCCTACTTCGCCGCCTTCACCATACCCGATTTCCTGAACTACCTGCTGGCGGGGGCATCACTCTCCATCACCTTCATCCCGATCTACACTTCGTATATAACACGTGACGACGTCAAAGAGGGAAACAGGGTATTCTCATCCATCTTCTGCACGCTGCTTAGCGTCCTGGTGGCTCTTGTCATCGTCGCAGAGATACTCGCGGAAAAGCTGGTCGTCGTCATTGCACCCGGCTTCGATATGGCAAATATCGCGCTCACGGCGCACCTGACCAGGATAGTTTTGCCCGCGCAGGCCTTTTTCTACGCAGGCGGACTGTTCATGGCCGTGCAGTATTCACGAGGAAAGTTTCTCGTCCCCGCTCTGGCACCGCTCATTTACAACAGCGGGATAATAGCCGGCGGTCTGATCCTCGGAAAAAAAATGGGGATCGAGGGTTTCGCATGGGGGGTCCTGGCAGGGTCTTTCATCGGGAACTTCCTTATCCAGGCGATCGGGGCCTACACTTCCGGCCTGAGAATCTCCCTATCTTTCGACGTGACCAACGAGGGATTCAGGGAATTCGTCAGACTCTCGGTGCCGATAATGCTGGGGTTCTCCCTGGTTTTCGTGGACGAGTGGATGATGAGGATCTTCGGCTCATTCCTCGTGGCAGGAGCGATCACATGGCTCAACAACGCGAGAAGACTCTGCCAGGTTCCCATCGGAATACTGGGGCAGGCCTCCGGCGTGGCATCGTACCCTTTTCTGGCTCAACAATACGCGAGAGGCAACGTGCACAGGATGTTCTCCGACATGAAGGCCGCCCTCGACTGGGTATTTTTTGCATCCGCCCTCGCCGCCTCGCTCTTCTTTCTCCAGTCGAAGGAACTCGTCCTCCTCGTCTTCAAAAGGGGTGCTTTCAGCCTGAACGACGCCGTGAACACCGGCATCGCCCTCTCAGTATTTTCCATAGGAATCCCCTTCTGGTGCGCTCAGAACATAGTAGCGAGAGGGTTCTTCGCGGCAAAAGACACCCTGACCCCGACAATAATCGGCACTGCAGCGTTTCTCATCACCCTCCCCGCGTATTACTTCCTGATGATAAGATACGGGGTCGTCGGTCTGGCCGGAGCATCAACCATCGGCATATTCATACACGCCACAGCTCTCTATCTCTATCTCTACCGAAAGCTCGGGATATCGTTCAGGGCTTCACACGTCAAAACCCCGGTCTTCTCTTCCCTCGCGGCAGTGATATCCGTCCTCTCCGTCAAACAGATAATCTCAAAGATGACATTTCTACCCCCCTGGGAAACTTACACCGGCGCTTTCCTGCGCTTCGCGGTGAGTTCCGCGGCGTGCACGATCATCTACCTTGGCCTGAGCCTCATTCTCGGGATACAGCAATCCAAAGAACTGATCGCAAAGCTTTCACCTTTCACCGTCAAATCGAAACAACCGGAGGAGTGAAATGAGCAAAATCGAGTATTCCTCAGTCGGACAGATCGCAACAGTGGTCATCTCGAACGAAAAGAAAAAAAACGCCCTCACCATGGAAATGCTCAAGGAGATGCGCAGGATATTCGAAGAAATAAACGAAAGAAACGACCTCAGATGCGTAATTTTGCGCGGCGCCGGTGATGAAGCTTTCTGCGCGGGATACGACATAAATGCCATACCTTCCAGAGAAGACGGCGGAGAACAGGTGCTCCTCTCATCCAACCCTTTCGACGACATGATAAGAGCCGTAGAGCGAGTGAAAATCCCGGTGATTGCCATGGTAAACGGCTTCGCGTTCGGAGGGGGCCTGGAACTCGCCTGCGCCTGCGATCTGAGGATTGCCTCCGAAAGAGCCGTCCTTGGAATGACGCCCGCCCGACTGGGGATCATCTACAGGCCTGCGGGGCTCATGCGGTTCGTAAACCTGATAGGAGTCCAGTTCACCAAGGAGCTTTTCTACACGGCTCGTCCCATTGGAGCCAGCAGAGCAGAAGAGATAGGTCTGGTCAACAGGGTTGTCCCCCACGAGGAACTGGAATCGGTGGTTTACGAAACAGCCAGAGAAATATCCGAAAACGCACCGCTCTCCATAATGGGAACGAAGCGCATGCTGGCCATGTGCCTCGAATCGTGGCCCCTCACCGAAGAACAGATAAAGGAAGCCGACGAATTGATAAGAAGTTGCATGGAGTCTGAAGACCTGGTGGAGGGGAAAAAAGCTTTCAGGGAAAAGAGGAAACCGAGATTCATGGGCAGGTAACTTTTCATTTCACAGCACGAAGAAGACCCTGCCGCCTCCGAGAGCATCTTCCAGCTCCCCCGCGGGGACAGTGTTTTTCCCCACGTTGCATCTTCTTCTGCCGAACATGGTGGTCGTCCCGCCATTAATGGAAACGCGCGCGAGAATAAGCTTTCTCCTTTTCAGCCCCAGGGCTCCCTTGAGCATATACCTCACCTTCAACAGGAACAATCCAAGAGCCACTTTCTTGGCTCTGCCGTCACACACCACGCCCACGATCCTCACCGGAACGTCTTTTTTTCGCCTTGCCTCCTCCCTCACCCGCGAAAGAGCAAAGGCAGTTGAAGTCGCCACCACCACCGCGTAGCCATACTCATCCGCCATCCTCCTTATTCTCTCCATTTCTTCTCTGGAAAGGCAGAAGGGCAAAAGAAGTATGCGAACCTCACCGGCAGAAATCGGGACGAGGCGGGTTCCCTTATCCCACATCTTTTCTCCGGGATTTGCCCCTGAAGCTGACCCTTAGTTTTCTTCTGAGCGCATCCGCGTAGTACTGCTTCTTCTCCAGAGGCAGAGATCTCTTTTCCATGATGTTCAGTGTGAGAATCTTCTCGTTCAGAAGCGCCACAGTCTCTTCCAGTATTCTCTCGTCATCGATGCACTCTATCAGCTCTTCCAGCGACGCGATCTCTTTCCTCAATTCCATCTCGGGAGGGAGAAAGCCCGCATTCTTGAGGAGCTTGAAGGCAGGACGAAGTTCAGGGGGAACCATCGACATATCCTCCAGATTCACCGGTTTCCCTTTGCCAGGAAGGTCGTCGAACTCGCCCTTCTCCATCGCCTCTCTGATTCTTTCTTCGGCTATTCTCCAGACGATATCCATGCGAACCCACCCTCTCAGCGTTTGCCTCTTTTCTCCTCCCTTATCGCAGCGTTGAATTCCCTGACCACGTATTCGGGGTCGTAACCCTTGTGAAAGGCGGTATATGCCACGGTTTCTTTTTTGGAACTCGGACATGACAGGCATTTCTTGCCGAAAAACTCCACCACTTTTTTCCTGGCCTGGGGATATTTTTCTATCACCTCAAACAGAATGGTTTCTGGCTTGATTGGCCCATCCTTCCTCGTCATCGAGCCCTCCGAATCTGTTTATATATGATAATACCATCGATGAAGGGGATAGCGGCCAGCCTGCTTTATCACCTATCGTCCTGCTCGAAAATGAAGAAAGTTGCGGTTCCGAAACTCAAAATCTTCCCCTCCTCGTTCTTCACCTCGCAAACGCCGAATGCCGTGTGCACCCCTTTCCTCTTCACGACCGCTTCCGCGAAGACGCGTTCGCAGTCCACGGGTTCCAGGTAGTTCACCTTAAGCTCGACCGTTGAAAACCTGGACCGCATACCAGCCAGGCTTTTGAGCGCCGCGGCTATCGTCACGTCTATAAGAGAAGCTATGACGCCCCCGTGCAGTATCCCCTGAGAGTTCTTCCAATCCTTAAGAACCCGGCACTCCACCACGCTTCGGCCCTGTCCCACTTCGAGAAGTGAGAAGCCCATCTTCTCTATCAAAGTGTGGGAATTGAACCTTTCTATGTAAAGGTTGGAGTCGAACATGTCACGCCCTGTCGAACTTCAGGAATTTCATGGTAAAACTACCCCTCCCCTGCGTCAATGACCTGAGGTCGGTCGCATAACCAAACATCTCCTTGAGCGGGACGGTGCCGTGTATCACCGAAAGTCCCGGTCTTTTGTCCACCGAATTGACCTTCCCGCCTCTCGAGGAAAAGTCCCCCATCACGCCCCCGAGAAACTCCTCGGGTACGGTTATCTCTATGGACATTATCGGCTCTAGCAGGACAGGGCCCGCCGCCTGATAAGCGTTCAGAAACGCCGACGCACAGGCAACCTTGGTTATCTGCGGGAGCTGGTTGGAATGCGGAAATTCCACGGAAAGAACCTCGACCGCTATGTCCTCCACCGGATAGCCGTAAGCCCCGTAGCTCGAGCCTTCCTCTATCCCGAGCATCAGCGCCTCCTTGACGGAATCGGCCAGCTCGTAAAGCTCTTCCGCAAGCCCCACCTTCACTCCCTCCCCTCTGCCTGCGGGAGACACCCTCACTCTCACTCGCGCCGAGTAGGTCACGTCTTCTATCGTCCTCTCGAAATACCCTTCTCCCACCGCCTCTTTCTCTACGGTCTCTCTCAGTATCACCTCCGGCCTGCCGACCCTGGCCGAGACATTGTAAAACCTGCGCATTTTGTCTATGGAAACGTCCAACTGAAGCTCTCCCACGCCCGACAGGACCAGCTGCCCCGTCTCCTCGTCTTCCCTGAATTCGAGGGTCGGATCCTCCTCTGTGATTTTCGCCACGACCTCTTTGAGCCTGTCGAGGTCGCTTATCCTCTCCGGCTCGAGCGTTATCGATATGACCGGTTTCTTCACGTCTATCGACTCGAGCTCCACCGGGTGATCCGGGTCGGTCAACGTATCCCCGGTCCCCACGTGCCTGAATCCTCTCACCGCCACTATGTCACCGGGCTGGCCGACATCCACCCTCTCCTTCCTTCCGGCGTGCATCCTGAAAAGCCGCGCCACCTTTTCCTTCTCTTCCGTCCTCACGTTCAATACCATGTCACCGGGCCTTATCTCGCCCGAATACACCCTCATCAGAACGGTTTTCCTGCCCTCTTCCATCAAAACCTTGAATGCCAGAGCGGAGAAGGGCTCGTTCACGTCAGGACGGCGCTCCACCTTCTCACCCGACCTCGGATCCTTCCCAACCGCCGGTCGTGCCTCGAGAGGAGACGGGAGAAACGACACTATACCGTCGAGCAGCGGCTGAATTCCCTTGTTCTTGAGCGCGGAGCCAGCATAGAGAGGGTGAATCCTGCCGGAAATGGTCCCCTTCCTCAATGCTTCTACAAGCATTACTTCGGAGACTTCCCCCCCGTCCAGATAAACTTCCGCGAGCTCGTCATCGAAATCCGCCGCTGCTTCGACGAGCTTCTCCCTCCACTCGAGAGCCTCATCCGCGAACTCCGGTGGAATATCCTCCTCAATAACCGTCTTGCCAAGATCCTCCTCAGAAAAATAGAGCGCCTTCATGGAAATCAAATCTATTACTCCCCTGAAAGAATCTTCCGAACCCAAAGGATATGTCACGACAACGGGTCTGGCGGACAGTTTCTCTTCCATTTCCCTGATGACCCTGCTGAAATCCGCTCCAACTCTGTCGAGCTTGTTCGCGAAGGCAATAAGAGGTATCCCGAACTTCACCGCCTGATTCCACACCACCTCAGACTGGGGCTCCACTCCGCCCACCGAGCAGAATACGGCGACAGCTCCATCGAGCACTCTGAGGGACCTCTCGACTTCTATCGTGAAGTCCACGTGCCCGGGCGTATCTATCAGGTGAATCTCTCCTCCCTTCCACTGAAACTGTGTAACCGCCGCGGTAATCGTTATCCCCCTCTCCTTCTCCTGCGGAAGGTAATCCATCTGCGCCTCGCCGTCGTGCACCTCTCCCATCCGGTAGCTGACACCAGCGTAATAGAGAAACCTCTCGGTCAGGGTGGTCTTGCCTGCGTCTATGTGAGCTATGATCCCTATGTTCCTTATGTTTCCAACCCTTTTCCTGAAACTGCTCAAAACAGCCCCCGTTCAAAAATTCTTCCTGGCCAGGTTGAAAGTCGAGGAACCGGGCACATCCCTGCCCTGAAGGATATTATCGATAATCGAGGGGACTTCTTCAACGGGAACGCCTCTTAAATCGATCAGAAAATCCGAGATGCCTGCTCTCATGAGATCGTCGATGTGCTCTGCCGCGCAGAAGTATTCAACGGGAAATATTTCGGTTCCTCCTCCGGAATGTAAAACCTCGAACTTCTCGGCAAACCTGCTCGTGACCGTCCTGACGCCTTCCCCAGGAAAGGAAACCAGTCTGGTCTTCAAGAGCGGAACCCTGGCGAAAACCGGAAAGATGCCCAGCCCTCGAATGTATCGACCGATTTTCTCGATGTTTCGGAGAGTGTTCTCCAGAGGGAGCACGAACCTGGAAACCCCAAGTTCCTCCAGAGAAACTGCCGACCCGGTGTTGAAGGTGTAAACGTAATGGTCCGAAATGAGGCGCTTGGGCCTCACTTTCGCTTCTTTGAAAACCTTCACCCACCCGATATCGGGAATGAAATAAGATGAGAAGCCCATTCTGCAAAATCTCTCCACGCCGTTCCTGAAAAATGTCACCATCTGGTCTCCCTGCGCGAAGGGCAGTCCCAGCAACAGGGTTTCCCGCGGGTAGGGCATCAATCTCTGCGGGTTTCTCACAAGGTTCTTGTTCATCTCGAGAACCACGTAATCCACTTTATCGAGAAGTCCCCTCACGAGATCGATCCTGTCCACCGCCGCGTAAAAACACACAGGCTTTCTCTCCTTCCTCCTCCCCCTGAGACGCAAATGCTGAATTATCTTCACCCTCAGCGACTTCATCTCCAGGTAAATCTCCTTGTCGAACCCCCTGGAGCCCTCGTCGAATGCAGCTATGACTTCATTCAGATTGAGCCTCACGTCGCCCTCTTTTTTCACGATTACCTCGGAAAGAGGCATGTCTCCCCTGTAGGCTCTACTGAGAACCTCCTCAAGTTCCTTCTCGGTCGCCTCCAGAGGAGACGACGCGCCGGACACCCTGAACCTGAAAACGTCCCTGTGTTCCTTGAATGCTCCCTCCACTTCTATCGAGCTCCCCCTTAGGGTCACAGTGAAACGAAGACCCGCCGTCGGGAGAGCCTGAAACTTCTCCAGGGCCTTCCTGGTAATCTCTCTCCTGCTCGAGGTGGCGCTGACACGATAGACCAGATCTCCCTCTTTGACCGGAAACGGAACCTTGAGCCACAGCTCCCCGTTTCTTACTTCTATGACCGTGACCGTAAACCCGGTTCCTTTCCCCGTCTCGGTATCCTGGACCCGAAGACGCTCTCCCCTTCTCACGAGCGGAGCTCCATCGAGCTTCACATACGGGCGATCGACCTCAACCACCTTCCCGAGAAATTCTCCCACGAAAGCTCCTGTCTCCGAGGAGGCGACGCTACCCTCCACCTCTCCAGACAGGACTCCTCCAGTAATCTCCCTCCCTATTACGCCTTCTAGTATCTCTTTTGCTTCCTTCACTCCCAGTGCAGGATTCCCTCCTTTTATCCTGTCCAGAAGCCTCCTGTAGGCTCTCACCACGTCTCTGACGTATTCGTAGCTCCTCAACCTTCCCTCTATCTTGAACGCCACCACACCGAGTTTCACCAGTTCCGGAACCATATCCACCAGTGATAGATCCTTCGCGGAAAAGAACGGAGCCTCCAAGCCCGACTCATCGTCCCTATACACTCTCCTGCACGGCTGCACGCACTCGCCCCTGTTGCCGCTCTTTCCTCCGAGATAGCTGGAGAAAAGGCACTTGCCGGAAAACGAATAGCACATCGCTCCGTGAATGAATACCTCGACCCCTATGGGGCTTCTTCTGACGAGCTCTTTTAGCTGATCGAAATCGAGATGTCTCTCGGCCACCACTCTTCTGGCGCCCAGCTCGGCGAGAACCGAAGCAATCCTGGAGTTGAAGATGCCTGTCATGGTGCTGGCATGAATCTCCACTCGAGGGAAGTATTTCCTCACGATCCTCATCGCGCCGAGATCGGACAGTATCAGAGCGTCCGGCGAGAAGAGCAGAGCCTGCCCGACCGTGTCTATAAACCGCGGCAGTTCCTCCTCCAGGACCTGAGTGTTGAAGGTGAGGAAAACCTTCACTCCCTGGCTGTGCGCGTAAGGGATCAGTTTCCCCAGATCCGGAAGCGAAAAATTTTCCCCCCTTTTTCTGGCATTGAAATCACCAAGCCCGATATACACGGCATCCGCACCGCTCTCTATCGCGGCGAAGAAAGTTTCCAGGTTTCCCGCAGGCGCGAGCAGCTCAGGAAATGCGATCTCCGCTTCTCTTTTTTCCCCTCTCTTCCTCTTCTTCCTCTCGCCTCTGGAATCCGCCATCACAAATCACCCCACGAAATCAAACTCCGCCCCTCATGAGGCGGAAACATCGATCGAACATCTACTGTATCTTGAAAGTCCCTCGCCTTGCGAACCCGAGATTGCTGGCTCTAATATCCAGCATTATCGTGGCGAGGTCTTCTAGAGAGAACGAGACGTCTTCAGGGGGCCCGTCGAGCTCGATGAACTTGAAATAGGTCCGGCAATTCCTGCAACATCTCGCAAACGCATCCCTGCCCTCGAGATAAAGCAACTCATCGCGTCCTCCGCATCCGAAACCGCAATACAGACAACCTTCTCCCGGGTAGTCCCAGGAAGTGCCGCACAGGGCGCAAACCACTTTCAGGGGAACCCTCCCAGGACAATCCTTCTTCTCCACGAACCCGACGAGCGGGGGGAACCCGCATATTGGACAGTATCCCTTCTCCCAGAAGAGATTCTTCAGGCAAGAGCTGTGGCTTCTGGCTATTTTCTCCATTTGCGGTTTCAACGCTCTCCCAAGGACGAAGTAAAGGGTCTCTATTTCGGCGTCACTCAGAGCCAGATCCTCTTCGAAGTATCTCTCATTCCTCATGAGAAAGTGTCTCGCGCACAGCGGCAAATCGATCACTCCCAGCCTCACCAGCTCCCCGAGCTCGGCTATTATACCAGAGGTGGAAGCAAGCACGTCCATTATATGAAGGGATAGCTTCGTCAGCGACTCCATGTCCACGACTATTTCTTCCGGTGAAACCAAAGGAAAACCATTCTCAAGTCTCACTTTTCGAAGTTCGGCCTCCGCCAATCCCGGAGACCACCGGACACCTTTTACATTGAGTCCATCGGAAACCCTGGAGACCTCCACGTATGCACGTAAAAGCTCCCTCAACCAGGGGAATCTCCTGGCCAGGCTCTTCACCCTTCTCTCGACCTTCTGATAATCCACGACTCCAGTTCTCTCCGAAAAAGCTTATATTGTTATTTTAAATCATCGACAGTGAGCAAGCCGGATTGTATCGAAGATGGACTAACACCTCGAACCTGGAAGTCTCAATGGAGTATAATTTAAGAAAACAACCAGGTCGGAGGTGAGAAATGGCAAAGAAGGTGAGAATCTTCGGGAAGAACACGTGACCCTATACAACGCGCGCCCGTGAGGACTACACGCGCAGAGGCTTCGAAGTGGAGTACATCGACGTCACCGCGGACCAATCCGCCAGGGAAGAAATGGAACGGCTATCCGGCGGGAGACACGTCCCGGTAATAGTGGAAGATGGAGAGGTCAAAATCGGTTTTGGAGGAACCTGAGGGGTTTGAAGTCGCCCGCCGTGAGCGGGCAAAACTCACTTTGATTCAGTTACACTCTGGAGGATACAATGAAAAAACCAATTGCTCTGTCAGGTGCTATTTTTTTGTGCTTGTTGCTCATCATTTCATCAACCAGCGCGCTTGCTTTTCTCAACAACTTCGATACCGCATCCGTGCTCGGAAAAGGAGACGTGAGAGGAAAGCTCGGGTTTTCCGGCAGTAGCGATTACTTCTCCGTCTTCGTGGCCGGGAACTATGGAATGACCAGCGCACTCGAAGTTTCCGCCCGGGGCGGACTCCTCAACGCCGACCTGGGTAAAGAAGACAAGACCGGGATACTCCTGGGAATCGGCGGGAAGCTCCGCGCTTTCATCTTTGAAAACGAAAAATATCCCGACCTGGCTCTTTTCGGGACATACGACTTTGGCTTTGCCGACGGGAAGGCCCTCCACTCGCTCGAAGGCGGCATCCTCGCTTCGAAAACTTTCTCCCGCGAAGGATCTTACGTCAAGTTCACCCCGTATGGAGGTCCCTCCCTCGAGGTGAGAGGAGGCTCGCTTAGCGACGATACTGACCTGGGCCTTCATTTAGCAGCAGGAGTCGAAGTATCCTTCGAATCGCAGTTTTCACTCTCACTCGAAGCGAAAATAGGCGGAGGGTCGTCATACGGGGTTTCACTCAACTATACCTTCTGACAAAAAAAACTCCAAGGAGGCAGCAAATGTCACCCCATCCCGAACAGGTTCTCAAATACCTCAATTTGGGCATTGAATCGGAAATACAGGCCTACGTTTTCTACAAGAAAATAATGGAAAAGCTGGAAGACGAGGAATTGCTGGAAATCGTCAAAAAACTCGCGCTCGATGAGAAAAATCACTTCCTTCAGCTGGAAGACGAATACGACAAGAGCGTGCGGTCGGAAATGTGGGCACCTTACAAGGACATAATGAGGAAAGACGGGCTTCCCGACATAGACGAGCACATTTCGGAAACCCATAAAGAGCTCCTCGAAAAAGTTGACAGGATGAAATCGAAAAGGGAAATACTGGAACTCGCCCTGGAACTCGAAAAGGAAGCCTACGAGATGTTCAATGAATTTTACGAAAAAGTGGACGACCCGTCGGCGAAAAAGATCTTCGATTTCTTGAGAAATTTCGAGAAAGGGCACATCCTCACCGTAGAAAATGCGTTGAAATCGCTGTGAAGAAAAGATACAGGAGGGGGTAAAACCCGAACCTCCGAACCACAGAGCATCCGA
>CAYSCN010000037.1:0-19250 GCA_964429585.1 uncultured bacterium | reverse complement strand
TCAGAAGTTCCAGATCAGCTCCATCGCCAGCCTCATGGCGGTGTCGTCGGACTCCTTTCCGTAAGCCGCCGTCACATCCTTCACACCGTCGCCGGGGAAGAAGAACGAGAACTGCCCCTTGATGAACGAGTTCTTGCTGAGAGCAAGGGTCAGCTCGTTGTCCCACTCGGTGCCGACTGTACCCGAATCAACTGGCTGGCTGTTAACGGAGAAGTCCTCGTTCCACATAAAGTAGTTGACGTTAGTTCTGTAGATGAGGAACTTCTTCGGCTTCGCCGTAATGCCGAAGCTGACCATCGTGAGACCCGGGTTATCGCCCCGGCCGTTTCCTACTCCTGCAAAGTTCTGGAGACCGCCAGTCATAATTGGAGTGCCATTTCCATGAAATTCTGGAATATAGCCGTAAAGGGCAGTACCAAGAATAAGGTTCGTATCTCCAATAATCGTGTTCTCACCGCCCCACCTGGCGGAGAACCTCTCCGCGTTCTCAACACCCTGATATCCGTTCAGCTCGTCATCGCTCGGGTCATCGTCACCGGAGGTAAACACGATCCCCAGGTGCGGCTTGAAGCTGAACCCAATTGTATCTTTTAGATCGTAAGAAAAGTCTGCAGAGAGTGCATAAGCTTTGATATCATACTCTTTGGCAAGCGGAGTGTCCTTTGCATCGGCAGTCCCAAACTGATAGACAGCCTCAACCATCGTTTCGAAGTTTCCATATTTCCCTACATAATAAGCACCAAGGTGGTGGGAATCAGTCTCAGGAGTTCCACCAATTGAGGGAATTGGCACGTTTCTTATTTTGTCGTAAGCATAAAATACTCTAAGTTTCTTATTCTTATCAAACTTGTAATTCAGGTAACCAGCATACAGGTCCCGATCAGTAGGTTTGTAGAGACCCTTTGTAAAATCATTTGCCAACAACTTAGCCGGAGGATTTATCTGGAAGTTATTTTCGCCGAGCTTGAAGTAACCGACGCTGAAATCCACATTCCCGGATGCACCGGTGATCCAGAAACCGGGATTGTCGTCGCCGTAAACGATGGAAGCGGCCTCACCGAAATCGAGACCCCACACGTCCCATCCGGCGTGAAGCCTCAAGCCCCCGAAGGGAAGCGCCATGGTGGCGTGGAGCCTCTCCAGGCCGTAGTCGCTATGGTCGTCCGTCTTTCCGCCCCTCTCATCAACCGTGTAAGTGTCGAGAGCTCTGTCGAACTCGAGAGCCGCGTAGAAGGACCAGGCTCTGTTCTTGGGAATCGCATTAAAGTACAACCTCGATTCGGTCCTCACATACCCGTTTTTAACGTAACCTGATTCGTTCACGTGCCACTTGAATAAATCATTACCCGTTTTCTTTGCAAATCCAAAATCCCAGTTCGTCTCACTCGTGGGGATTATCCTCACAAGTCCCCCGAAGCTCATGAGAATATCAGTTTTCGTGGCAATGGCCACGGCTCCCGGTCCCTTGAGGACTTCCTTGGTGATGTCCTCGACCTCCTTCTCCTGGGCAAATACCAGGCCGGAGGCGACCAGGAGGAAACAGGCGCACAAAAGCAGTGTGAAAACTTTTCTTCTCATAACCTCCCTCCTTGTTGGTGTAGTTGATGTCATTGCACCCTAAAATAACACATTATTTTATTTTTTGAAATCTCTTCGTGCTGCCACATGCCCCGGAAAAGCCTCACTTGCTGTATTTCTCCCGAAGCTGATACTTGAGGATTTTGCCGGAAGGATTCCTCGGCACCTGGTCAATGATTAGCTTTCTCGGCACTTTATAGTCCGCAATCAGCTTCGAGCAGTGCTCCCTCAACTCCTCCAGCGTGAGCTCGGACCCGGGCTTCAGCGTAACGATCGCGGTCACCGTTTCCCCGTACACCGGATGCGGGGTGCCTATGACGGCGCAGTCGAGAACGGATGGGTGGGAGCTCACCGCGTTTTCCACTTCCGCGGAGTAAACGTTCATCCCACCGGTGATTATCATGTCTTTCTTCCTGTCCACCAGGGTTATGTACCCCTCCTCATCCACCGTGGCGAGATCCCCCGTAAAGAGCCAGCCGTCCCTTATCGTCTCAGCCGTCGCCTCGGGATTGTTCCAGTAGCCCTTCATCATCGTCTCGGCGCGAAGAATCAGCTCCCCGACCTCGCCGGGTTCCACGTCTCTCATGTTCTCATCCACCACTCTCGCCTCGTTCAAAATAATGGGTTTGCCCGCAGCACCGACTTTTCTTATCTGCTCGTCGGGCTTGAGGTATATACCCATGGGACCCATCTCGGTCAGGCCGCAGAGATTGTAGAGCTGGACGCCGGGAAGTTCGCCCACCAGCCTCTCGACGAGACTGGTGGGCATGGGGGCTGCGCCATACATTGCGATGCGGAGACTCGAAAGATCCCTCTTCTTGAAATCAGGGTGATCGACGAGGAACTGAAACATGGTCGGCACTCCAAAGAAAATCGTGATCTTCTCCTCCTCGATCGTCTTCAGGACCTCTCCTGGATCGAACGCGGGAAGAACGACGTTCTTGCACGCCATCATCACGCCGCTGGTCAGGAACAGATTGAGCTGCGCCGAGTGGTAAAGCGGCGCCACGTGAAGCACGGAATCTCCCTCTCTGATTCCGACTCCGAGGGAGATGATGGTTCCGACCCAGACAACCCTGTGATTGTCCAGCAGGACTCCCTTCGCCTTCCCCGTCGTGCCCGAAGTGTAGAGAATCTCCGCATCGTCTGACTCCTGTATGTTCACAAGGAGGGGATCCGAACTTTCTTTCGATGCAAGCGAGCTCAAATCTTCGTGCCCCTCTTTTGGCCTAGTGGGAAGAACCTTCTCGAGGGTTGGGATTTCTTCCCTTAAAGCTTCCTTCACAACCGGCTCGACAGCAGGGTCGTAGAGGAAAACCTTCGTTCCGGAATCGGTCAGCTGATGGACCAGCTCGGGAGCCGCGAGCCTCGGATTCACGCTCACGAAAATCGCTCCCAGCTTGAGGATGCCGTAAAAAGAAAGGACGAACATGTCCGTGTTTGGAGACATGAGAGCAACCCTGTCTCCCTTTTCCACACCCAGTTTCTTCAGCACCCGGGCAACACGGTTGACCTCGCCGTCAAACTCACTGTAGGTCAACCTCCTGTTCCCAAAAACCAGCGCCTCCCTGTCCGGGGTTCTCCGGGCGTTGATTTCCAAAATGCCTGGTATCGTGGGCATGTTCCCCCTCCTCCTCGCAATGTTTACTGAGCAAGCGCTTGGTATGTATTTATCAGAGAAGATTATTAGTGTCAATAAATAAAAGCCCTCGGGCTCGATTATCACCCCGGAAAAAAGAAAACCACAATCGACATCGAGTCGAACTAATCCGCGCCGGCTCTCTTCTCTCCGCCAAATATCGTGAAAATACCATACCTGTAATGAACCGATACATTATCGAACCCAGCCTGCCTGAGCATCTCGAGCTGAAGATCCAGCGGGTCCGGCTTGTTGACGTCGGTCCCCTTGTACCTTCGAATTACCTCCGAAAATATGTCTTCCTCGATCCCGAGAACAATTTTTCTCTCCTCTATCCATTCTCTCCACAGCTCCATGTACCATTCCTCGAGTCTGCCTGAATCCCCAAGCACGAGGTCCACGTTGAGAAAATGACCGCCGGGACTCAGAAACTCGTACACCCTGCGGTACAAAGCCCTCTTCTCTTCTCTGGTCAGGTGGTGAATCGCGAGTGATGAAACAACGAAATCGAAATCGGCACCTGGAGTAAACCCTTTTATGATTTCCTGGAATGTAACCCTCACAAACGAAACATTTCCCCTGCCCGAGAGCCTCTTCTTCGCACTCTCCAGCATCGACTCCGAGCCATCGAGACAAAGGAGGCGCGCCTGCGGGGCTTCAGCCAGGAGGTTCTCCGCCATCACGCCATCACCGCAGCCCAGGTCCATCAAATCTGGTTCGCCTCTGTCACCGAAAAAGAAGCGGAAATACGACCTCACGATCGAAATCAGCCTTCTTCTTTCGACCACGTAAATATCTGCTTTTTCAGTATATTCCCGGGAAAATTCGGGGTCGGCCCAGTGTGACCCGTTGAAATCGCTCATTTTCCCCGTTCCCACCCGAGGGAGGACCCGATGAAATCACCGATCCTCCTGAAATACTCGTGTCCGCCTACAAAATACGTATCGTTGTGCCCCGCTCCCTCTATGGGGTAGAACTTCTTGGGGGACGAAGCGGCCTCGTATAATTTCTTTCCCATCCAGAAGGGGATTATCTCATCCTCCACGCCGTGAATGATGAGTTTCGGCACCGTAACCTTGCCGATAAGATCGAGCGTCCTGTAACTGGCGCTGGTTTTCACCAGATGCTTCAGGAAAGGGTAGTAAAGATCCGCCACATCCTCCGATGAGGTGAAAGCCGATTCTATGATCAGGGCGGCCGCCTTTTCCCTCGCGGCGAGATACACTGCAAGCGCGCTCCCCAGGGACCTCCCGAAGAGAACTATCTTTTCCGGAGGAATTTTCCTCTCGTTCACCAGAAACGAGTAGGAAGCATCTGCGTCGATAAACGTCCCCGCCTTGGAAATCTGTCCCTCGCTCTTCCCGTATTCCCTGTAATCAAATATGAAAACCGATATACCCACGCTCTTTACCAACCTGGCAAGGTTGTCAACCCTGTCCGCTATATTTCCCGCATTGCCGTGAAACCACAAAAGAACTCCTTCCCTCGGACCTCTCACGAACCACCCGTGGAGCCTCACGCCGTCTGAGGTGACGAAAAACACGTCCTCGTAGTCGAGGCCGAATTCACCGGGATTCGTGTAAATATCCCTTTCCGGAAAAAACACAAGGCCCTTTTCCACTTTACCGCTCCAGATCCTGATTGCGGCCACCGCAAGTGCAATTACGACCAGTCCTATTATCAACCACCTGACCATACCTGTCATCCCCCTTGAAAGCCCCCGCTTTCTGATGCTACCAGATCTGGCTGATATAAAAAGGAAAAATCGGCAATTGACCAGATAGGCTCCTTGATGAGGAAACCGCGTTGATATATTCTTTTTTCCGTGTCCAACAGGAGCCAATCCGGGACACCATCACTGCGGTCAGGCAGGGCAGGCGTGAAGATACGAGACATACTCAAGAGAAAAAGTCCCGTTCTTTCCTTCGAGTTTTTTCCTCCGAAAAAGCTGGAGAATGAACACATCCTCGAAGAGACCGTGAGAGTTCTGAAAAAATTCTCCCCCGATTTCGTCTCCATAACCTACGGTGCGGGAGGGTCCACGAGGGAAAAGACTCTCGAGTGGACTCTGCACATAAAAAGAGTCCATGGACTCAACGTGATGATGCACTTGACCTGCGTGGCATCTACCAGGAAAGACATAGAAGAGACAGCAGAAAAACTGATTGAAGAGGGCGTGGAAAACGTGCTCGCCCTGAGAGGAGACCCCCCGGTAGACTCCCCGGACAGGAACATCTGGAAAGACTTCAAATACGCATTCGAGCTTGTCAAGTTTCTGAAGGAACGAGGTGACTTCTCCATCGGCGTGGCCGGTTACCCCGAGGGACATCTCGAATCGCCATCGCTCAAGGCAGACGTGGAGTTTCTCAAAATGAAAGTCGACCAGGGAGCGGATTTCATCATCACACAGCTCTTCTTCGAAAACCGCTTTTACTTCGACTTCCTCGAGAGGACCAAAAAAGCGGGCATAAAAGTCCCGATAATCCCGGGGATAATGCCTATCGTAAACCTGGGTCAGGTGAGGAGATTCACCGAAATGTGCGGAGCAACCGTTCCAGCCAGAATAGTGGAGAAAATGGACGGTAAATCCGGGGAAGATATGCTCAAACTGGGAGTTGAGTTCGCCGTCGGGCAGTGTGAGGAGCTCCTATCCCAGGGAGTCCCGGGACTTCACTTCTACACTCTCAATCGGAATAGAGCCACGGAAATGATCCTGGAACAATTGGGCTTCAGAAGTTCGTGACTCTGATCCGGGCAAAATCTCATACCCTTCGTCAACTGGTTTTGAACAGAGGCAGGATATCCTCCATTTCTTCTTCTATCTCCTCCGAGAGCTTCGCCGCTATCTCCTCCTTCACTCTGTATCTAGAGAGGATCTCGAACGAAGGAGCGTTGTTGATTCCGTCTCTCGTTCCTCCGACACCCGATATCAAACAGAACGAATTGGCAATGTGAACGAGATCGGTGGGAAGCCTGTCTTCAGCGGTAGTCTCGCCGTGATGATATTTGACCACGTTTACGATCGATGGCGGCATATTCCAGTTTTTGAGCAACATCGCTCCCACCTCGGCGTGGTTTATACCCAGAATCCTGGTTTCCGCCACTTCGAACGGTATTCCCTCATCTCTCGCAAGTTCCAGTATCTCTTTTGCATCCACGCCGGCATATGTTCCCAGGACGATCTTCCCTATATCGTGCAGAAGCGCCGAGGTGAAAAGGTGAGATGGAACCTTCAGCCCGAGAAGCCGCCCAAGCTTCACGGCCCCTATCGCAACCGCGACCGAGTGTTCCATGAAACTCCCCGATGTCAGGTCATACCTGCTCACGTTCCTGTTTCCTATAGGGGCGAAACCTATCGCCACCACCATGTTGAAAATTGTATCGAGGCCGAGCCTGAGCACGGCATCCCGAACGGTCTCGATCTTCGCCACCCCTCTGTAATAGGCAGAATTTGCGAGACGAAGTATGTTAGACGTCATAAGAGGATCGAACTCTATGACCTTCACGACATCGGATAGATCCACATCCGGCTTCTGAATCAGCTCGATCACCCTCCCCGCAGAAGGAGGAAAAGACGGCACGTGTTCTATTTTCTCGATTATGTGTTCCTTGGTGACCATTTCACCTCCCCCGACGCAAAACACATAGATTCCCCATATCAAATGATCGTTGTTTTTCTGCCAAATCTTGAGCCGTTACTTCTCACAACCCAGCTGTTGATTGTATAATTCACCTTTAATGGAAAAGCGAGAGAAAACAAATGAGATTTCACGTCATCCAACACGTGCCTTTCGAAGGGCCGGGTAAAATAGCCCACTTCGCAACCTCCAGAGGGTGGACCATCAAAACCACGAAGCTTTTCGAGGGGGATGGTTTTCCAAAACACGAAGAATACGATCTTCTCGTGATAATGGGAGGCCCGATGGGAGCCCATGATGAGGGGAAATTTCCCTGGCTGGCCGGAGAGAAGAGATACCTCAATGAAGCCATAGAAAAAGGGAAAAAATTACTCGGCATATGCCTGGGAGCCCAGCTTTTGGCAGACGTTCTCGGGGCCAGGGTTTACAGAAACGAGCAGAAAGAAATCGGGTGGTTTCCTATAGAGCTGACCGACGAGGGGAAAGAATCTCCTCTCTTCAGGGATTTTCCGAGACGATTCACCCCCTTTCACTGGCACGGTGACACCTTCGAAATTCCACGAGGTGCGGTCCATATCGCCAGATCCGAGGCGTGTGAGAATCAGGCATTCGCGTTCGAAGAAAGGGTGATAGGTCTCCAGTTTCACCTGGAGATGACCGAAGCCGGAATAGACGCCATTCTCGCAAACTGCGAAAAAGACGTAACCGAAGCCCCCTTCGTTCAGAGCCCCGAAAGGATGATGGAGCTTTGCCCAACCCACGTGGAAGAATCCATTCGGCTGCTCGATAACCTTTTGAAGAGACTTCTGGGCGTAGACTGACGTCCCAGGACTCATCGAGATTTTACACTTTTTTTACATTTCGTTTACGCCGCCGCTTCCCACCTCGAATATCATGAATGAAAAACCGCGGAGGAGATACCCCATGAAGAAGCTTCTCATTTACCTGTCGCTGGCTATTCTTTTCACGCTTAAACCGCAGGCGGCTTTCTCCAAGAGACTTCTGGTCAAAGTGGATGGCTCGAGCACCGTATACCCGATAACGGAAGCCGTGGCAGAGGAGTTCCAGATAGCGAGCAGAGGCAAGGTCATGATAACCGTCGGCATATCGGGAACTGGCGGCGGATTCAAGAAATTCTGCAGAGGAGAAACCGATATAACCGACGCTTCCAGACCGATCAAGCCCTCGGAAGTCAAGCTTTGCAAGGAAAAGGGGATCGAGTTCATCGAAATCCCCATAGCCTTTGACGGGATTGCCATCGTCGTCAATCCATCAAACGATTGGGTCGATTACCTAACCGTCGAAGAGCTTCGAAAAATCTGGGAACCCGAGGCTCAGGGAAAGGTGACCAGATGGAGTCAGGTGAGAAAGGGGTGGCCCGACAAGGAAATACATCTTTTCGGACCAGGCGTTGACTCCGGGACTTACGACTATTTCACCAAGGCAATCGTGGGAAAGGAAGGTGCCAGCAGGGGTGATTTCACAGCCAGCGAAGACGACAACGTCCTGGTGCAGGGAGTCTCGATGGACCCGCTCGCTCTGGGCTTCTTCGGGCTCGCCTACTACGAAGAGAACATGAATATTCTCAGAGCCGTCCCGATCGACGACGGGAACGATCAAAACGGCAAAGGCCCCATAAAACCTTCAACCGAAACCGTGGCAAACGGAACATATCAGCCTCTCTCCAGACCCGTATTCATCTACGTGAGCAGGAAATCGGCGGAGAAAAAAGAAGTGAGAGAGTTCGTCGAGTTCTACATCGAAAACGCAGCAGAACTGGCGAAAGAGGTAGGCTACGTTCCTCTACCAGAGAAAGCCTACGACCTCGCTCTGTCCAGATTCAGGAACAAGATCACCGGAACTCTCTTCGGAGGGAAAGGCGCAAAAATCGGTCTTAGCATCGAAAAGCTCCTCTCTATCGAAAAGTGAACTTTTCGGGGCTGGCAAGGTGAGGCGCAGACTCAAAGAAAAAGGTATCGGGATATCTCTCTTCCTGTGCGCGTCCGTCTCCGTTCTGACGACACTGGGGATAATCGGGGTTCTTCTGTTCGAAACCCTGGCGTTTTTCCGGGAGGTATCCATAGTAGAGTTTCTGACCGACACTCAATGGACTCCTCTCTTCATAAACAAGCACTTCGGCATCCTGCCTCTTCTCTCGGGGACTGTTCTGGTCTCCGCCATAGCGATAGCGGTCGCTCTACCTCTCGGGCTGCTCACCGCTGTATACCTGAGCGAATACGCCTCACCCAGAGTGCGAGAAACAGTGAAACCCATGCTCGAAATTCTGGCCGGCATTCCAACGGTCGTGTACGGATATTTTGCCCTGCTCTTCGTCACACCGCTCCTCAAAAAGTTCATTCCCGGCCTGTCCGGATTCAACGCGCTCAGCCCTGGTATCGTGATGGGAATAATGATTCTTCCTCTCGTATCTTCACTGAGCGAGGACGCGATGGCTGCAGTCCCCATCGAGTTGAGGGAAGCATCTTACGGTCTGGGTGCAACGAAGTTTCAAACTGCCTTCAGAGTCGTTATCCCTGCAGCAGCATCTGGGATAAGTTCCTCGGTGATTCTCGCCATATCACGGGCAATTGGTGAAACCATGATCGTCGCCATAGCCTCGGGACAACAACCCAGACTGACTCTGAACCCGCTCGTCCCAATAGAGACCATCACTGCCTACATCGTCCAGGTCAGCCTTGGCGACACTCCGGCCGGAACGATCGAATACAAAACGATATACGCAGTTGGCATGACACTTTTCATAGTCACTTTCATTTTCAACAGCCTGAGCACCTGGCTCTCCACCAGGTTCAGGGAGGAATACAAATGAGAACCGGAATCACCGCGAGGGCGAAAAGAGCGGATCTTGCCTTTCAGATAATCGCCATATGCGCAACTGTAGTCGCGCTGGCAGCCCTCCTCGCCCTGCTCATAGATGTGTTGCACGACGGGGCGGGGAAGCTGAGCCTCAAATTCTTGACAAGCTTCCCATCCAGAAGACCTGCCAGAGCAGGAATACTGTCGGCTCTCGTTGGGACCTTCATGATAATGGGACTCACAGCCGTTATCTCCATCCCGGTCGGAATAGGAGCGGCAATCTACCTCGAAGAATACGCCAGGAAAAACTGGCTCAACCGCTTCATAGAGCTGAACATAGCCAACCTGGCGAGCGTCCCTTCCATAATTTACGGTCTTCTGGGCCTGGGAATCTTCGTGAGAGCTCTATCGCTCGAAAGGAGCTTCATTTCTGGAGCCTTAACTCTCTCGCTGCTCATCCTGCCCATGATAATCATAGTGTCGAGGGAAGCGATAAGAGCCGTGCCCTTTTCCATACGTGAGGCGGCCTTCGCCCTGGGCGCAACCCGTTGGGAAACGGTCAGACATCAGGTCCTCCCGGCCGCCATGCCCGGAATAATGACAGGAACGATCCTTGCGCTGTCGAGGGCAATCGGGGAAACCGCCCCTCTGATCACGATTGGAGCCCTGACATACATCGCTTTCTTGCCCACGTCACCGCTCACGTTCGACTGGCAGTTCCCCTTCATCCACATCAGCCTGCAGTGGTTGAAAGATCCCTTCACCGTCCTGCCGATCCAGATCTTCAACTGGGTATCCAGGCCTCAAAAGGCATTTCTCGAAAACGCCGCAGCAGCAATAATAGTCCTTCTCTTCATCACCCTTCTTTTGAACGGCAGCGCCATATATCTGCGATACAGATTCCGGAGGAAACTCAAATGAGCTCGGAGAAAACCTTCAACCTCGAAAATCTCCACGTGTATTATGGAGAAAAGCACGTCCTGAAAGGCGTCTCCCTCACCATAGAACCCAATAGAGTCACCGCGATCATAGGCCCCTCGGGATGCGGGAAGAGCACTTTGATACGGTGCCTGAACAGGATGAACGATTTCATTCCCGATTTCAGGATAGAAGGAAAAATATTTTTTCGAGGGATGGATCTCTATGCCGACGGGGCAGACCCAATCGAAATACGCAGGAAAATAGGCATGGTCTTTCAAAGGCCCAACCCGTTTCCCAAATCGATTTACGAAAACGTGGCTTTCGGTCTCAGACTCCTGGGCGAAAACGACAGGGAAAAGCTCGACTTTATCGTGGAGGAGAGCCTGAAGAAAGCCGCCCTCTGGGACCTTGTCAAGGACAGACTCGACCAGAGCGCTCTTTCCCTATCGGGTGGCGAACAGCAACGGCTTTGCATCGCCAGAACGATCGCCGTCAACCCGGAAGTGGTTCTGTTCGACGAACCCTGTTCCGCCCTCGATCCCATAGCCACGGCGAAAATCGAAGAGCTCATCCTGGAGTTGAAAAATGATTACACAGTGGTTATCGTTACCCACAACATGCAACAGGCAGCGAGGATATCAGATCTCACTGCCTTTCTGTACATGGGTGAGCTCGTGGAATACGATGAAACGGAGATAATGTTCACGAACCCAAGTGTAAAACTGACAGAAGATTACATCACCGGACGGTTCGGATAATGAGAAAATAGAACGTGTGAGGCGAACATGAGAGAAGAATACCTGCAGGTAAAAACGATGATAGCCAAAATGAGCTCGATGGCAGATGAGATGATAAACGGAGCCATCACATCGCTGGTTACGAGCGACACCGACCTCGCGGAAGAAATCATAAGGAAAGACTCCGAAATGGACGAGCTCGACGTGGAAATAGACGAGCTCTGCCTGAAGATTCTGGCTCTTTATGAGCCGAAGGCGATCGACCTGAGATACGTCATCACCGCGTTGAGGATAATAACGGATCTGGAACGCATCGGCGATCACTGCGTCAACATTTGCGAGGAAGTGCGGGAAATCGCAGGACTACCCAGGATAAAGCCTTACATAGATCTTCCAAGGATGGCGGAACACACCAGAATGATGCTCAAAGACGCGATATCAGCCTATTTCGAAAGAGACGTGAAGCTCGCGATGGACGTGATGAAAAGAGACAACTTCGTGGACGACCTGAACAACCAGGTGGTGAGGGAGCTTTTGACCTACCTGGTGGAGGACCTCCGAAAGACGAAAGTCGCCATATCGCTCATGTTCATATCCAACAATTTCGAGAGAATAGCCGATCACGCCACCAACGTGGCAGAGCTCGTGTATTTCATGGTGAAGGGAAAGATAGTCCGGCACACCATATGGGAGGACGAGGAAGTTGAATAACATTCTCGTCGTGGAAGACGAAGAAGAACTCAGAAATCTGCTCGTCTTCAACCTGGAAAGAGAAGGCTTCAAGGCTCTGGGCGTGGAAAACGCCAATGAAGCACTGATAGCCATAGAACACTCTCCGTGTGACCTAATCCTGCTCGATCTTATGCTCCCAGGACTCAACGGAATAGAGTTTCTTCGGATCATACGGAACAAAGACAGAGCCAGAAACATCCCCGTGATCATCGTATCTGCGAAAAACAGAGAACCAGACATAGTCAACGCGCTGGAAAGCGGAGCCGACGACTACGTGACCAAACCATTCAGCATGAAAGTTCTGGTCGCAAGAGTCAACGCTCTCCTGAGGAGAGCAGGCGGCGGAGACTCTCCTATCACGTGCGGATCGATCACACTGGACCTCAAGTCCCACAGGGTTACAGCGGACGGAGAGGAGATAACCCTCACAAAGAAGGAGTTCGAGCTACTCAGGTTGTTCATGGCGAACCCTGGAAGAGTTTTCACGAGAACCCAGTTACTGAACGCAATCTGGGGATACGAATCGGACGTGTTCACTCGAACCGTGGACGCTCACGTCTCATCATTGAGAAAAAAACTCGGTAAAGACGGAAAGAGAATACGCTCCATCCCAAAAATAGGTTACAAGCTCGACTGATGAGAACGTTTGCAAGATACCTGGCAATAACTTTCATTTCCACCGCCGCAGGAATATTGCTGGTGCTCGTGCTTGCTGGGAAAAGCCTCCATCACATCGCTGATGCCGCCGCAGAAAGAGAAGCAGGGGAAATATGGCACCTACTCGCCCATTCTATTGAAGAGAAAAACGACACACGCATTCTGAGAAAGTTGTTCAGAACTCTCTCCGAAAAATCGGGGACGTTCGCCACTCTGATAGACGAAGATGGTCATATTCTCATCGACACGTCGGGAGAGTTCGAAGAAGGATCAAAAATCCAGAATCCCGAGGAGTTCCCCGAAATATTCGACTCATACTACGGGAAAACGGGCAGAAGCACCAGAATTCACCCTGGTTCCGGCAAAACAATGCTCTTTCTGGCCCGCAGACTCTCAAGCGGCTGGGTATTGAGGGTTCTGACGGATTACTCGCTTCCGGAACTGGTGAGTAGACGACACACGCGAACCATATTTCTGTCCCTCCTGTATCTTGCCATATCAAGCATCGGCATCACGTGGTTCTTCCTGAGCAAAATCAGGCTCGCAACAGGTGCCATAAACAGGATCTCCGAAAATCTCGCCGCAGGGAGATTTCACATCCACTTCCCGAAATTCAGGGATCCACTCATGGATGAGATCACATTCCCTTCGAAAAAGATACACAGCCACATGAAAAGGGAAATCGAACGGCTCAAAAGTGAACTCTCCTTTCTCGAAAACGTGACCCATCACCTGAACGAGGGGATCCTTCTGCTCGATCACGATGACAGAGTGTTCTTCTCAAACAGGAAGGCGGAAGAGATTTTCGAGTGCGAGCTCAAAAAGGGAGAAAACATACTGTCTCTTGTGAGCGATCCGGACCTGATTCTCTTTGCAAGGGAAGTGACTTCTTCCACCGGCGAGAAATACAGCGTGAAGAGCATGCGGGGCAGAACATACGACGTGTACGTGAAGAAGCTCGACGACTCGAAACTCGTCGTGATGAGAGACACAACCGAAAAGCACATATACGAAGAATTCAAGACTGAACTGGTGGGTAACATCACACACGAGCTGAAAACCCCCCTGTCTCTGATGATGGGATACGCCGAGACCTTGCTCAACACACCCGATCTCGACGAAGAAACCAGAAAAAACTTCCTGGAGGCAATACTCAGAAGCTCCACCAGATTGAACAACCTGATAAACGACATGCTGGAGCTGCACAGACTGGAATCGACAAACAAAGATTTCAGGGTCAAAACACCCACATATCTGGAGGAGTTGAAAAGAACGATCCTTGAAACATTCGAGGGAAGCTCCGACAAAGAAATAAAGATAGAAACCCAGCCGGACGAAGTTTACATACTTTACGACCACCTGATGAGCATCCTGGTCAATCTGATCGACAATGCCGTCAAATACTCTGAAGGAAAAACGGTCAAGGCCACAATAAGAAAGGACGAAGACTGGGTAACAGTCGAGGTGATGGACGAGGGTCCCAGAATCCCCGAGGAGAAAAGAGATCTGATTTTCAAGCGATTCTACACTCTCTCGCGATCCAGAAGCAGAAAAAAATCCGGAACCGGTCTTGGACTTTCAATAGTAAAGCACGTGTGCGCCCTCTATGAGGGAGCCATCACGCATTCCTACAACGACCTGGGTGGAAATACCTTCACCGCTACGCTCCGCGAAAAGAAAAAAGCGTAGAACAGGACACTTCACGCCTCAGCGATTTACTTTCTTCCTGCTCCCCCACCAGAAAAGAAAGATTCCCGCCACAAACGCGAGGAGAGAAAAATATTGACCAGGAGTCAATCCTGCATATCTTCTATCCGCCACCCTCAAAAAATCGAGGAAGAACCTGACCGGCGAATAAAGAATCAGCATGAGGGCGGAGTAGAAACCGGGAAACGGACGCTTCTTCCTCAACGAGTAGAGAACAGCAGTGAGAAAAATGGTATAGAGCATCTCGTAAAATCCGAGATTGTGCCTCACTATGCCCTGATAATCCCTCATGCCCAGGAAAAAATCCGTGGGCAGACCGGGATGGTCGAACACGACGGTGCAAGCGAGCCTTCCGATGACCCACCCGGGTACGAGCCCGAACATGAAGGCATCGGCGTAATCCAGAACCGGTACCCCCTTCTTTTTCAGATAAACCACACCCCCCAGAACGGCTCCGGCGAACCCGCCATACGAGGAAAGCCCTCTCCAGAACATGAGGAGACTCAAAGGATTTCTGATCACCTCATCCGGATAATAGAAAATTTCGGAGACAAGATGCGCAACCACGAACCCAGTGAGAATCGACCAGAACATGGCATCGGCGCAAATCACCTGATCCAGCCCAACCTCCTTGGCTCTACGACGCCCAAGCAAAAATCCAACGACGACTGCAATGGAAACGATCATCCCGAAGGGCTGAATCTTGATCGGACCGTAGATCTCTATGGCTTTGAACTGGCAGGATGGGAGCATAGAAAAAGATTTTACACCCGAATTGCCACTCTCTCAATCATTTAGGAATGGGAGAGAACCTGCGGGTGGAATTGGGCGGGCCCAATCCGTTAAAATTGTTTGGTTTTCATCCGATATGTAGGGAAGAAAACTGGAGGGCGGTTTGTGCTTTCTCCAAGAGGTCTGGACTACGAAAACAGAGATGTAACTTTGAAACTCAAGCTGAGTATCGCCCTTTTGATACTCGTCATATTCACCGGGACGATCGGATTCTGGGCTCTGGAGGATTCCATCAACTCCATTTTCGACTCTTTCTACTTCACGATAGTCACTATAACGACCATAGGATACGGGGACATAACCCCCAAGACGACAGCAGGAAAAGTATTGAGTCTCCTCGTGATTTTCGTGGGAGTTGGAGCGGTGATCGTGAGTGTCCAGACCATCTTCGAAGTCGTCGTCAGGAAAAAAATAGAGGAGGTGCTGGAATTGCCCCGGAAGTCTTTCGAAGCCAAAGACCATATTATCGTTTGCGGTTATGGAAAAGTGGGAAGGGCTCTCGTGAGGAAACTAGCTGAGAGCGATTACGAATTCGTCGTGGTCGAGCAGGATCAGGAAAGAGTGCGGGAAATGGTGATCAAAGGGATTCCCTGTATAGAGGGAGACGCGAGGAAGGAAGACGTTCTCCTCCGTGCGGGAATCGAAAACGCAAGGATTCTATTCGCCCCGCTCGACGACACATCGAACGTGTTCGTCACACTGACCGCCAAGATGCTCAACCCATCCCTTCGAGTAATAGCGAAGGTGGAAGACTGGGCAAACGAGCCGAAACTCAAGAAAGCAGGAGCGGACCACGTCATATCCTGCCACGACATCGGAGCCCAGGTCATGGTGAAAGTGGGCACGGAGACGGATTAGAGCTCTTTATCGGGTTCATATTCTCAAACCGCCGTCCACCTCCACCACGCGTCCATTGAAATAATCGTTTTCCAGGATGAATCTGACGGCCATCGAAACCTCTTCGGTGGTCGCCAGCCTGCCTGCTGGAATCGTAGAAAGAACCTTGCTCATTACCTTCTCTGGCACGGCTCTCGCCATGGGAGTATCGACGAATCCAGGCGCCACCGCTCCAACCCTTATCCCGTATCGAGAAAGCTCTTTCGCCCACGTAACAGTCAGAGCGACAACTCCTGCCTTGGTCGCCGAGTAGCTGGATTGCCCCACGTTACCTTCACGTGAAATAGAAGATATGTTCACGATGACCCCTTCGACTCCCTTCTCCACCATCCAGTAGGCTGCCTCCCTCCCGCACAGGAACACCCCGGTCAGGTTGACTCGAATCACCTTCTCCCACAACGAGAGGGGAAATTTCTCCAGTCCATCCTCCGATTTTCTGACCAGCAGGTGATCGCCCGTGATGCCCGCATTATTGATGAGAACATCCACCCTTCCGAACGATTCGATCACCCTGCTGAAACCCGAGGCAACAGACTCTTCGTCGGTAACGTCGACCCCGATTCCGCGAAATTCGCATCCGCTTCCACGAATCTCCTTCTCGAGAGTCAGAAGCGAGTCCTCATCCACGTCGAATCCCACCACCACACAACCGGCGGAGATGAGGTCGAGGGCAAACCGCTTCCCCAAAGCTCCGGCCGCCCCGGTGATCACGACGACTTTTCCCTTCAGTTCCATCGCATCCCCCTGTTTTAAATTATTCCCTCGCGCCTCAGCTCCTCGAGTGTTCTGTCATCCATCCCGAGGAGCTCTTTGAAAACTCTATCCGTATCCTCTCCGATCCCGCGACAATGCCACTTCAGGCGCGGTGGTGTTTCCGTCATCTTGAAACCAGGACCCTGAACCACAATCTCACCGTAATTCGGGTCATTCACCCTCTCGAAAACCCCTCTTTTCCACCAGTGGTCCTCCGAAAGAGTTTCGTCGGGTCTGTTCACCCTTCCGGTCACAACAGCCGCAGCAGGTCCCGTCTTTTTCGAAATCGCGTCCTGAACCATGACGAGAATTTCATCCGCAGTATAGTTGCTGGACCATTCCTCTATGTGTTCAAACAGAACCCGTTCATTTTCGAGCTTGGTCCGCTCCTTGAAGGAAGAAAATCTTGGATCCTCGAGAAGATCTTCCTTTCCCATTATCTCGCACAGCGTTTTGAAGGCATCATCGTTGTATGCCGCTATGAAAGCGTAGCCGTCCCTGCATTTGACAAAAGTATAGGGGAAAACTGCTATGTCGAAATTCCCCAGCCTCTCCCTCACTCTCCCAGCTGCGTGATACCAGGTTAGGTTGTAATCCAGAAATTGCATTATCGATTCGGACGGAGTGAGGTCAATCATTTGCCCCTTGCCGGTGAGATCTCTGAAAAGAAGCGCTCCCATGACAGAAAACGCACCGAAGATCCCCCCCGCATACCAGGCGAACCAGGATCCCACCTTCGTGGGCGCCTCGAACTCTTTCGCCTCCTCCATTGAAGGCGGTTCGCCGGTGAGATAGACCACCCCCGATTTCGCCTGTCCCACCACATCCCCCTCCAAGGTCCAGGACCCGGCGCGAGGTCCGAAGGTTCCATCGGGAGTGATAGACAGATATACAAGCCTGTCATTTACGGAGGACAGATCCCTGAATCCTGTTCTGTTTTCATCCATCATGCCAGGCAGGTGGGTTTCTATCAGAACATCCGCCTTCGATGCGAGCTCGAGAAAAATCTCCCTTCCCCGGTCGGTGAATATATCGAGGGTCACGTGCTCTTTGTTCCTCCCCTCCACGACATACCCAAGCCCGGTCTCACCTTCCAGTATTCCTTCAGGAGAGAAACTTCTCACTGGGTCCCCGTCAGGCGGCTCGATTCTTATCACCCTTGCGCCACACTCGGCGAGAAAAGACGAACAAACGCAACCGGCCATGTTACAGTAACTGACATCTATCACCAGCAAGTCCGAAAGCGCTTCGGGTTTACCAGAAACGGCACTTACGCAGGTCTCCTTCTCGACCCACTCAAACCAGTTCATCAACTTTCACCTCCATCACCTGGTGGGCACGCTCCAGGGGCTTCGTTCCACTTGCCTATGACTCCCTTTTTCTCGAGCTTTTCGAGCCTGTCCGGGGAAATTCCGAGCAGTTCCCCAAATATCAGCTCGTTGTGATACCCCACGGGCTTCGCCTCCCACTTCAGGCGCATGGGCGACTCGAAGAGCTTCGGAGGAGGACCGTATTCAACGACAGAACCATACATCTCGTCCTCGAGCTCCCACACGCTCATCCTCTCTCTCAAATGAGTATCCTCGTAGTGATCTCTGGCATTCGCAACGGGAGCAGCTGAAAACCCATACTCTCTCGCATCATCAATCACGTCCTGCACTCTCCTTTCGCCACACCACCTTCGCAGGCACTCATCGAGGATGCGTGGAGTATCGCCCCTGGTCCTCTCGATATTCTCCTCCATCACCCTGACCGATTCGGGAATCTCATCACCCAACGCGCAGGTCAGCCCGTTCCACTGCTCCTTGGTAAGAGCAGATACGGCCACGTAGCCGTCTGTGCAACGATATATTCCGGATGGAACCACTGCGGGATCGATATTTCCAGACCTCGTTCTGGGTTTTCCCGTCAGAGACGTGAACGCCCACGTCCAATCCAGGGTTCTTATCAGGACTTCCGACTGAGCCACGTCGATGAACTGTCCCTTTCCGGTCCTATTTCGGTAATAGAGCGCCACGAGAACGGCGTAAGCCGCTGTCAGGGCACCGGTGAAATCGCCGATGAATATCCCCACTTTGAGCGGAGGCCTTCCTGGAAAACCGGTAATTTCGGACATACCGCTTACCGCCTGAGCCGTGGCGTCATACGAGGGCCTGCCCAGAGAGAACGGCCCCCATTGCCCGAATCCGGTGTTCGCCACGTAAATTATGCCTGGATTGATTTCCCTGAGCTGCAGGTATCCCAATCCCCAGCGGTCCATCGTCCCCGCCTTGAAGTTCTCCACAACTACATCCACCTTCTTCACGAGCTCACGAAAAATCTCTTTCCCCTCCTCGTGATGAAGATCCAGGCCTATGTGATACTTGTTCCTGTTCTGAGGGA
>CAYSCN010000036.1:15095-19711 GCA_964429585.1 uncultured bacterium | reverse complement strand
GTGGATACGTGATTGCGTGACATTACACAACCACGGAAACAACGATAATTACGGACCACCGTTTTCGTGTTTTATGCATTCGAATTTCGGGCTTGTTTCGTGCTTCGTGCTTAAAAAGGGCGAGAATGAATCACCGCCTGGACGATGCGTTATTTATTTCGAAATCGTTCATCAGGTCGAAGGGATTGAAGGGGAATTTGGCTGCATCTTTTTCTGGCACCACCTGAATCTTTATGTTCCATCTGGGGGTAAGTTTCAAAGCAGGGACGATGTCGAAATTGGAAAACATAGTTGGATGAAAATATACTACAACTAAGGTGGGAGGGTTGAGATTACTACGTCGAACAGGGGAGCTGATGGTATGACCGAAGGAACCGTAAGCTGTGAGGAGTTGTTGGGGAGAGTATCGAAAAGAGCCGGCGAGTTGCTGATGCGTTCGGGCAACTGCGCCCAGGCGTCGTTTATGGCGCTCAAAGAGCATTTCAACCTGGACGACGGCAGAATATTGAAGGCCCTGACTCCATTTCCGGGGATCGGTCTGAGGGGAGAAACTTGCGGGGCGGTGATAGGTTCTCTCATGGCGCTGGGATTGGTATATGGGCGCGAAAATATCGATGATATGCCTGGATATTTTCGTTCGCTTCCGCCCGCTCGAAAATTTTGCCGGCGGTTTGAGAAGGAGCAGGGGAGCACCATGTGCGAGACCATTTTGGAGGTGAAATTGGGAAAGAAGCTAAATCTGGCGAATCCGGTTGATTCGGCAGTATATCTTTCTTCCGGGGGACCTGAAAAATGCGCCGAAGTTGTGGCCTGCGCAGTTCGCATTGCTGCTGAGATAATCCTCAAGAATAAGTGAGACTCTACTAGTCCCTTTCGAAGGGACGGATTGGCAGGTTGCGGCGGAAGGGCATGACCAGGATTTTCGAAAACGATACGTCTTCTTTACTCCGGTAAACGTTCAAGCCTATTTCCACTTTTTCAAGCCTGGGAGTAACGGTGAGAGTCCCAAAAAGTCTGTCCCAGAAAGAGAAAATAGTTCCGTAGTTGGAATTCAATTCTTCCGGGATGGTCGAGTGGTGAATCAGGTGCATTTTCGGTGGGACGAAGAAAACCCAGTAAATCTTTTCGAGCCATATGGGAAGTCTGATTTTGCTGTGATGGAACTGGGATGTGAGGACTACAAGGGTGTCGAATATGATGAAGACCAAAATCTCCGGGCCGAGAATGAGTATCAATTGCGACCTGATGAGCATCGCCATGGCTATTTCACCGAAGTGAAAACGGGAAGCAGTTGTGACATCGAGATCCAGGTCGCTGTGATGGACCTGATGAAACCGCCAGAAAAATGGAACGACGTGATTAACCAGATGCCAGATATAAAGAAGAAAGTCCAGAAAAACAACACCCAAAAAAATTTTAATCCATGGAGAAAGAGGTAGCGTGGCAAGCAGCCCGAAGTTTTTTCCCTTTGCGATCGATAGGGTTGCGGTCAATATCGTGCCGGCGATGAGCCCAACCACGACTGCGTTGATTACGGAAAGGGCGATGTTTGCAAACCAGCGGGGAAGGTTGGAAGCAGTGTCCTCTCGCGAAGGAAAGATTCTCTCGAGGATAAAAAATGATAAAAGCCCGAAAATAAAGAAAAAAGCTCTTATGACAGTAAGGGAAGGTATATCTCTCACGTTGAACTCTCAAGTGTTCGAATGAAGTTCCTGGGGAAACTATAACATACGAGGAGAGATTGGGGCTGATTAATAAATCGGGCAGATTCGCCTGTGGAGCTCGGTTCGGCGTTTACAGTTCTGGGAAAAAGATGGTGAATCTTGTCCACTTTCCGTGCTCGCTTTTTACATCTATTCTGCCGCCGTGGGCGTCGACCAGTTCTTTCACGATTGTCAGACCTATTCCGAGACCGTCGCTGTTTCCTGCTTTGTAAAACCTTTCAAAAATAAACGGGAGGTCTTCCTGCTTGATGCCGCAACCCGTGTCTTCGACGGAGATGAATGTTTCGTTCCCGTGCTTGCCCGCTTTCACGCTTACTTTACCCCCTCTGTCGGTGGCCTTGAGGGAGTTGTTGAGGAGGTTGAGCAGAATCTGGCTCAAGCGGTCGGGGTCTGCATTTATAGTGAGGGCCTCCTCGCAGGAGATCTCCAGCGACACTTCTTTTTCTTCGAAAAGTCTCTCCATGTTCAGCTTCATTTTTCCCAGAAATTCTCTTAAATCCAGAGGGCATTTCCGGAGGGAAAGGGCGCTGGCCTGCGCTGAGGTGAGTTCTTCGCACCCCTCGAGAATCCTTTTGAGGCGTTTTGCCTCCTCGTGAAGAGAGGCGAGGTGGGTTTTGCTGACGGGGATGATTCCGTCGATCATTCCCTCGAGCTCTCCCAGGATGGCGGCAAGGGGAGTTCTCAACTCGTGAGCCACATTGGAAGTGAGTTTTTTCCTTAGCGTTTCCTGGAGTTCGAGGGATTCCGCCATTTTGTTGAAAGAAGCGGCGAGTTTCCCTATTTCGTCTGTTCTTTCCACTGATACCCTGTGTTTGATGTTTCCCTCGCTGATGGATTTCGCGGCTTCTGTCAGTTCCACTAAGGGGCGGGTCAGTTTTTTCGAAAATACGATGCTGACGAGAATGGACAAGCCGCCTATTACGAGGAAGCAGAGGATGAGGAATCTGTTCGACCTCTCCATGAAAACAGACAGCTTACGCGGTTTGAGAAACCTGACCTCCAGTCTTCCAATCTTTTCCCCGCGAAGGAAAAGAGGGTAGGGAATGAAGTCGACATCCCTGTTGTTTTCCCATTTGTCTGATATGGATTCCACCCTGCGTTTCATCGATGGGGGCACATAGTCGAGGGCCTTTTCGGTGCTCATCACGACTTCACCGTCTGTGTTCAGGACTTTGAGTTCGAGCCCCATCATAAGTGCCCATATCATGTCTTCAGCGAGCGTTTCCTCATCCCACCCGGAGTATTTGTCGTAGGTGCCTTCCAGATCTGCCATGACGAGATAGACTCTGTCTTCCATTTCTCCCTGCATGTACTCCCTGAAGTCCTTCATGAAGAGCGTCCGAACGAGAAGCGCAGACGAAAGCCCGATGAAAGTCACGGCAAGAAGAAGCGCGAGGAACTTTGCTCTCAGGTTGTCAAGCATCTTTCGTCCCCGCAAATCTGTATCCGACGCCGTATACCGTCTGTATCAGCGTCGAACTCTTGGGGTCCTCGCCGAGCTTCTTTCTTATGTTCTTGATGTGCGCGTCGATCACTCTGTCGTAACCTTCATATCGATATCCGAGGGCCTTTTCTATCAACTCCTCTCTCGAGAAGACTTTTCCCGGTGATGATGCCATGGCGTAGAGAATCCTGAATTCGGTGGATGTGAGATTTACGGATTCTCCATTTTTTATGACGTCGAATTTCTGGCCGTCTATCACCAGGGTCGAGTCGTCGAAGCTCAATACATCGGATGAACCGATGTCTTTTTTCCCGTAACGCTTCAAAATCGCCTTGACTCTGTAAACCAGTTCCCTGGGGCTGAACGGCTTCACTATATAGTCGTCGGCACCGAGCGCGAATCCCGCGATCCGTTCCTCCTCGGAAGATTTTGATGTGAGCATGATGATTGGAAAGTCGCCGTATTCCCTCATCTCCTGACATACCTCTTCGCCGCTTGTATCAGGCAGCATGAGATCGAGAATGACGAGCAGGGGAAGTTCCCTGTCGACGAACTCAATCGCATCTTTTCCCCTTTCCACGTGAACCACGTGGAACCCGGCGTTTTCGAGGTAGACCCTGACCACGTTGGCTATTTTCCTGTCGTCTTCGACGATGAGAATGGGGCTCGTCATTTTTTACCCTCGATGAGCCGGATTCAGACGGAGTCGACGACCTTTTTGAGCTTCTCTTTAATAGTAACTGCGATTTCTTCCAGTTCAGGGTTCTCCACCGCCTGCATCGACGCGATGGGGTCTATGGCGGCGACTTCGACCGTTCCGTCCGGCAGTTCCTGTACGATGACGTTACACGGCAACATGGTTCCGATTTTGTCTTCAGCCGTGAGTGCCCTGTATGCGAATGGGGGATTGCACGCGCCGAGAATCCTGTAATTCCTGAAGTCTTTCCCGAGCTTCTTCTTTATCGTTTCTTTCACGTCGATTTCGGTCAGCACACCGAATCCTTCTTTTTTCAACTCTTCGAGGACTTTTTCTATCGCTTCGTCGAAAGAGTACGGTACTTTTTTGGAGATGTAGTAACTCATTTGGGACCTCCTTCATTGGTTTATTCAATATATCGAACGCAATCTGCCGGTTCTCTTGTCTATTATCACGATGTCGATCAATTTCCCTTCGCGGTTTTTCACTTCGGCCTTGTAATATATCGGGCTTTCTCCTATCAGCCTGAATCTAAGGTCTTCATAGGTTCGGAAATATTCCTTCAGTATCGTTATCGCTTCCGCTTTTGTGGTGACCGCCCGTCTTTCACCATACCACCCCCATTTGTCCCCAGTGCAGTAGTCTCCGTAGGGGGCGCATTTTCCGCACCATCCTCCGAAGGCGGGAGTCTTAAGGGGAATGAAAAGCCATAAGAGCGCCACCAGGACGGCTTTTTTCAATTTTCCGTGAG
>CAYSCN010000036.1:0-14995 GCA_964429585.1 uncultured bacterium | reverse complement strand
TGATGAGTTTGCTCCTGAGTGGTTGTGATTCGCTCCTGAACCTGGCAGCGGCTTCCTGGTTCTGGGTCATGGCGTAACCCATCATCATTCCGGGAGAATGCCTCCAGGAAGACCACCACGCGAAACTTCCGGTGGCGAGAAAAAGAGCGAATGTGATGATGGCTCCTGTGAGGATCGTTTTCTTCATTTTTAAACCTCCTGAATTTTTATTTTTGGTATCAGGATACTGTATGGGTGTGAATGTTTTATGATGCGAAAATGAAAAATTGTGAATTGATCGGTGGAAAAAGAGGGCAGCTTGGTGCCGCCCTCTTTACCAGCTGCGCATCCGACCTCAGTAGGTCATGAACGCTTCTCCAACGGCAGTTATTGTGCCGCTTCCCGTGGGATCGTCGCTCTCCATCCAGACCGCCTTTTTGCCGCCTGAGGGCCAGAAGATGTCGATATAATTGCCCGAAGGGGTGGGACCTTCCATGTGGTACATACCATCTGTGACGCTGAGGGTAAGAGTATACTCGACGGATTCTCCGCCCGGTGTAGTGTGTACCAGGGTGACGGTCGGGGGCGCAGTGGAATCGTCTATGGTAATCGAGCCGAACCCGTAGGCACCCGCGTATTCCGAGCTGCCCATGGAGTAAGTCACTCTCTCGACGAAGTGGAGAGTTCCGTTGAAGGCAGGAGGACTCTCGTTTGCTGGCTTTGCGTATGCCACGTAGTGACCGGGGAAGTTCGTGGAAAGGGCGGTTCCGTTTATCGTCCCGCCCATCATGAACTCGCCGGACATGGCGCCGGAAGGATAAAGGCTCGCAAGAACCATCATGTCGTTCGCGTCTCCCATACCGTCGGAGTTCGTGTCTACTTTCCAGCCCATCATGCTGCCGCTGAAAACTGACATACCGGTTGTGGACGTGGTGTCTCCCATGTGCCCCATCCTTTCCATGTTCATTCCACCCATGCCTCCCGCTGTCCAGGAGGGCGTGTTGATGTCCTGATGAGAGAGAATCTCACTCTCGATCATGCCGGGGCTTCTCGTTTCCCCAATGAGTCCCTGATGGACTCTGGCTATTTCGAGATGATAGCCGGTGTCGGGGTTAAACGTCGGGGCAGCGCTGTCTTCCCTGTGCATGAGGGCCTTCCCGATGCTCAATATCGTGCCCGTGGAGCCGTCGCTCACGATGAATAGTCCCTGTCTGTTTCCGGGAGTCGACAGGATGTATTCCATGTGGCCGGAGGAGGGATCGAAAGCCTGGAAACCTTCGATGAGAGTTGGATGATTGTGAGGATCCATGTCGATTGTCCCCTGAACCTGCGCCATGGATTGTGAGGTGTCGGGTGATGAATCGTGGTAGAGTGTGAACTCCGAGACGCCTATTATTCCGCTGGTCATGGCACTTATGCTTATCTTGCCCCAGTGGATTTGAGGGTCGTAGGACCCGTCCGCTCTGAATGTATCGGCGGCGGTGAAGTAGTGACTTCCAATCATCATATCGGCGATCTGGTTTTCTATTGCCTGGTAATCGTTCAGATTGTTCGGGTGAACCGTCATTATGAAATATCCGTCGGTGACGTTGCCTGCTGTGTTCGTCTTTTCTGTAACCATACCGCTTATAGACCCCATTATCCCTATCTCGCCCGCCAGATGACTTACGTGTTGTGGTATGACTGAATCGTCGACCACTTTAAGCGCTATTGAGCTTCCTTCCACCACCCCGCTTACGGACCGTCCGTCTTCGGTCATGCCTGTGACGGTCCCGTCGTCGGAAACCGTCAGATTTGCGGCGACTCTGTGGGTGGCGATGAAATCCGAGATGTTCGAGATCTGTTCCGACCCCGCCATATCCCTATCAAGAACTATCATATAGGCGTCGTATACCCCCGGGTTGAGTCCAGAGCTCTGGGTACCAGATGACAGAACTTTCCTGACTGCCTCGTGTGCAGCGGAGTCGACTTCCGGGTCTTTGTAGAGCGTATCCAGAGGTATGCCCAGCTGTGAAGATACTCTGGTCATGGCCCCCTGCAGGTTCAAACCGTCTTTTAACATCTCGCTGTAGAGATGGTCCGTCACGGGGGTTATGTTGAACTCATAAGAATCGGGAGAGCCTGCGTAGCGCATCGTGGGGGCTGGAAAGCCCGTGTCTGTCAGCCATCCACCCTCCGACTTCATGTATACCGTGCCTGGCAGTGTGCCTTCGGGGATTGTTATCTCGAAGTGTCCGCTGAAATCGGTGGTCCCCTCGCCGATTGGGTCGGTCATATAGGGGTCGCTGTAGACCGATACTTTTGCTCCGCTCACATAACCATCCACGACCGTGCCGCTTACGATGGTGCTCGCTGAGCCTGTGGTAGTGCTCGAGCCGCCTCCTCCGCATCCTATGAATGCGAGTGATGCGACGACGAGCGGAATGAAGAACAGAATTGCCTTTCTCATGGCTGCCTCCTTTTTTCCGGAATTCCAGGCAATTCTACTCGAGGATTGTGAAGAGGGAATGAGTGGATTGTGAAAGATTGTGAAGGTCGAATAGAGGAGTCTCAACTTTCTACCATCGACAAACAAATGCTTGCAAACGCGCAACAAAGATCTATGACGACTTAGGACCAAAAATTAAATTTGCTGTGAGCCTTGAGTAGAAAAGCGTGCAATTTAACGGTGTCGTCTATGATTACGGAGTCTCTGGTGCCTGACGAAATCCCGCTGGATTCTGATCCACTTTCCCACCTCCCAAACTAGTTTGTAGAACATTTCTTATTTCCGGTATTTCAGCTCCTTTTCTCGAATGAATATGAATGTTGTGGCAATATTATGTTATTTCGGGTTTCATCTGCATGGCGGGTAGAATTGCTGTTGTAAACGAATTGTTGCTCCTATTTTCAATTGATTCCACGGAAAAATGTATGATACCCTATAAAACAATTTTTTATTATCTTCGTTTAAACGACTGATTTTTCCTGATTTCGATTGATAGCTAACATATTTACTTGTAGATTTTTCTAATATGAAATTGAAGGACGACTTGAACTTTGCAAAACTGGTCTCGGAAGGAGAGCCTTCGGCGTGCAAGAAGTTCGTGGAAGAGTTTTCCGACGTGGTTTTGTACAGAATAAGGCAACTGATGAAGAATCACTGCACTCATATGTCACGGGATTGCGTCTGCGCGATTCTGTTTCTCCTCAATTCGCAAAAAGATGGTCTTCTCCGGTACAGGCGGGACCTCGAGATTTGCGACGAGTGCATGGACTCATACGTGTGGTTCTTTGAATTCTTGAAAAACAAAGTTAAAAGCTACGAAGGTAAGAACGATTGTAGCCTGAAGACGTTCGTGTGGTCGGTGATAAATTCTCACACAACCTACATTGAATGGTTGAGGTGGAAGTATGGAAGGGCCTTTTAGCAAGACGGTCTTCAGTAGATTGCCATCGCCGATCAAAGAGCTAGACGAGACCGCGCAGAAGCTGTACATCTTCTTGAGGTTGAGAAAGAGCGAGTCGGAGATTTCGAAACGGCTGGGGATTTCCATGGAAGAATTGAAGGCAAAGGCAGATTCCGTGAGGCACGCTCTCGCGAAGTCCGGAATGCTTTACCTGATAGACGGTCACAGAACGGTTTCGGTCGATGGTGGGGATGGGGGAGAACGGACGATTGTCATTTCCTCGGAGGGTATAGGGCTGGATGAGAAGGTGATGCTACATCGGTTCATCGAGGCCCTGAGGGAGACGGTGAGGGAATTGCCACAGAGCGAGCTTGTGATTTTGAAGTTGAAATACAGAGATGGACTATCCGCTCATGATATAGTCGAATTTTTCAGGAAGGTGGGAAGTTCACCTGTAGCCGGGAAGAGTGTCGATGACCTCACCACTCAAGACATTTACGGCTTCTTGAGTTCCATCATGCTCAAAATAGTCAGAATGCTGAAAGTCAGGTGTGAAGATTGGGACCTGAATGCTTCTCGTTTGAAAGAGATATTTGAGGAAATCGGGGTGTGAATTGACTTTCGCGTCCGTCAAATTTATATCAGGGGTGAAATGAGTATGGAGCACCTGACGGTCGCTGAGATAGTTAGAGTGGTTTGCGGCGTGAATCGAGACCCTGAGCACGAGGGGCATGTTGCGGTTTGCGAGAAGTGTTTTGCCATATACCGGCTTCTCAGGGACCTCGAAACCTGTGTGGCGGTTGTTTCGGAATCGGTGAGGAAAGATGATTGTCCGGAGGAATACCTGGTTTGCGCGACAGTGTCGGGAGAGATGAAGGGGAATGGAGCGGGGGAGATCTTGGAGCATGTTGCCGCTTGCGATTACTGTGCCGGGGTGGCTGCTTCTTATCTGAAGTACATTGAAAGCCGGGACCAGTTTGCGATTCCTGAAGATTGGGTAAACTCAGCAGTGAGTCGAATATCGTCGACCCCTGTTTCCGTGAGTGAAGCAGTTGTTTCTGAGGGGAAACATTCCTTTTGGAAATGGCTCGAGTCGCTCTACACGATTGTGAAAAAGCCTGCCTTCGCTTACGCCGTTGCTGTTGTGTTTCTCGGTGTCACCTTAATAGCTGTTTACTGGAGGCCGTATGGGGTTGTGAAGCTCAAAGGTTCGGAGGTTCTCACCGCGAAAAGGGGAGCTGGAGGGGAAATGAGTTTCGCTGGCCGTCTGGTGCTGAGAGACAGGTCGAGGATCTCGATAGAGGTGCTCAAAAAGGCGATTGCGTTCAGATGGAAGCTCCCGATAAAGAGAGGGACCTACAGGTTTTCCCTGGTTGACAGAGAGACAAGAACCATAGTTGCGGATATCGAAAATCTCAAGGCCCCTGTTGCCTTCGTGGAGAGAGATCTGGTCGAGCCGGAAAAGCTTTACATGTGGATAGTCGAAGGAAAGGGTGGAGACGGCAGAAGTCTCGAGCTCTCTGGCGAATTCGTCCTCGTGAGATGAGATGAGAGCGAAAAGGTATCCAGCCTGTTTTGCATTATATCTTCTCCTTTCTTTGTTGTTTTTGCCGGCAACCAATCTGGACTGGAATATTCCGGGGTTGTCTACGTGTTTTGCAGAACAGCTGGAGAACACCAGCTACTGGGTTTCCAGGTTCGGCCTGGCTGGGGAAACTCCACTCGTAAGAAGAGCCAAAACCATATTTCAGAGGGTCCTGGCCGTTTCGGACAAAAGGCTCGGGGTAGAGCCGGAGCTTTTCGTGGTCGACACTTCACGTAAAGTCGCCAGTTCTTATCCCAGCGGTGAAGTCATAATTTCTGTTGGCACGCTCGATATGTGTTACGAGGACGGAGAACTATCCCTCGGCGATGCGAAAATAGCCTTCATTTTCGGTCATGAACTGGCTCACCTCGTTTCGGACCACTTCTGGTGCAGCAAGTTTTTCTCTCAGCTCAGCTGCGAGGGAAGTACCGATCCTTACTGTGTGGAGCTCGAAGTTCTCTCTCGGATGCCGGAGAGCGTGATGTCTACCGAGGTGCAGGCGGACCAGCGAGGAATCCTGTACGCTCTGCTTGCAGGGTACGACAGTTACAGGATACTGAGAGACGAGACTTTTTTCAGAGAGTGGGTGGAGGATGAGGAGGCGGGAGCGGGGGCCGAGGGAGCGTGGGAAGCTCAGGTGAGAATCAGGGTCGGCAAACTCAGGAGGTATTTGAGAACCATCGTCGATAAGGTGGCTCTGTTCAGATTTGGCGTGGTGAGCTATTCACTTGGTAGATACGATGAGGCGGAGGCACTGTTCAAGAGGTTTTCACTCTATTTTCCTTCCAGGGAGGTTTACACTAATCTCGGGGCGGTTTATTTGAGGAGGGCTTACGAGGCGTTCATTTCTGGGAGAACCGAATACTCCTTTCCATTCAGGCTGGTTTTCGGACTCGAGCCCACCACGAGGGCAGAGGGTATAGCTCTTTCCCGTGAGTTTTCGGAGGAGAAATACAGGCTCTACAAAAAGAACATAAATGAGGCACTCAAGTATTTTCTGGGTGGATTGCGTGCAGGGGAGGGTTCCCCCGAGCTTTTGAATTCCCTCGGCTGCACATACATCATGGAGGGGAAGTATCATTTGAGCACATCCTACCTCCAGGAAGCTCTCGATTTGGACCCGGAAAACGATGCGGTCAGGAACAATCTGGCCGTATCCTACGCTATGCTTGGAGAGACCCTCAACGACGGAAGGCTGATTTTGAAGGCGAGAAAGTATCTCATGAGCATAAGGGACAAAAACCCTGTTTACGAAAGGAACTTGAGGGCTCTGGAGTTCTTGTCTGGAAAATCGAGGAGGCTGGCAAAGATAGCGGATGAGCCTCATATGCGGAATGAAGTTCAGAAGAGCTATTTTTTTCAGATTGAATACCCAGATGAATTGACTCCCGGGAGAGAGACGAAGAATCTCGGTGGGTTCGAGCCGGTGGACGTTTTCAGGGTGAAAAGCGGGGATGTATATGAAGTTATTGCGGACGGGAAGTCGGGAGTTCAGGTGTTCCTCATAAACGGGGTAGTTAGATGTTACATGAAACCCGTGTCCGTCAATATTGGGAGTAGAAAGGCTGCAAACGGAAAAATCCTCCTGTCGGAAAGAACCAGGTGTGGAATTCTGCGGGGAGAAGGAGGCTCGATTTACGGCTTCGTTTACTGAAAGGAAAAGGAGCCCGCTTTATATGCGTCACTTCAGATTGTTGTTCGCTTTCCTGTCCTTGATGGTGTTGTTTTTTCCTGGGTGTACACCTACCAGAAAAGTTGTCATGATGGAACATCTTAGGAAATCAGGGGCGCCCACCTGGGTAATACGGGGAAGCGGAGTTTACGAGGAAGCCGGCACCAGAGTTTTCTACGGGGTCGCTTCTGCGTCTGGCATGACCAATTACACTCTACTAAGAGCTGCGGCTGAGAACCGTGCGAGGAATGAGGTTGCCAAGCTGATAAGGTTCACCACGTCATCGTTGATGAAGGACTATGTGGCATCGAATACTTCATCCTCCGGGAGCTATGGTAATGAGGAAGGCATGATAGAGCGTGTGGTCAAGACCGTTAGTTCCATGACGCTCATAAAGGTTGAAATCGTTGATCACTGGCAGGACCCGGAAAGCGGCGAATTCTTTGCTCTGGCGAGGCTGGATATGGAGACTTACATGGAGAACCTGAACAGGGCGGAGGGCTTGAACGTGGAAGCCAGAGAGTATATAAGAAAAAATGCGGAGAGGATTTTGAACGAAGAAGGAGGTACCGAGTAATAGCTCCGGTCCGCCTCTCACGTATTCTTGGCGCCTTGACTGTTTGTCTATATATTTTTACTTTTCCCTCCTTGTGCCGTTCGGATGATTTCTTCGAGATACTGAGAAAAAAAAATATCTTGGCTGGACAAAAAAAGTCTGTCCTGATAGGAATCGGAATTGTTGAGAAAACCGGAAACGCGTCGAGAGATTTCAGGGCGGCCAAAGTGGTGGCGGTGGCGGATCTGGCGAAGCAAATAAAGGTCAGGGTGAAAGAGGAGATGTGGGATTACGTCTGCGAGAAAAGGGAAGGACCCGGTTATGAGGAGTGCGAGAAAGTGATAGCGTCTCGTTCGGAGGAGTTCGTTGACTGTGTCATAAAAGGAGTCGAAGTGGTCGAGAAGGGGGAGAGGGGTAAGTACGCGTATGTTGTGGTCTCTCTGGAGAGAGGAGATGCTGTAGATGCTCTGAAGAGAGGAGTCAGTGGAATGAGCAGGAGCCTCGTAATCGATTTGGTCGAGGACCTGTTCGAGGATAGCTTTGAAGACAGGATTGAGCCCGGGAGGGGGGCTGAGGGTGAGACTGGAGTTGTAGATGAAAAGAAGTAGCTACCGATCGTGGATCCATATTTCGAGATGGAGCCTGGCGTTGCTTTTCGTCATCATTGCGTTTCCCGGTATTTCCCCTGCCATGAACGGGGCTCATCTGTATGAAAAGTATTCGCCGGGTGTCGTCGTGGTTGTGGCGAGAGGTGAAGGAGGTATCGGGGAGGTAGGAACCGGGTTCGTGATTAACGGGAAGGGTTATGTGGTTACCTGTGCCCACACAATAATCGACGAATCAAGAAACCTTCCCTATGAAAATGTGAAAATTTACTTCAAACCATCCAGGGTCACGGGCGCTCCATCCAGGGACCTCATTAATGGGTACAACGGCGCTGCTGTCGCGGTGGATTCGAGACTCGACCTGGCTCTTGTGAGAGTCGATGGATACAGGGGAAACTACGTTCCCGTCCCGCTCGCCGATTTCAACGTACCGGTGGGGGAGAATGTGGTGTCCATTGGCCACCCGGAAGGAGCAGGGCTTTGGGCCTTCACTTCGGGGGTGGTGAGCGGCGAGGTGGAAGGGCAGTTCGGGATCACGGGTAGAGACGTTTACCAGACCGATATTATCTTTGGAAAAGGAAGTTCAGGGAGCCCTCTGATAAACGGTGAGGGTTACGCAGTGGGTATGGTGTTAGGTTCCCCGGGATGTGGAGAACCATATTCGGTGGGCAGGACTGCTTTTGCCCTGAAATCGGCGGTCATTGCGAGGTGGATTGAGACGAAGGGCGTTTCGATTTCGCGGGTTCCTCGGTCACGCGTTGGGCAAGCCCTTGAAGGGGAAGAAACAATAAAAAGGACTGAAGAGGAACTCGAGAATCTCATCGAGGAAATGAGGGAGAAACTCAGGGATAAGAGGAAGCGAGTGACGGAGAGCGCGGATGAAAGCTATTGAGAGATTCCTTCTTGTATTTATCGTATTACTTTTCCTTTGTCCTGGTGTTGTAGTCCGGGCGGGCGACGTGATGGAGGTTGTCGGCGAAGGGGTCTCTGCTTTCGAGCTCGACACCACGCTCGCAGAGGTTATGGCGACTGCGCTTAACAACGCGAGGAGGAACGCTCTGGAAAAAGCCGTGGGACTCGAGGTCCGAGGGAGCACCGTCGTATACAACACGAGGCTGGTGAACGACCTGATAGTTACTGCCACGCGGGGTTTGATCGTTGAAGAAAAGGTGCTGGAAAGTGAGCCGTACGTCTCCAGCGGGAGGATTTACTATCGCGTAAAGATTCTGGCTAAAGTGAAACCGCTGAAAATTTCCGGTGAGAGCAGGCTCCGGATTTTGGACGTTTCCATAAGGAAACCAGGGACCGAGCCATCTCGCGCTTACCCTGTGTTTCAAAATGGAGACGAAATAGTCATAAAAGTTTCGGTGAACGAAAGATGTCATCTGTATATCTTCAGCGTCGACCAGTGGGGTAAGGTAACCAGGTTGCTCCCGAATCGTTATATTCAACGTAACATTGCGCGTCCTGAAAAGGAGTTTGTATTTCCCCGGAGAGTCGACAGAGAACTGGGTTTCAGGCTGAAGGCAAACTTACCAGAAGGCTTTAAGAGAGCGGTGGAGTCCATAATCGTGATTGCCGTCAGGGATGATGTGGATTTTTTGAAGGGAGTCAAAAATCCAACCGTTACTGACCTGATGAGAGATTTGTCTCTCCTTCCTATCGAAAAGTGGTCTCAAAAGACAGCAGGATATGAAATAAGAAAGTAGTAATATCGTATATCTTTCCAATACTTTGCTTTGCATTTAATCTATTTTTTGTCTAATATTTCCGTGAGCGATAAAATCGTTATATCGGTCAGGGAGCGGCATGAGGAGGCTGTTTTCCAGTTTGTTGATTTCGATTCTTGTTTTTTCCTTAATACCTTCGTGCAGCCGTTATTCACGTATTGGAAAGTCTCAAGATTTCAATTTTGTTGATGGGATCATCTGCAGGCGCGTCGACAAATCAGGTGAGGTTGCCGTCCCCATCGAGCCCACTACCGCTTTCTCCACGGATGACGAGCAGGTGGTCGCTTTCATTAGACTGGAAAACGTCTACGGGAGACACAGGTTGCGATGGGAGTGGTACTCTCCCGATGGAAGCCTTTATTACCAGACAGGAGATTATCCCCTTGAGGTATCACCGGGTAAATACAGAAAAGAAGTATCCCTCTGGCATTCTATTTCCGTCAAGGGGGAAGAGGCGTCTCGAAAGCCCGGGGACTGGATTGTGAAGGTGTTTCTCGATGATGCGCTTGTGTTTTTCAAACAGTTCACTATAAGCGCTGTTGAGGTCGACATAGACAGGGTTCCCCGCAAAGTCTTTCCCCCAGATCCCCGGAAGTGGGGACTCATAATCGGCATCGAGAACTATTCGGTTCTTCCAAAGGTTGAATACGCCAAGCACGACGCGCTCACGGTTAGGGAGTATTTCATCAACGTCCTCGGCGTGCCGGAAGAAAACGTCATAACTCTTCTCGACAACAGGGCCACCAGGTCGCAGATAGAGGGTTTTCTCAAGAACTACCTGAAGAAAAATATCAATGGTAAGGATACCATGCTTTACGTTTATTACGCGGGTCATGGCTTCCCGGACGTGGAGGAGAGAACGGCGTATCTATTGCCCTACGACTGCGACGTCAGATTTCTCAAGCAGACCGGATACAGGCTGAACGACTTCCTGGTGGATGTTAGCGAGACTGGTGCCGGGAGGGCTTTTCTATTTCTGGATACCTGTTTCAGCGGAATTGGGGCGAGAAGCGGGAAGACTCTTCTCAAAGGAGTCAGGCCCATTGTCTTTGACGTGGACAAATACGCCCTCGTCGTGAATAAAGTCGTTACGTTTTCTGCCTCCTCGGGGTTGCAGTTCAGCAACTCGTATTCCCGGAGGAAACACGGCCTGTTCACCTACTTTCTCCTGAGCGGACTCATGGGGAAGGCCGACAGGGAGGGAGATGGAAGGATAACTGTGGGAGAACTGTTCGAGTATTTGAGGAGGAACGTGACTAGGGTTTCGCGTAAGATAGGATTCGAACAGGTTCCGACGGTTACTCCACCCATAGAAGAGGTAAAGGAACTGGAAATTCACTGAGTCGGGACATCGTTTAATTTATATAAAGAGGGGGGAGGGATGAAGTACATATCTGGATTTGTCGTTTTCGTTTTCTGCTTCACTCTTGTATCGGCATCTTACGCGCTTCCTGGAAAAGGAGGCTCGTCTGCAGGCGTGAGCGTGCGTCTTCCGGAGATGTCTGGAACTCCGGAGGAGCCCATGCCGGAGGAGATGAAAAAGCGGCTGGAGAAGGGCGGGAGTGACGTCCTCTGGGTGGTGCTTGGGGTGGCCCTCATTGGTGCCGGCGCCTTGGCCCTTGGCGGCGGAGGGGGAAGCGGGGGCTCCGACACGGGGAGCGTGAACGTGAGCTGGTGAGGGGGGAGGATATGAAGAGGGTTTTTTCCAGATACGGTGGACGTTTGGCTTTATCGATTTCGGTAATCCTGGTCTCTTTGTATTTCTCCTCCTGCGACCTCACCTGGCATTCCGGTGGCGGTGGTTCCTCCGGATCCGGCAGCGTGTCATTCAGGATCACATGGCTGGACGGCGGTGCGAGGACAGATGGGGAGAACCTGTTTCTGCCTCTTGCTCTCGACTGTGCGGGAAGCGGCGTGTCCACTGTTTCCGCGTTTGTCTACGACTCTTCCGGGCGTCTCGTCGCTTCTGGCGGTCCATGGAACTGCGATGCCCATTCTGGAGTTATAGAGGGGGTTCCAGCTGGAGACGGATACAGCCTGGTGGTGTTGGGTAGTGACAGTTCCGGCGGCGCGAAGTACAGGGGAGAGGCTTCTGGTCTGAGCGTGAGGAAGGGAAAAACCACGGATGCGGGCGAGGTGGTTGCGGTTGTTTGCGTGCCTTCGCCGTCGGGTCCTCAGGACGAGGCTGTTTTCGCATCTTCTTCTGTGGATATAGACTGGGCTGATGTGAGCGGGGCTTCGAAATATCGTCTTCAGGTTTCTTCGGATTCTCAGTTCGGCTCAGTGGTTCTGGACGTTGAGATTCAGGGTTCGTTTTACCAGGTGAGCGGTTTGCCTGCCGGTCGTTATTTCTGGAGGGTGAAGTCGATAGATGGGTTTGGAAACGAAAGCGCCTGGTCTGATGTGTGGCACGTGAGGCTTCAGAGTGCCCTCGGGAAGATAGTTTTCGGGAGCGACGCTTCCGGGAACAATGACATCTGGGTTATGAACGAGGACGGGACGGGACGGGTCCAGCTCACGTCTGACTCGGTGCATGAAGCGGCTCCCAAATGGTCTCCTGACGGTACGAAAATAGCCTACAAAAAGGTGAGCGGAAACGGCGTGAATGAAATATGGATTATGGACGCTGACGGGAGCAACCAGTATCAGCTTACCCATGCCTACGACAACGGCGCTCAATACGGCGTCTCCACATACGCGTGGTATCCAGACGGAACGAAAATAGCCTATGTGGCAGGCTACGATTTTGTGGAGGACAAGATATTCACGATAAACCTCGACGGGACAGGGAACGCCATACTCATCGATCACCCGAATGCAAAGGACATCGAAGTTGATGTTTGCCCGGCAGATCCCAATAAAATAGTTTACATGTATGATATTTACAACTGGTCCTGTTACCGGGAAATACACCTGTGGGACGGCGTGAATGATACGCTTCTCGTTCCAAACGACGGCTACGGGGACAGATATCCCAGATTCTCGCCCGATTGCAGCAAGATAATCTGGGGGATGGCCACTGGAACGGGCTGCAGTACCGGGTCGATAGCGAATATTTGGGCGATGAACGCGGATGGAACTGGCATGTATCAGGTGACCGATAACAGCGCGACTTCCATTTCCATTGGATGGGCCTCCTGGAGCGCAGACGCCACGAGAATTTTTTACCACAGCAATGAGACTGGCAACCTGGAGATATACGTTGTCAACATAGACGGCACCGGGAAGAGAAGGCTCACGAACACGCCTGAGAATGAGTTTGACCCGGATTATTATTTGCCGGGGAGTTAAGGTTTGAGGGTCTTTTCCTGGAAGTAGCTTTAGATAGTTGAGATAACTGCTGAACTTATCCATGACACGAGGTTGTTTTGTTTGATTTTTATTGGATGGGGGAATGGGGGCATGAGCTGGGTTCAGTGTTTCGGAATTGTGGCCGTTCTGGTTGGAGCTGCCGGAACCATTCACCTGACTTACTCCAGTTATTCCCTAAAAGAAGAGGAAATCAAAGCGCTTTCCAGAACTTACTGGGGCGGTAGTAAAGATCTGCTCAATTATTTTGTAAAATTGAAGGTGAACAACTATTTTGGTTTTATTCTTCTCACGAGCTCATACATGATAAGTCTCGCCTGTGTCCTTATGGGACATCTGGAATTGAAGTTTTTCGTGAGTTATTTCTGGGGCCTTATGTACGCCCTCCTGATTTCCTCCATCTTGATTGGCGGAGCGTGGTGGTTGAGGGGGAGAATGTATCTGGATATATGCAGGAGGATTGAAAAGGTGGGTGATAAATAGGATTTATCGGTGTACGAAGAGGGTAAACAGGGTATTAAATCTGCCACGCTGCTGTAAATGATGTTGTCTGGTATTTTAGTCTTCATTAATACTTTGCTAACGATGAATATATAGCAATTCCATCATCCTCTTCTGCTATTTCTCCCCTTAAACCTGTTCCTTTTGTCCGTCAAAAATAAGCAAAGCGGATATCGTAAAAGAAGCGTTTTCATACTGGAGGTGGGGTTATGAGGAGGATTATTGGGAGTAATATCGTTGTTTTCTTCGTTATTCTTCTGACTTTTGGTCTTTTATCCTGCGGTGGTGGAGGGGGGAGCACGAGTTCATCAGGAGGGGGCACATCTGGAGGGACCGTAACTTTGACCGGGACGGTTCCCGGGACTGTTGTTATCGCTGTAAATGAGAACGGCGTGATAGCGGACAGCGCGCAAGCGACGGGCAATCCTAAAGTATTCACTCTGGTTGTTCCTGCTGGTCATTCGTATCGGATATATTTCATAGAGAACGAGGGCACCCAGAACGAGCAGGTGTATCCGCTGTATTACGGCAACTCCAACGTTCTGGTGTTGAATGAGGGGGGCAAGACGATAGATTTGGGGTATGTGAGCATGTCGGGAGGCAAGGCCATACCTCAGAAGGACCCGTTTTCTCAGGGAGCTGGCGATGGTGGAGAAAATCCGACGATGCCTGGTGCGGTTGATGGGAGTCATTGGAAGTTCTATCCTCCTCAAGGTCTGACTTACATTTACGACGGTTCTGACTCTGGGAGTACATATGAGAACAGGATTTACTTTGACGGGACGGAAAATGTAAACGATGAGGAATATGGAGTTGTGACTGCCTTCAAGGTTCAGCAGGATTATTACTCTGGAGGAACTTTGACGGGAGGGCACACATCCTGGTCAATATTCAGAGATGGGAAGGTGATAGCGGTTCAGAGTTGGGATAGTGAAGATGGTATGGACACGGAAAACGAGGTTTACCTTGATTTTCCGTTGTATGAGGGCAAGACGTGGGCGTTTGTGACGATACCTGGTGAGGGGACGTATTATGCGACTGTAGAATCGACGAATTTGACGTTGAATCTTCCTATTGGAACTCTAACAGGTGTTGTTAAGATACATATAAACATTGGATCCGGAGTCAACCTGTATCTTCACCCGAACTACGGTTATTACGTCAAGTGGGAGAACCTGAACAGCAATGGGGTGGAAGTACTCAGGCAGGTGACGACTTCAGGGGGAGGAGCAACTTACACAGTTGGCGGAACTGTTTCTGGTCTTTCGGGGACTCTGGTGTTACAGAACAACGGTGGTGACGACCTGCAGATATCTTCCAACGGTTCATTTGTCTTTTCCACCCCACTTCCAGATGGTGCTTCTTATAACGTGACGGTGAAGACCCAGCCTTCTGGTCAGTCCTGCACAGTAAGTAGAGGAAGCGGAACCGTGAATGGGGCGAATGTGACGGATGTGCTGGTTACTTGTACGAGTAGCGGGGGAGGTATTCAGTTATGGGGTGTTATTCCTTCCCAAGGTGTGACTCTTGTCTACGATGGGTACGACCCTGGATCGGGTTCGTCCTATACTTTTGAAGTGTCTAATAATGGCCAAGAATACATCAATGATGAGATTTATGGAACCACCTTGACTGATAAAATCATCGGTGTGTATACCGGTGTTCCATG
>CAYSCN010000035.1:0-19878 GCA_964429585.1 uncultured bacterium | reverse complement strand
CAGGGGGCAAAACTTATGTATTTCAATACATTACGTCATTTTGCCCAAAAACTGGGCAGACCTTCGCATTTAAGTTTGTAACCCGTTGATTTTCAACGAAAATCGCTTCCGAAGTTGAAAATTGACATTCTCGGTGAATTGTCAAAGAGCAATCTCAAATCGTTTCTGTGATAAATATAACACATTAAAATACCAAACTCAGCAACAAAATGGGTTCAACGCTAATCTCCATTCTCACAAACTTTCAACTTGAGTAATAGATTTAAAGATCTGGAATTCACATTATCAGATATGGAAACGAGAGTCACCGAGCAAAAAATTCGATAACTTCAAAGTTCTCAAAGAACTCTTCGAACCTCCAACACGTAAACTCTCCCCTCATCCTCGGTCACAATGTACCCTTCGTTCTTTTTTCTTTTCCCTTCGAGGCAAAAATAAAATGCCACGATGTGCTTCAACAAGTTCTCTCTCTGCTCAAAGATTTGACTAAACATAAAAATCGTCCAATCAGCAAGCTCTTCCATGGTAAAAAACAAAAAGTCTTTCTCGGTGAAGTAATCTCCTTCTGAAATTAATGAAGAAAAAAACCTCTGTCCAAATTCCACGACCTTTTCGTGATCTTCTCCTTCCAGAAAATCAATGAAATCCGAACTATCCATAAAAACGTGCTTCACCTCAAACCTATAGAATGAACCATCCTGACCTTTCAATCCCTCAGTCATAAAACCTCCCAATAGATACTAACGTTCCCAAAAAATATCTCCCCATTTAAAGAGTTCGCCTTCCTCCTACTTAAAATTGCGTCAACCCAAACAAAAATTTTCACTTCCCTTTTAAAACCCGAATTGCTGTAGAGAGGGCAACGTCATAATCCAACCGAACCAGAACAGCAGAAGGAGCAAAAGCGGGATGCCCACAAATATGATTATGAAAATAATGTAAACAACGGGAACATTGGACACGGGCTTATTCCCTCACCAAGGGCTTTAAACATGAGAATCACTGGATTCCATTAATCAGACTATAACAGGAAAACGAAAAAAACTTTCTCTCCGGCAACGTTGTCAACTTCCCGGCAAACTCGCGTATTTCAAATCATCATCAAATGAAATGCTCCATTCAATCCCAAATCGTTGAACAACCGCTCCACCTCGCTCAAACAATCAACAGCTCCTCATCCTCGAGCGGGGGCGGACCCTTCCCATAACTTTCCACGGATACCGCACACCTTCCGCAGAGATAGTAGTACCTTATGCTGTCAGTCTCGGGGTCTATGAGCTTTTCCGCCCCGGCCTTCATCTTGATGATGTTCTTCTCACTGGCCACAACCTCGAAGACGGACTTCTGGACCCTCTTCCCGAAGCCCAGGAGAAACTTCGCCAGTTTTACCCTCTTTCTGTCGCTCGAAACATCGTAACTGACCAGGACAAACTTCTTCCCCACGCCTCACCTCATTCTGAAAGGAGAATACCGCTCTTCACCGGAAACGGACCTCACAAGCAGCCTCGCCTGCTCGATGATTATGTCTCTCAACTTCAACCTCTTCCCGTACCTAACGTATAAAAGTCTCTCTTTCAGGCGCGCTTCGAGAGCCTGGATGAACTTCTTCCTGCCCGCGTACGTCATGAGAACGGGATAATCGTCCAGGTCGAGGGCATCGCCTTCGAGTTCGTCATCCTCTGATAGCCATTCGGATTCCCTGTTTCTCACGAAGTCCGAAACCGCCACGACCCTCCTGTTTATCAACTTCAACACAACGGAGTCCACCACTACCGGCCTGAATTCCTCCATCAAATCGAGGACGAGAGACTGCCTCCCGTATTCCACGGAGTGAAAGGAACCGAAAAAAGGGTCGAGCCCCGTCACCGCTATCGCTCCGGATACGACGCTCGACAAAAGCGTGTATCCGAAGGAGAGCATTGCATTGACCTCATCCCTGGGCGGGCGCCTGGTTCTTTTCACAAACGTGAACTCTCCTTCCCTTATGCACTTCCCAAATCCCGAAAAATATACCCTCGCCGCCTCCCCTTCCATTCCCATCAGTTCGTCAATGCCCTTTGCACCGTCAACCTTAGCAAGCGTCCTTCTCAGCCTGTGGCAGGAAAGCGCCACGTCTTCATCCTTCAGCCTCCTGTTGTAATTCCTCAACAAGGATATGGAGTTTTCAACCTTCCCCCTGACAAACTCCTTCGCCAGTTGCAGGGAAAACGAAGCGTCAGAAAACCTCTCGAACTGCATCCTCCTCAAGGCAACGTTCTTTCCAAGGTCCGTTATCAACCTCCCCCTGTACTCTCCACCGGCAGACAGAAACACGAGGTCTATCCCCCTTTTCAAAATGTAAGAAACCGCCTGTGTGGTCAGGCCAACGTTTCCAAACAAAATTATTTGAGAAACCTCCGGACCCCTAACCCACCTCAAAACCCTGTCTTTCTTTTTCACCACGATTCTCTCCCCTGCTTTCGCGAGAAACGCTCCCTGCTCTGTCACGTAAAGGACGCTCACTCAGGGCACCTCTACCCTTTACTCGATTTCCAATTCAAATGACGAGGCGAAGCCTCTTTTCACCGCCTTCTTCAACAATCTTTAGGAGCCCAAAAGGCGTCTGCATCTCCTCCACCCCGGCCTCCTCGAAAGCCGCAAATATCTTTTTCTCCAACCCTTCAAGGGCGCGCTCAATGGAGTTCAACTCCTTTTTCAACCGCATGTACTCCTCCACAGTTCGCGTGAAGGTCATCGAACTCACCTCCATGACCGAAGGCGAAGCGGTGTACTCGCCTTCGAGATGCAACACAGGCGTGGGATACATCGTCTTTTTAACATCGAATTCGCAGTTGCAGTTTACCTTCTCCGTCACATGAGGAATACGAGCGCGAATTCTGGGACAAGAAATGGGATTGCCCCTCAGAGGACTCTTGAGAAAATGAACGGGGGACACATCGGGGCACCTGGAAAGTAGATAGTTCACAGCAGACGGCCCGTTCTCGAGATAACCGAGCGTGTGAGTAAGCACTATCCGCTCCTCGTTCGACATCTCTCTGAACGTGAGCACCCTGTTCACGAGTTCGGACAAAACGGCGCACCTGGAAAGAAGCCTGCCAACTTGCGGGTCTTTCTCGAAATCGTATTCCTCCTCTTTCCTTGCCGAAGGAGCGTCAAGAGAAACCTCCTCGAGGGAATCTACTTCTGAGAAATCGCTTCCTCCCGCATCGGCCCGGTTTCCAAAAGCGGCGGTTATGACCCTGCTGCTCCTCATCCTTCCCGAAGCCTCTATAACCGCGTTTGGACTTGCCAGGTCACAGTTGCTCAGAAAAAGGAAACTGTTTTCAACCGGCGTCCCGTCGGGATTGAGGAAGCGAGAAAATCTCCCGCTTTTTTTGTGAATCCCGAGGGGAACCTTGATCAGGTTTCCCAGCCTCTCCTCGGGAACAAAGGCCTGTTTTGGAAATCCCTCCGCAGAAATTTCCTCAGGGAGAGACCCGAGTTCGGACAGGGCGTTTCTAATAAATCTCTTTCCGAACCTGGCGGGAAGGGGGTTTTCAAGGAGTATCCAGACGTGGGTCCCCTTGAACCCGCTGTCCTCGAGGACAGCAGGAATATCGAATGAGGCGAGCAGGTCGAGCATCTTCCTCGCCTCCCGCCTGGTCTTCTCCACCAGATTCCTGAACCTTCTCTCGTCGCGAAGCGCCTGGTTCAGGTGATACTTTTTGATGTCGAAATCGAACGCGAGAAAACAGACGGTGTTGTCCATCCTGAGTTGATAAACGCCAGCAGTCACCTTTCCTAGAAGGTGAAGTTTCGCCACTGCAGGTGTAAAGGGTTCTTTCACAGGCGAGTATCCAGTTTCACCGGTCGGGGACAGCCACTGCCTCGCGTACACCCCTTCTCTGCCGGAGAACCTCGTAGCCAAAAGCAGGGCGAGTTCGTCTGACACGGGTCCGGGTGGTTGGTCGCCAGACTCGATGAACCCCTCATCCGCCAGGTCCAGTTCTCTCGCCAAAATGAGAAACAGATCATCCCCCGTTTTCAGGTGGCACCTCTCGTAAAAAGAGCGTGCTTCCTCCAGCTCCCCAGCCTCGATGAGGGTCTCACCGAGTTTCTTCATCAGAACGAGGTCGTCCGGCTCTATCTCGAGGGCTCTCTTCAGGTACTTCACCGCCCTGTCGTAGCGGCCCCTATCCGCAAAAATCTCCGCTATCCCGAGACATGCCTCCCTGCAGTTATTATCCGCTTTAAGCGCCATGTTGTACTCGAAAAGCGCCTCATCGGGCAGGTCAAGTTCCTCGCAGAGCTTCGCCGCCGCAAGATGCGTCGCCCCATCCCCCGTGGGTCCCCTGGGCCGGCACATCAAAAGCTCGACAGCCCTTTCGCGCTCACCGTTTTCCACGAGAACTTTCAACTCATCCAGCCAGCTCAACGCGGCATCCTCCTCAAGTTTTCCTGGAAAAATTTTATCCAGGGTGAGTCCTGAAGTGGGAATTTGACAACCTTGTCATTCAAGTGGCAGGGTCGAACCAGCGATGAGCGTTTTCCGGGAAAAAGCAATGCAGCCCTGAGATAAAACTTCCGCGGCGCAGAAAAAACTGCAGATCAACCGAACATCGCCAAAGCAGCATCTATAAGCGATTTCAAATTCCTCGATAGAGTATCCGCCCCGGCGGGATTCGACCTGTTCCCGCCGTGGTTTATGTCGTTCCTCAATCCGCTCACTTCCTTCCACATCTCAACGAGCCCCAAAGGCACCCACACATTTTTGAACAACGCTCTGTCGCTTCCCACGAGGTGGTATTCCCCGCCGCTTTTCTCGAGGCTGTAACTGCCGCTTTTGTCCCTCCCATCAGCACAGGCGTTCAAAATCTTCCTCGCCTCCTCTCGATTCCTGTAATCGTAAACTTTCTCCTCGGAAAAGCCGCCGAACACCCTGACGAGCAGATGAGAAATCAGATTTTCTGCAAAAATGGTGTACCCCTGCTGTATGAGTCCCTTCTCCGCACACCAGCCAGCCATCTGGAGATCGAACCTTATCGGGTCCCCCACATTCATCTGGATGAATTCCTCCCTAATCCTCCTGAAGATGGGTTCAAACTGAGGGAGCAGAGAGCAAACCTCATCCTCGGCTTCGTCTATGAGGGAGAGAATCGCCCTCACGTTTTCCCTGAGCAGAGGCCCCCGGCAGGTAGCAACGTTTTTAGAAAATGTATCGAGCGCATTCAGGAGACTCCGAGCTCTCATCCCTTCCCGCCTGCCTTCTTTCATCAAAAACGGCTTCAATGCTTCAACCCCGAGGGATTTGAGATGCCTGCCAGACCCGGATGACAGGTACCTGTCAATGCCAACAGCCCAGTCGTGGAAGGTCACAAAAGGAGTCAGGTCGAACATGGGATAAACTCCGCTGCACTTGTCCTCCGCCGCTTCGAAGGCGCCGTAAAGAACCCTTTCCACCTTCACGCCCTTCACCGCCTTGAGGTACCCGGTCAAATGGGAAAGCAAAACCGGAAACGACCTGAAGCCGTGCGTCACGTCCACTATCAAACTCTCTCCTTTTCCTATCTCCTCCGACAGTATCCGGAAAATCTCCATCGATTCCTCTTTGTTTCTCCCCGGTGGGACCAGAACCTCCTTTATCGAGAAGTTGGTCATACCCCTATAGGCAGCGACTTTTTCCAGCCAGCACCTGAGTCCTTCCTCACCCTCGTAGTTCTTTCTCCGGGACTCTTCAGTCATGAAGACCGTGGCAGAACCTATGCTATCAGCAAACAGGTCCAGGATCGCCACCTGGGCAAAGGAAGATTCGAATTCGGATACCCTTCCATCAAGCTCGTATCTCCCCTTCTTGTAATCCCCCATTCCTATGAAAGTTAGAAGCGTCGATTTTTCCTCCGGCCTCATGTCGACCTCTCTTTTAAAGTGGTGGGTTTGCTCTCTGCCGAAATGTTGACCCTCACGTTCACCTTTCAGCTTTTTTCCGACACACGAGGTTGAATTCACGAACCGATAACCGGGAGTAAAGTTCAACTCAAAGAATACTCGTAAATTCGGAGACCCAACATCTCCTTGGCCTTCTTCTCCTTTCCCTTCGGAACGGGAATCTTTATCACCTGTTTGCCGCGGGGAATCCTGAGTGCGTATTTCACGAATCCCGACGAGGGCTCGTCGATAAGCTCGGCGAACGGCTCATCCGAACCCTGAGCAGGCGAGAAAGAGTCCATGATTATCTCCCGCAGGTCCGGATACAGGCGCTTCATCATCCTCACGAGGGTCCTGAAGTCCTCATCGGGCACGTCGCTCAGTTCCCTGAAATTTCCCTCGCCGAACAGGTTGTGGTGGCTGTCCTGACACACGACCTCTATTTTCTGATACCTCGTGTACCTGTCACATGCCTCCATGACCACCTTACCCACGGGAGACAAAACATACGGTTTGCCGGAATCGGACTCCTCGAAAAGAACCAAAAGCGCCGGAGGAAGTTGATTGATGGCGTGGCTCGCTTCCTCCTTCGTCTCCGCGGACAGAACCGCGTCTATCCCTTTCCGGTTGCTCTCCACCTGATAAAAGTCGAAGTTAACAGGAATGACGGGAAACTCTATCGTGTCCTCGAAATCCTCGTGGATGTAATACACAGGGGCCTTGAACAGCACTCCCACCATGGAAAAAAACGCCATCTGCGCCTTGAATCCTCCAGTAGCCACGAGTCTGACCTGGCCCGCTCCCGCGGAATCGATGAGGTTCACGACCGTGTTGACGAGGTTGATGAGGCCCCTGGACTTGAACGTGGCAGCCTTCTTCGTGAGCCCCGGCACCTTCTTCACGAAAACGAGTACGTAACCCTCCCTGAACAGATACTCGCTAATGGCATCGCCGCAGAGGGCGCCGTCTTCGGTGTCGGAAACGAGCAGATATATGTGGTCATCTTTCCCGGGTTTCAAGAACGAAAGGGTATTTAGCTCCGCGCAGGAGTCCTTCCAGCCCTCATCTTCGATGAAATCCACAAGAGCATCTTTGCCTTCAGGTTCACGCCCTTTCAGTCTCTTGTAGTTCGTAAACAGTGAAGTGCCGCAGGAAACTATATAGGTGTTCATATCCACCTCCTCACCTTTATCGTAATACAAACCCCATCCCGCATCTTCAGGTTCCGGCGAGTTCTCCGGCCAAAGACTTCCAAACCGAATTCATCTCTCCTCTTTCATAAGAGAGGCTCTTCCAACCAAGACCAGCATCCCCGCCATCCTTCCTTTCACGTTCCTGTCCAGCGCGAAAGCGGCGAAACCACCGGACAGAAGCATAACCACCGGAAGAAACGCCCACGAGAGCATGAACGAGAGAACGGACGAAGCGGCCAGGTAAGTCGCAAACGGGAAGGAAACCCCCACCAAAAGACCCAGAGACTTTATCATTGTGCTCAGGCACAAAAACGCGCCGAATCCCGTTCCCCCGAGGACCATTTGAACCACAGCCGTTCCGGAAGTAACCTTGAAAAACTCCAGCAGGCTCCCGGCGCTAAGCTCATCCACACCGAGAGCTCTTCTCATGGCCTCCCTTTCAGCCTCGCCGAGCCTTCCGAGTTCCTCCTTCAAATGCTTCTCCAGTTCAGTGTAATCATCAGCCCCGAGCTTCGCCAGTCTCTCGTGTATCCCTTCTGCCACCTCCACCAGCAACTTTCTGAAAATCTCCTTCTCGAGGGATTCCACACTCGGATACAGCCTCCCGTCCATCTTCATAGACCCGGCTGCCACATGAACAACGGCAGAGGCAACCGCATCCATATCGATGTCGGGGTCCTTCACCCCGCCTATTTCCATCATCTTCCCACGGAGGGCTCTCAAAAGGGCATCTCTATCAGCCGTTTCAAGCTCCTTCATCTTCTCTTCAATCTTTCGCACCACAAGTTCCGGGTCCCAGTCCAGCCTCTCATCGATATTCCTAAGGAATTCCCGCAGTTTTTTGGACCGACCGCCCAACACCCTGCTGACGCCAGATACCGAGAATTCCTTGAACCGCTTTCCCACCCTCAAAAGCGACTCCACGAAAATAGATAACCCTCTTGTCGCTTCGAGCTGGGCCACCAGGCCCCTCAGCTCGTCCGTGGACATTTTTTCAAACCCAGCGACGAAGAGCATTCTTTACCTCCTTTCCGGCCCGTGCCCTTTCAACAATTCTGGCAAACTGCCGAACCTGTCGACCACGAAATTCCTGGCTGCTTCGAGCTCTTCAGCAAACGCCACGGCGAAGACGTCTCTCGAAATCTTGAAAGCCCAGAGAGCATTTCCCATGAGCCAGATGTTGTCGTCCACCAGAGTTCCTTCCGCGAGGGAACCGAGGAACGGGAAAATTACAGACTTGGGCTGGAAAACGTCCACTGTAAGGTGAACAGCAACCCCGAGTGCACACCCTCCAACAAGCGCTCCCGTTACCTTCTTTTTCAGGCCAGAAAGCGGCCTGCTCTCATCGTCCATTCCTCGAATCCACCTTTTGTAAAGCAGCCTGAGAACCAGAAGCGGCAAAGCGCTATGGAAAAGGAAAAACCGGTGCCTACCGATTCCGAGGAGAGATATGTCCATGTCCGGTAGAGAAATTCCTTCCGCCAAACCCATAAAACCAACTGGCACCAGCACGCTAAAACCGCCCACCATCCTGAGAGAACCGAGACGTCTTTCCGCCTTCACCTTGACCCTCTCAAAAAGCGAACCATCTTTAAACATGCAACTGGAATCCCCGGTCCCCAAAATTTCTTCTATAAGCTCATCCGCCCTCCTATCGAGCTCCCGAGACATCCTCAACGGCAAAAGCACCGCCTTGATTTGATCCTCTACCTTTCTCATTTCTCCTCCTGTGTTTTTCCGACAAACTGCCTGAATCATCGACCGCTGACCGCCCGTAGGGGAGCGGTTTACCCGCTCCCACCTGCATGACCCATTTTTCAGTGAATCCTCCCGGTAAGCAGTGGAATCGGTGTCGGCATTTCACTCGTCGCCCGATTCACCCCTTCGCTCATGAGGAAACCGCCCTCGGTTCCCGCATCAACAAGGGATGAAACTGAATCAACGATCTCCTCCTGCCAACCAAACAGAAACTCGTGAACCATCCCCGAGAGCCCTTTTTCTTCGGCCACTATCAAACAGCAGTTAAGAGGAAACTCCTCTATCTCCCCATCCCAGAATTCTATTCGCACCGTCTCGTCCCTTAAGTCGATCGTGATCTTCGAAACTTCGTCTTGTTTCGCCCTCAATTATTCACCTCCTTTCCTGTCTCCCAAAGTTCGTCCCTCAGGTCCGGGGAAACCCGGCTCGTTTTCTAATTGCAGATACACTTTTACCACGAAAAACCCTGCATTGGCGTATTCGACAAGGTTGTCGTTTACGTCGTCAACATTGCCGTAGGGGAAGGGTTTACCCGCTCCCTGAATAGCGGCAAATCCGAAATTCGAAGCACGAAGCCACACAACCACGACAACCACGATAATCACGAACCAGCGCCTCTGCCAGGGAAACTGGCTCGTGTTTGCGTAGTTACCGTAGATGCGTGTTCGCGTGAAATCACCCACCTACGAACCTCCGAACCACAGAACCTCGGAACCACAGAACCACCGTGGGATAAACGGTATTGCGAAATCCGGACTGTGTGCGAACAAGTGGTGTCAGAACGAGTTTGTCGCCTTTCCCGACTGTTCGACTTTCGACTCCAGGTGCTTCATTCACTCTCGATTTTCAAAAAGTAAACACAACCATGCTCAAAAATTCCACCGCACAATCAAAACAAATTATCAGCATAAAACTGCCCAACTGTCACATGACCGGACCCATGAGTCGAACTCAGGTGGGCACCACGATAAAAATCGTCGCACATCTCATTCAAACTCTTTCATACTAAAAAACAATGAAAAACCCGCATCATTTCCCGATAATAGAAAGTTCCGACGAGACAAGTTTCTTCAATCTCCTCACCTCTTCCAGGAGCTCATCCATATCACCGTGTGGAAGGCGATACATTATCTTTTCAGCACTACTTTTGACAAGGATGTTCCCAATATCTCGGTTGATTTTCGATATCCTCTCATTTATGAGTGGACGAACAACTTTTCCGCTGAACTCTGCAACAAACCGGGAAACGAGTCCATGGATATAACTCCTGTAATTCTCCTCCTCCTTCTTTGCTTTGAAATGCTGATAAGCAAGGTGAACTCCGACACCGACGATGAACACAGGAATTCCAACTCCCGTTATTGCAGCTCCAACACCCAATGCGTAAGGCCCCACCCAGGCAGAGAGAGCAGAGGAAATCGCCGCCAGGCCAAGCGAGGCTTTCACCCCTTTTTCAAATTCGCTATCGTAAACTCTCGCCACTTTACTCCTCAATTCCGGTAAATTGAAATCAACGGAAACCTCATGCCAGGTTACAGATGAGTTCAGCTGACTGTAAATTTCAGAGAGTTCCTCCTCAGCATCCTGAATTCTCTCTTTCCAGATACTCGAAGAAAGGGTCACAACTCTGTCGATTATTTCCGCCCAGTATTCGTCCAGATAGGATTCACCGAGATGCTTTTTGAAAACAAACTCAATCTGCTCCCTCGTCAACTTCCCCTTCCCACTCCTCATCTCCTCCTCTAAATCCTGAATTATCAATTCCCTTTTTTCTCCAAAAAGAGTTTCCTTCACCTCACCTTCTACCCTGGAACTCACCTGATGTGTTATATACTCTCCCATTGAATCGACAATCCTTTTAAATTTAGCCAATGCCTCAGCAGCTTTCTCTATCTCACCCTCTACTCTCTCAAGGAGTTCTTTCTCGAGTTCAAATATTCTGAGAAGATGGGCTTTCTCCGCTTTACGCCTCAAGGACACATTCCTGGGCGATATCTCCTTGATTAGAAAATCTCTCAATTCTTGAATCCCGCAATCCTCAGGTAATGGCCTCGAGTTTCTCATAGCCTCAAGGGTCTTCAAAGCAGACGTTGGAAATACCTTTTCCTCATCCACTCCAAATAAAGAGACAATGTATTCTTTTATTTCCTCAAATTCCTGTTCCGATTCAAGGAGGTCACACTTAGTCAGAGCCACAATAACTGGCATATCGTGAGAGAGAAGTTTTTTCATGAGCGTGCCCTCTCTGATACCACCCACAGAATCCACATCAACAGTCCACAAAATTACATCCGAGTCGCCAAGCGCGTTGATCAACCTTTTTTCATTTTCTCTGGTGACGCTTCCGAAGCCGGGGCAGTCAATCAATATGAAGGGCATAAAGATACCGGAAAGTCCAATATCAACCCTTTCGATTCTGTCAATCTCTTCCTGAGTAAAGGAACGCTCCATGCACTTAAAATAAAATTCCCTCGGATCCATGTATAAATCTTCCCCATCAACAGTCGTGATCCGGCAAAAATCTTCTCCCGAAGGCCAATATCTGGCAATCCACGACGTCATTTCAAGAACGTCCACCGCAGCGTAATCTCCCCCGAGAAGAGCATTTATAAGCGTCGATTTGCCCGCCTTGAATTCTCCAACGAGCATGACCCTCGGAACAATGGAAGACCAGTAACCCAGATCCCTGTAAAGTTTCTCGAGTGGGAACAGTTCCTCCTTCATCAAGATTCCCGTATCCGAAGACCTGGACCTGGTGAATTTCCTGAGAAGAGTCAACGATTCCTCAAGCACTTCTTTATTCCTCAATGGTCTTATACTTTCAGTCATTTATCTCTCCTCCCTGACTCTATTATCCATTTCCCAAACCCGCCGTTTAAGCACCGAAATCAACATCCTCTTTATATAATCCGCAAATTTTGAGGAAAAATAATGATTTATGAAAATATATTTATACACAAACAACGCCAAACCAAAAATAATGGGAATCGAGTAGAAAATCAGATTGGCTTTTAAAACATAAAGTAATACACAAACAAAACCGAGTGAAGAAAACACAAAGTTGCTGTGCCGAGGAACCCAGCAAGTGAATTCTTCATTCTCAACTTCTGTGAACAACAACCCCCTATTCAGACATCCCACACTGACAACTTCGACAATATCCTTCAGGGTCACCTCAAAGGGAAGAAGAGATAAATCGAACTTCTCCAACTCAAGAATTTCGGTTCTCTCAAATAGCATATGTTCTTCGAACCTCTTTCTCACCCAGCGGGACAAAACAAACCCCACGCCAGAAGATCTGTAAATTTCCTCAAATCGAACAGTTTGTCTTCCTCCTCTTTCAGAAATATTCGGCAGAATGCCCTCGCTCACAAAACGGGAAACCATACTTCTCAAATCTCGACCAAACTTTTTATCGTTCACCCATGATGCCAGTTCGTTCAATAAGATTTCTCTGATAATACCAACTTCTTTCCGGATTTTAGAGACTGGCTCCGACGACCAGATACTTTTAAATTTATCGACCTGCCCGAGAATTTCCATCATCTGCTTTCTCAGTTCTTTTCTATACCTCCACTCAATAAGGTCACGATAACTTCTCCCTCTGCTGTCAGTTCCGAGCCTTTGCAATTCGACGTATTCCTTCTTCGACAAGGCAGACTCAACACTTTCGGGGATTCTTTTGAAAAAATCTTCAACAATGAAATCATTCATCCCCGCAACGAAACACCATCTTATTCTTCTCTCAAGCTTCTTCGTCAGCAAACCTCTAAGGAGATCCATCTCACGCTCTAGCCGTTCAACCGCCTTCCTGTAAAACCCCTCAGATATTTCGAGCATCCATTCATCAAAAGCCTGCCAAAACACCCTTTTAAAGACACAACGGTATGCTTCCCTTTCATTGCGGAAAATAAAGCTTATCAGCTTGTTCCCTCCGAAGTCCCTCAGACTGCCAGGGGAGGAGATTAACCTCATCTCATCTGATGAGCTCATGAGTTCGGAACCAATTCGTTCGAACACATTCTCGCGGTAAGGGAACAAATTTTCGTCAGGAATAGTTATGCTCCACAACGCTTCATCAATTTTTTCTCTTATATTCTCAATATCTTTTCCCAGTAAGATATCCAATCTTGTTTTATCAAGCAGCAGGTCAATCAGGATTCCTCCAAGCACAGGCGACTGTTTGCCGATCAAATATGAATATATCAAACGTCCCACCCCCCCACTTTTCTGAATCTGTTTGGGAATTTCCAAAACCGTATATTCTTCTGGAATCACGTCGAGAGAACTCATCAATTCGTCCATAGAGAGCGTATACTCGAGCATCTTCTCTTCCGTCATACCAAGAAACGCATAGAAAGACTGAGAAACATGGTCTATCGCCTGACGACATACATCCTCTTCGATTTCCTCCAGAAATTCATTTATTTTTTCCTCTCCTCTGGAAAAAACATCCTCGATCGCTCGTGAAACCTTATCGATACATTCTTTTTCAATTTGACTCAACTCGGCCCGAGCCTTTTCCTCAGACTTGGATCCGAAAAACAACCCCACAAATCCCCCCAGCACAGCTCCAAGAGGACCAAGAAGAAATCCTCCCACGGCTGCCCCAAACAATCCACCGATGAGGGGTTCCTCTCCCATATTCGAGAATCGCCCCAATTCCTCCCTGAGAGAATTTCTAACCTCATTGGAAATCGCCTCGCTCCTGATCAACATCCTGTCTTTCGCGGCAAAAGATTTGTAGCCCAGTAAAAACTTCTCTCCCTTCCCTCCCACAGATGAAGAGAGGACAACGCCTTCCCACGGATTGTCTTCTACGATCTGAGCTATTTTCCCTTCGATAACTCCGAGGCCTTCCCTCAGACTCTCTTCAAAAAATCTCCCCATCCCATCCAGATCACTGACCTCGGAGGCTACGAGATTGACAAAGGCTTCAATATTGCCCCCAGCTCGATCCCACAAGGTTCCAAGAGACGATTTCAAACGGCTGAGTCGATCGTTGAGGAAATGACTCATATCCCTCTTCAAATCCGAAAAGTGTTCAACAATCTCCTTCCGAACGCTTTCCTTGATCTCCTCCCGCCTTTTGATGTTTCCAGCCCAGCACTCCACGATACTTCCAGAACGGCTCAAAAACGCTTCAACCTCATCGTTATAGAAATCTTCCAGGACTCCCTCTTTCAACTCACTGGATCGAGAGATGAACTCTCTTTCAATAAAAGCTTTGAGATTTTCTACGGTGAGATTCCTCAAAGAACTGCTTCCACCCAATGCACTGGGAAGGAACACTTCAACATATTCCCCGTGAATCCTCGCGGCCTGGTCGAGGATATCCTTCCACCTCGACTCTGGAACTTTATCCATGTGAGTTAGAATTCCCACGATCTTCTTTCTCTGGGACTTCACCTTTTCAAGGGCTTCCAAAGTGTCCCTATCGCCGAGCTTATCGGCCCGAATGCACCAGAGAACGACATCAGACCTGTAATAGTAATATTCGAAAGGGTCGGACACAGCCAGCTGAATTCCGTCACTGCCGAACAATTTCACTGTTTCGACGACAGAGTCAGAACGTAACTGCGAAAATCCCGGCGTGTCGACGAGAGCCACATTTCCATCAGGCCAGTCAACATGGCGAAACCACTTCACCTGATACAGATCGCTTTTCCAGGATTGACCTTCCTTCATCTTGCGAATTGCCTTTCTTTCCTCCTCATCGCATATCTGGATGGCCTCATCGATGGAAACAGCCTGGTGTGACTCGGGCCGTGACTTCCAGTAGAGCCACGCTTCCTCTTCTCCCTTCGTGGGGATGTAGATGTCTATCTTCCATGTCTTGGGCAATTTGCTCACGGGAGCTATCTTTTTCCCCGCGAGCTCATTTATCAACGTCGACTTCCCAAACTTCCCCTCGCCCACAACCATAACAAGGAGGGGCTCCTCAAAGTCCTTCAACCTCTGCTCAATTCTCTCCGCCTCTTCAGAGAATCCCAGTTTTTTACATCCCGCGGAAAGGATTTTCAATTTCTCGATAACGTTCCCTGTGACCATTCTCATATTCCTTTTCTACTCATGCCATGAAAAATATCCAACATGGCCCGAACACCAATCATCGGAAAAGACCTCTCCTCTCATCGAAGTAAATGACTATCTCGATCCGCCTGTTCTTTGACAGTTCCCTCGATGCCCTCGCAAGAAGGGTCGCCTCGTCGGATCTCGGAATACTCCATTTTTTCGAAAAATCGTCTAAAAATTTCTCATAATCCCTGTATTTTTTATAAACCCGTGGTTCGTACTTTCCCGAGCCGGCAACGAGAACTTTACCTCCGTCCATGCCGCACTCGTCTACAAAGATGTGTGCCACCTTCACAGCCCTCATCGCAGAGAGCCCCCAGTTGGAGTAATACTTCCTGGACCAGGCGGGACCCAGGGGAATGATATCCGTATGTCCATGTATTTCCACCTTTTTTATCCTGAATTTCTCGTTCGAGATGTACTTTTTCAACGTCAACCCGAGAATCTTCATATCCTCCGGGTTCTTGATCTCCGCGCTCCCGAGGGGGAAAAACTCGTCTGCGAGAAGGTAGATCCTGTATTTTGCGTTGCCCGTCGGTTTTTCACACTCTATCGTCGCCGAGGAAAGGTTGAGCGACGACAGGTCCTTTCGAATCATCTCCTGTATCTTCTTCCTCTGCTCCATCATCAGGAGGTTTTCTGAAAATCGAGCCACTATCACGAAGAGGAGAAGAACGAAAAGAGCAGATGCGAAAACATCTACGAAAGGAGTCCAGAAGTCTTCATCGATGGCAATGTCATCCGTGTACCTCAGAAAACCTCTCACTGGATCCCCCTTCCTTCGCCTCTATCCTGAGTTCTCTCTATCACTCGAATGAGGTCCCTTATAGCATCAGAGATAGATTGCTCCCAGAGAGAAAACCTTTTCCCGGTCGTTTCAAGATTTGCCCTGTACCCCTTGAGAACCTCGGAGATTCCTCTCATATGTTCAAGAAATTCTTTGAAATTTCCATCGAGATTTATTTTTGAAGCAAACTCTTCGAGATTCTTTTGATACGAGCCGAGCCTAGTTGTAAATTGTGGGATTTCGGTCGAAAACTTTTTAAGCGACTCGAGACTGTCAACCACGCCAGTAACAGAAATCACTGACTCCCCAAGCCATCTGCTGAGCTCCTCCATCTTCTCTAGAATTTCGTTCAATTTCAAGCCCAATACCCCAAAATCATTAGCAGTCTCCTCTATGAACTCTTTATACATTTCTCCAACTCTCTCATGTGTGGAAAGTATCCCTCCAGAAGTTTCTACGGTTTTTTCGAGTTTTTCCACAGCCCCCACAACCAACGGGTAAGACTTCTCGAGGACATTTAAGCTCTCAGAAAGATTCCTCGCCGCTTCAGTCACATTCTCGAATCTCTCAATTAGGTTCGAAGCCTCTTCCCTGATCGAACTCGCTGCCTCACCTGCGCCACGAGCAAGCAACCTCTCCGTATTCCTCAATCTATCGACGCTCCTCTCAAGGCCTTTCAAGACACCGGTCAGCACATCGAGCGCAGAGTAAACTTCCTGGAACGCACTCCTGGCTCCCACCAAGGACTCATTCAATAATTCCATCTTGGCCACACTGTTTGATAGCTCTTCCAGCATCCCGTTGTAATACTCCTCCTTCTTTTCGATCCTGCTTATCCCTTCGACAAACTGCCTTCCTGCCCTGTCGAGCGCTTCCCTGACCTCACGGGCAACTCCATTTAGCGACCTGATACTCTCCGTGTTTTCTCCAATCTCCTCGACGAAACTCTTCAAAGTACAGACTTCAGATTTCAATTCTTCCATCGTCCCGTTGATGACTTTTACCATGGATTCCACCGCAACCCGGAATTCCTCCACCCCCCTCTTGAATCCATCTTCAATGGACCGTGAAAGTCCCTCCAGGACACCTTCTTTGACGCTCTCCTTCAACGTTGAAGCAAAAGAATCAAATTTGACTATGTATTCAAGCAGGAGATTTTCCACCGTCCCACCGACGAGACCGAACTCCTCGTATATTCTCCCCTCCAGACCGTCAAGGAGTTTTTCCAGACTGGCCGGGGAGAACCCTCGGTAGTAGTTTAAAAACCTGGTAATAAGAAATAGAACTATCCCCCAAAAAGTAGAAACAAAAGCAGTAGACATGCCTGGAATAACTTCCTGCAGTCCCATCACGAGTGACTCGACTGTAAACTCGCTGAAAGCGATTCCTTTCAGTTTTGACGTGGCAATGATGAGCCCAACGAACGTGAAAAGGAGCCCAAGTATGAGGAATATCGACGGCATTCTCGTTATAAGTGTCGTTAGACCCACGAGGTCCGATACCTCACGCCGGATGACTCCCTCGACGAACTCCCGGGAAAGATACCCATCCCTCTGCGAGGTCCTGTTCAGCAATTTCCTGATTCTATTAACTACAGGAGGTGCATCCTGTCCCCCCTCAATGTATCTGCGAATTGCCCTATATTCGCTTGCCAACTTTAAGGAGCGACACCCCCAAACCACAGCAAAAATCACACAAATACCGCCGAAAATAAAAAGATAAGGGTATTCCCAAACAGGCATTACTAATAAAATTATCAGATTCTTTATAAATGCATTAATAGCAGGAATAAAAGCATTTACGCTCATCTTACTTCTCCCCTCTCTTTCTGAATGTTCAATGTCTCCGGAAACATTTCCCCGTATATCCCTAATGAATACCCTGGATACTCGGTCAATTCCCAATATCTTTGGTTCAGGCACCCCTCTGTCGGGGAAAGGTGATACACCATCTTTCCTTTCACCAATGCATCTCTCATTGCGGACAAATAGTGAGCATCCCCAGTAACTACAACAATCACATCGATTTGGTCCTCCTGAACGTCTTTCATGATTCTGGCTATTATTGCTCTGTCATCCTTCTGCTCGACGGGCTTCTTTCGTATAGTCTTCCCGTACATTTCCCGGACGTGATAAATGACGCGATTCACAACGTTACTGTCTCCGACAAATTCAACCTCATATCCCGACTTCTCGAGATAGTGTCTAATATCATGCCTGTTCGTCGCGGCAAACGGCTTCATCACGAAGAAACACGTCAGGCCGAAATTTCCTTCTATCTTCTTCCTCATATCGACGAAGTGAGGCTGGAACATTTTGTAACCCTGGAAGTTTTTCACGTCCACATACAACCGGCCTTTCTTTATGCCCCGAAGCGCGCCGGGAAGATACTCTTGAATTTTGCGTGCCAGAGCCACGAATGACTCTCCATTTAAAACATCCTGCTCGATAAGACGAAAAGCGAACTCTCCCTCATCGACCCTCCTGAAATCTTCTTTCACAATATTCCAGAACCATTTCAGAAGCCGCCTTCCTCCATCTCCAACTCCATTCTCTTCTCCCACGAGATAGGGGTGAACGATGATCTTGCTCCCATCAGGTGATGAAAAAATCGTGTCCTCGACAGACAGGCCCTCTTTCATGGAAAGCCCACTGTTTTCGAGGAAGCAAAGAAATTGAAGAACCCGGGAAAACAAAGATAGCCTTCCCCCAACATCAGCCTTCTCCAGCGCTTTCTTCACCGATAAAACCCTGTAGGGTACCCTGAAAACCGGGTGACACCAAACTTTCTCGCCGTGTAGCACGTAAACAACCCTGACGGCTTCAGGAAATACGATTTCACCATCATCCGAAGTAATTGGAAAAGAAGCGTAACTATCTTGCTTTTCAATCGTCACAGGAGTAATGAATAGCTCTCCATCTCCTCTTTCCCCCTCAAGGAAAACGAGTGGTCCATCAACTGCAACATTCGCCATTTTTCTTCCCGGGACATACAGAACGCAATCTCTACCCATCCATGTAAACCGGACGGGCTTCCCCATCGCTGGAGAGGTACGATGGCGCCTTTCATGTGGATCGATTTTTTCATTGCTTTCCAGCTCCCTTTGAGGTCCCCCCTCGCAGAACTCTTTTTCTCTACCCACAAAAGGGGCTGGCTCGGAACCTTCATCAAAAAGCCCATCTCCTCCCGCATGAGGCCGAACATCCGTCTCAACAGGAATCGAAAATTCCCTCGTCACCATTCGGAAATCTGACCCAATGTACGAAAACTTTTCCCGTGGAGTACAAGCTTTTATGGGTTCGGGAACGCCTTCGGTCTTCCCTGATCGGGAAAGTTTCTCCTCCGAGAAGAGTAAATCTTCCCTTGTGGGAGAGTTTTTCTCTTCATCGTCAGACTCACTGCGTGGGTTTTCAAAGAAAAAATCCTTCAACTTCCCGACAATCCTGGCGCAATCCTTCAAAAATCGTGAAAATAGTCTAATCAACACATTATTCCTCCTGCTCTTTTACTCAATTATTTTGACGGGCACAGACTGGGTATAATAAGCCGCAAGACAAAACCAAAAGAGCATAACCAATCCTATCTCCTCACTTCCTGAAAATTTTTCCCCAGAGGACGCGTCCCGAAATCTTCCCGACAATCCTGTTTCTTATCCTCCGCCAAATGTGGCCCGTAAGAATAGCGTTTATATCACCGAGAAAACGCGCGAATTGGTAGAGAAAACTTCTAACCTTTCCCACGGTCAATCCTTTCCTCTTCACTATAAATTTCTCCTTTCAAGCTTTTTCAAACTGAATTAACACCAACTTTCACAACAAACAGTAGATATAATTAATACAATTTCATATCTGCGGAAAATCACGCACTCACACAACCACCTCAACCACGGAACACATGACATGCGAGCCGCCGAACCTCCGAAGCTCCGAGCCACAGAACATCCGAACCTCCGTGTAGCAGATGGCAATGCGGAATTCGGACTGCAGACTGCGGAATTGTTCAATTGCGGATTAGGGATAGCGGATTGCGGAATTACATCAATTTTGGTTTGCGGAAATCCGCATCACGAAATACCACGTTTTCCTCGGAGGTTCGGTGCTTCAGATGCTCGGCGGTTCGGAAAAGGATCCCTTCTTAATCAGGTCAGGCCTCTTTGTGAGG
>CAYSCN010000034.1:0-21306 GCA_964429585.1 uncultured bacterium | reverse complement strand
ACCACGAGAAGCAGAACCACGGAACCTCGCTCCCATTTAGACATAAACACATTGACACAAGTCGATTAATCTACTAATCTATCAATGTACCCGGAAGGAGGTGAAATAATGAAGACCGTGACTGTTCGCATTCCGGAGGAAAAGCGGGACATTTTGAAGATAATAGCCAGCATTGAGAAGAGGGACATAAAAGACATTCTAACGGAACTCGTGGATGAGTACGTGGAGCGGCACAAGGAGACGCTGGAAATCCTATCCCGTCCCGATTGGGTGGAGCAGATAAGGGCCGGCAGGGAGGAAGTGAGAAAGGGGATCAGGGGAAAGAGCCTGGATGAGCTGGAAGGTTGAGGTCAAGCCCAGCGCGGTGAAGCAGTACTCGAAGCTGGACGCTGCAACGAAATCGAGAATCAAGGAAGCGTTGAGGAGGCTCGAAACTCAGGAAAATCCGCTTCTTGACCAGCAGGTGAGGCCCCTTACCGGTGAACTCAAGGGAGATTACCGGCTCAGGGTTGGAAAATGGAGGGTGCTTTTCACCCCGAATAAATACGAGAAAATCCTTTACGTCTACGCCATAATTCCTCGCGGCGAAGCTTATTGATAAGTAAAAATCCGAAATCCGAAGCACTAAATACGAAACAAATTCGAATATTTAAATCCGATTGGCCGAAGCGTGGAGTGAATTTGGTTCGTGGTTTTGTGGTTGGGTAGTTATCGTGGTTGCGAAAAACCTCACCCAACTACGCATCTACGCAACTACACAACTACGGACCATTTCTCTAGGTATGTTTTGAACATTTGTATTTCGAATTTAGGATTTGTTTCGAATTTCGTATTTCGTGCTTCGTGCTTCGAATATTGAAAGCATTCCGCAATCCGCCATCCGAATTCCGAAATACCACGTTGTCCCACACCGGTTCGGTGGCTCTGATGCTCGAAGGTTCCTGCTCTCCCGTCTCTACTCATAAGAAACCGGCACCGTGACGGAGATAACCTTTGACGGCTCGGACCTGTTGTTCGACTCGTCGAAGGCAATGAGCCGGTAGAAGTAGGTTTTTCCAGGTTTCACGCGAAAGTCCCGGTATGATTCCTCGTGGATTATTTTTGTCTGAGGGAAAAACGGCCCCCCTTCCCGCTTGGCTCTTAAAAGAACAACGCCCATAAGGTCAGAGACATCGGGATTGTCCCAGGAGACCACGACCGTTTTCTCCTTCCCATCGAAGCGGGCTTTGATGCTTGTGGGTGATGGCGGTGGGGTTGCGTCGAACGTGGAGACGACAACGCTCCTCGATGGCTTTGAGGCGTTCCCGTCGTCGTCGACCGCAACGAGAGTATAGCTGTACTTCACTCCGGGTTTGAGCCCGTTTACGTCGGTGTAACTGTCAGATTCAGGAGGTATGAGTTCATCGTTTACTTTTATCTTCGCGTCCGATTCCTTACCCTTTTCCACCCTGAAAAGGTCGTACCCTGCCAGGTCCGGCTCGGTATTTTTAAACCAGAAGATGGTTATCTTTTTCTCTTCAACAGAAAAGTCTTTTATTTGAGGCACGTCGGGTGGGGTGACGTCAGGAAGCCGCGCCTCTACAACGTCCGAAAAGGCGCTTTCATTATATGAATAATCGACAGCCTTCACCCTGTAATAGATTGTTATTTCACTCATGTTCTTCGGCAGGACGTCAACGAATTTCGCCTCCCTCACGGGCTCCCTGTTAACGAGCTGGAATTCTTTCGTATCTTTGTCAGTGGAGCGGAAAATCTTGAAGCCTCTCAAGTCGGATTCGCCGCCTCCGACCCAGGTAAGGAGCACCTTTCCAGGCTCCGTCTTGGCAGTGAGGCTGGAGGGAACGGCTGGAGGAATTTTATCGAGAACCTTAACGTAGACCGGCACGGATGGCCCAGACTCGTTCCCGCTCTCATCTACCGCTGTTACCCTGTACCAGTAGGAGGAGTTGATCGGAAGCCCATCGTCGACGAAGAGGTTTTCTCCTTTTCCGAGGGGAGTCCTGGTCAGTCTCTTGAAGGGACCCTTGCGAGAGACGGCGCGATAGACGTGGTACCCTGCCAGGTCCTCCTCGGGAGAGTCTTTCCACCTCAGGATGACCGTGTCGTTCTCGACTTCTGAGTCGAGTCCCACGGGGGCGAGGGGTGGAGTGTAATCCGCGGGAACAACTTCCACAGATGCGCTCAAAGGAGATACTCTCCCGAAGGAATCGATTCCCCTGACGCGGTAATAGTATTTCTTCCCGTTTTCCAGGTTTCTGTCGACGAAAAAGTACTTGGGCATTCTGGGACCCTCTCTCTCTCCCATCACGGGAATTATGACCGGTCCCTCGTTGACCTTTTTGAACTCTCCCGTGGGGGAGTCAGCTCTCAAAACGTCATAGGCGGAGAAAATTCTGTCAGGTATCCACCTGAAGTAGGCGCTTTTGTCTCCAGGGACGCCCTTCACCTCCGTAACGGGGGGAAGCGGCCTGTAGTCGTTAAGCCCAACGGAGCGAGCCGTTTGAGCGACCACCCCGAGGAGTTCCCCCTTCCAGACCTCGAGGATTCTGTAAAAGTATCGTTCTCCCTTCGAGACTCCTGTATCAACGAACCTGATGGCTAAAGCGTCCGCGAGGCGGGGGTCTATGTCTGCCATGAGAAGGAGCAAAGACCTGCGTGTCCTCTCCTCCTTAATGGCTCTTTTCTCCTTTGTGAAGTCGGGAGGCTTCGGAAAGAGAAGGGGCTCGACCCTTCCAAACTGTTCCTCGCCGAGGATATCTTTCACCTTTTCCCTGTCCTTCACTCGAAGGATGGGCTTTTCCGTCAGGCGCTCCCACTCTTTTTCTCCGTCCTTTCTTCTTTCAACAACGAAACCGTCGGGGAGATTTCCCTCGAGGGGAAGGGACCAGCGCAGGATGACGCGGTCTTTTTCGGGGGCCGCCAGGATTCTGTATACAACTGCAAGCGACTTTGGAACTGCGAAATATGAATAGAAGAAGAAAAATATCAACGCCGGGATTAAATAGGCTCTAATTGCTTTCTTCATGGTCAGACCTCTCATTTTGGCTGAGTCGGAAGTCCACCGCCCGGACCGGTTCCGCCTCCACCCGTTCCGCCTTCACCGGGCAGCTCGCCAGCCCCGCCTCCACCTGGCGGCTGACCGCCTCCTGTCTCTCCTCCGCCCGGAGGGGCTCCCGTTTCTTCAATCAAGGGGATGTAGACTTGAAACGCCTCACGCGGGATGTTTACGGTGAAGGAGCCCTGCCTGTCTGCGAGGGAAGAAGAGTCGTTTATCTGGCGGTAGGTTATCGTGACGGTGTAGGTGTTGGGTGGACTGGTTATGTGCTCCCAGATGTTCTGCTTTTCACTGTCGAATACGATCGTGTTCAGTATCGAGGCGCTGGTCCACAGACTCGCCTCTGGAGTGAGAGATGTGTTGACCGAAAAGTCGTTGTAGCCTACGTCGAACGTAAGCGAGAGCAGGATTGAATTCGTCTGACCGAGACTGTCGAAGTAAGAGGGGGAGACCAAAACCGCGGGTCTCATGTTTACCTGATAATATCCTTCTCCCGTGCACGTGAAGTGAGTGCAGTCGCTCGCGAACGAGCACGAACCACCGGGCATCTGGAAGGTTACGTCTGAGCACCCGGGCGCCCCTCCCTGGGCGTCTCCCTGCGGTCCTATGGCTGTGTCGTGGGGATCGGGGATGGGAAAGTCGTAGCTTCCCTGACCCGAAACTCCCGAAAGCGACCAGTAGACCTGCCTCCAGACGACCACAGTGGGTTCACCGAGAACCTGAGGGGTTATTTCAATGTATTCCACGTCCTTCCAGAAAATCGGCTCCGCCGTTTCAAAGTCGACTGTTCTGACCTCAACCTCGTTTGCCGAGCCCTGAATCGAGCCGGTTCCAACGCGGGCGTTAATAGGCGAAGCCTCCATCAGTTCCCTGAAGTTGCCGTAACTTCCGGTTGTGAAGATGAGGCGGTAGACCTCCTTGCTCGTTCCGTTTTCCACCACGGCAAGTTTGTAGGTTGTGTTCGGGTCGAATCTTCCCGGCAATCCACTAGCCCCTAAGGTCTTCACGGTGATTTTTCTTCTGGAGGCATCCCAGGATATGTCCGTGCCCGATACAACCTGGTGCCCAACGACGCCTCCTATCTGCTGATTCATTCCAACCGCGGCGTATCTCATACCAGGTTCTCCCGCCCTTGATGAGGCAAGTTGCGTCCACAACCCGCCCTCTCTTCTGTAGAAAATAGCCGAGTATCCGTCCGGTATTCCCGCTCTGAAGGCGAGGTAGACGTTGGAGGAAGTGAAGACGTGTTTTTGACCAGGTCTGGGATATGTGGAATCGACGTATGCGTTCCATATTGGAGAGATTTCTCCCGTCGTGAATCTGGAGGTGAACGTGGTCCTGTACCCGGAACGCCAGTATTCCTGCCACGTGGAACCGTAATCTTCGCTTATCATCATATTTGCCTGAACCTCGAATTCGTACGTGCTGTTCTCGTCGAGGAAGCGTAAGGGGCGGAAGTAACAGTATGAACCGTCGCTGGATATTCCCTTTCCCTCGTTTCCGGGAATGGGTTCAACTTCGATTCTCTGTTCTCCCCCGCCGGCACTGACGATCTTGTAGAGCTTGGCGTCTATGTAATCTATCTTGTACATTATTCCGCCGCCGTAGCGCTGCACTTCCTCTGCCTGGAAGGGGAACCTGGCTCTTAGATTCGGCGCGAGCGACACGTTTGTTGCCCCTTCCGCAGGGATAACGGTCGCAACCGGGAGGGGAAGTTCTATACCTCCTTCTTCTCCGCCGACAGAACTTCCCTGTATCGTCCAGGCAAAACCCGCCGAGAACTCTCCCGAGACGAGCCCGCCCAGGACGCTGAAGTGGAATGCGACCCTTCCCCAGATCTTCGACGGGTTGGGAGCCCTAACACCCAGGTTCGCGTACACTCCAGCGTCGAATATCGTTAAGCGACCGAGCCAAATGTCCACCCCCGCTTCCAGGTCGATCCACGCAGCAACCTGACCGAAGACGTAGAAGGGATTGTACCCGACTCCCGCGTCGCCAGATATCCCCGCGTCGAGCTTGGCGTAAAAGATCCACCAGGAGCCCTCAGCGCTTACTCCCTGCCTGAATCCGAGGAATATGCCGCCGCTGTCTATGTCGAAGTAGCCGCTGCTGTCGAAAATGTAGAGCGCCTTGAGGGAGATGGGGCTTTCCTTGGTTCCTATGTTGACGTACCACTCGTCGGCGGAGAAAAGCAGTTCTGCCTGAGCGGTCCCCGACCCGGAGGCGGGTATCCTAACGACGCCGTGGTAATCGAGATGAATCCCCAAAGATGCGTAGAAGAACGCGCCTCCGAAGTTCGCCTCGTCGTAACCGAAGGAGATTTCCGTCGTAATCTTGTTCGAGCCGCGGTTCGTCAGAGAGGAGAACAGATAGGAGTCACCTCTGATGCTGAACACGAACCCTGAGGTTTCGCCGTTTCCACCGACGTTGCCGGCCGCGATTTCCATGAAGAAGCTTCCGTTCCAGGTGTAACCATTGTCGAAATTGGTCCCCAGGTCGGCTCCAGCGAGGAAACCGAAACTTCCGCCAGACACGTTCATTCCGGTTATTCTGTGGGAGTCCTCGTCTCTTTGGGGGACCATGTTGTAGTAGGCTCCCCCGTTGAACCCGTATATGGAGACTGGGAGAGCCCCAAGCGGAATTCCGGTGCCCGCAAGCGCCATGTCGCTCCACACCTTCCAGTAAGTGACCCCGTTTTCGTTGCCTATGGTTATATCGGCGGTCGCTGTCAGAAGGTCGACCACCCCCATCTCGAGCCTGCCGGAGAACCTGTCGGAACCCCAGGATACGTAACCATCGAATGTTATTCCCCAATCGTCGAATGCGACGTTCACGTCGCTAACGGTAATGCCGTTTTTAGAGGCGGATATCGTCATTTCGGCTCCGCCCCCCTCTCCAACGAGACCCAGCACCTCGGAAAGAGAGATTTTCCCCGAGGTGAGGAAGGCGAGTGCCGAGTTTTCCACCTTCATCCCCACCTTCTCGAGGGTGAAAGGAAATATTCCGCCAAAGTCGAGCGATTGATTGGATCCCAGGTTTATGAAGCTGGAGAGGCTACCCCCGCTGAACTCGGAGACTCCCACGTTGCCCGCCGAATCTATGATCAGGTGAAACGCAAGATTTGTGAGAGGGATGGGAAAATCCTGAAGCCCGTTCACCGAAATGCTCATGTCCGCCCGGAGAAGATCCTCGATGAATTTGACTTCGCTACCTTCTTTTAACGTGATTTTTATAAACTGCGCTAAAGTTACCGAACGGTCCTGTTTTGTCGTCATGACGAGTTCGCTCAGACCGTCGCCGTCGAAGGCGATGTCATAGTCCAGAGAAGCGTCTATGTACGGAATCGTGACCTGTCCGGAGAGCTTGCTCCCCGAGATGGAATTGTGAGTGAAAGAGAGACTGAACGAAGTGACGGAAATCCGGAAACCGCCATTCTCGAACTGGATGTTCAGGTCGTCCGTGGAAAAGGAACCGTTCACGCCCGTTCCATCAATGTAAAATCCGGTTATCGTTATATCCGGTATGCCTAAAGAGGACGGCAGGCGGAGTTTGCAATCTTTGAAATAGAGACCGAGGAACTGGGGAGTCACTCCCTCTGGAGAATTCATCGTTGAAAGATCAAGGACGGCGGTTCCCTGAACGGAGAGGTTCGTCCCCCCGAGGAGAGAGGAGGGGAGGGAAAACTCCACGGTGGCGCCCGTGGAATCGATGGTAAGATTCGAGAAGTCGAATCCGGAGCCAGAACCCCCTTTTCTGAGGAACACCTCGGGAAGGAGGATTTTCCCGGCAATCGTCGAGGAGACGATCGTGTTGTGAGAGAGTCTGAACTTCGAACCGCCGTTTATACGAACCTCGAAGCCTGGAAGCTGGGAAACGTCGAAGGTAACCTGGTTTTCGAAGACGAGGTGACCCGAAAGGCCTGTCTTCCTGGCGTAGAGGTTTTCGAACGAGAGGGGGAAAGTAGAGCTCGTGAACGGGAACGTTCCCGTAGCGTATCCCGAGCACGTGGCTGTTTCGGGAGTGAACGTGATGGAGGCAAGGGTGACGGTGATGAACCCGCCCATTACGTCAATATCGATTCCACCGGGGAACTCCATGTTCGCCTGTCCCTCGACCACTTTGCCTGTCGTCGTGTCGACGACTATATCCGAGTATTCGACCTGGTGGGAGCTTAAGAAGTCCACCTCTATGGTCCCCGTCCCGGAGCAGACTTTCCTGCCGATGCCCTGGTCGGTGCAGGTTTCCTGGAGAGGTTTCAGATTGAACTCGCCTATCCAGTAACCCTCGTCGGGCGGGGTATCGTGAGTTTCGGGAGGAGAATCTTCCTGTCCAACGAGGAAACCTTCCCTCGTGGCGAGAACAACCTCTTCGCCGGCAGGCATCTGAGAGACTACGACCTCGAGGGTGTGGGTGTAGGAATCTTCCACTGTGTACGTGAACCGGATAGTTTTCTCCTCTCCTGCGGCAAGTTGAGGGACGATGTACGAGTCGACAAGGTTGTCCCTTCCATCTACGAAGAGCTTCACCAGGATGTTTGTTTTGAGGGTAGTAGAGTCGTTTTTCAAATTGAATGTTATTGATACGGTGTCGCCAGGGCTCACCTCCACTCTGTCGACCTCGCCTCCGGATTCAGAGCCGTAAACGGACATCTCTGTGAACATTCCGAAGGCCGCTTCCGCCTCTCGCGGGAAGAATAAGTCGAGGAGACTTCCGGGACCCTGAATCCTTCGGGGTGAGACGGGTTGCAGTCCGGTACCGGTCTCTTTCTCGATGCGGAAATTCCTGATTCTCATCGCTCCTTCATCTTCGGGGATGGAGAAGTAGAAGGTGTTCAGCCTGCTCTGGCCGGCGGTCGTCCCATTCGGGGTTGTAGCTATGACCTTCCATTTATAGGGAGCATTGTCGGAAAAACCCGAAGCGCTGAAATCAGACGGGAGGACGACTGTACCGGTATTTTCGACCTCTCCCTGGAGAAGAATCTCCCCCGTATCACCCGATAAAATGACCCACCTGTAGGTGTAGTCACCGGGAAGCTTCGTCCACGTAAGCGTCATGTCGTTACCCGTTAAGTGAGGGAAGGGGATGTAGGAACCGTCAGATGGAGATATAAGCCCGATTCTCCAGGCTCCGGGGGAAGAGGAGGCAGATGTCTCCACGTAGTAAGTTATGACGGGCTCGGAAATACCTGCCATGGACTCGGGACCGACGATGTCGAAGGTCACCTGGTGAGGACCCGAATCGTAAGTGGGAAGGGGAGGAAAGCCAGGAGGGTATGGCGGGGGGTAAAAGATGTCTATTCCTCCTGCCTGAGGAAGGTCCAGCTCAACCGCCGAGAGTATCTGGCCGTCCACCTTCCAGAAGCCCGTCAGGTGTCCCGTGCCCGAATACTCGATTCGCGCCACGGCTACCAGGTCTGTGGCGTTTCTGGGCACGGTGACCTGCTTGGACAAATTTTCGTACATATCCGCTCCCATTCCGGGTTCGTAAGGGTAAACGAAGTTGAGGTCCATAGAGATGGCGCTCAAGTTTCCCTCGGAACGAACGCCGGCGGGAGTGTAGATGAGGGTTATCGTGTCGGAGCCCGTCTTTTCCGACGCGTCGTAAGCGGTGACTGTGATTACGTTGGTCTCCGGCTCAGGAAGGAGTAAAATCCCCGGAATGGTCCAGGAGTTCGCGCCCGTTATGACTCCTATCCCGGAATTACCGTGGTTGTCCTGCCAGGTTATCTGAGTAACGCCAACGTCGTCGGACATCGTTCCCGACAGAGTCACGACCTGGCTTGTGACCGTGAAGGAGGCAAGTGAAGATGGGCCGGTTATCGTGACGGTAGGAGGAGCCAGGTCAGGGGGAGTGTAGGAGACAGATATCGTATCGGAAGAGGTGTTCCCGGCGCCGTCGTGAGCGGTCACGGTGATGAGGGTAGTCCCGGGAACAAGCGGGATGGAAGAGATTGACCAGGATGTCGTTCCCGTTGCCGTTCCCGAATTGCCGCGGTTGTCCGACCAGGTCACGGAAGTTACACCCGTATCGTCGGAAGCAGTTCCCGCAAGGGATATGGGCTGAGTCGTCGTGACGTAAGTCGGCTGGTTCGTCGGTGAGGTGATGGTGATGGTCGGGGGCGTCGTGTCCGCCTGATAAATAACAGTAATAGAGTCGCTTCCCACGTTGCCCGCGCTGTCTTCGGCTTCCACCGTGATCGTGTTGCTCCCTGGATTGAGAGGAACGCTGGACATGGACCAAAATGGACCCCCGATTGCTGACAGCACAGGGTAGAGACTGCCGTTTACGAAACCTCTCAAGTCCGATACTCCTGTGTCGTCCGTTGCGGTGCCTGATATATCGATGGCGGGATTTGACGTCGTGTATGGGTCCGTAGACGGATTTGTAATGGTCACCACGGGAGGGGTCACATCGGATGCCCCCCCACAGGATGTAATGTGCACAACCGTGGCATTAGATGAAGCACAGGGTTCGGGACCACACGCCCAGTCGAGGTTATAATCCCCATTCGACGAATATGTGTATGAATTGGAGCCTTGATAAACCGTACCCGTTATCCAGGTGGCGGTATCCCAGAAGAAACCACACCCCGCACCTGCACACTGCCCTCCAGGGTCGCTCACGTCGATGGTGACGGTGCACCCAGTGACATTCGTCACCGTGAACGTGGGCAATGTCACATCAAACTGAGCAGAAGCGATGATTGGGAAGAAAAGAGAGAAAGCCAAAACGATGATGAAAATGACGTATACTTTCCTTCGCTTCCAGCAAAATTCCTGTAGGACCTGGTGCATCTTTTTCCCTGAAAACGACAGCATTTTACGAACCTCCTCCTTGAGGACTCCCGAATACGTTCACGGGAATCCCAAAGGACACGACGAGGAAAACGGAGTAATCCTCGTCGGCTGTTCCAGCGACTTTGTCCTCGTTCCTGGAAAACTGCCCTCTCAAAGAGAGGGTCTGAGTTCCGTAACCGAACAGGTAATCTTCGGCGCGGAAATTTATCTGTCCGATTCCGCTCCAGACAACCGTGTGGGAGAGCCCTTCAGACCCCTTGCTGTCCACCCAGGAAAGGGTGGTGTTCAGGGAGAGTTTCCCCTCCATGAGCGACACCGTCCCGCTCAACGCCGACTGAAGCGTCTCTGTGGTGAGGCCGGTCGACCTCGGTCGAATGTTCGTGTATGAGAAGACGGGCGAAAGGGATACGTTTTCGGAAGGACGGTAAGATGCGGATACGGATAAATTGTGCGTCTCGCTGTCGTTGTTGGTGGCAGCGGACCTGTCGTTGACCTTCGTGTAAGTGTAGATGGGGAAGAAGGAAAAATTTGTACCGGGGAAACTCGCTCCCAGGTTGATGATGTGGGTCACCTGTTTGGTAGGGCTATATGAGGAAGGCTCTCTCACGCTGTCCTGGGAGGTGATCGAGTAACCGGAGTAGACTGAGAAGCCCCCCGGGCTGGAAAAGGTGACCCTCACCGACCCGCTTTTGTTTCTGATGACCGGGAGGGTGGGATCCCTGTCCACGTTGTCCTCGTAATGGGAAATGTTGAACTGAAATGACAGGGGCGATGTCCCGAATCCCCACCCGAGGGTGTATTCGATCCTGTCGTTGACTGATGTGGGAGAGACGATGGTTGAAAAGTCGGGTCCCAGGTACTTAACGAATGCCGTGAGGTTGTATCCATCTCCCCTGGACCCCACCTTGACCTTCCACGCGCTGTCGGTTTTCTTTCCATCGGGAGATGTCAGGTCTTCGTCGAATCTGCTAGCTGTGTATTCTGAAGAAAAGGAGAGTTTCTCTCCACGAATCTTTCCTTCGAGGAGAATAGAGAACAGGTCGCCCTCGCTGGGTGCCTCGGTCGTTGAAACGCCGTACCCGCCTGGGGTTTCGATTTTTCCCGCAAGGTAGAGCAGAGTGAGAGCGAGATCGAGGGGTTTTATCAGTGTTCCCTTTGCCTTGCCGCCGAGTATTCTCCTGTCCGGGTTGAAGGCACCGATGCCCCCGTTGAAACCCGTTACGTATGTGCTTCGGGTTGAAAACCCTTGTATCTCGTAATCTTCTGTCTTTATGCCCATGACGGCTCCCCGGCGGGACAGAGAAGCTCCCGATAGCTCTGTTAGATTCACGCTCACGTCTCCCAATCTCAGATACGCCTTGCCAAAGCGCACCTCCGCCAGGTAGTCCGTCAGGTTGAACCTGTCGTCTGAGGGACCTGGACCGTCCTCTTCCCTGTACCAGACGTTACCGGAAAAATTAAAAGTGAAATCTCCTTTCCTTATGTCGGTGGTGAGTTTTCCCCTGGATTGAAGCGCCCAGTCGGGTGAAGCGGAGGAATCCTTCTCTAAAACTTCCAAACGGCCTTCGCCGTCAAGCTCAAGTGTAACATCGGCCTTGTCGAAGCGGGCGGTCTGCCTGACCGTAAAGGACCACTCCCTGGGGGGAGAGCGGTTGCCGAAGGGGTCGGCGGCCAGGACCGTTACTGTGTGGGGACCGTATGAAAGGGGAGAGTCGGGCACGTAGGTAACGGAGTTTTCCGAAACCCTGCTTTTTGGCGTCACGTCCTTTTTGTCCAGGAATATTCTTATGGATGAGGGGTCGACGGCGGTCTCGAAATCCTTGAAAATGGCGCGGATTTCAGGACGGGTTTCGTCTATAACGTCTCCCTCTTCAGGATAAATCTTCTCGACCGTGGGGGGTCTCGTATCGAGGCTGACGGGCAGTTTGAAGGGATTTTTCTCCGGGTCCCGGGGAGGAAGTGTAAACACCTGCCCCCTGCCGTCGGTGAGCTTTATGAAATATTCGATCCCCGGGGGAATTATCTTTTCTCCCGGTATCGTGCCCGTAAAGTCGACTTCGCTTTCTTTCTTCAGGGAAAGTTTCCTGAACCTTTTGGCTCCTGTGTAGCGATAATAGACCGTGATTTCTTGTATTTGATAAAACCCGGTGGCCTGAATGTGAAAAAACAGTGTCTGTCCGGCAAAGTGTTTTTTCCCGGGGGATAAAACGCTTATCCTTTCCTCTCCAAAGACTCTTGAAGTAAAACAAAACGATGAAATCAACAGGATAATAAAAAAATTGAATCGAAAAGCTCCCCTCAATACAGCCAACCTCTCTCTCCCATTGAGGAGACAACTGCCATCGAGAACCGAACCGCTTTTGTGGCAACAGAAACGAAGGGCTGTTTCAGGGTGAAGTTGCCGGTTTTACGGACCTGTTATGTGATGATATATTTCAAATAGCTCAAATGCGTGGACTTGATTTAGGGATAGCAAAAAAATAACAAATATGTCAATAAAAATTATTGCCATGCGCGCCTTCTTACCAGTCAGAAAACCAGATAAAAGCTGAGTTGATGCTGGGATATTCCATTTTTAAGATAACGTCTTCAAACGAGCAAATTATGCCCCGGGTGTTTGATATAATTTCATTTACAGCTCTGCCCAGCTACCTGTAGATTGAGGTGATTAGAATATGAAAAAGGCTTTCATCCACACCTTCGGCTGTCAGATGAACGAGTACGACTCCGCGAGGATGATGGGACTTCTCCAGCGGCTCGGCTACGAGCCCGCAAAGGGACCGGAAGAAGCGGAGCTCATAATAGTGAACACCTGCAGCGTGAGAGAGAAAGCGGAGCAGAAGGTTTACAGTCTTCTTGGACGGCTGAAAAGGTACAAGAGCGAAAACGGGGCGGTCATAGCAGTTGGCGGGTGTGTGGCCCAGCAGCTCGGCGAGAAGATATTCGAGAAAGCCCCTTACGTGGACATCGTTTTCGGGACCCACAATATAGACAGACTTCCGGACATGGTGAAAGAAGCGAGGAAGAGAAAAACGAGGCTATCCGGCCTCGACATGTGGGAAATCCCTTCCACGTTCGAGGGAGATCAGTTCCTGGAGGAAGGGAGTGTAAAAGCTTACGTAACAGTGATGACTGGCTGCGACAACTTCTGCGCGTACTGCATCGTTCCCCTTGTAAGGGGCAGGGAATACAGCAGAGCTTCGAAGGACGTGTTGAGAGAAGTCGAAAGGCTCGCTGAAAAGGGAATCGTGGAGGTCATCCTTCTCGGACAAAACGTGAACTCCTATGGAAAGAAGAATGGGGATTGCTCTTTCCCAGAGCTTTTGAGAATGGTTTCCCGGATAGATGGAATAAGGAGAATCAGGTTCGTGACCTCCCACCCGAAGGATTTTTCGGATGAACTCGTCGAGTGTTTCGCCGAACTCGAGAAACTGTGCCCCCACCTGCACCTGCCCGCTCAGAGTGGCTCAAACAGGATTCTCGAGAGGATGGGGCGCAAATACACCAGGGAACATTATCTTTCCATCATAGAAAAACTGAAGAAAGCGAGGCCCGAGATCACGTTTTCATCTGATTTCATAGTAGGTTTTCCGGGTGAAACTGAAGAGGACTTCAGGGAAACCCTCTCATTGATCGAAGAAGTGAGATACGACATTTCCTTCTCGTTCAGGTATTCGCCGAGACCCGGCACCAGAGCCGCCACGTTTGAGAATCAGATAGATGAAGATGTCAAGCGTCGAAGACTCATGGAGCTACAGGAGTTGCAGAACAGGATAACCCTCGAAAATTACAGGAAGCTGGTTGGGAAAAAAGTGGAGGTTCTTGTTGAGGGGAAGTCCAAAAGGGACGATAATAAGTATACAGGCAGAACGCCCTGTAATAAGGTTGTCAACTTCGAGGCAAGGGAGGACGTTAAGGGGAAAATCATCCAGGTAAACATAACCGATGCTTTTTCCCATTCCCTCGCTGGCTTCGCCTGACGAAGGAGGGAAAAATGAAAGAAGTGAAGGTCCTGGGCATTACGATCGACCCGGTTACGAACTCCCCGATAGTCATTCTTCGTGATCTGGACAAGAAAGTTACCCTTCCAATCTGGATAGGAATACTCGAGGCAAACTCCATTGCCATGGAGCTCGAGAAAATGAAGCTCCCCCGCCCAATGACGCACGACCTGCTGAAGAACGTGATTTCCGAGTTCGGCGGACGCGTCATGAGAGTGGAGATAACGGATCTCAAAGACAACACCTACTACGCGGTGATATATCTCGAGCAGGGCGACAGGAAGCTTCAGATAGACTCCAGGCCCAGCGACGCCATCGCTCTTGCCCTTCGCTGTGACGCGCCGATATACGTTTACGAGTCGGTTATTGAAAAAGCATACAGCATCGAAGGAGAGGAGAGCGAGGAGGCGAAGGACAGGTGGGCGAAACTCCTCGAAATGCTCGATCCAGAGGATTTCACGAAATACAAGATGTGACGGGGAAGAATGGATAGCTCACGACTGATAATCGTGGTAGATAACAGCGTCTCCTCGCACACAAGGTCGAACCTTCTCGTAGACGGGAAGATAGTAGAAGTATCATTTGTCACCTCAGATGATACCATCGAAGAACCCTCTATATTGAATCGCGCCTCCGTGGTCACACTGAACCTCGACACGATACCCGGCGACCACATCGAAAAGCTCCTTAAATCTTCGAACGGGAACACTCCCATGGTGCTGGCACGGTCTCCGGTTCCTTTGAAGCGGATAGGGAGAATGGCTCTGGGAGAAGCGATGGCAGAGGAAAGCGAAGAGAACGTGCTTGAGAGGCTGATGAAAGAGAGCCTCGAGTATTACCAGCTCGCTTCTGTCTACCAGAAATGCCTCAAAATCATAACCTCTTACGATTACGAGAAGCTCCTTGCCAATATCACCGAGACGTTCATCCACGAGCTGAAAATAGAGTCGTGCGTTCTGTGGCTCGCCGAAGACAGGCAGGGGGACGAGTTCACCATAGCCGCCGTGAGAGGGCTGATAAACATCGACCACGAGGGATCGAAGTTCTACCTGTCGAAGATGGAGTTCTACGAAGAGGTGACCAACCTGTACCCGTTCGAGTACGTTCCCGAAGGGGAAAAAGAGCCGTTCCTTTACGCACCTCTCGCATATGGCGGGTATCCCATAGGCCTCGTCAAGCTCGGGAGGAAGCTTTCCCGGAAACCATATGATCAAAGAGACCGGGCTCTCGCCAAGGTCATAGCGGATCACTCCGCGTTTGCGCTAAAAAACCTTGAAAGAATACAGCGCCTAGAGAAAGTGTCGCTTCTCGACCCGGAGACGAAAGTTTACTCAGAGATGTTCTTCAGGGACTTCTTCCACAAAGAAGCGTCCAAATCGGACAGGTTCAGAAGGCCCCTTACGCTGATTCACATGCTCATAGACAACTACAGTTACCTGATTAGCAGAACGAAGGAGACCATAGTCCACGAAAAGCTGTCCGAGGTCCTTCAAGTAATCGGGCAGACGCTCAGGGATTCGGACATCATATCACGCGTGGACAACAACAGATTCTGCATACTCCTTCCGGAAACAGATTACCTGGGCGGTCTGATAACGATACGGAGGTTGAGGAAAGCCCTGAAAAAAATCCTATCGTTCGAGTACTTCGACAGAGAATATTCGTTCGATGTAATCATGAGGGCCGTATCATACCCCGCAGACGGGAGAACCTTCGAGGAGCTCTCGGAGAGAGCGGAACAGAAGTTCATCGCCTTCAAAAGGAGCGCTGCCTCGAGGTTTCACCTTTATGACAGAAACCTGTGGGATCTCCTGGACGTGATTCTCGGCCCTCCTTCGCGCTGGAAAAACGGGTCTGGTCAACTGGAAGGGAAGTCACACAGAGTGAAACCGGATTTCGGGCGCAACAGATACTTCCAGTGTGATGCCGACGAGCTTCTCAAGGTGGTTGAGGTGGTCGCCCACGACCTGTGCATAGAAGAAAATACCAGGGGAATAATAATCGTCGCGGGACCTAGGCCGGAACTGATCAGACAGGCAATAGGGACGTTCGACCTGGGAGAATCTTCCGGAAAAAAGATTTACATACTGGGAAAGATGGCAATCCCGAAGATGGAAACGGGGAACATCATAGTAGTCCCGACGGGGGATGACAGGCTCGACCAAAACGTGATTTTCATATATTTGAAGGAAACCGGCGCATACGCTCTCTGCGGGAGGCTGGAGGGCGGTAAAATGATGGGATTCAACACATCAGACGAGGTTATGGTGGAGATATTGTATGAAAAAATTCAAGAGCTCTATCTGATTCAGGGTGGGTTCTGATGACCAGAGATGACGTAAAAAAAGTGGTGGTGGCGGAGAAAGACGCAAACTCCCTCAACGAAATAGCTTCCCACCTCACGCTCAAGGGCTATCAGGTTTTCACTGCCCGCGACGGCTCCAAGGCTCTCGAAATCTCGCTCCTCAAACTGCCGGACCTGCTCGTCGTGGACGCCGACCTGCCCGTTCTACCCACACCCAAACTGATTCAGATTCTAAGGTCGAATCCAAGGACCAGAGACATCCCCGTCATATATCTCTCGGAAGAAGAGAGAAGCATCCCCACCTTTACACCGGGAAAGGACGACTTCGTCAGAAAACCTTTCAACATGAGCGAGTTTCTCCTTCGGGTCGCCAAAATTCTGAACTACGAAGGGATGAGCACGGCATTCGTATCCGGCGACACGGAGGTTTCCGGCAAGCTCTCCCACGTTTCGTTGCCAGACATTCTCCAGATGTTCGCTCTCAACAGGAGGACGGGCGTTCTACACGTGGAGTCAAAAGATATTTCCGGGTCGATTTACCTGGAGGAGGGGGAAGTCATCTCGGCGATTTCCGGTCAGGCCATAGGGGAAAAGGCGTTTTTCAGATTGATAGCCGTAACCGACGGAGAGTTTCAGTTCGTCCCCGGGAAGTCGGATACCAGGAGAACCATACATCAGCAGACGAACAACCTGATTTTCGAGGGCGTGAGGAGACTCGACGAGCAGAGAAAACTCCAGGAGGAGTTTTCTCACCTTTCAGACTCCATCGAGCTCCTCAAAGACCCAAAGGAAATTCCTATTTCCTCGAACCCTATCGTGAGGGAAGTGCTGATGCTCCTCGAGTTCTACTCCAGGATAGACGAAATCCTGAACGCGGCGAGCTACCCGGACTACGAAGTTTACAAAGTCTTATACACTCTGAAAAAAAGGGGCTTCATAAGGGTAGGGAAGTTCGAGAGAAGGGAGAAGAAGAGGGAGTTTCTGAGCACAGGCGAGATAGTGAAGCTAAGGTCACGAATCGAGGCCGAAAGATTTCAGAACGTGCACTCATCCATCCTCGGGAAGCTCGTTTTCTTCATTCCGGACGATTTCGTTCTGAACAATTTGATCACGGCTTTGAACCGCTTTTCAGAATTCGAGCTGGACAAATACTTCTTCACCCTGCAGAACAGGCAGAAAGAACCGCTCATGGGAACGTTCGGATATCTGAACCTGGGCGAGAAGAGCAAAATCGCCCTTCTTTCGTTCAGAACCAGGAAGGAGTTCTCGCCACTATGGCACACGGCTTCCAATGGCGCCATAGGGACGATAGTCCTGTTGAAGGACGAGGTTTCGAGCTCGATCGAAGACCTCCTGGCAGTCACCGAATTTGCGAGGGTGAAGGGTATTCACAGCATACTCGGAATAATTGGGCGTGACTTCTCCAATTTCGGCCTTGGTGACAATTTCATCAAGCTGCTCAAGCAGAGAGTGTTGAAGCTAGGAAGCAACATAAATATAAGAGAAGTGGAGAGAATAACCCCCGAGTCAATTCAGGACGCTGTCAGGGAAACCCTCGAGCTCTACATTCAGTCATGGGAGGGAGATGGTGATAGACCTACACATACACTCGATTTTCAGTGACGGGGAGCTGATACCTTCGGAAATTGTCTCCAGGGCAAGGGCAAAAGGTGTCGAGGCAATAGCCATAACGGATCACGTGGATTCTTCCAACCTGGAGTTCGTCCTGGATGGAATATCCAGGGTGGCTCAGGACCTCTCGAGAGAATCCGGGGTGCTCGTTCTTCCAGGAGTCGAAATAACGCACGTCCCTCCAACCCTGATCCCGGAGCTTGTGGTAAAATCCAGGGAGCTTGGAGCATCCATAGTCGTGGTTCACGGTGAGACGATCGTCGAGCCGGTCCCGCCTGGCACGAACAGGGCTGCTATCGAGGCGGGCGCCGACATACTGGCTCACCCCGGGCTCATAACGGAGGAGGATGGGCAACTGGCGAGAGAAAATGGCGTCTACCTGGAAATTACATCCCGTGGCGGGCATTCATACACCAACGGGCACGTCGTCAGCATCGCCAGGAAAACCGGCGCTGAGCTCATTTTCAATACAGACTCGCATTCCCCGAGGGATTTCAACTCCATGGAAGAAGCCGTGAGGATACTCAGGGGAGCGGGCCTGGACGATGATGAAGTCACCAGAATATTCGAAAATTCCAAAAAAATAGTCGAAAAGGAGGCGTCCAAGTGGCGAAAAAACGGGTGACAAAAAAGGAGCTGAAAGAACCGGATGAAATTCTCTCGTTCCTCCAGAGATGTTCGCGCTTCGTCGCGGAGCACAGAATTCAGGTGGCAATAGCACTGGGAGCGTTTTTCCTTGTATTCGCCGGTATCTACGGCTACGTCAGCTACAAGAATTACACGGAATCGAAAGAAAATGCCAGGCTCTGGAGACTCGTTTCAGAAATTCCGGAAAAGAGCTACTCTCTGAATGAGAGCGATTATCAAAAGCTCATCATGGCAAAATCGAAACTCGAGGATTTCGAGAAAACGGTGTCAACACCAACGGTCGCACTCTACGTCAAATACTATATAGCAGACATAAATTACAGGCTCGGATACTACAACGCAGCCGTCGATAAATACCGGGAAGTTCTGACAAGAGTCGGAAACGTGGAGGAACTCAAGTATCTGTGCAATCTCGGACTCGCTTACAGCCTCGAGGCGCTGGGCAAATATGACGAAGCAAACGGTTATTTCGAGGCAGCAAGCAGTTTGGCCATCGATTCCTACAACAAGGGCATTGCTCTATCCGGAGTGGCTAGAACTTTCGAGCTCATGGGGAAGAAGAGCAAAGCTAAAGAAGTTTACCAGAAGATAGTGAAAGATTTGCCCGATTTTCCCCAGAGAGCATATATAGAAATCCATCTTGCATCCCTTTCCTGATGACTCTCAACGTAGCATTTCTTTGGCACATGCACCAGCCCCTCTACCTTGACCCGGAAGAGGGGCTTTTTCGTCTTCCCTGGGTCAGACTTCACGCCACCAAGGATTACCTGTTCGTCGCGAGATTGATGGAGAAATATCCTGAACTGCATCACACCGTGAATTTCGCCCCGTGCCTCATCGAACAAATTCTCTATTATGTAGAAAAAGGCGTAAGAGATGTTCACTTTATTATGAGCGAAAAGGAGCCTTCCGATTTGAGCTCAGAAGAAAAACTCTTCCTTATTGAAAAGTTCTTCAGTCTCAATGAAGAGACGATGCTGTCGCGCTTCGACAGGTTCAAAGAACTCCTGGAATTGAAGAGGCGCTTCTTGGGCGACAACGATAAATTGCTCGATGCTTTCGGCAGCTCCGAACTGTTCGATCTGATTGTCCTTTTCAACCTGGCGTGGGTGAATCCGCTTCATGAGGATGAGTTCCCTCGCTTGCGTGAACTGAGGAAAAAGGGGAGAGGGTTCTCCAGAGAAGACAGGGACGATCTGCTGAAGATCCACCTTCGCATCATGGAACGGGTCATACCCTCATACAGGAAGCTGTTCGAGATAGGAGTAATTGACATCACCGCCTCCCCATATTTTCACCCGATTCTGCCACTCCTCATAGACAGCACCAGCGCATCGGATTCGACAGGTGGGGAAACGACTCCTTCCTTCGTCATGTCGTTTCCCGAGGATGCGAAATGGCACGTGCTGGAGGGGAAAAATCTCTTGAAAGGCGTTTTCGGCGCAGAGCCGGCCGGGATTTGGCCTTCTGAAGGGTCGGTTTCACGGGAGACACTCGAGTTGCTGGATGACTGCAACATCGAGTTCACCTTTACCGACGAAATAGTTTTATCCAAAAGCACATCGCTCAAATTCGTCCGCGATGAATCGGGAACCCCAACTAACTGCGAAAAACTCTACATGCCCTGGAAGTTTGGCAGGTCCAACGTTTATGTATTCTTCAGGGACCATTTCCTATCTGATTTGATAGGGTTTGCATACAAATCCTGGAACCCGGAAAAAGCGGCATCTCATTTCGTAGGGCTTCTAGAAGGAATCTGTCATTCACTTGAAAAAACGTATGGTTCTGCGCGTAATTTTATTGTTCCCATTATATTCGACGGTGAAAACCCCTGGGAATACTACGATAATTACGGTATTGCGTTTCTCGACGCGCTTTTCAAAAACCTGCGGGATTCCAGTAAACTCAAAGTCGTGTCGTTCAGGGAATACCTGCACGGGAACAGCGAAATAAAGCCCCGGACATCTGGGAAAATTGAACCCGGCTCGTGGATAGACGGCACTTTCAGGATATGGTTTGGACACGAAGAGGACCTGAAAGCCTGGGAAGAAGTCGTCAGGCTGAGAAAACTCCTTTTCGAAGAGAGGTTGAACGAGAGTGTTTCTGCTGTTGCCCGCAGGTATCTATACATAGCAGAAGGGTCGGACTGGTACTGGTGGTACGGAGACGATCACTTCACAGCGGAGCTCGATGAGTTCGATTCTCTTTTCAGGAAGAACCTCCTTAAGGCTTACGCCGTTACCGGGACTTACCCGCCTGACACGCTGAAAAAGCCAATATACCTGCCGAAAAGGGTGGAACAGTCGGCCGATGGAATTTTTCTTTTGAAACCGCGCGGTTTTGTAACGGCCAAAATTGACGGCAAGATAACCGATTTCTACGAATGGTCGAATGCAGCTTCTTTCAGGCACGAAATGGTATTCGGAGCAATGCACGGCGGCGGCGTCAAAATAATAGAGAGGATATTTGCAGGTTTCGACAGGGAGTTCATTTTCCTCAGAGTGGATTTCACGGATTCCGCGTTTCTATCGGGCGAAAAGTTCGATCTTTCTGTTTATTTTGTGGGCGGAAAGCTTGACCTGAAACTTGATCTTTCTGAAAGGTCTTTTAATATCATTTCGTTATCCCTGGATGATTCAACGGTTTCATTCGAAGATGTTCTCGAAATATCTATTCCAATAAAAAAAATCATACCATCTTTACGCGAATTACCAGAATCTTTCGCATTCGAGTTTTCGATAGGGGTTTTAACGTCCAGGCTTTCCGAAGAGAAATGCCCGGGAAAGGGAAAATTCGTGATGAGAGTAACTCGAGAAGACCCCGGAGTTTTCGAATGGATGGCTTAGAAAACGTCCGATAATGTATATT
>CAYSCN010000033.1:0-21556 GCA_964429585.1 uncultured bacterium | reverse complement strand
TTTCGGATTTACCGATGACCTCAACCATCCACCCACGGCTCGTCCGAATCGAAATCTATCTCCTTGGGAGGCCTGTATTTCTTGTTCAACTCTATAAGGTCGGAGGAAAGTTTATACTGCTCGTATATAGACGAAAGCTCCTTGTAGTGCTCCATCTCGTCGAGCCTGATCGTTCCCAGCGCCCATTGAATATCCGGGCTAGAGAAGGTATTGAGGCCTTTCTCGCACAGTTCTATCGCTCTCCTCTCGCCTTCGAGATGCCTCTCTATCATCTGTTTGATCGATATCTTCTCTTCCCGGCGGAGATGGGCGGAAGAAGGCTTGGGCGTCCCTCCCAGCTTTCTTATCAGCTGGCAGAGCATCCTCGCGTGCTCAATCTCGGTGGCGCCGAACTTCCTGAATCTCTCCCTCAATCTCTCATCTTCGATGCTCTCGGCATGCAAATTGTAATCGAAGATTCCCTGATACTCGATTTTGAGCATGGTGTTCAAAAACTTGACTATGTCATAGTTTTCGATTCCTTCCCCGATGAATTGAGAAAGGGACTCCACTTCCTCTCCCACACGTTCGACCAGATTCCTCAGGTATTCGATGAGCTCATGATCCTTGAGGCTGTCCTCTTCCAGGATCTTAAGCGTCTTCTCCGCTCTCTCCTTCACCTGACTCAGGCTCTCCTTGATCTCGCCGAGCATGATTCCTTTTCTCATGTTTCCTCCCAATATAGATATATCTCTATTTTACTTTATGTCTCCCTCAGACAGCAGCGATTTCAGCGTTTGGACTACTCTTCCTCCTCACCCGAGTTTCTTCTCCCTTTTTTCTTCACGTGATTCCTGTACTGTTCTCCGAACTTCCCCACAGCCACCACCTCCCTCTTCCCCCTTATCATCTTGAATACTTCATAGGCGACGAAGAGAAAATAAACCACTATCATTTCCTCCCTGGTGCCAGGAAAGACAAATTGAATCAGCCAGAGAAGCAGCAAGAGGACCGCTTCGTGCCACTCCATTTTCATATTGAGGAGAAAAACGGAGGCGAGAAAGCTCTGGGCAACCGTCAAAAGTATCTCCACCCTTTGCTGGTGGTCGAAGACCACCGTCGAAACTTCGCCTCTGCTCACAGAGTAAACAACGACCACCATGGCAGGAAGAACGGTCCACTGATTTATGACGGAGGAAACCAGATTCATCATCGCCATCGGCGCCTTGCTCCCCGTTTTCGCCCAGTAGAAGGCGGACAGCTTCTCTGGGAACTCCGACAGAAAGGGCGCCACCCACTGAACGAACACGAACTCGGATACCCCGAAGGTGACCGCGAGCCCCATCATCGAGTGCAAAAAAGGAGAAGCCACGAGAAGCAACACCACGCCGCCAGCCAGGAACATTGACGTGACGCATATGACCTGATTCCTCCTGCTCAGCGAAAGAATCTTGCGGGGAACGAATGGAAGATCCTCCGCCTTCTCCGATTCCGCAGGAGGAATTCTGTAGAGGATGTAGAGGTAATAAAGGTAGAAAGAAAAAAGCAGGGCGGAATCGAAAAGAGTGAGAGTCCCTTTGGCGAACACGAAGAGAAAATAAAGGGACGGCAGAAAGACTCCCATTATCTCGACGGAGTGCTCGCTCTCGAGGACAATCGGCCCGAACCTCTTGCCCTTCAGATTCTTCCCGCCCAGAAGCGCTTTCGTGAAAAAAATCATGGGCCAGCCCAGACCGATGAGAAGGCGTATCGACCCGGTCAGGTTCGCCACCATGAGATGGACCTTCTGCTCCCACGAAATCACCGCTTCCACCATGAACTCGGGTAGCGTCTGAAGCCACGCTAGAAGCGCCAGAGCCATGCCCTGCGACACGAGAAACTGCGCAGCCTCAGCCGCCCACGCGATAAGCAACGCGGTGAAAACGACTGTCGGGAAGGTCCATGTGGCTGCGAGCGCCTTTTTCTTCGCTATAGCTTTCCCAAGCGGTTTGGCGCCGACGTTCACATCAAGCCTCCAGGGTCCCGTCAGAGCTCTTCCACGTTGAGTATCACCTTCTTGATCACCTCAGAGGCTCTAATTAGAGAATCCACCGATATCCTCTCGTCGACGCCGTGTATCCTCCCGAGCTCTTCCCTTGGGATCAAACACGGAAGAATTCCGTAGACGGGAATGCCGAGGTTTCTGTAATATCTGGAATCCGTGAATCCCGTGGAGAGATATGGAACCACGACGCTGCCCGGGTAAACCTCGTGCAGGCTCTCTTTCACTAGCTGAAAATACTCGGAGATCGGGGAGCCGGATGGACGCGCCGAGTATATGACCTCCACATCCACCTGGAACGGCCGCACCAAATCCCGTATTTCCTCCACCACATCCTCCGGATCCTTCCCGGGCAAAATTCTGACGTCGACTGTGGCCTCCGCTACAGCGGGTATGACGTTCGGCTTGAACCCGCCCTCGAGCATGGTGATGGCCACGGTGTTCCTCGTTATCGCTTCCATTTCGGGAATCGCTTTCGTCATCTGACTTATGTCGTCTCCGACAAGTCCTCTGATTCTCAACTCTTCGAGCATCATTGCAACTGGTTCGGTAATCTCCATCGGAACTTCACGCGAAACCAGTCTGTCAAGAGCCCTGACGAGCCTGTATGTCGCATCCCTCTCAGTCGGCCTGGAACCGTGACCGGCCCTCCCATGGGCCCTAAGCTTCAGCCAGACGGGTCCCTTCTCCCAAACGTTTAAAAGAAAGAAATCGCCATCACCGAATAGATCCTTGACTCCAATTCCGCCCTCGTTCAACCCGAAACAGTTGGCGAAAAGATTCCCCCAGTTCTTCACGAAGTAACCGGCCCCGTCGTCTCCGCCTATTTCCTCATCCGGATTGGCTACGAAAAATACTTTTTTCCTGAGTCCCCCCTTTTCCTTGATAGCTTTGAGCGCACCGAACAGGTGTGCAACTCCGAGACCCTTCGTGTCCAGCGTCCCCCTGCCCAGCACGTATCCGTCCCTCACCTCGCCACAGAAAGGATGAAAAGACCACTCCTCCTCCTTCGCGGGAACCACGTCCATGTGATGAATGAGCACCACTCCCGGCTCCTCGTCACCCCCTAAATTGACCCACAGAGACTCTTTCTCGGGACCGATACCACCCGTCTCAGGAGCAAAGCCCAATTCCTGGAGAAGTCCCTTGAGAAACGCAACAGCCTCCGAGCAGTCACCAGGAGGATTAGATGTGTTTATTTTTATGTAACGACACAGAACATCCACCATCTTTCCATCGAAATCCATGGTTCCCTCCACTTACGGAATTTTTCTCCAAGAGATGAATTCCTCGTTCAGAACCTGGCAGTCCCTTTCCTGAGTTCTATCAGAACGAGCTTTATGATCGCCTTGAGAGTCTCGAAAACCCCTATCCCTTTGGTCGCAACCGCCTCGAATTCGGGGACGTTCCTATAGTTCAAGAGAGCGTGGAGTTCCGACACGGAAGCGATGTTTTTGAGATCCCGCTTGTTGTACTGCAACACCAGCGGAATCTTGTCGAGATCGTATCCCTGCTCCCTCAAATTCACCCTGAGATTCTCAAAGCTCTCCACGTTGGCATCCATCCTCGTTATCTGAGAATCCGCAACGAATACGACGCCGTCGACGCCCTTCAAAATCAATTTCCTGCTGGCGTCGTAAAAAACCTGTCCCGGCACGGTGTAAAGATGAAATCTCGTCCTGAACCCCCGCACATCGCCCAGGGACAGAGGTAGAAAATCGAAGAAAAGAGTTCGTTCCGTTTCGGTGGCGAGAGAAATGAGCTTACCCCTCGTTTCCGGCTTCATCCGTGAATATATGTACTGGAGGTTGGTAGTCTTGCCGCAGAGTCCCGGCCCGTAGTATACGATTTTACAATTTATTTCTCTCGCCGAGTAGTTGATGAAAGACATTCAGCCGGTAATCCCCCTCTACTTGAACAGCTTGTCGATGTCCTCGTCCGTGATCTCTTCGAAAAGTGATTCTTCGGTCGCGCTTTTCATTCTCTCTTCCATCTGGCGTATGAGTGCCTGAATCTCCCCGCTCGCCCTGCTGACCTTCAGCCTCACCAGCCCCACCGGAGTAGACACGTCGAAAACGACCACGAGAATCACTCTGTCGGCTATCAATGATATGTGCATGTTGTCGTGCTCGCCCTGGTGAAACAGAATTGAAAACTCCTTCTCGCCTATCAGGCGCGCGAGACCACCCGACGCAGCTATGTTGCCTGCGGCGAGCGAGCCGAGAGCAGTGGTGTCAAAGCCTTCCTCGTCTCCTGCAGAGCAGAGTAGCTGACCGTTCTTGTCCACCAGGAAAACTACTTTCGCCCTCGCCTCGATGAGAATTCTCTTGAGGAGGGACTGCATCTTCCTGAATTCTTCTTCTCTTATTATGAGATGCGTCCCTTCCACGGGAACCCTCCGGAATTTAAGGGTGTCTCAATTATAACTTATCGATTGACTGCAATAAAATTTGAGGCTCAAAATTCCACCGAATCACCGCACCCCAGATAATCGGAACTTTTGGACCCAAATTTGCCCGTGCCGGGAACCACGTTCAGCCCTGCCTCCTTCATCTTCTTCACGGTTGTCTTACCGGTGCAGTGATTGCAAGCGTACAGCTTCACATCGTAAGCTTTCATCTTCTCGATCAACTCGTCGTGCTCATCCTTCCACTCATCGAAAGGGCAGATGTGTAATCCGCCATATACCCCGTGAAGCTGTCTTCCAGGGAAAAGCTCCTTTCCTTTCTCCAGCAGCTGGATGATCCCCGGGTGACAGCACCCGGTGATGGTCACCACACCTTTCCCTTCCAGGTCCACATAAAGAACCAGTTCGTTCTTCACTCCCAGAAATATCTTCACAGGGAACGCGTAGAAGAAAACACCGGGGAAGAACTCCAGGCTCTTCCCCGTCTCCACGACGACGAGCTCACCCGCGTGGCCGCTTTCTCCGATTTTTTTCATCCCTTTTTCGGTGAATCCCTCTGGAATGACGAGAGTGAAGTTGGGATTCAGCTCGCAAAGCACCTTCAATCCAAAGAAGTGATCCACGTGCTCGTGAGTTATGCAAACCGCATCTATCTTGCCTTCCGCCAGAAGCCGGTCTACGCCCTCCCTCTTCAATACTTCCCGGACGTAATCCTCGTCCCAGCCAACATCAACAAGAAGCTTCCTCTCGTTCCCATCACCGTCTACGACTTCAGCAAGCGCGAGCACTCCAGCAGCGTTACTTTTCGTCCACTTCACCCGATACTGGTCCGTCTCCAGACCACCGGATTCCTTTATGTCCAGCCTCATCCTCTGATCGTCTTTCCACGCGACTTCAGAAAGACACCTGACACGCAGGGCCCTGGCAGTTGCCATACTGAGCCTCCCTCCTTAAACGTTGAACACCACCAGCTTTATCTCCGTCATCTCTTCCATGGCGTATTTGAGCCCTTCTCTCCCCATTCCGCTGTTCTTTATCCCGCCGTAAGGCATCTGGTCCACCCTGAAAGTGGGTATGTCGTTTATCATCACGCCGCCCACGTGGAGCTTCTTATAAGCGTACATCGCTTTGTTGACGTCTTTCGTGAATATGCCTGCCTGCAGTCCGTAAATCGAATCGTTCAGTTTCTCGATTCCCTCCTCGAAAGTCTTGTAAGAATCTATGACCACCACCGGAGCGAACACCTCGAGGCAGGAAACCTTCATGTCGGGTTTAACGTTGGTGATGACCGTCGGGTAAAAGATTCGTCCCTTTCTCTTTCCGCCGCACGCTACCTTCGCGCCTTCCGACACGGCTTCCTTCACCCATTCCTCAACACGCTTCGCCTCTCCCTCGTCTATCATCGGGTTCACGTCGGTGTTCGGGTCGAGAGGATCTCCGACTTTCAACTTCTTCGCTCTCTTCACGAACTCCTTCACGAACCTGTCGTAAATTTTCTTGTTCACGTAGATTCTCTGGAGGGAAATGCAAACCTGTCCCGCGTAGGCGAACGCTCCTATCAAACACCTCGACACGGCGAGCTCCAGGTCCGCGTCGTCCTCTACCACTATGCCCGAGTTCGACCCGAGCTCGAGGGTAACCTTCTTCTTGCCGCACTTCTCCTTGATCCACCATCCCACGCTTGGAGACCCGGTGAATGTTATCATCGCTACCCTGTCGTCTGTCACGATCGCATTTCCCACTACCGAGCCGGACCCGGCAACGAGGTTGATCGCCCTTGGGGGCATTCCTGCCTTGAGCAGCACCTCTACCAGCAGAATCGATGTAAACGGCGTTGCACTTGCCGGCTTCAGAACCAGCGTGTTGCCCGCCCCGATCGCGGGAGCCACCTTGTGAGCTACTAGATTGAGAGGGAAGTTGAACGGAGTAATGGCTCCTATGACGCCTATGGGAAACCTCTCGTAGAAACCCACCCGGGATTCGGCCCCTTTGGCGGCGCTCATCGGCACGGTCTCGCCGTGGAACGTGAGCGTCTCCGCAGCGGCGAACCTGAACGTCTGAATCGCTCTCTCCACCTCACCAACAGCGTACTTCCACGCCTTACCCGCCTCCAGCGCTATGGTTCTCGCGAATTCTTCCTTCCTCGCCTCGATGAGTCTGCTGGTCTCGGACAGAATCCTCGCCCTCTCGTGGAGAGGCATGTTCGCCATCGTCTCTCTCGCCTCGTAAGCAGCTCCTATCGCCCTCGAGACCATGTCGGGAGTGGCGAGAGGAACAGTTCCAACAACAGAACCGTCATACGGATTGATGACGTCGAACGTCTTCCCTCTCCTGACCCACTTCCCGTCGATGAATAGCCTGCCTTTCTTCATGACACTCCTCCTCCCGGTTTGATTTACCAGTATTACTATAATAAAAAACTCCCCCCACAGAATAGATTTCTATCCCGGCGATCACCTGAAGAAGATGAACGTCACCAGGAGGAACGTGGGTATGAGAACGACGATCGAGTAGAGCATATACCCGAAGAAAGACGGCATTTTCACGTTGTTTTCCTCGGCGATCGACTTGACCATGAAATTTGGAGCGTTGCCTATGTATGTATTCGCCCCCATGAACACCGCCCCGGCGGATATAGCCATGAGCACCTCCGCCGGAACACCAACCACGTCGGGCCTGGCGCCCAGCCCCTGTGCCAGTGATAGGAAAGTGAGATAGGTAGGCGCGTTGTCGAGGAAGCTGGAAAGAGAACCGGTTGCCCAGAAAAATTGCCACGGCTCGGTAACGCCCATCTCACCACCTCTGGCCCGGAGAATTATGAGTGCAGGAATCATGGCAGCGAAAATCCCCGCGAAGAGCTTGGCCACTTCTTCGATAGGGTGATATGTGAATTCGTTCTCGTCCCTCAGCTCTTTCGGCGTCACTTTGATGGAGACGAGAGAAGCGATGATCATTATTATCTCCCTGTAAGGAGGCTTTATGAACACCGCGCCGAGGACAGCCGCCAGGAGGAGAAAGTTGTAAGCCCCCTCTATCCTGACGGGAACCTTCTCCTTGCTGAGCTCATGGCCGTATCGTTCCAGATCCTTCTTGTACTTGATCGTATCGATGACCACGAAGATTGCCACTACCAGCGCCACTTCGAAAGCCCAGATGTGAAACAAATGCTTGAGCGTCCAGAAAAACGGAACTCCCTTGAGGAACCCGAGAAACAGGGGAGGGTCTCCTATCGGTGTCAGAGAGCCTCCTATGTTGGAGACTATGAATATGAAGAATATGATCACGTGAGCAAACGAACGACGCCACCTGTTCGCGCGGATAATGGGCCGGATGAGAACCATGCTGGCACCCGTGGTCCCGAGCAGATTAGCTATGACCGCGCCTATCAGGATGAATATCGTGTTTGTCAGGGGAGACCCCTTTATCGTCCCCTTGAGAAGGATGCCGCCTGAAATTATGAAAAGAGCGCCCAGAAGAATGATGAACGACGCGTATTCCTCCGCCGTGTGAAGAACTGCGTGATAGTCCCTGAAGAGGAAATAAATAGCAACCGGAGCGCCGAATACCGCTGCCACCTTTCCGTAATGTTTCGCCCAGAAATGCGGATTGACCAGCGGGAATATCGCAATGGAAAGGAGAAGACCGGCGAACGGGAGCACCCACAGAAGGGAGAGTTCTTTCCCCAGTTCCATCTCGCTTTCCGAGCAAAGCCCCAAAGCCGGCAGAAGCACGATAGCGGCGAAAACGCACACAGAGAGAACTCTTCTTATCCTGAAGCCGTCGGCCATTTTCGAAAACCTCCTATTCGTAGATGAAGAGAGAGCAGATGGGATCTTTTATGAGCGACTCAGTCAGAGAACCGAAGATAAAATTTCTCAGCCTGCTCTCACCTCTTTTCCCGACAACAAGAAGTCCAACTCCTTCGGTTTCCACGAAGCGGCGAATGGCTGAGACCTTTTCACCCTTGAGCCTGGCCTCGGTCACGTTCATGTAGCCGTGCAACTTGAAATAGTCCCTGTAAGGTGCGAAACCTCTCGCAGCCTCTCCTTCCCCGAGAACGTGGGAAAAAATGATCCTGCTTCTCTTGAAAATACCGAGTTGCAGGAACGCGAACAGGGTGTGATGAAACTCCCTGCCGTAATCGCTGGAGAGCCCGATGACATCTGGTAACTTCCCATCTTCCTTCAGGAAAAGGACGGGAACGGCCACCTCGAGAATCAGGTCGAAGAAAAAGGAATGCGATTCCTTCTCCTTCTGGAAAGAGAAAACCGACGATGAATCTATAACGACGAGATCGTGCCCGACGCTGCGGGAAACGATTTCCTCGATCGGATCTCCCTCTGTCACAGAAGACTCGTACTCGATCCTGTTTTCATCCAGGTAGTCCCTGAACGATTCTACGAACTCCTTCACTCTTTTCTTCTCGCTTGCGGAGACCTTCTCTGCCGCGCCTTCAGCCATGGATATGGCGCCTATCGGAGCACCGGACATGCTCCCCTCTATCCCGGGGATATCCACCACACCCATTCCGTGCACGATAATTCTCCTGTCGGGGGAAATAGAACTCAGTAGCGCGCCCAGGGCTTTCGGGTTTTCATAGCCTCCCAGCGGGAGAAGTATTCTCTCTATCATTTCGTCCCTCCTGGATTCATTGAGCTCTTATCTGGACTTCCTCGCCTCGTCCACGCTGAATCTTCCCGGTCCAACGGCGAGGAGAAGGAAAAGACCGCCCATAATGGAGAGATTCTTCATCACCATTATCATCTGTAATTTGTTCCCGGGCTCCCAGTGGAATATGGGAGTAACCAGAAGAAGGAAAAAGATCAATCCCACGGAGGCGAATCTGGTGAAGAAACCTGCCAGCAGACACGCGCCGCACCCGATTTCAAGTGCAATCGCGAGCACGAGCCAGAGCCCCACGGCGTGCATGTGATGAGACGCCATGTACTGCATGGTTCCTTGAAAGTCGAAAATCTTGCTGATGCCCGAGACCAGAAATATCTGGCCCAGAAGCACTCTCCCAATCAGCATGGCAGCGCCCTTCAGATTTTCCATGGGTCCTCGCACCTCCGGAGAAATTTGAACACAAAGGGTTTTTTACCAAAAAAACAGCAAAACTGCCACCTCCTTTTACAGGAGTCGGCTAAAAATGTATTATTTATACCTGGATTCAGGAGGTGTGAAAAAGATGAAAATAGCGAGACTGTTTTCCATACTCCTCCTCGTAGCCGCCACAATGGCAGCAAACCCGGCCCTGGCCGCTTCCGGCTCGCCAGCCCCGGTAAAAATCGGAATAATCGCTCCCCTCTCCGGCCCCTTCTCCTCGGGAGGAAAAGCGTTCTCGAGAAGCGTCGAAATTGCACTCGAAGAAATCAACACTGCAGGAGGGTTCCTAGGACATCCCGTAACAGTGGTGGAGGGAGACTCGGAAGGGCTGGTCGGCAAAGCCAGGAGCGAGGCTCTCAGACTGACGGACAAAGAAAAGGTGTCATTTCTGATCGGCGCCTACCTCTCTGAAGAAACCCTCGGGGTCGCCGAGGTTGCAGCTGGAAGAAAGACTATTCTGCTTGTCCCGATATCAGCAACAGAAGAGATAACCCGGCTCGTGAAAGAAAACAGGGACAGATACCGAACCATCTTCAGAACTGGCTACTCCATATCCAGGTGGGCCGAGATGATATCCAGGTTTCTCGAGAGCAGAAACGCCGCTTCCTACGCGTTCATCGGAACGGGAATCCGCTGGAACAGGGAGCTGTCGGAGAAGCTGAGGGAATCCCTCTCCAGGGCAGGGGTGAAATCTGTCCTCGAAGAGTTCTACTCGCCGAGGCACCCCATGATAAAACCGATACTGTTCAAGTTGAAGGAAGAGAAACCCGACTGGATAGTGCTGGGCGATCCCGGGAAGAACTCCGTCGAGGCAATGAGGTTGATGAAGGAAACCGGGCTCGACATACCCGTCATCTCCGTCGGCGGAACGCTCAGCGACGAGAGGGTGGTGAAGGACCTGTCGCCCGAAACACCTCTTTATGCGCTCGCTTCGACTTTTCTCGGCAGAGACGAAAGCTCCAACAGGTATTTCGAGGAATTCAAGAAAAAATTCGGCTATTACCCGTCAGGCTACAGCGATACCCTTCCCGGAGACGCTCTGAGGATCCTGGCGGAAGCAGTGAAAAAAGCCGGTTCCCTCGAAACCGAAAAGGTGGTGGAGACCCTCGAGACGGGAACATTCAGGGGTATTGCAGGGATTTACTCCTTCGACGAAAACCACCAGGCGCGCTGGGGAACGCCCGAGCTACCCGGGGTGATTCTCAGGTGGAACGGCGAATCTTTCGAGATAATCTTCCCTGAAAAATGAACGGGCTTGTACACATTCTGGTCAACGGGCTCTTCCTCGGCATCTCGTATGCCGTTCTCTCCTCCGGAATGGCGATCACGATGAACGTGGTGGGGATAATAAACCTCTCCCACGGAGCCTTCTACCTGCTCGGATGTTACCTGGCATACTCCGCCGCGGGTCTTGGAAAACTCTACCCCCTGATATACGGCGCATCATTCCTGGGACCTGCGCTCGTCGGTTACTTCATCGCCAGGGTCCTCGTAAACCCGCTGAGGAAGGACCACTTTTCCATAGCGGTGGGAACTCTGTCCATAGCGATATTTTTCGAACAGGCAGCCGAGCTCATATGGGGAGAAAGGGCAATATCGGTGCCCGCAGGAAGACTGTTATTCGAATTCCTGGGAGAACGCTTTTTCAGGTGGCACGCGGAGGAGTTGATTCTCTTTGCCCTTACGGGAGTCCTCTTGGCCGTCCTCCCCAGAACGAAGCTGGGTCTTGCCATGAGAATAACCGCAGAGGACGAAGAAATGGCGAAGAGCGTAGGTATCGATACAGACTCGGCGAGAGCCCTCGCCTTTTCAATTTCCAGCGGGCTCGCTTCCCTCGCCGGCACGGTCACTGCACCCGGCCTCGTAATCTCCCCCACGGCGGGCAGATTGCCCCTCATCCTCTCCCTCATAGCCGTCATCTTGAGCGGGCATGAAAAGCTTCTGCCCGTTTTCGCCGTCTCGATACTCCTCGGCATGGCATCATTTTCCATCGCCGCGCTCTCACATCCTTATGTGGAATACATCGCTCTTCTGGGGCTCATTCTGGTAATCATAACCGTCAAAAGAGGCGCCATCTTCTCTACCGAGCTGGAAAGGGATTACTGATGAGAGGCAAGAACCTGCTCATATTCGCCCTCGGGATAGCTGTGATACTCCCGATGACCGGCCTGAACACCTACTTCCTCTCCCTTCTCGTAACAGCACTCATCACAGCCCTCTACACGCTCTCGTGGGACCTCATAGGGGGCGCGGCGGGGCAGATAAGTCTGGGACAGGCGCTTTTCTTCGGCGTGGGCACGTACGGCTTTGCCATATTCTCTCACAGGTTCGGGGTCTTGCCGGCGTTTTTCACGACGCTTCTTTTGTCCATCGCCCTCGGAGCTCTGGCGGGAACTGCAGCCGTTAGACTCAGGGGTGCCCTTTTCGCCCTCTTCACCCTGTGTCTGGCTGAAATTCTACACGAGATATCCCTGAACGTTCCGATACCCTGGAAAGGGCTGGTCGCTGGGGGAGAAGGAGGAATTCCGTTTCTGAACGGATCCGGCGTCCTCGAAAGAAACGGGATATCCCTAGAGTATTACCTTTACCTGGGACTGACAGTGGTGGCGGTCACAGCTCTTTTGCGATTCCTCTCCCGCCCGGAAGGACTGACGCTCAAGGCCATAGCCGAAAATGAACTGCTCGCCCGGGCAAGCGGGATAAACGTGGAAAAGTTCAAACTCGCAGCCTTCATAGTCTCCGGTACGATGGCGACTCTGGCAGGGATGCTCTTCGTCATCCACACCGGACGCGCAACCCCTGCGGATTTCTCGCTGGAACTTTCATTCCAGGCAGCCACCCTGTCCGCAATAGGCGGTAGAGGCTCCGTGACAGGTCCCGCAATGGCGGCCTTTCTCCTCACCTTCGCCTTCAGCGCGCTGGAGATCCCCCCTCAGGTGAAATTATCCGTCTACTCCCTGCTTCTGCCCATCATCCTGCTCAAACTACCCCAGAGAGCACTCGGAGCGATATCCGGCGAGAAAAGAAAGAGCAGAGCTCAATGAGCGATGTCACCCATGAAGAAATATTCCTCCAGAGCACGCTCCACTATCAGCGACTCGGAAATCCCGTGCTCCCTAGAAAAATCCCTGAGTCTTATGGCGAGAGACTCGGGAAGTTCGAACTCAACTGTTACCCTTTTTTCCTCCCCCTGCTTCTTTCTCTCCACAGCTCCTCCCCGACCCATAGTATTTCCTGAACTGTCTCTTCAATCTCCCCGCTTCTTCCAGACTACCTCCGAACCCTTCCATGACCAGCTCGCCGCTCAAAAAAACCTTGTAAACGTCCGCCACGGGCATGATCTCATCCACGTCGTGCTCGGCGACAATAAGGGTGACACCGCTTCTTTTGAGCTCCAGAAGCAGCGCGGCCACCCTTTCCCGCGTCGCGTGGGAAAGTCCAAGGAAGGGCTCGTCGAACAGCATCACTTTCGGGGACGACACGAGAGCTCTCCCTATCACGAGCATCTGACGCTGCCCGCCGCTCAGCACCCCAGCAGGCTCTTTCCTCATCTCCGCCAGGTCGGGAAACAGCTCATAAACTTTCCCTAGCGCATCTCTGACCTCGGAGCTCTTTCTCAGATATCCACCTATTATGAGATTTTCCTCAACCGACATGTTCAGCCCAACTCTTGCCCTGTCAGGGATATACTGTATCCCTTTCCTCACCCTCTCGTGCGGGGGAAGCCCCGTGATGTCTTCTCCCAGATAGACTATCCTGCCGGAAGTAACGGGCACCAGTCCGGCTATCGCCTTGAGGAGCGTTGTCTTTCCCGACCCGTTGGCACCCAGTATGGCAGTAAGAGTCCCCTTCTCGAAGTCGGTGGAAACGCTTTTCACGGCGCAAACCGAATCGAACCTGACGAGCAGCTTTCTCACCTTCAGTATTGCAGACCCTCCCTTCAACCGATCGCCTCCTTCAGCCTGTCGGGAGGACCATCGTAGACTATCCTGCCGTCATCCACCACGAGAGCCCTCTCGCAGAGCTCCTCTATCACCATTATGTTGTGGGATATCATTAGAAAAGTCATCCCTCTCTCCCTGTTGAGAGACGCCATCAGCTCTTCCATCTCCCGCTGATCCATTAAAGAGAGCGCGGAGAAGATCTCGTCCAGCAGTATCACCTCCGGTTCCAGGCAAAGAGCTCTCGCCATCTCGAGACGCCGGAGGCAACCCTGGGAAAGTTTCCCCGCCCTTATGTGCTGCTGATTGAGCAGGCCGGTTGCGTCGAGGACCTGGTCGACGAAATCGTCGAGTTCCTTTCCCTTCCTTCCCCGGACCGCAGCGGCTACCTTCACCGAATCCCTGACCGTGAACGAGCGAAAGGTCTGGGGAACCTGAAACGTCCTCACTATACCTGCTCTCACGAACTCCTCCATCGGACGACCAGTCATCCTCAGGCCCTTGAAATACACCTCGCCGCCGTCTGGAGGAACGAGACCGGAGAGAACGTTCAGAAGGGTGGTTTTACCCGAACCGTTGGGACCCGTGACCCCCAGAATCTGCCCCCTCGGCAGAACAAACGATACTCCTTTCAAAACCTGGAACCGTCCGAAACTCTTGGTGATGTCATCCGCCGAAAGAAAGATGGTGTCGTTCGAAGAGTTCATGAGGTTTTTCGGGACCTCTCAGACGCTCGCCTCCCTGATAAGGGACTGGGTCCTCTCGCCTCTCTCGCTGTCCCTTCTCGCGGTTATCTCGTCGAGCTGAGCTCTGAATGGCTCAATGCGAAATCCGTCTCTGTCGGAGAGATACGAATCTATAAGACACCTGTAGAGAGATACCATTTCTCCTACGAGAGACGTGGAGTACTCTCTGCCCTGAATCTTCAGCGTGTCGACGCCGGCGTCTATCAGGGCCGGGATGTCCTCGAATATGAAATAGGCATTATTGGGGAGTATCACCTCCTCATCCCAGCTCTCACCCGTTTTTTCCACCTCCCACTTCGTGAGGCAAATCCGATAGCAAAGCCCACCGCGGTTTGGAGACCCCTTGAAGTGGCCCTTGCCGGCTTCGTCGACGGCCCTGTCGAACCTGGTGTATGAGGACATGGTACAGCGCCCAAGATATGTGTAACAGGTGGTGGCGTGGACGAGAACCTCCACCCCAACGCCGGCCTTCTCTTTTATCTCCTTTATGTCGTCCAGAGACATCCTGCACTCGGTCACCACCTGGGTGGCGCCGGCATCCCTGTAAAAGAGAGCGTCATGGAGGTTCACGATGGTGCATCCAACGCTGGCGTGGACCTTTATTTCCGGGAACTCCTCCTTCACAATCCTCATGAGCCCCGGGTCGGTCAGAATCACATCGTCTATGGGATAAGAGGCGAACTTCTCCATCTTTTTCCTGAACAGTTCAACCTCACCGGACGCAGGAAGCGTGTTTATGGCCACTCTTATCTTCTTCCCTCTTTCGTGGAGGTAGTCCGCACAGCGTTTTATCGTATCATCGTCCATCTCATAAGCGGCCCTTCTTCTGGACCAGCCGAGCGCGCCCACGTAAACGGCGTCCGCACCACCATCGGCACACGCCTTTACCATTTCGAAGGTTCCCCCAGATGCAAGAAGCTCTACCATCTACCGATTACCTCCATGTAGTCTCCAACTTCTTATTTTAACACAGCAAATTATACGTTCGCTCCCTCTGCCCGGTCAAAATACTTTCTGCCGGTCGTCCCGAAAAAGTATCCGTTGCAATGGCCAATGCGGGAAAACTCGACCAGTTTTCTCAATGCCTCTTCTCCCGGCTGAGGTCCGCCGCTCAATACCGCCTCCAGGGATTCGCGATACACCCTTCCCACACAGTTGCGATAGTCCGCCGACTCGTATCCAGCCTCTATCCTGAAAACCCGAAACCCTTTTTTCACGATCCTGTCCAGGTGTTCGATCAAACAGAAGTCGAGGCCCGAGTACACGCCCCTCCCCACGTGCATTATCACCCAATCTCTCCTTTTCAGCCACGCAGGGTCCAGACACGCCTCCGGACAGGAAGCGTCTTTCTTCTCCTCGAGAAAGAAGCAATCCGATACCACTCCGAGGGGTATCTTTCCGTGAAGCACCACGGTGACCTCGACTCCAGCCTCCTCCTTTATCGCGCACATCTCCTCGAAGCTTACCTCCACGTTGGGCCTCACCCGAACCACTCCCCACTCCTTCAAATACCTGGCCGTCACCTGTGTGTAAACGTTGGCGAACGCCCCCGTGTGTATCCCGGCGGAAACGCCCTTTTCGAACGCCAGGTAAATGACACCCATGTTGTGGGCTTCTATGCCGTCTGCCTCTATTTCCTCAGCCAGAGAAAGCACCTTCTCGACGTTCTCCAGGTCGGAGTTTCTCGGCACCGCGTGAGTCACCAGGTAAATCCTCTTCCCTTCACGCTTGAGGATATCGGACGCCTCAAGGAGAAAATCCCTGTTCGTAGAGAGATTCCCCTCGTAGAGATCGCAGAAAGGGTTACCCAGGTAGAACGCGTCATAGACCGACAGGTCCGTCTCCCGGAGCTGGGAAAGCGAGAAAATATCCGTCGAAAGCTCGAACGCATCCGTCATAATCTTCTCCTCGCTGGACGATCCGCCCGAAAAATGGGTTTACAATTATACATATTTTCTTATTCTGAAAAAACCTCACAGATCTCTGGCCGAAATCCTGAAGTCGACTTCCGCGAAGCCACCTGGTTTTATTTCCAGCGGGAACAAAAGACGGATCGTGGAACCCTGATAGACCGACTCGACACCCGATTCCGAGAGAGAAAGTGTGTATATGGGTGAATACGAAACCCCAAAGCTGTTTCCGCTCTCGAAGGTCATGACGAATCCCTGCCACTCGTCCCGAATTCCGAACTCTTCCACTCCGGCCAGAGCACCCTCTGAGGCAAGCCTCTCCCCGGGAACGTCCGCGGGATACGCCACGAATCTTCTTCCCTCGTCGTCCGGCGCGAGAAAGTTCACGTGCCACAGGGTGGCGTAAACAAGCGACACCTTTTCACCAAAAAGCGATCCGACCCTGACCTTGAACCTGACCTCCTCCCTTTTTGAGTCCACAAAGACTATCTTTTCCAGGCTCAACCTGTTTCCGCCAACACTCATCTCGTAAATCGTCCGCACCGCTCCCTTCTCCTCGCTCATCATGCAGGAGGGATTGTTCGCGGTTCCATGATTGATCGCCAGGGGCTCTTTCCCATTCCCCAAAAGATCGGCCGGATGAGTGCCCGCATCATACAGGACATCCCTGAACGACCTGAGCACGTGCGAATCGAACTTCAGGTTCTCGAGGCTAACACCCTCCTTCACCTTCATTGCGTCGTGGATGCTGACCGTCCCATCTCCGGAAAGGCCGTTATCGCCTGCCCTTTCCAGGTCAAAGTGATATCCCTCTTTGCGCCTCGTCAGGACGTTCAACGCGTTGAAACCTCTCTCCATGAACGAGAGCTCGCTTATCGTCCCTCCGTCGGCAGGATGTATGAGCAGGACCAGCTTTCCCGTCCTCATCAAAACCTCTTCTTTGCCGTCTCTGTTTATGTCACCCCTCAGAATCTCCGACCAGAATCTTTTCCCCTTCTTCAAAACTCTCGAAGCTATCCTTTCGGCCCTCAGCAGGTTCCTGTATACGGAATCTCTAAGGTGGGGCAGATACAGACCGCCGAACACCCCGTGCCAGTAAGGGTCATTCCCCTGGGCCCGAAAGAGCGCGTCGCACATCGTGTCCCTTTCCGCCTGGTCCGCAGAAGACGCAGCTCTGTCAACCATCTCCGAGACCAGCAACATCCTCTTGTGCATCTGGTTCGACTCCTCGTATTTGTCGAAAAAACTACGGAAATGTCCGCCCGTGAGAAACTGTCCCATATCGCCCAGCTCGCCTTCCCTTCTCTTCTTCAAGTACCGCCCGAAGGCCCTCGCCTTCGTAGGCGGCAGCGTCCACTCGCCCATCTCCGGATAGGATGTCGAGGGAAGGTAGACTCTACCCCTTGGAGGGAACCTGTCCGCGTATTCGCCGAAAGTGGCGGTCTTCAGCCACTCCCGCTTTGACACGATGAGATCGAAAAATTTCTTGAGCCAGCCGTCCTCGTAAACGTGCCTGTGGGTCCCTGGCCACACACCGAATTTCTCCCCGTCGTCTGCAAACACTGCTGCTGGAGCCACTCTCCTTTTTCCCCTCAACTTCTCGAGATACATCAGCGTTTCCGCGGGCTCCCTGAACGGGATCGTGTAGCGAAGAAGTTCGAGCCCGGGAAACACCTTGACGGCGTGCCCGTTGTATTCCGTGATAAAGTACCCGTCCAGCTCATCCAGGTCCTTACCCGCCCTCACGAAGTGATAGTCGTCAAGCGGAAGGTATTCGACTCTCGCCTTTCTGAGAGTCAGAGGGAGCGACGGCTCCCATACCCTCTCGGCAAGCCATATTCCCCTCGGCCGCCTGCCGAAGAAAGCCCTCATCCTCTCTCCCATCTTTTCTATCTGGCCGATCCTGTCCCTTTCCGGAATCATCGGCAAAATGGGTTCATAAATCCCCCCGCCTAAAAGCTCCACCTGCCCTCTCTCCACCAGCCTGGCGAGCAACTGCCCGAACTCTTCTTTTCTCTTCAGAAGCCATGAGAGGAGGAACCCCGAATAGTGAAGGGTAATCTTTATCTCCGGGTATCCCGCCAGAATCCTCAAAAACGGGAGATAGGCCTTTTCATAGGCCTCTTCTATAACGCCGTCGAAGTTCCCCACCGGCTGATGATTGTGAAAACAGAGAAGCAGGTAAACATATCCTCCGGAATCGGCCGTCATCAGTCCCCCTTTTCGTAGTAGTCCGCAAATTCGACCAGAACGCCGAAGGTCGATTTGGGATGGAGAAACGCCACTCTCGTTCCCCCCACACCCTTTCTCGGACGCTCGTCGATCATTCTTACGCCCTTCTCCACTGTTTCGGATATCGCCTTTTCTATATCGTTCACCTTGAAGCAGACGTGGTGTATCCCCTCGCCCCTTCTCTCGATGAACTTCCCCACAGGTCCATCCGGAGAGGTGGAAGCCAGAAGTTCTATTTTCGTTTCTCCAACCTTGAAAATGGCGGTTTTCACTTTCTGTTCGGGAACTTCCTCGAACCCCTCGAACTCGAGTCCAAGCACATCCCTGTAAAATTTAACCGCCTCGTCCAGGTCAGACACAGCGATTCCCAGATGCTGGATTTTCTCAATCATACCGCCTTCCCTCCTTTTCCTTCAATAATTGCAGGGTTTTTCCCTGAATTCCACCGAAATCACCATTCGACATGAAGAGCAAAAGATCTCCCTCTCTCGCCGTCTCCGAAAGGAATCCGGGTATCTCGTCTCTGTCAGCAAATGCGAATGCCTCTTTACCGCCAGCACGCATCATCCTGGACACTCTTTCCGGGTCGAACCTCTCGTTTTCAGGTATCCTTTCCGCCATATGCGGCGGGGCAACAACCGCCACGTCCGCAGCCCCCAGAGCCCTGGCATACTCGCGCTCGAACAGATTTCTCCTGGATGTGTTCGACCTTGGCTCGAAAACGGCGATCAGTCTGGAAGGAGAATAGAATTCCCTGACTCCCCGAATCGTCTCCACCACTGCCGTCGGGTGATGGGCAAAATCATCAACAACCGTGACACCACATGCCCTTCCCAGAAGCGTTTGCCTGCGCTTAACCCCCCCGAAGCGCGAAAGGGCAGAAAGGGAATCCGGAACCGGCACTCCGGAAGCAAAAAGAACCAGCGACGCCACCGCCGCGTTCATCAGGTTGTGTTCACCCGGTATCCCCAGCACTATTTCAAAATCATTTTCCTGGAAGACCAACCGCCCCCTCACCTCTCCGGGGCCGGACCGAATTCTCTCTACCCTAGCCGAAGCGTCTTTTCCCTTCGAAACGGTGATCACCCTGCACGGAGCACCTTCCACAACACTCCTGACCTCCGGGTAATCCACCACAGCTATCACGGTTCCATCACGAGGCATCTCCCAAACGAGCCTTTTGAAAGCTTCCTTTATATCGTCGATACTCCCGTAAATGTCGGCATGGTCGAACTCGAGGCTCGTTATGGCCAGGACGTGGGGCCTGTAATGAAAAAATTTTGCTCTCTTATCGAAATAAGCGGAGTCGTATTCGTCCCCCTCCACGACGAAGAATTCTCCTTCCCCCAGGTCGGACGACTTTCCAAGATCTACGGGAATCCCACCGATGAAGTAAGATGGAGACAGGCCGAGCCCCCTGAGCGCGAAAGCGGCCATCGCCGAGGTGGTGGTCTTCCCATGGGTTCCCGTTACAACCAGCCTCTTCCTGTCTTTCAAAAAGAACTCGTAAAGAGCGGAAGGAAGAGAGTAAACTCGTCCCCCTATTTCCCTTATCCTTTCCGCTTCGGGATTCTCGGCGGTCACCGCGTTCCCAACCACATAAGCATCGCACCCCTCCGGAACGTTCTCCCTCCTGTACGGCAGGGAAACCGGGATAGAGAGTTCCCTCAGATATTCGCTGACTGGCGGATAAAGAGCTCGATCGGAACCAGTCACTTTCCACCCGGCTTTTCGGAAAAGGCCAGCCAGAGCAGACATCCCTACTCCCCCCACGGCTACCATGTAGACGCTTCTGCCGTCACTCATCCATGATCCTCCACGCCTCGGTGTGAATCTTCCTCCTCACCTCGTTGAATTTCTCCCTGTCTCCTCCCACGGCAACGCGATCCGAAAGGAACAGAACTCCCCTACCATTCCCGAAATCGAGCCATATGGAAGTGCCCGTCCATCCCAGATGTCCCGCCGTCAGAGGAGAAAAGCCGGAGCCTGCGAGAGAATTCGGACCCTGCGCTGCATCGAACCCGAGAAAACGCCAGTCCCCCTCAGAATCGCGAACCTCGCGCAGCATATAAGAGAGAGGGCCATCCCTGTTCCCGAGGACCTCTTCCTCGAAGGAACGAAGCAGATACTTTCCGAACTTCTCGAGATCCGACGCCGTGGAAAAGATTCCGGCGTGTCCTGCCACGCCGCCCAAAGCGGCGCAATTCAAATCATCCACCTCTCCCACCTTCTCCTTCTTCCTCACCTCGCAGTAACCGGTGCTCACGATCCTCCCCGAATCACAGTGCGGTATCCTGAGATTCGGGAGATAACAGGTATCGCTGAGCCCGAGGGGAGAAGCGACGCTTTCTTCCAGGACCGAATCCAGCGATTTCCCGGTGATCGCCTCCACGACGAATCCGAGAAGGATGTAGCCCAGATCGCTGTAGATTATCTTCTCGCCCGGCCGATGCTCCACAGGGATGTTCAAAATTTTTTCGACGACGAGCCTCTTCACTTCTTCCCGGCCCGGTCTCTGGAACGGAACAACCGGGCCAAGCAACCCCTCATACAGGGGTTCCCAGGGAGGAAGGCCAGAGGTGTGAGACAGCAGATGTTCCACGTTCACCCGGGAAAGAAACGAGTCCGAGTTTATTCCGAGCAGAAGCGATGCAACCTCCTCACCCGTGATTCCCCCCTCCTCTCTTATCAGGGCAACGATGAATGCCGTAAAAATCTTTGTCAACGATGCGATATCGAATATTGATGCGTTACTGACATCACCGACCCTGGCGACGAAGACGTTCCTCTCGGCCGTGAAACCTCTCACCACCGCCCTGCTGAAAAGATCTTCATCGACTCCTCGAACGAGTATCCTCTCGATGGAACCCATATTCACCACTCCACCTCGAAGTGGGATTCCACAACCTCCATTGCGAACCCATCCTCACCCGAAACCACCCTCGCCCTGACCCCCAGCGGGAACGGCACGTTTTCCCCTTCGTGCCCCACGGGTAATCCCCTGAAAACGGGGACGCCTGCCCGGCTGCAGGCATCTGCCACTATCTCCTCGAGGTGGTCCACCGACTCACCCTCAACGGGAATGAACCTCCCCATCACCACCCCTTCTGTTCTCTCGAGCAAACCCGAAATTCTGAGCTGGGTTATCATCCTGTCCACGCGATACGCCTTCTCCCCTGTCTCCTCGAGAACGA
>CAYSCN010000032.1:0-23612 GCA_964429585.1 uncultured bacterium | reverse complement strand
GGTTCGCCTAGGTTGCTGGTTCTGGTCATTTGGACATTCGAATTTCGGATTTGTAGAGTTTCGGATTTAGTACTTCGCGCTTGAAGTCGGTATCCTCATCTCCGGGTTTCTCGTCTCACCAGCGGTGGTGACCCTTATTGCGGGAATGTCCCTGACGGGGCATTTGTATTCGCATATGGCGCAACCTATACAGAGATCCAGGTCCACCACCGGCGCCTTCACGACCTTCCCATTGGGCGCTTTTATCTCCCTGAACCTGATGGCTTTTTCCGGGGTAGGACAGTGCTCCTCGCATACGATGCAGGGAACTCCCTGCGCGTAGGGGAGGCACCTGTTCTTGTCGATGAAGGCGAGTCCTATCTTGAACTTATGCTTCTCCTCGAGCTCGAGTCTCTTTATGGCGCCCGTTGGACACACCTGTCCACAGAGGGTGCAATTGAACTCGCAATACCCCATTTTCGGCGCGAGCACCGGCGTCCATATCGCGAGGAGCCCTCCCTCGAAGAGCGTCGGCTGGAGAGCACCGGTTATGCATACCTTCATGCACTCTCCGCACCTTATGCACCGGGCCAGGAAATCCTCCTCCTTCAGGGCTCCGGGAGGTCTTATGAGATACGGGTCGGTCCTCGCCCAGGCAGGACTCACCCTGGTCAACCCAACAGCAGCGATCCCTCCCGCAATCGAGCCCAGGACCCACCTTCTCCCGAGATCCATCCTGTCCCTTGTTCCCTTCTCGAGTGAAAACTTCCATTCGAGCGCCCCGAATGGACACTGGGCATCGCAGTTGAAGCAGGAGAGGCACTCAGAAGGCGACCAGCCGTCCCTCAGGTGGGGAGCGGCACCCCCCTGGCACACCTCTTCGCACTCCCCGCACGCGGTGCACTTCTCGTTCATTCTGAGTTTAAGCAGCTGGAACCTGCTTACCAGTCCCAGAAGCGCCCCAAGCGGGCAGACATACCTGCACCAGAACCTGGTCCTGAGCCTGTTGAGAGCGAGTATGCCACCGAATATCAGCCCTATGAGCAAGGTCTGCCTGAAAACCGGGCTCCTGAAAGGCAGAACCGTCTTCTCGAGAACCGAAAGGAGAACATCCGCGCCGGGTGACGCCACCGGAATTCCCGCGGCGTAAATCGGCTCGAGCAGGGATCTCACGAGCCAGTCGAAAAGAGGGATCACCGAAAGAGACAGGGAACGGATCATCACCGATATGGGATCGAAAATCCCCGCTACCTCCAACCCCGCCAGCGCTCCTCCCAGCACGAAAAGGAGAAGATAGTACTTTACACTCTGCCCCTTCCGCTTCTCTCCCCTACCTTCGACTCTCTTTCTCTCGAAAAAGGAAACCGCGTTGTTCAGCGTCCCCAGAGGGCACACGAACGAGCAGAAAACCCTACCGAAAAGCAAAGTGAGAAGAATCACCGTAAGGGAGAGAAACAGGACGGCGGGGACGGTATGAGCCGACAGATAGGTAGCCACGAAAGCGAGGGGATCGAAATCGAGGAAAACCTTAACCGGGTAGGGAATCTCGTTACTCCCGGTGTAATCGGTTTTAACCAGGAGGACGAGGAAAAGAATCAGAAATATTATCTGGCTCGCCCTGCGAAAGTTCCTCTTCAACGCTCACCCACGACTGCGGCCCTTTCTGTAGGGTATGGGATCTTTCACCCCGGCTTCCTCGAAGGCCTTTATTCTCAAGTAGCAGGAATCACACTCCCCGCACGCCACGTCCTCGTCCTTGTAACAGGACCAGGTGAGGTGAAACGGCGCCCCAAGCGACTTCCCCATGACCACTATGTCCCTCTTCATGAGCTTGAGAAAAGGCGCCCTAATCGTTATGCTGGTCTCGGGCTTCGTTCCCTCCCTGACAACCTCGTTGAAAGCCTCTATGAAGCTCCCCCGGCAGTCCGGATACCCGCTGCTGTCCACCTCTACGGCGCCTATGTAGACCGCCCCTGCCCCCTCCACCTCCGCCCAGGAAACCGCGATGGAGAGAAAGTGGGCGTTCCTGAAGGGGACGTAAGAAATCGGTATCCCTTCCTCGCTGAACTGTCCCAGGGGCACCTCTATCGAGGGGTCGGTGAGACACGAGCCACCGATACGACCGAGATAGCCTATATCGGCAACGAACCTTTTCTCTATCCCGAAGTGATCACAGATGTCGTGAAAGGCTTTGAGCTCTCTTTTTTCCGTCCTCTGACCGTAGTTGACGTGGAGCCCCAGAATCTCCCTCACTTCCCGGGCAGCGAACGCTGTCAGGACGCAACTGTCCATCCCGCCCGATATCAGAACTACTCCCTTCTCGAAAACAGGCTCAGACACCCCTTTCCACCTCCGGGAATATCAACTTGTGTATCTGAAGGTTGAGCCGCGCGTCGACTCTTTCCTCCACCATCCACCTGGATAGCTCAGCCGGGTCCAGAACGCCGTGCGCAGGGGAAAAGAGAACCTGTCCCTCAAACCCCCCAAGGTGCCTCTCCATGAATTCCAGCGCGAAATCGAAATCGGCCCTGTCCGTCATAACGAACTTCACTTCGTCTCTCCTCCCGAGAAACGACACGTTCTCCATCAGGAAAGATCCAGCTTCTCCCGACCCGGGCGTCTTGACATCCACTATTTTCACGCAGCGGGGGTCGACACCATCCAGAGGCCTGGAGCCGTTGGTCTCGAGGGATACGAGATAACCGAGCTCAAGGAGCTTCTCCACGAGAGTGAGCGCTTCGCTCTGCAGAAGAGGCTCTCCGCCGGTGACGAGCACTCGAGGCAATCCGAGACCCCTCACCGAATCCAGAACCTCTCCCAGGGAAATCTCCTCTCCGCCTTCCCAGGCGTATTTCGTGTCGCAGTAGGAGCACCTGAGGTTGCACCCCGCCAGGCGGACAAACGTAAAGGGGTAGCCCTGCAACGAGGACTCCCCCTGGATGCTCGCGAAAATCTCTGAAATCTTCATGGATTATATTTTAACACGAGTGGTTCGCGCCAACCTCTCACCCGACGTAGGCGAGCCAGTGAGAATATTTCTCCTCCTCGCCCCTGACGATGGAGAAGAATCTTTTCTGTATTGCTTTGGTCACCTCCCCGGGCTCGCCCTTACCTATCCTCCTGTCATCTATCTCCCTGACGGGCGTTATCTCGGCGGCAGTCCCGGTGAAGAAGACCTCGTCGGCGATGTAAAGCTCGTCCCTCGTGAAGCGAGCCTCTATCACCTCGAACCCGAGCTCCCTCGCTATGGTTATGACGGAGTCGCGGGTTATCCCGGGGAGAATCGAGGTGAGAGGTGTGGTCTTTATGACCTTCCCCTTGACCATGAAGACGTTTTCTCCCGAAGCCTCGGAAACGTAGCCTTCCGTATCGAGAAGTATCGCCTCGTCGTATCCCGCCTTCACGACCTCCCATTTGGCCAGGACAGAGTTCACGTAATACCCGTTGACCTTCCCCTTGGTCATCGCAGCGTTCACGTGGTGTCTGTTGAAGGAGGAAACCTTCGCGCGGATTCCCTTTGAAAGCCCCTCGTCGCCGAGGTAGGCGCCCCAGGGCCACACGGCAATCGCCGTGTGAATTGGATTTGTCTTGACGAACAGCCCCATGTCCCCGGTGCCTATGAAAACTATGGGCCTTATGTAACCCTGCGTGAGGTTGTTGACCTTCACCGTCTCTATTATTGCGTCGAACACCTCATCCCGCGAGAAAGGTATCTCGAGGGAGAGTATGTGCGCCGTGTCGAAAAGACGGTCCACATGCTCCCTGAGTCTGAAAACGGCAGTCCTGCCGTCGGATGTCCGATAGCACCTTATGCCCTCGAACGCACCAACACCGTAGTGGAGCGTGTGAGCTAGAACGTGAACGTTGGCGTCGTCCCAGTCGACGAATCTACCGTCGAACCAGATTTTACTGGTTTTTTCGACCATTCTCCCCTCCTCGCGAAAGCGAAGTTAGTTCTCAATTTTCCGAAAAATCTCTCTCCCTGTCAACGAAGTCTTCCCGGAGAGCCTCCTCTATTTCCCTCCTCACCCGCTCCATCAGCTCCGGGATTTGGGAGAAATCATCCTTCACCACCGGTATGGGCTTACCTATTATAACTTCCACCGTTCCCGGGTGAATGACCAAAGAGCCCTTCCTCATGATGTCCCTGCTTCCCCTTATCGCCACCGGGACTATCGGGTAACCCGACTGAACGGCCGTGTAGAACCCTCCTTTCTTGAACGGAAGAAGCCTTCCCGTCCGGGAACGGGTCCCTTCGGGACAAATCATTATCGAGCTTCTCCTGCCCAGTCTGCTCAGAGCCTTCTGCAGGCTCTCCACCGCCCGGTACCTGTTCGCCCTGTCGACCATTATCTGCCCCATGGTCCTCAACGCCCAGCCGAAAAAGGGAATCTTTCCGAGCTCCTTCTTGTATACCCACCTGAGCGGATGAGGAAGCGCCGCCACCACGGCAGGTATGTCGAAGTAGGATACGTGGTTGGACATGAACACGTATCTCTCGTTCTCGTCTATGTTCTCCTTCCCTCTAACCTTCACCTTCACGAAGCAGGTCTTCAAGATAAGGTGACAGTAGAGCTTCGCGAAGAACAGGTAGAGGACGTCCTGATGGTTCGGGTTCCTGAATATCAGGCTGGTCAACACCGCCAGAGTTCCGAGAACGAGCGTGTAGACAGCCACCAGAAGTCCCTGAACGAACGTGAGTATGAGCCTCATATGGATTCTCCCACTCTCGCCGCGTATTCACAAAGATCCTCGAGGGGACACTGGGCGCACACAGGCCTCCTCGATTTGCATATACTTCTCCCGAGTCGTATAAGATTCAGGTGAAGGGACGCGTGAGTCCCGTCCTCGAGGTACTCCTCCAATCTTCTTCTCACCTTCTCCGGAGAAAAACCCTCCGGCACCAGCCCCAACCTCTTCGTCACCCTGGCCACGTGCGTGTCCACTGGAAAAAGCTTCATCCCGAAGTTGAACAAAAGGACCACCGCCGCGGTCTTGTCCCCAACCCCTTTTATGCTCCTCAAGTAGGAATAAGCCTCCTCGGGAGCCATCTTCCCCAGAAACGAGAGGTCGAAGTTCCCTCTCTCGCGGTAAACTTTCTCGACGCACCTTTTTATGGTTCGAGCTTTCTGTCCACTCAATCCCGCCACCTTGATGGCAGCTTCAAGTTCCTCCAGGGTCGCGTCAAGGAGCATTTCCCAGGCGGGAAATTTCTTCTTCAGAGAGGCAAATGCCCTGTCCCGGAGCTCGTCGTTCGTATTCTGTGAGAGAACCGTGAGGATAAGACTATCGAAGGGAGAACGTCTCTCGCGAGAAAGGTCAACCGGCCCGTAAAGCTTCAACAATCTCCTGTGGATCTCACCCAGCTTCTCCCTCACCTTCCCCTTCCAATTCCATCATGTAGAGCAGTCCTTCTTCCGTGAGTCTCACCGCCGGCCCAAGTTCCCAGAACTCTATCAGTCCCTTGACGAGGAGGGTTTCCACAGCCCTCTCCAGATCCGCCCTCGCAAGCCCTGCCTCTTCGTCCAGCCCTTTCAGATTTGGAGTGGCCGCGGGACCTATGTCTCTGTAGAAGAGATACAGCGCCCTGAGCAGCTTGATTTCCGCATCATCGAGTTCAAACCTGCTCATCGCCCTTCTTCGCCTCCTCGGAGCCCCTCTTCACCGTCTCCAGCTCCCTGCGAAGAGTCCCCACTTCCTTTTCCAGGCTCTTTGCCTTCCTCCACCGCTTGAAGGACCCGGGGAGCATGACTATCAGACCAGCTGCGAATCCCGCCACCACCGACGCGATGATGACGATGCTTTGAGACGTCATCCAGGCGTAGTTCAGAAAACGCACCGTTATCACCTCGTTGTTCTGAAAGGCGAACACTCCCACAACGAGGGCGACCAGAACGACGATAATTAAAGGAACTCTCACCTTCCACTCCTTTCTGTCAATCTTCGAAGTAATATTTCTCCCTATCCCTGTCTCTGCCAGGGGTCTTAAGCTTCCTGATTCTCTCGAGAAGCCGCTCGCAGTCCCCCTCCACGGGACACTCCCCGTCACAGGGGTCTATGTGAGTCACCACGTGCGCCTGCGCGAGCTCCTCCTCTATTTCCATCTCGAGATGTTCGGCGAGCCTGTGCGCGTCCTGAACATTGGCTCGCTTGCAAACGACGACGTGAAAGTCTATGTGCTTCATCGAACCCGCCTTGCGGGTCCTCATGGCGTGAACGTCCACGACCATCGGCCTGTGCCTGTCTATTATAGCATCTATCCTGTCCCTCACATCCTGGGGCAGCTCCCTGTCGAGCAGGTCGTCGAGAACTCCCTGAAAGAGGGGTACCGTCGACTTGATTATCAGCGCCCCGACCACCACCCCGGAGAGGTAATCGAAGACAGGATTGCCCGTAAACTTGACCAGCAACAGCGCCAGCAAAATGCCCGCACCCGACATCACATCCGTCTTGAAATGAAGAGAATCGGAAACGAGAGCAGCCGAATCGGTCTCCCTTCCCACCTTTTCTATTCTGCGATACACGAGGAAACTCACCGCTATGGAGAAAACCATGACCCCAACTCCGGCTTCGGGAGAAGCTATCATCTTCCTATCAATGAACCGGCGAACCGATTCGTAGATTATCCAGGCACCGGTAAGCGTTATCACAACTCCCTGAAAACCCGCCGCGAGCGTTTCCACCTTACCGTGCCCGTACGGGTGCGTCCTGTCGGGTGGTGCCGACGACTTCTTTATCGACATGAAATTCACCGCAGACATGGCAATATCGCCCAGGTTGTCTATGGCCGAGGAAAGCACACCCATCGAGCCAGTGAAGAAGAAAACAGTCACCTTGATCAGCGACAGGGACACCGCCGTGCCAAGGGAAAGAAGCGCCGTCCTCTCCTTCTTGTCACTCAATATTCGGTTCCTTCCTGAAAGCTCGTTCAACCCTTACCACCTCACCACCTGTGGATATCCTCTTCCCCCCCTCGGGTCGCGAAAAACGTTATCGCGGTCGAAACCACGCTTATGGTCAACGCCCCGAAAAGCGCCGTCAAAAACCCTTCCACCTCGAAACCGGGTATGAACCAGTCGACGAGCTTCAGGGTGAAAGCGTTTATCAGAAGAGTGAAGAAACCCAGTGTCAGCAGATTAATCGGAAGCGTTATTATGAAAAGGATCGGTTTTATGAAAGCGTTTATCAGCCCGAGTATCAGAGCAGCTCCCACCGCGTCCCCAAGGGACGACACTTTTATGCCCGAAAACCCATACGAAACGAACATTATCGCGACGAAATTTCCCATCAACCTTATGAGAAAACCCTGCAGCACCTGAACCTCCCTCGGTAGTCATCGGTTAATTATATCCCAGCCTGCCAAGGTCAACCCCGTCTAACCTCGTCTCTGGGAATGAAAACGGTCCCGAAAAATGCGAAAAGCCCGCAGGCGGAAAACATCCATATGAAACCTGCCATCTCCAGCACGATTCCTAGGAGACCGGCGCCCACCACTAGGCCCAGATCGAACGCCCCCGTGAAAAGCGCCATCGACATTCCGCTGTTCTCTCTCCCCGCCCCGTCCACCATCAGGGCAGACAGAGACGGAAAAAGAAAGCCGTGCCCCAGCCCCGTAATTATTGATGCGAGAATCAGAAGCGGCGTTTCCCTGGAAAAGATCAGGGTCACCGCACCCATACCCAGCAGAACGAACGAGACGACCGACGCCTTTCTCCTGTCCGCCCTGTCCGTCACTTTGCGCCAGACAGTTCTTGTGGCAATCACGGAGAGAGAATAAAAAACCAGGAAAAGCGAGATCCCGTCCTTCCCCCCCTTGTAAAGGTAAACCGGCAGGAACGTGAAGATCCCGCCAAACGTCGTCCCGAAAAGGAGTGAGGCGGTGGCCAGCCTCAAAATCGGTACGGTCAGAACCGACCTCAACCCCCTGGGCGCAAGGCCGGACTCGACCGCCCTGTCCCTGATGAATAGTGGCGGAACTCCCGAGGCTAAAGCGATGACAGAACCTATGAGAAAATACGGCCTGAATCCCAGCTCTCTCACGAGGACTTCTCCGAGAACCCCCCCGATCGCGGTGGGGATGAAAAACGACAGGCCGAACACCCCGAGTGCCTCCGCCCGCCTGTCGGGAGGGGCATGGGAGGCGATGTAGCCGTAGCAGAACGTGACAAATATCGAGTAACCCACTCCCTGAAGCACCCTGTAGAGGAAAAGATAAGGGCTATCTCCAACAACGAATCCCCACGGCACGGTGGATGCAGCGGCAATGAACGCTCCAAGGGATATGAAGTAGTTTTTCCTGACCCTGTCGGCGACCCACCCACCCATGGGCTTCAGGCTCACAGAGACGAGCGTCCCCGTGGCCATGAGAAACCCTATCCTCGAAGGCGCTTCCCCTATCGAGTCTAGAAAGGGGGGCATGAAAATGAAAACCGTCGCGTAAAAAGAGTAGAGGAAGTTCGCAGCATTGAGCAGCAGGTAATCCCTCGTGTAAAGCTTCGATATCTCTTCGGCACGGTTCATAGGATTTTGAATGTATCGCAACTCGCGGGAGGTAGCAAGGCGAACGAGGAGACCGGCAGGCCGCCCAACCTCCCAGTTGCACTTGTAAATCCAGTGATTTTACAAAATAATTAGTGTAAACACCCGGAGGTAGAAATGGGTCGCGTAAACCTCGCCATCTGCCAGATGAACCCAACCGTCGGAGACATCAGAGCGAACACCGAAAAGATCATCCGATTTCTCAAAACCGCCCGGAAAAAGGGCGCTCAAGTCGTTGTATTCCCCGAGCTCGCCATCCCCGGATACCCCCCGGAGGACCTGCTACTTAGAGCGGATTTTTGTGAGGAAAACGAAAAAGCGCTCAGGAAAATCGCCAGAGAGACCGGCGACGAACTCGTCATAGTGGGCTACGTCAGGAAAGACGAGTTCATCTACAACTCCGCGGGAATACTTCACAGGGGAAAGATAATAACCTCCTACGACAAGATATTCCTCCCGAATTACGCCGTGTTCGACGAATACCGTTACTTCGCGAAGGGAGACATGCCCATCATCGTCGATTATGACGGGGTCAAGCTGGGAATCACCATCTGCGAGGACATATGGCACGCAGACGGTCCTCACGTCATCGAGACCGCTCTCGGAGCCGAAGTGATAGTGAATATCTCCGCCTCACCATACCACAGGGGAAAGTGGCGCCAGCGTGAGCAGATGATATCGACCCGCGCATCCGACGCGGGAGCGTTTTTCGTCTTCTGCAACATAACGGGCGGACAGGACGAACTGGTCTTCGATGGAGCCAGCCTCTTCGTCAACGAAGCGGGGGAAGTAGTGGGGAGACTGCCTCTTTTCGACGAGGCCGTCGAAATAGCCACCATCGACACCACCAGAATCTTTCGGAAGAGGCTCCACGACCCAAGACTAAGGGAAGAGCACGGAACCATTCCCGAAGACAGCGCCAGGACCATATCGGTGAAAAGCCCCGGAAAAAGCGGAAAGAGGGCCGAAGTGGTTCCCTCCGTGGCGGAACCCCTGGGCGAGGAAGAGGAGATCTTCAAGGCCCTCACAACCGGCACCAGGGACTACGTGCTCAAAAACAGGTTCAAAAAGGTAATAATCGGACTTTCCGGCGGAATCGACTCGTCCCTCGTAGCGTGCATAGCAGTCGAGGCCCTGGGAAGGGAAAACGTCATAGGGATCTCCATGCCCTCCTTAATAAGCTCCCAGGAAAGCATCGAGGACGCCAAAGTCCTCTCCGAGAACCTTGGAATCGAATTCCACGTGATACCCATCTGGAACATCTACGAACAGTTCAAAAGCGCCCTTGGAGAACTCTTCGCCGGCCGCAAGGAGGACGTCACGGAGGAAAATCTCCAGGCGAGAATCCGGGGGATGCTGCTCATGGCAGTATCCAACAAGTTCGGCCACCTCGTTCTGACCACAGGCAACAAGAGCGAGATGAGCGTGGGCTACGCCACCCTGTACGGCGACATGGCCGGAGGCTTCGCCGTCATAAAGGACGTCTACAAGACCATGGTCTACCGACTCGCGAGATACTATAACAGGATAAAGGGAAAGGACATCATCCCTCACCGGGTGCTCGTAAAACCCCCATCGGCCGAGCTGAGACCGGGACAGACGGATCAGGATTCACTCCCCCCATACGAGGTCCTGGACCCGATACTTGCTGCCTACATCGAGGAAGACTGCGGCATCGACGAAATAGTCGAGAGGGGCTACAGCAGAAGGCTCGTCAAGAAGATAATCTCAATGGTGGACGGAAGCGAGTACAAGAGACGCCAGGCCCCTCCCGGCGTGAGAATCACTCCCAGGGCTCTGGGCAAGGACAGGCGCATGCCGATAGTCAACCGCTTCTTCAGATGACGCCACCTGCGAGAACTCACCCGGCGAAAACCGCCACGACCAACATCGAAAGAAGCGCAAACTCACCCCCACCACCAACAACATCGCCTGTCACACCCCCAAACCTCCCACTTACAACCCTTCCGAATAACCACGTTAGCAACGGGCAGGAGGCAAAAATCAAAACAAGGACCGCAGAAAAGAAAGGTGAAAGAATCAGGGCGCACACTGCGTAGGCCACCAACGCATCCCCAGGTCCGGCAGAGTCGATGAACGGCCCTCCCGTCCCCTCTCCACCGCGCGCGCTATCGTTGAAGCCCAGGAGCTGGACCTGAGAAGCGCGCGAAAGCGCGTAGGCAGCCACAACTTCCCCCCAACAGCCCCTGGACGCGAGGACTCCTAGCGCTATCATTTTCCCGAGTACGAACAGAACCACCGCTATGACCCCGTAACTCCCGAGCCTGGGGTCTTTCATTATCTCCAGCCTTCTCTCCCTGCCCGTCATCGAGAAAAACGCATCCGCCGTATCCCCAAGCCCATCGAGGTGCATCCCCCCGGTGAGCAGGACATCGAGGACCACCCCGACGAACCCCACAAGGAGAGCTTCCAGAGCGCCAGGCATCCTCAACAAAAGAGCAGGGGCAAAAACCACAGCCCCTGTCACGAAACCCACCACTGGAAACCAGGGAAGGGAGGTTTTGAACGCCGGCGGGCGCTCCCCCACGGGAATTACCGTCAGCGTTCCGACGGCGGTAAACAGCCCGTCGAGTATATTATTTCTCCTTACCACCCCTGCTCACTCCAGCGGAATCGAACGTCGCCATCTCCCTGTAAATCTTCACTCCCGCCTCTATTATTCCCATGGCCAGCGCCGCCCCCGTCCCCTCACCGAGCCTGAGGGAAAGATCGAGAATCGGCTTCTCTCCGAAGACCTCGAAAAACACCCTGTGGCCTGATTCAGCCGAACAGTGACTGAAAAACATGTAGTCCCTCACAGCTGGGCAAAGCCTGAGAGCCACCAGAGCACCCGCTGTCGATATGAAACCGTCCACTACCACCGGGGTCTTCATCCAGGCACTGCCCAGTATCAAACCTACAATACCCGCGATTTCCAGGCCTCCCACCGCGGCGAGGGCACTCACGGGACCCTCGTCTATCATATCCCTGTTGACTTCGAGCGCCTCCCTCACCACTTCTCTCTTCAGAGCGAGCTTCTCGTCGTCTATTCCCGTCCCTCTGCCGGTCACTTCTTCCACCGATGCAGGCATCAGAGCCGCAAACAGCGCCGAAGACGGGGTCGTGTTCCCTATTCCCATGTCGCCCGTCCCGAGCATCGTTGCGCCCTTCGAGACCGCCTCACGGGCTAGCTCTACTCCCACCTCGATAGCCCTGACCGCCTCCTCCACCGTCATGGCAGGCCCTTCTTTTAAGTTCCTGGTTCCCTTTCTTATCTTCCTCTTTATCAACCCCGGAGCCTCGCCGAAATCCCAGTCGACCCCGATGTCCACCACGTGAACCCGTGCCCCCACGTGCTTCGCAAGGACGTTCACGCCCGCGCCACCTGCAAGCATGTTGTGGACCATCTGGGGAGTGACCTCCGGAGGATAAGCGGACACGCCCTCCGATGTCACTCCGTGATCACCGGCGAAGGTGTAGATTACTTTGCTGCCCAAAACCGGCATCCTCTCCCCTCTCACCAGACAGTAACGCAACGCGAATTCCTCCAGCCGGCCGAGACTCCCAACGGGCTTCGTAAGGTTGTCGAGTCGCTCCCTGACATCGCTCTCTATCGTTCTGTCCGGCTCCACAATCTCCCTCAAAACCTTCTCGAGCAGTGTCATCGTTCCCCTCCCTTGATCAAAACAGGTATTCCGCAAACCATCAGGTAAACTTCGTTCGCCAAGTCCGCAACGAGACGATTCAACCTTCCCAGAACATCGACAAATTGCCTGGATTCCTCCGAAGCCGGAACGATCCCCAGCCCCACCTCGTTCGTCACCACGACCACGTCCGGCCCAGGCTTTACGAGCGCCCCGATGAAATCCTCAATTCGTTTCTCGATTTCCCCATCATCGCCCAGGTGGTGAATCATATTACCCACCCAGGTGGTGAGGCACTCCACGACGACGCACCCGGTTCCATCCGAAACTCTCTCGAGCGCAGCTGCGAGCTCGAGCGGCTCTTCCAGAGTGAGATAACGATCTCCCCTCTCTCTCCTGTGCCGCTCTATCCTTTCTCTCATCTCGCGGTCGACGGCCTCAGCGGTCGCGAGATACGCTCTTTTAACGTACCTATCCGCCAGGGAGAGAGCAAAACCGCTCTTCCCGCTCCTGACTCCACCCGTCACGAGAATCACCTTTCGCATCTCAACACCCCCTTCAGAAGCTCGAAAGACCTGCGAAAATCATCCAGGCTGAACACCTCGACCGTAACCACTCTGCCCGACCCCGAAGACGAGAGAACTTCCAGCACAGCCCCAATGACATCCTGGTCCGTATGAGAAAGAGCCCTATGATCCATCCCGTCCACCATCCCGTGAACGTGAACCACCCGCGACTCCACCAGATAGCGGTCGACGAAATCCGGAAACGAGAAACCGTGGAGGAAAACGTGCCCCACGTCCCCGCAAAGCGACGCCCCCGTTCTTCTCGATACTTCGAGCAGAATATCGAACGGGTAATCCAGATTCTCGAGGGCGAGCCTTTCTGAAGAACCGCAAAAGTCGGCCAGCTTGGAGACCGACTCCACAGCCCTCTCCATCCAACTCTCACAGCTCCCCTTCTCCCTCTTAAGGGTCGAATCCCCGTCCAGGTGAATTATGTAGCTATGGGGATTAAGGTCTTGCAGACGCTCCATCACCCTGAGACACGAATCGATCGACCTCATCCTTTCCCGCCTGGAGACCGCGGTCAGCGAGGCATCTATGGGAAGGTGGACCGTATAACTCAGTTCGTGTGCCTCCTTCAGTTCCACGAGGATATCGACTTCCTCCCTCCCCGGGAGGTTTCCGTGATCAGGAGAATCAAACACCACCAGCTCCACATCGTCCACGAAAGATGCGAGAAACTTCACGTTTGGGACGATATCATCCGGAATGATGTAAGAAGTCGTCCCAATGCGGACTCCTTCCAAAACACTCTTCAATGGGGGGATGTCACTCAAGGACGAACCTCACCGCTATTTTCTTCTCCGAGGATACGGGGGTCCCGGAGAGCCTCGCCGGTTCGAACCTGGCTCTTTTAGCCGCCTCCAGCGCCTCCTCGTCGAGCATACTGTGCCCGCTCGACTTCAGGACCTTTACACTTTCAACCGTCCCATCAGAGGAAACACGAACGCTCAACACGACCACCCCCTCGATTCCTCTCCTCCTCGCCAGACGCGGATACCTGGGCCTTGGCATCTCCACCAGCCTGGGAGGCGTGGACAATCCATCGAACGCGTCTCCCTCCCCGGGGGAAGAGAGATCGGGCTTCTCCGAAGAATCGGCTCTCACTTCACCCGAGCTTTCCTCTTCAGGGACATCGACTGAAGAAATCTCCTCCCCCTCAGAAGAAGCCTGGAGAGTCTCCTCCACAACCTCCTCACCACTGGGACTCGACTCCTCGAGTTTTTTCGCTTCCTCGACGAAGGAATTTACATGACGAGCCCCCTCCTCCACCTCGCTTTCTCGAAAAGTCGCCTGTGGAACTTTCTCAACCGATCCCCGTCTCTCGCTTTCAACCCCCCGATCTTCCGTCCTTTCCTCGGCAGGCGGATTCTTCTGGATCTTCCGCCTCCCCTCTTTCCGAGCCTCCAAAACACCGGGGTGCACTGCACCGGCAGTCGAGACCAGCCTCACGGTAAAATGCCCACCTGTCGTATCACTTGATCCCCTGCCCCCGATTAGGGGCATGATGGCGAAAGCGATGGCGTGGAAAAGCAAAGCGGCCAAAGCAGCTGGAAAGTAACGTCTCATTCCCTCTCTCCTGTTTCCAGGAGGACCTCCCGGACACCACCCTCTCGCAACCTGTCGATTACGAAAACCACCTTACCAAGCGGAGCTCTCCTGTCTCCCCTAACGTAAACGGGAACACCTCTTTTCCCTCTGCTCCTCAAAACCGCCTGGAGCATCTCATTGGGAGAGACTCTCCGATCATTCACGTAAAGCTCGCCATTCTGGTCTATTACCACCACCACGTAATCCCTGGTGTCGACCTCCGAGGTCGACGCTCCCGGGAGGCTCACCGGAATCCCCCTTTGAACCGTCATGGAGAGCATAGCGTATATGAAGAACACGAGAAGCAGAAACACAACATCGATTAGCGGCACGATCTCCACGCGGGCGCGCCTCTTTTCAAACCCCGTCCTGAGCCTCATGGCCGACCTCTCTTTTCCCCACTGTCGCCTCTAGCCGCGAGCCCAGGGCCTCGAGGTGCGAAACCGCTCTTTCCACCCTGAAGACGAAAACGTTATAAGGGATGAGTGTTACGATCGCCACCAGAAGGCCGAACGCCGTCGTGAGCAGAGCCTGAGCTATCCCGGCGGTCACGGCCCTCGGGTTTTCTATTCCCATAGCGCCGAGCATGTTGAAGGACTCTATAATCCCGACAACCGTCCCGAGTATTCCCAGAAGAGGAGACAGGGTGATTATCGTGTCCAGCACCGAAAGCCCTCTCTTCATCCTTTCCACTTCTTCCTGAGCAGCAACCTCGAAGCTGGCAAGCATGCCGAGGTCTCTGTTAACCACGCACTCTCTTATGGCGCGTCCACCTGCCGTGAGCTCGTCAGGAGACATCGAAACTATTTCCTCGAACTTCCCCTCGGCAACCTGCTTCAACATCCAGTTCTCAAGTCTCCCGTTCTTCCGCCTTCTCTCCCTGAACCAGAAAATCGTTCTCTCCACGATGACAGTCACCGAGAGGAGGGAGCAGAGGAGGAGGGGCCACATGAGGACCCCTCCCCGCTCCATGACAGTGGAGAAGAGGGCAAACGCTTCTTTGAGAATCAAAGTGCCAATCTCACACCTCCAAATCCCGAAATCCCCGGCGTTCCGTAACCTGCGACCTCCTGGTAATCCCTGTTCAGCAGGTTCTCCACCCGACCAAACAGGGTCACTCCTTCCTTCACCCTGTAAGATGCAGAAACGTTGACCACGGTGTATCCGGGAACCACCACATCAGGATAGTCACGAATCTTTCCTTTGAAACTAGCCGTTACAGCCACGGAGCCCTTCTCTCCCTTCTCTCCAATGTCACACAGAACGGAAAGGCTGCCGGAATTCCTCGGGACGCCCAGAAGAAAGCCGCCACCCGGATTCTTGCGCGCATCGTTGTAAGTGTACGTCCCTCGCACCTCGAGCCAGTCAAGCGGCAGAACGTTCAGCTGAGCTTCCAGTCCCTTCGTCCTCGCCCTGTTCACGTTGTAATACTTCCACGTCACGGAATTGAAATCTATCAGGTTTTTCTGCTCGTTCCAGAACCAGGTTAGGCCTCCCCTCACTTTTCCGCCCGCAAATTCCTGCTCCACTCCAAAATCAAACCCCCTGGATTTCTCGGGAGACAGATCCGGGTCCCCGAAGCTGGAGAAGAGCTGGAAGAGTGATGGCGCTTTGAAGCCTGTGCCGTATGAAACCCTGAACAATGTCCCCGTATTCTCGAATCCATATACAGCCTGCACCCTGTAGGAGAACTCCGAGCCGAACCTGCTGTGATGATCGATTCTCCCCCCTACGGTGCCCGAGAATCTTCCCGCTTCCAGCTGCACCTGACCGTAATAGCCCTCGACGCGCGCCGCTTTCTCGGAATCGTAGCTCGAGGTGAACATCTCTTCCTGAGCCTCGAAACCTCCCGTGAGAGTAATCGAATCGGAAAGGAAGAAGTTCCCCTGGTAGTCGAATTTCCTGAACCTACCGTGATAGTCTGCCTGAAACTGACTCGAGTTCACCGGATCCGGTTCGTCGTTCATGCTTCTGTCGGTGGTGGAACCGGAGAACCCAAAGATGTTCTCGACCTTTCCCCCGGCGCAGTCCACTCGGGCTTCAAGCCTGAGTGAAGCCAGGTCCGTATCCTGTGTATAGTAGAGATCGTCCTCGAACCTGAAGGTGGAGTAGTTGAAATTGTCCAGGTTAACCTCGGATTCCTGGTATCGTCCCGATGCGGAGAGATAGAGCCAATCCGCCACCCGGATACCTCCCCTGAAAGTGGCGGTGCTGCTTTTGTAGGGGTCCCTCTCGTCATTGCCGTCACGCTCGTCGGCCATGGATATCCCGCCGGTATCGAGTTTGGAAATCGACACAGAAAAATCGTACCTGTCGGAACCGGCGCTAAACGAAGCGTAGCTCCTCCTGGTCTCGTCTGAACCATATTCCGTCTCGAGCTCGAACCTGGAAGGCCCCTCCCCTTTCCTGGTGATGATGTTTATCACTCCGGAGACCGCATCGGATCCGTAAAGAGTGCTCTGGGGACCTCTTATGATCTCTATTCTCTCCACGTTGTCCACGGTCAGGTCCGCGAAATCGAATGCCCTGTTCACAGACGAGGGATCGTTCACCTCCACACCGTCGATGAGCACGAGCACGTGGGAGGAATCCATTCCCCTGACGAATATTCCCGTCGAACCCCCATAGCCGCCCGATTTCTTGACGCTCAAACCGGGAACATATCTCAAGGCGTCACCAACGAACACTTCTCCCGTCTTCTTCAGCTCTTCCCCCGTAATCACAGTGACGGAAGATCCGACTCTGGATAGAGGGCTCTCTATCCTGGTCGCAGTCACCACCACCTCTTCAACATCGTCCTGAGCGAAAACAACCGCAGAACGTACCAGCGCGAATAGAATTACCAGAACAGCAGCAATTGCCGAAATCGAACGATTACTCAATCCCATCTGACACCCCCTGCACATTTTTCGATCAAAAAAAAATCCCCGGACCTTTTCCCACAAAGGAAAAGTCCGGGGATGCCGTTTTCCATCCACCGTTCGTGATACCCATCCCGGTCCTCGAGGATGGGACCACTATTTGGACGCGGGCAGGTCTTCTGGCTCCCGGATCATCCTACTCGCCACGCCTTCCCACTCGTTGCGAGCAGTGGCACGATGTGGCTTTCGTCCCCGGTCACAGCGGCGGGTCCGCCACGGATTTTCACCGTGTTCCCTTTCATCCGGGAGGAAGCTCCCGGATTACCCGCATCGTGATAAATCCTACACCAGGGTCTTTCAGGCGTCAAGCCTCAACAGCCACGGGCCGGAAACTAGTCGCGTGAAGGGGGGGAAACGAGAATCGGCTCGAAAATCGACCAGTCGAATGGCTCGTCCCTCCCGTCGAAAACCTTCTCCTTCAGGAGCCGAAGGTCGCTCACTCCCCAGTAATTTTCTCTCACATCCACGAATCCAGTGGCGAAATCTCCTATCTTCAGGACGTATTCGGTGCTCTCTACGATGTTCTCCCTGAACCTCGCGGTCGAAATCCCTTCTCTGAAGAATATTCCCACCCTGTTGCCAGTGAGAACGCTTCGTCTGACAACAGGTCCCCCATTCAAGTATCTCATGGCGATTTCGCACCCCGTTATCTCGGAATCGTAGACGTAAATCCCCTCCCCGTTGCTCCTTATCCCCCCGTAACTGTCCCTGACCTTCAATCTCTCGAAAAGGGCCGTGCTCTGGTGCACGTGAAAGGCCCAGGAAGCGTTCGAGACTTCGGTATACCTGACCACAGCGGTCGCCCCCTTGACGGATATTTCCCCCCAGTCCTTCTCCCCTGTAATTTTGATCGGGTTGTCCGGTCTGCCGTCCAGCACCAGTTTCCCCTCGACAACCAGCACCTGGGGGACGTCCTCGTAGGCATCCCTGTTTGCGAGCGAAACGTATATCTCAGTTCCCGGCGCCACGTAGAGCTCCGAACCCTCCGGGACAACGATGGGCTCTTTCACTTCCACCCTCCCGGAGAGAAAGTGGTAACCGGGTCCGAGATTCTCCGCCCTGGCTGCCGCGTGAAGGGCAAAAAACAGGATGAAGAGAACGTAAACGATCAATTTCCTCATCATACCCTACACCTTTCTGAGAACGAAAATGGTTTTCTCATCTTCGTATGATACTATTCCGCCCGCCTGGTCGACCTCCAGGTTGAGGTATCTTTTCACCCCATCCGGAGCGCAAAGCAACATTCTCCTCACCTTCGCCTTCACTTCCGGAGAAGGCCTGGTCCTTCCAAGCCACGACTCGAAATCGTGTCTCTTCCTGAACGTCCACTCCTCCGCCAGCGTGAGGCCTGCGTCCCGTATCAGGTCCCTCCATTCGCTGACGGTGAGGGATCTCACATGGGTGGGGTCTCTGAGCCTCTCCATCTCGTTCAGGAAATCATCGAGGAACGAAACCCGAGGAACCGTGCTGTCCACTACCACCGCACATCCTCCAGAGGCGAGAACTCTTCTAACCTCCGCGAGAAAGTCCCCCACGGAGGCAAAGTGGTGCGGCGCTATCCGGCAGGTCACCACCTGAAACGAGCCTTCCTCAAAAGGGAGGTTCTCCGAATCACCCATGACCGGCAGGATCCCTAGATAACCGTACCTCCTGACGGTCTCCCTCAACATCCCCTCGGAGATGTCGAGGGCCACCACGAATTGGCAAAAGGAGGCGAGCAGAGCCGCAGTGTGCCCTGCACCGGAGGAAACATCGAGGGCCCTTTCGATCTTCCCCAATTCCCTGAAAAACCTCTCCATGAAAACGAAATCAGGGCCCCTCACGTGATCGGGGCTGTCCCCGTAGAGCGACGCGCGAGACGAGAACTCGTCTCCCACTTTCCTCTTGAACAGTTGGGCTTACCTCCTCTGGTTTTCGCCTGTAAAATTCTATATTGATGAACCGGGAAAAGCAAAACATAGAGGTGAAACCCGTTTCCTTTCTTCCAACGAGGCTTTATTCCGGGACATACCAGGCCATCAAACGAGCTCTCATAGAACAGCTTCTGGAGGAAGCGGAAATCGCACCGGGAGAGGAAAAAATCGTCCTGGTCCCTTCCAATTACGCAGGGGAAGAGCTCTACTCCTTGCTCGCCCGGAAAAGCGAAGTCCCCTTGATGAACATTCGATTCCTGACACTGATAGACGTGGCGAAACATCTCCTCGCGAAACAGGGCTTCGCCCTCAGGATAGCTGACGGAACCATAAAAGCGCTTTCCCTCGCGCACATTCTGAAGGAACACGTGGAAACGCACGGGAAAGACTGTCCGCTCCGAAAGGCGGCGGGAGAAAAGGGAACCGTCGGATCCCTGCTCGAATTCTTCGATTCGCTGGAAGAATCGTGCATAGGCCCCATCGAGGCGGAGCAACTAACATCGGATCGTGAACTGCTCGGATCGATGCCGCATCCGGAAAAGACCCGTGACCTTCTCCTCCTTTTCCGGGACTACACGAGTTTTCTTGAAAAAAACGGTTTTTCCACCAGGACCTCCGTAGTGCGAGAGGCGGTGAAACGCTTCGAATCTCCCGGTTACGATTTCCGCGTCAAAGTATACGGCTTCTACGATTTCACCCCAATCCAGTGGTTCTTCACGGAGAAACTCATCCTCTCGGGTCTTTGCGACGACGTCTTCATTCCCGTGGCGGCAGCTGGACTTGGACCGGGGAACGCCCAGGTTGACGACCCCAAGGAAATAACCTCCAAAGTCCCACTCTGTCTCTCTTACGGCCAAGAACTCCTGTACAGGCTCACCCGCCTCTGCGATGGAAATATTACAATCCTGCCGGAAAGAGAGAAGACGTCCGAATTCCTGAAAAGGCTCTCCGGAGGAATGAAGGAAGAAAGAAAAGAGCTTCCGTTTCTTCTCATAGAGGCACCCCACGAACAGGGAGAATTGAGGGCAATAGCCAGAATACTGGCGAGTAAGAAAGACCAGAAGGGTTCGAGAGCGATAATATTCCGAAACGTATCGGAGAGTGCCGTGCAGGAAGCGGAATCAGTGTTCGCGGAATTCGACCTAGACGTGGAGATTCTGTGGAATAGACCCCTTCTCGCGTTCCCACTCGTGAGAACCCTCCTGGGCATCCTGAAAATCCCCCTCGACGATTATCCCCGCTCGAAAGTCATCGACGTCCTCACATCACCCTTCTTCGATCTCGAGAAATTCCTGGGAGAAGCTCCATCCTTCCCGGGACTGTGGGAAAATGCATCCAAACGAGCCGGGATCATAAAAGGCGACGACTGGGAAATCTATCTCGAGCGATTGCTGGAATCCCTGGGGAAATACCCGATCTCAACCTCCGACGAGGAGGAATTTGACAAAGCCGAAGAAATCCTGAAACTGAAGGAGAGCACCAAATCCCTCGTAAAAGCGATCAAACGCCTGAGGGAACTCCTCTCACCCGTCCCAAACATCTCGTCCTTCGCCGAACTCGCTGAATTCACAAGGACGTTGCTGCTGAATCATTTCGAGCTGAAAGGCGACACCTCATCCATCACTGAGCAGGAAAGAGTCACGCGTCGTATCCAGGAAATCTTGAGGAGGCTCGAATCGTGCGAGAGAATGGGAGTGCCCTTCCCCGGCCCCGAAAAAGGCGTGGAGCTTCTGGAAACGATTTTAAAAGACGAAAGAGCCCCCCTTTACGCACCGGGAACGGTCAGAAGGGGCGAAGGAGTCATTCTGGGAGACGCAGTCTCTCTTCGTGGCCTGACGTTCGACGAAATCCACCTCGCCTCGGTGAACGAGAGCATCTGGCCATCCTCCTCACGGGGGAACTCCCTATTTCGAGATGCGGAGAAAGAAACTCTGAGAAAACACCTGGAGAAAAGAGGGATATTCAGACCCTTCTCCACTCGGCAGGAGGAAGTTGAATCCGAGAGGTTTCTCTTCTCTATCCCTTTTATGACGGGCGGCACTGTATCCTCCATCTCATATCTGAGGTCCGACCTTGCCGGAAAGAAGAAGGCTCCTTCCCCATTCCTCCTGGAACTCATCTCAACCTACAAGGGACCACGGGTATTTGCCTCCGGCCTGTCGAAGGAAACGGTGGGAAAAGAATTCGTCTCCATCCCCAGGCAGGTGAAAGAATCTCTTCGCTCTCCCGGTGTGCTCTCCAAAAAAGAACGCGTGATATCACACATACTGGGGATACCCCTGGAAGGGGAAACTCCGGCCATCGGAAGACGGGCCCACACAATCTACCAGAAAGCGTCCGAGGCGCTCTCAAGGTGGACCGCTGGCGAAGAACTCTTCCCCGCTCCTTCCGTGGCAAGAAGCGTGAGGCTTCCGAAAACAGAAGTGAACCACACGCTCCTGGACAATTACATAAAATGCCCATACAGGACCTACCTCAGATATGTCGTGGGACTTGCCCCCCTTTCTGAACCGGAAGAAGTCCTCGCGATATCGAGGAGGGAACTCGGTATAATCGCGCACAGAGCGCTCCACCTGATATTCAGAGAAAAAGCCCGGGGCAATGTCCCGCCATCACCTGCAGAAGCGGTGACAAGAGCCCTCCTCGAAACATCGAGAGAGATCCCCATCGGGCTCCCCGGCCTTCGGGAAATCGCATCGAAAGAGATAACCGAGAAGATCTCACAACTGGTGTCCGAGGAAGCAGAACTCTCGGACGGCTGGCAACCGGCTCACTTCGAGATCGCCTTTGGTGGAAAAACAGGACGCAGAGTGGAGCTCGAGACGACCCTGGGCACGGTATCTCTCTCGGGGAAAATAGACAGAATAGACCTCAGGGACGACGAAATAAGAGTGGTCGACTACAAATACTCGAAGGGCACAACATACTCCAGAATCGAAGAGAAGATTTCCAAGGGCATCCTGAACCAGGTCCCCATATACGCCCTGGCCGCTGCATCCATTATCGGGGACTCATCATCCACTGCCCGCGTCCACGGAGGCTACATCTTCCTGGAAGCGGACAATCCCGACCACAAATACCGGTTCACAGAAATCACGCCTGGATCCGCCTCTTTCGCCGCGTGGAAGAGATCCCTCGAGCTTTTGCTTTCGAGCCTCGGGAAAGGCCTCTATCCTCCCCTGCCGGACAGTTCCTTCACCATGGATGGTTCCCGTGAGAGCTACTGCTCGAACTGCGACTTCCGTGAACTGTGCCGGGTCAATCCAGAATTCAAAGGAACGGGGGAAATCGTCGAAAGCCTCAAAAAACAGTTCGAGAAAATCAAAGGAGAATTGCCGTGGCACGAAGCGAACAGGAAGACCGCATGACGGCGCTGGACAGGCTTCCGGAACACCTCCTCCAGGGCAGAAACGTCTCTCTGCTTGCCAGCGCGGGAACCGGTAAGACGACCAGCCTCGTCCACACGGTCACGACCCTTTTTCTAGTGGACAGAGACCTGACACCAGAAGAGGTGCTGCTGCTCACTTTCACCGAAAAGGCCGCCGCCGAAATGAAAGAACGCCTCGTATCCCTCTGGTACAGCCTCTTCTTCCTCACGGAGACGGAAAAGCCTGTTGAAGGGCCGGCCGTCGAGTCAATCCCTCATCCCCTGACCGAACGGCTGAAAAAGCTGGTATTCGAGGATAGAGCGTCGTCCTCCGAGAGGCTCAAAGAAATGATCCAGTTCTCAGGGAGACTGACCATATCCACCATTCATTCCTTCTGCCTCGCTACGCTCAAGGAATTTCCTCTCGAAGCAGGCGTGGACCCTCAGTTCGAAATACTGGACTCCACCGAACAGCGCTTCATCTTCGAGGAGGCGTTTTCCCGGTTCCTCAGAGAAGAGTTCGAAAGAGAGAACCCCGACCCCCTGTGGGAGTTTTTCCTGTCCCTGCACGGAAACCTGGAAAAGGGAATCGAAGCTCTATTCGAGCTCATGAACAAGGCCATCATGTCCGACAGAGACGTCCTCTTCCTTTCCGTGGAAGAAGACCCGGGAAAGCACGAGGGCTTCTGGGAATACGTGAACCGTTTTTCCCTTCCGCGAATCGAGCTTCTCAGGAAGTTCATAAAAGAATCGGAGCCGAAAGACCCGGAAGTCTCCGCCTGGTTCGAAGAGATGGGCGACTCCCTGGATGAGCTGACCCGGAATCTCGAGAACCGCCGGCTGCTGGAACCGGAACACTACGAACCACTTCGGTCTCTGCTCAAAAGGATAAGCGCTGGGAAAACCCGAAAAAAATCCGATTTCCCCTTAAACGGCCAGGAAAGCACCCTCACCTTCGCCACGCTCGAGAGGGTCGAGAAACGAACCATCAACTGCTCGTTCAGGGAACTCAGAGACCTGACCCTGATGGAGCTCGAAATCTTGCAAAAGGCGTCAATCGGGAAAAAACTCGAACCGTTCCTGAGAGAAAAGAT
>CAYSCN010000031.1:0-23825 GCA_964429585.1 uncultured bacterium | reverse complement strand
CCTTTGGATCCCCCACCCAATCACGAACCACCGAACCGCCGAGGCTCCGAACCTCCGGTCCGTGGTAGTTGTAGTTGTGTGGTTGCGTAGTTATCGTGGTTGCGAAAAACGACCCAACTACCCAGCCACCCAGTTACGCACCTACGAACCATCACTCCGCCTGTGTTTTGAACATTTGAACATTCGAATTTTGTGCTTGTTTCGAATTTTGTATTTCGTGCTTCGTGCTTGAATTGAACGGGCGGGGATAAACCGCCGCCCCTATGGGTGGTTCGGCGGCTCGCAGGTATGTGGTCTGTGGTTATTGTGGTTGTGTGATTGCGTAGTTATCGTGGTTGCGAAAAAGCACCTAACTACCCAGCCACCCAGTTACACAATCACGAGCCACAGAATAGCGGAACCACCGAACCTCCGAAGCTATGATTCCCTGATGCACCACGTCGTTAACCGCGATAGCCACGATAACCTCAGTAACCACGTTACCCACGGACCGTTGTTGCGGGGATTCGCCGATTCGGATAATTGCCTCTTTTTCCTTGTCCTGATGTATTATATAGGTTATTGCTCAGACTACACTCCGGGGTTCAAATGTTCTCGCGCCTGCAGTACAAGATTTCCATATTCACGTTTCTGCTCATCCTCGCGGTGACCGGCGCGACCGCACTGATGGTCACCCGCATAATGGACAATTATCTGCTCGACTCACTCGTCAAGAAGGGGTTCTCCATATCGAGGTCTTCCGCCACCGCTGCAGGTTACAGCATACTGGCAGGCGACAGGCTCGCGCTGGACAACATAGCCGGTAGAATAAGGGAATATCAGACAGACGTGCTCTACCTTGCCACGGTGGACGGAACCGGAACCGTGGTGTCCCACTCCGATCTCTCGATGATGGGGAAGCCCTTTCCAGAGAGAGAAGGCGAGATCCTCTCCGTGGAGACAGACGGGTCGGTAGCGAAAGTCATAAACGGCAAGTCCGGCAGGGTTTTCGAGTTCAAGACTCCGATCGTATTCGCCGGGAAGATACTCGGGGCGGTATATGTGGGGATCGACGGAAAGGTGCTCGATTATCTAAAGGCTAGCGCCAGAGCCAAGATGGCGCTTTTTTCGGGCATCGTTTTGCTGATGGGGCTTTTGGGAGCGTTTTTCCTTTCCAGGCTGATCACCACACCCATAAGAAACCTCCAGGAGGGCGTCTCGGACCTCAAAGAGGGCAGGCTCTCGGGGGAGCTCAGGGTCTACTCGAAGGACGAGATAGGAGAACTCACCAGAAACTTCAACGAAATGGCGAGGGTCATAATGAAACAGAAGGAACAGCTGGGAAGCTACGCGAAAGAGCTCGAGGACGCTTACATATCCACGGTCAGGATTCTCGCTGCCGCCATCGACGCACGCGACGAATATACTTTCGGCCACTCCGCCAGGGTGGCCAAGATTTCCCTCCTGATAGGCAAAAGGCTCGGCCTGAGTAAGGAAGAGCTTCGAAACCTCGAGATGGCCTGCCTTTTCCACGACGTCGGCAAGATTCGCACGCCCGACAGGATACTTCACAAACAGGACAGGCTCACGGAAGAGGAGTTCGAGATCATGATGCGCCACCCCAGGGACGGCGCGGACATACTGGGGCTCTCCGATCAACTGAAGAAGCACATCCCCGCCGTTTTGCATCACCACGAGTGGTACAACGGCAGCGGGTATCCTAACGGCATATCCGGTGATTCGATTCCCCTCTTCGCCGCCATAATGGCGATAGCGGATGCGTTCGATGCCATGACCACCAAAAGGCCATACAGGGACGGGTTGAGCAGGAGCGAGGCGGTGGAGGAAATCAAGAGATACAGGGGCATTCAGTTTCACCCTGGGTTGACCGACATATTCGTGGAAGTTGTCGAATCGGGGGAGCTGGATCAGGAGTTCACCGTATCAAGCCTTGGGAGGGGAACTGCGTGATGAGGTTCGGCGGAGCCGCGGGCATCCTGCTGGTTGTTTCCCTGGTTTTCGTGATGGTGTCCTCATGCGCGAAATTGAGACCACGACCGATTACGACTCCAGCGCCGGCGCCGGCAGAGCGCAAGCGCGAGACCGTGAGGAAAAAAGAAGCCTCTCTGAAGAGCAGGGTGGAGGTTCTTTTCGAGCACGGGAAATATGAAGAAGTCGTTTCTCTCGTAGAGAAAGAGAAAGTTCCACTCAAAAAGGGTTCTTATTTCAGGAAGGCGTTCGTGAAGGCGCTGGCCGGTATGAGGGAGGAGGCGATTTCCAGCTTCTCGAGAGGAGAATACAAAAAAGCCGGTTTGCTTCTCGTTGAAATACTGAATGCCGTGGACGGAAAGAAAAGCCTTGCTGCCGAAGCCGGGGTTTCCGAGAAGGAAGTCAGAGAGAACGTGGAGGCGTGCGCCCGGAAGCTGATGGAGGAGGGGCTTGCACAATACCGGGAAGGGAATCTCGGGTTCGCTATCAAGAAGTGGAGCGAGATACTCGTATTTCTCCCCGATTACAGCGAGGCGAAGAAAGCCATAGGGGTGGCGACGGTTCAGCTGAAGAACTTGAGAAAGCTCGAAAGCGGCGGGAAGTGATCTTCCTCACTCCTCCGTGACCACCAGAACCTTGTCCTTTGCTCTCACCCTGTCGGTTACTTTCAATCCCACCAGGTCTCCGGTTGTCGCTTTTTCCACGTTTTTGTGTTCCACCTGCATCGATTCGACCGTTTGCTCCAGGTTCGTGGTGGCGCCGACGATCTTTATTTTGTCCCCCACCTTCAGCTCGCCTTCCGTGATGCGAATTGCCGCCACGCCGATTTTGGAGAAGTAATTTTCCACTATCCCTATTTCTCTTTCAGCCATGTACCCCCCTTTGGTTCATTTAAGGTTTTTCAGGTTACGGGTTGCTTCTCGGACAGATATTTTTCCACCATGAGGGCCGCGACACACCCGTCTCCGACCGCGGTTGCGACCTGTCTCCCGAGGGGGCGTCTCACGTCTCCCACGGCAAACACGCCCGCAACGGAAGTCCTCATGAACTCATCCGTGGCGATGTATCCCCTCTCGGTTATTTCAACCTTGCCCTTGAACAGCTCGGACTGTGGGACGAGTCCCACGTAGATGAAAACTCCCTGGACGGGGAGCTCCCAGGTCTCCCCCGTTTTCACGTTTTTCAACGTCAGTGATTCCACCGCGTTCTCCCCGTTTATCTTCTCTACGACGGTGTCCCAGATGAAGTTCATCTTTTCATTGGCGAAAGCCCTTTCCTGGATGATGGCGGTTGCTCTCAACTTGTCTCTTCTGTGGATCAGGTGGACTTTACTGGCGAACTTCGTGAGGAACAATCCTTCTTCCACTGCCGAGTCTCCTCCGCCAACCACCGCGACCTCCACGTCCCTGAAAAATGCCCCGTCGCAGGTGGCGCAGTAGGAAACTCCTCTGCCCGCGAGTTCTTCCTCGCCTGGTACGCCGAGTTTCTGGGGTTGTGCCCCAGTGGCTATGATGACCGTTCTGCTCCTGTACTCTGCAGTGTCGGTGCGGATGATCTTGACGTCCCCGTCGAGTTCTACGTCGGTTACATAACCGTATTCCAGTTCCGCGCCGAATCTCTTCGCCTGCTTCTCGAATCTCTCCATCAACTCGGGGCCGTCGATGGGTTCGGGGAATCCCGGGTAGTTTTCTATGATCTCGGTTACGGCCGCCTGTCCTCCCACGACACCTCTCTCGAGAATCAGGGTGCTGAGCCTTCCCCTGGCGGCGTATATCGCCGCGGTGAGTCCCGCCGGTCCGCCTCCGATGATGATCAGGTCGTAGATTTTCTCGTTTCCCATCTCTGCTTCCTCCTCATTCGACTATCTCATATCTTACGCCGAGGTCCTTGATCCTGTAACCCCATTTTTCGAGCGTGTCCTTGGCGAGGTCACGGATTCCCTTGAACTCGTCGCTCAGCATGTCATCCAGTAGATTCAGAACATCCGGGGAAAGTTTCTCTCTCCTGCTTCTTCTGAGCGTCGATATCAATTTTTCCAGGGCGGCGAACCTCATCCTCTCGTCGTGGTCTTTGAGTCCGATCTCTATTGTTTTTCTGTCTCCTTTCAGTGCGAGAAGCCCCCTGAAAAGCTCTACCTTCACGTCCTGATCTGTGGCAATCTCGAAGGCTTTCTGGAAGAAGGGGATCAGGTCCCTGTCGTTGAATTTCTGGAGCGCCTGAACAGCCGCGAGTCTGACCAGCTTCTCTCCGTCTTTGGATGCGGCTATTTTCAGCGCTTCTATTCCTTCTTTGAGTTTCAACTCTCCCAATCCCTTCGCTGCCTCCATCCTCACCTCATAGGAGGAATCGCCGAGCAAAAGCGAAATCAGGACCTTCCCTCCCGATTCGTTTCCCTGTCTGCCCAGGGCTCTGGCGCACGCGGCTCTGACGAGAGGGTCGGGGTCCTGCGTGGCGGCTCGAATCAGGGGGGCTATCGTGAGAATCGATTTCATCTCGCTTAGGGCGTAGGCGGCGGCTCTCCTCACCCTGGGGTCTGTGTCCTTTTCCAGCCTCTCCAGAACGAGCGGGAGCGAATTGTCATCGCCCAGTATCATGAGAGCGCCGATTGCTCTGCTTCTGACCGAGGGGTAGGGGCTTTTCTGGACGAACTTCCTGATGAGAGGCAGCATCGTGTTGTTTCTAGAGTCGATGACCGTTTCTATCTGGGAGAGAGCCTCCGATTCGGACAGCTCGGGGACTATGGAGGCGAAAGTTGCGCCTGCCGTCACCAACGTGAATAGGGTGATGAAAAGAACGATTTTATGGAATGTTCTGCCAGGCATAGCAATATATTTTTTACTACATCGAGGGGAAAAATAGAAACGGAAATACCACACGAACCCTTCCCGATTTGGATGGCGGGAAGCGCCAGTGTTTTATCCTTTTCACTATCTTTTGCTCCAGCGGAGGCCAGCCGAGCGTGGAGCTTATGATTTTGACCTCGGACACCGTCCCGTCGTTTTCTATGTAGAACGCCACGGTTACCTTGCCCGCCAGGTTCGGGTTGTCTTTGAGTTCCCGGTTGTATACGTATTTGATTCCGCCCAGATACGAGGAAATGACGGACTGTATGACCTGAGCGGACCGGCTTTTGTCCTGGATGCCTCCGGATATCTCCATCTCTGCGCCGGTCTCCATCTTTATTACCTTCTTCGCCAGGACCTTTTCTCCTTTGACTCCTGATTTTTCCTCTATGGCCCCCACATCTCCTTTGACCAGCGATATCTCTTCTTCCGGTTTTTCCAGCTTTGCGGCCGAAGCCACCTGGACATCGATGTTTTTCACTTCCTCCGCCATGTTGAGGACGTCCGTCCCGAACGTGTAACCTGCTTTTCCCCTTCCGGTCAGGATTCCGAGTATCCCCTTGCTCGCTATCCTTTCCCTTATCTTGTTTCTGTCCGCCGTGGACGGGGATTTTCTGGCTACTTTTTCCGGCTTTTTCGCCCCGGATTTCTCGGCGGGTTTCTTTTTCCTGACTTTTTCTTTCTTTTTTTCCTCCTCTTTTTGTTCCTCCGGTTTGGGTTCCCTGGTGGGTCGGGTCACCTCTCTTTGCTCGATGACCGGGGGCTCGTAGATAAATCTCGTGAATCTTCGAGGTATGTCTCTTCTGACGTCGATTTTGGGCGGAGGAAGTTTGAGGAGTTCCAGGTGCACAAGCGAGTAGATGAGAATCGACGCCGTGAGAACTGCGAGGAAGCCAATGTCTCCCGTGAAGGGCAGTCTCCTGAACCTCCAGGGGACGTGGGTGGGAACCAGTTCTTCCTGGTAGAGGCGGGTTGGGATTTTCTCTTCGGATATCAAGAGGTCGAAGCCTTCCGAGGAGATTTTCATGGACCCCTTGAAAGGGAGGGTCAATTTCTCCGATTTGCCTCGTTGCTTCAAAATACCCAGGTATTCGAGTGTTTTTCTGTCGAGCTCCACGCCCTCAACGGAGATTTTTTTCAGCCTGTTCCTGGCGGTGGTCACCGAGAGTTTTCCAGTCGGTGTTTTCCTTATTTTTATAGAATCCTTCACCGGCGGTGATAGTATCGTGCAGTCTTTCTCCCTGCCGACTGTTCCGCCCTTGAGTAAGCTGAGATAACCTTCTCCGGAAAGTTTCCCGCTTGTGAATACTTTTATCCTGAGTCCCTTCATGGGTCACCTATTTTTGAAGAACTGCGAGCGACTGGTTTATGAACTCAGTCTGCCCGCAGGTATACAGGATTTTCTTGAGATACTTGAATGGAATGCTCTTGTCCGCGAGGATCAATACTTCTCCTCTGAAGGCGACGGACGGATTGGTTCTGGCTATTTCTTTCAGGGATTTCGCTTTTTTGTCGAGCGCCTCCTTGAGCGTGTCTATGATCATTCCCTCGTATCTGTGGAAATTGGTTTCTACTATCTCTCCGTCCACGGATATCGTTTCTCCAACCACCGCGACGGTCACGGCGGGCCGGATTTCTTCCCTGGACGTCGAGTAGGGGAGTGGCATGTTCTCTCCGACCGTCAGGAGCTGTCCCTGGGCGGATATCTGGGTTAGAAGAAACACGAGTATTATGGTGAACATGTCCATCATCGAGGTGAGGTTCAGGTTTATCGGGTCATTGTTTCCGTTTCTTCGCCTGGTGAAGCTACTTTTTTTCACGGGAGCGCTCCTTTTTCTTCGCTGGGACGACTCTGTCGGCGAGTGCCACGTTTGGGAAAAGGGTAATCCTGTCGCCCGTTGGAAGAATTTTTTCCCGGCAGGCGTCCATCACCTGGATGATCGTTTCGTAAGGGATTTCTCCATCTATGAGGAGCACCACTTCTCCGGATGATGGATACCTTTTCTTCAGCCTGTACAGTTCTTCCGTGAGCTTTTCCAGGTCGTATGCGATTTCGTTGCCCTTCTTCACCGGTTTTATCGTTTTTTTCTTCCCGTTCGCGACGATGGTGATTTTGTTCGGCGTGAGAGAAATCGTCAGGTTGAGGCCGGGGGCGCTCTTGTTCCTGCTCGAGGGCTTCACGTCTGATGAGGGCAGGAACAGGTCCACCACCGCCGCCCGTTCGAATTCCGCCGTGAGCAATAGCATGGGCACAAGAATCAGAAAAAGGCTCATGATCGGTATCAGGGAAAGTTCGGGCCCTTTCTTTCGTATTCTTCTGGGAGTGACTCCAGCCATTTAGAGAGCCTGCTTCTCCTTTTGTTTTTCCTTCAGCAGGTTCAGAAGTTTCAGCGAGTATTCGTCTATCTCGTCGAGCAGGCGATTTGCTCTTGCCTGGAGGAAAGAGTGTGCGATTATGGTCGGGATTGCCACCATGAGTCCGTAGGCCGTGGTGTTCATGGCTATCGAAATCCCTTTTGCGAGGAGCGTTGCCTTCTGGGAAGGGTCGGCTTCGGCCACTGCGCTGAAGGCTGCAATGAGCCCGTATATCGTTCCGAGGAGCCCCAGAAGCGTCGCCACGTTCGCTGCGGTGGAGAGGTGGGATATCCTCTTTTCTATGGAGGGAATCACCGCGACTGCTTCTTCTTCCATCCGGGAACGTATCACGTCCGGGTCCCGATCGGCATTTTTGAGGCCTGCGCGGAGGACCCTGCACAGTGGAGAGTTGTCGAGCAGGGACATGGCAGAATCCACTTCCCCGTCATCCACGTATTTTTTGATCTCGCCGAATATCTTGCCGGCGTTGAGATTGCTCTTGAAAGAGAGGTAATAGATTCTCTCCGCGACGACTGCCACGACAAAGGCGAGAATGATGGTTATGGGGTACATGAAGACCCCGCCGTCGTGGAAGAATTTGATTATCAGGTTCATCATCTGCGATCTCCCTTACCTTTTGATTTTCAGGACTTTGATTTCCCATAAGTAATCGGAAGGAGGGGACGGTTTCTTCAATCTCAGTTTGGCCTTGGGAATGATGAAATAGACCTGCGGTTTCTCCCTTTCCCCTTTTATCACGACTTCTCCGAGTCTGTATTCGCGAATGTTCTCTGCTTCCCTGTTCTCTGCAGAGGAGGGGAGGGGGGAAACTGAAATCAGCCAGAGTGAGAGAGTGAGCGCGACGATCTTTTTCATTTTCCCATCCCGCTCGAGAGTTCCAGCGCCCTGAGCCATTTTCGCACCTCTTCGCTCCTGTTTCCGCCCAGTTCAATATATTTTCGATACGCCTCTTTTGCAACATCTGGAAAGCCCAGGTATATTTCGCTCACGATTCCCAGGTTCAAATAGGCTTCCACAAGGTCCGGGTTTGACTTCGAAGCAGAGTCGTACTCCTGATAGGCCAGCTTGAAGAGTCCCTTTTGAAAGTATACGTTCCCGAGCATGACCCGGGCGGTGCCGTCATTGGGGTTTTTCTGGAGCCAGCCGGACAGGACTTTTTCCGCTTCGTCGAGTTTTTCTTTTTCCAGCAGGGCTGCCGCTTTGACGTGGGTGAGGTAGGGCCTCAGGTACGGAGGGAGCCTCTCCGGGGGGACGGTGGGAACTCTGCCGTCCAGGTACGACACGAGCAGGAGATATTCGGGGGAATTTCTGGTTTCGCCTTTGGCTTCCTCTAGAATGTTTCTTGCTTTTTCCCTGTCCCCTTCGAGCATCGCGAGCTGTGCTTCGAGAAGTATCCGGGTTCTTACCTCGGCGCCAGAGGACCCGGCTTTTTCCAGGAATTTTCTCGCTTTTTCCGGTTTCCTTGCCATCAGGTAGAACGAAGACAGCTGAAGGAAAATTCCGGGGTTGTCCACCGATTCGAGTTTCTTTTCTATCTTTTCCACCAGAGCCGCAGACGCACGGATATCTCCTTTTTCCAGGCGCAGTGCGAGCAGCCTTCCCAGGGGCAGCGCTCTCTCGCCGTAGCGGGAGATATGTTCCCTGTAACAGGCTTCGGCTTCGGCCGGGTCGGACGGCTCCAGGAGAGAGCACCTGAGCAGGTGGGCTTCGCTCTCGTATCCGGTGCCGATGAATTCCTCCCACCTGTCGGCGAGGCCGACGTAATCACCCTTTTCTTCGGCTTTCTCGATTTCGGACACGAAGAGGGCGAACTTTTCCTCTACGGAGGCGGACTTTGGGGGCGAGTATTTCGGGGCTTCGCTGCGCGTTCCTGCGGAGGTTTTTGCATTTTCCAGGCTTTCTGTTTTTTTCACGTCAGGCGTAGCCTCAATCCTTGTTTTCGTCGGCGCGGTCCCGCACGATGCGAGCGCTAGAACGATAAAAATTGCTGCTACTTTTGTTATTTTTTTCATCCTCTCACTCCGGTCGAAAGGGGCGGAAACTCGGGCTTCGTGTGGATGGGGATCACGATAGGAGGATTTTCCGGCTTTCTACCGAAAAGAGCCGGTCTCAGCTCTTCGAGTTTTTCAAGGCTCATCTTCACCCACCTGTTTACGTATCCGTTTCTGGCTGCCTTCCTCACGTTGCTCTCGTGTGTCTCGACGGCTTTCTCCTCGAACGGCGCGGCTTTCTCTTCGAGGAGAAATATATATTCTTCCTGTTCCACCTGAGTCAACCCCTTGGGGATGGGAGCGTCCAGTATGGAGTTTTTGAACTCCTCGTAGGATTCTCCTATCATGAAGAGTGCCTGGGAGAGGGTTTCGGGAATCCCGAACCTCGCTACCTTCAGATAGCTTTTTATCAGTTTCTTGAGGTATTGTTCTTTCTTCTTGAATGTGACCACGAAAGGTTCCTGCACCTTGATGTTTCTGTATTTTTCGAAGGTTTGCGCAGTGAGTTCCAGGAGTGACAGGGAAGCGTAGTATCTGACCCGTGCGTTTTCGCCCTTGCCCATGTTCACCGCCTTTTCGAGCAGTTTTCTCCCTTTTCTGCTCTTGCCCAGTCTCATTAGAGACTTCCCTCCGAAATAGAGAGCTTCCGCTCTTTCTTCCGGTGAGATGTCTCTGGATGATAGGACGCGCTCGAAGGACCTGGAGGCCCTTTCGTAGCTGCCCATTTCATAATACATCTTCCCCGCTTTTCTGAGGAACGCGACTCCCTCCGCCTTTTTTGAAAGCGCTTCTCCTATGAGCCTGTAGTTTTCCGCCGCCTTTTCGATTTCCCCACGCTTTTCGAAGATCCTGGCTATGAGGCGGCGTCCCTCCTGCTCGAAGGGGGTTCCCGGGTAGAGGTTTATCACTTCACCCAGGATTTTCTCGGCCAGCTCGTCGAGTCCGGCCCTGATAAACGCTTTGGCGCCGGAGAGGGCGGAGAGAGGCGAAAACTCTACGGCTGGGAACTCGTCGACGACTCTTTCGTATTCTCTCCCGGCTTCCGCGAGCCTGCCCTCTTTCTCGAGTAGCTGAGCGTTTTTCAGTATGCAAAGGGCTATCAGGTTCGAGACGCGTCGCTCTTCGACCGGTCTTCCGGAAAGCCTGGATAACAGAGACCTGTAGGTTTTTTCGGCCTCGGAGTATTTCCCTTCGTTGAAGAGAGAGTCTCCTTCAATTCTCAGGGCTTCGAGCTCTTCGCTCTTCTTTCCCCCTCTTTCCAGGATCGAACGAGCTGTTTCGACGGCTTCCTCGAACATCTTCTCGTTGAAGAGAGCCCTCGCCACGTCGAGGAGCACTTCGACGACTCTCTCTGAACTGGGAAACGATGCAACGTATTTTCTTCCTGTTGAGACTATGCCGAGGGCAAGCTCCTTCTTTCCAGGCCTGTATGTGGCTTTGAGGCTCTGAACGGCCATATACAGAGAAGGTTCTTTCAGGGATTCTTTTCGGGTGTTTTCGAATACAGAGGCGAATATCCTGGCGGCGGATCTATAAGAGCCCGTCCTGAAAAGAGACATGGCGAGGTCGAACCTCACGTCGTCGGCGTATTCGGACGTTGGGAACGCCTTGAGGTAGACCCTGAACGAGTTTATCGCTTCCTTCATCAACCTGGTGCTTCTTTTCTTCTTGCCTTCCTTGTAAAAATAGTAGGCTCCCTCTCTCAGCATTTTTTCCACTTCTTCCTCGGCCCTAGCTGCGAATTTGGGGTCCTTTTCGTTCCACTCGAACCACCTGGAACCTGGAGAAAGAATTTTCGCTGCCTCTACCATGCGCCTGTGTCCTGCCTCTTCCCTGAGGGTCTTTATCAGGGATCTGGCAGCAAGCTGTTCGCTTTCGAGGATCTCCTTCGACAGGGGATGGTTCTTTTTCAGGTAGGATGCGAGGAAGAGGACATCATCGAAACGCGACGATTCGAAAAGGATCTTTTCCTCCTCGAGGATTCCCCTGGGGATCATTGGAGAGAGGCCTTCCCTTTCCAGCCTGTCTGCAAGTCCCGTAAGATCGGAAAGCTCGATGAAGCACTTGGCTATCATGCGGATCGACTCGTCCGCGAGCCTGGCGAACCTCAGTTTTCCTTCGTCTTCCGGGTGTTTCAGGGTCGTGATGAAGGCGCTTATGGCCTCTTCGAACCTGTCCTGGTTGTATAGCGACCATCCGAGCTTGAACCGGGCAGTGAGATAGAGTTCGATGTTTTTACCGCGGCGCACTTTTCTGTAGAACCTCTCGGCGGTTGGGAATTCATCCGAGTTGAAGTAGTATTCGGCTATTCTCAGGTTTATCTCGTCTGCATATCTCGTGCGGGGGAACATCTCGATGAGCTTTTCATAGAGCTCGACCGATTCGTCGAGAAAGCCCATTTCGTTCTTCCCGTATGCGAGGCTGTAAAGGGCGCTTTCCAGGTATGGGGAGTCGGGGTATTCCTCGATTAGTTTCTTGAAATAGGAGAACGCTTCGGTGTAATCGAGTCTGGGTTCTTCGAAGTCCTTTCCTTCCTTCTCCAGCCTCGAGACTTCCTCCATCTTCTCGGCGAACTTCTCTTCTTCCAGCGTCATCGTTATCTCCCCAAGCGCGTAGAGGGCTTCCGGAATCTGGCGCTTCGGCAAAAAGCCGGAAAGGGCCTTTTTGAACTCCGATCCGGCGAGGGCGTATGCGTTTCCTCCGCCGGGAACTTTTACTCCCTTGAGAGCCATGTGGAGGTAAGCTCTTCCTCTCAGGTGGTGGATTTCAGCCGATATGGTTCTCGTTCCTCTGTTGAGGGTTTCGATTAACGAAGCTCCCTGTTCTCTGTAAAGGTTCTCCAGTTTTTTCAGGGTTGAAAGAGTTGCCTTTCTGCTCTCTGCGATTTTTTCTATCGCCCGCTTAAGTGCCGCGATTTTTCTCTCTTCGAATCTTGCCCTTGCCAGAAGGTCTTTCCGCAAGGATTCGTATTTTCTCTTCAAGGCGAGTGCCCTTTTTTCCGACTTCTTTACCTGCTTCAGCTCGGAGAGGGCTTTTCTTATTACGGGTCCTTTGGCAAGGTTCGTGAGGCGGGCCCTTAAAAGCCCCGCTTCTGCCTTTAAAATAGTTGCTTCTTTTTCGAGTTCGTAGAAACGCTTGACGGCTTTTTTCAGGAGAGTTTTCTCCTTTTCGCTCAGCTTTCTGGTCAGGTCTTCGCTTCCTGTGCGTTTGGCTTTCTCTCCCACTTCTCCCATGAGTATTTCAAGGTTACTCAGGGCCTTCTCGAGTTTTCTGATTTTTCCGATTACTTCGTTCCATCGTTTTCCCTGGAGGAGGGAGAAGACGTCGACCTCGTCTATGTACCTGGTTATTCTCGATCTCAGTTTTTCGGCGTTTCCAAGGGACGTTTCTATGGCGTTCAGGGTCTCACCGACGCGTTCCAGTAAGATTTCGGTCTTTTTCTTTTCCGCTTCCGCCTGGGAGAGGTATAGCTCAGCCCTGTGAAGCTGGTCTGAGGTTTTTTTCAGGATCGATTCGGTGAGCCGGATCCGCGCGGCGGTGATACCCATTTCTCCCAGGTATCGGGCGGACTCCCGGAACCAGGGTGAGAGGAGGTAAGGGTTCCCTCGTTTTTCCAGGTCCGGAAATTCTTCTGGAAATCGGGTGAGTTCACCGAGTTTTCGTATGTCACTCTTCAAGTGGGGGAGGAGAGATTCCAGCTTCGACGAGTATACGAGCAGCCTCGTGCCGTCTTCCCTCCTTGTGAGAATCAGAGAACCGAGATAAAGGTATTCTAGCTTTTCCGGCAGCGAGATCTCTCTCGCGGTTGCTGCTATGCCGGTGATGATTTTCCAGGCTTTCTCGTCGTTTCCGAGGAGGATTTCGCAGGTTGCTATCTTGAGTTTCTTCTGGATTGAGAGCGGCGAGGGATCCGGTATCTCGAGGAGGAGGTCTTTCGCTGCTTTCGGATTCCCGCTTCTCAAAGCGACCAGGGAAGCGGCATAATATCCCTCCGGCAGACCCAGTTTCCCGGCTTCGGTGAATTTCCTCACAGCGAGTGAGAGGTTTTCCTCGGTCAGAGCTGTTTCCCCTTCGATGAAAAGCCTGAGGACACGGGCTTTTATCGGCCTGGCGATTCTTTTCGCTCCTTTCCTGTTTCCGGTGTGGAGTATGACTCTGGCAAGGAGGAATCTCTCCAGGTCGCTGAGCGGGATGCCCTTCCCGACCCGGCTCGTGGAGAGGGAAACCGCGAATTTCCATCTGGAAGCCAGGGACGAAGAGCGGAGGAGAGAATCGAATTCAGTCTCGGATAGAGGCGCTGCGAAAGCGGAGAAGGAGAGGAGAAAGAGAATCACGAAGACCGCTGTCGAACAGAGAATGGTTTTTGGTTTCCTCACCGATGCTGTCATTACCTGCTCTTGATGCTGATTTGGTACCTGCCGGTTTTTTTGTTCACGGAGGGGACCAGGTAGAGGCGAACCACCTCTTCTCTTTCCACGGCGATGGTGAGAGGGCCGACTTTCGGCAGCTCTTCGCCGCCTGCGCGCCCCCGGACCGTAAGTTTATAACTGCCGGGGATGAGATAGGCTTTGTAAATTTCTTTCCCGGCTGCGGAGTTCTTTTCCCTGGAGGGGGTTACAGTTACCACGGCTTCTTCTTCTCCGTTCAGGAGTATCTCCAGCTTCAGGGGTTCTTTCAGCGGTTTATTGCTTTCCAGGGTCAGTATGAGTGTCCCTCCCTTCGGTGACGAGATGGTTCTCCCGAGGGTCGTGAGTTCCCTCTCCATCTTGTCCACGGTCTTGGTCAGCTCGTCTATGTCGCGTTCTATCTCGTCCAGGCTGTCTGCTCGCGAATGTATCTTGGATCCGGCAAGGAACACAAAAGCCAGGATTCCCACGATGAGCAGCCTAAGTGTCTTGTTTCCCATGCCAGGTTCCCCCTTCAGTTGGTGGATGCGACCGCGAATTTCCCGTCCGGCATCTCGACCGAGGTCACGAAGACCTCTCCCGAACCAGGATCAAGATTGATGGGGCCGAATACCTTGACTATCTTCTTTGGAGGTATGTCGGGGAAGAGAATCACAGTCACGTATGCCTCCGTCTCTTCCTTTCCATAATAATATTTGACGTAAATGTCGTAACGACCGTTCGTTTCTTCGTTCAGATTGAACACCTCCGGACCGTAACCGTCTCTATCGTCGATTACCAGACTTGCCTCTGGGATGGAGATGTGACTGCGATACCTGTCCGGAGATTCGAAGGATGTGACGTGTCCGGCCTGGTCCCTGACGATCAAATCCAGATCCACGCCGAAGGTATCCCAGGTCAGGAAAGCGGTCATGTGCTGCCTGGCCACTCCCGTGCTCCTGACTTTCACTTCCTTGCTCACGCCCGTGAATCCTCTGTCGCTCAGCGCTTCTATCCGGAACGTGTCCTCTTCCGACAGAAGAACCGCTTTCTCGCGGAATGTCCCGTCCGGGTTCACCCGTATTCTCTGGGGGAATTCGTTGTGTATCAGGTAGGCAATTGTGATTTCACCTTCGCTCTCCACTTTGCCGCGGACCTCGATGAAAGGTGTCCTCGTTATGTCTATTGTTTCTCCGTCTCTGGGCTCGTATATGGTGATGCTCGGGGTGGGGGGTTCGTAAACGATTGTGAACTGTGTGAACGCTAATGTGTCGTCTGGACCCCGGCCGGCGATGGTTATCAGGTTTTCTCCGGGGGTGAGAGAAATCGGGGTCTCGAACTCTCCTCCAAACGCCGATATGGTTTTGGTGAATTTGTTTACTGTTACGGCGAGGACTTTCACGTTTTCGTTGGTTTTTCCCTTCAGTATGTGTGATGCCCTGTCGGTTTTTCTCCCCTTGGGTGACAGTATTTCGATGGGATAGACGTTTTCGCCCCTGGCGGGCAAAAAGAAGGCTATTTTCGGTCGCTTCAGGAGGTCGGACCCGCGGACCACGGATATCCTGCATTTTTGATAAGGTCTGTAGCTGCCGGAAATTTTTTTCAGAAAAGACTTGTCTTCCTTCGACGTGATGATCCCTATCCTGTCCGGCGGGATTCCCTGGTTGGTGAGAAGTATTCCCACCCAGTTGGCGATGTCTATTCCAAGCTGTCTGTTGGTTTCCGTGTCACCCACGGGGTCGGTGACGACCGTCAGCACGATGTAGAGATTGTCTTTTTCCAGGGATTCCCTGACGCTTTTGGCGACGTCTTTCACCTGTTCGATTACCCTGGAGTCCCACGGAATGAGGGTGATTTCTTTCACGACCCGCTCTTTGCCGAGCACCGCTTCATCGAGTATGGGGAAGATGTTGGTCCCCTGTGATGGTGTTCCGGAGATGAGAAAACAGAGAGAAACGACCAGAAGGAAGATGAATTTCCGGAAGGCTTTCATCGATTTTCCTGTTTTGTTGGTTTTTTTCAATCCAATTATTATAGACTTTTTCATGTGAATACTGAACAGGAGCGATGACATGGGCGATTTTTCTCACTTCGACGAAAAAGGTGAACCTAGAATGGTCGACGTCACGGACAAGGGCGAGACTCTGAGGGAGGCGGTCGCCGAGGGGCGGGTGGTCTTTTCCCGGGGCGTCCTGAGCTCGATCCTGGAGGGGAAGTTGCCCAAGGGAAACGTCTTCGCAGTGGCAAAGCTCGCGGGTATAACTGGTGCCAAGAAGACGTGGGAGCTCATACCGCTGTGTCATCAGGTTCCCCTGACGGGCGTGGACCTGGAATTTCGCGTCGATGAAGAAGTGCCGGGGATAGTTGTCCGGGCGAGGGCGAGGGCAATGGGCAAAACCGGAGTGGAGATGGAGGCGATGACGGCTGTTGCTGTATCGGCGCTCTCGATATACGACATGGTGAAGGGTGTCGACAGGACGGCATACATCGAGGGGATCAGGCTTCTGGAGAAAAGGGGTGGAAGGTCCGGGGAGTTCAGGAGGGAGGGATGACCCTGTTTTTCCCCATTCCGGTTACGATCTCCCGCCTGAGTTTTTTGAGGACCCTGATCCTCTCCGGGTCGGCGTGACGATACCGGCATTCCTCGTAGAGCCTCAGAAATTCCATTCCTTTGTCGGGAGATATGAGGTCTCTTGAGACGAGTCTGTAGACGTATTCCCTCAAGGTCTCGCCTGGTCTGGCTACGATTCCCCTTCTTCTGCCTGCGCGCTGGATGGGCTTGACGATTTCGCGATAGAGGGGGTGGCGCCCGCCCAATGGAGCTCCGTTTTCTGTTCTCTTCCGCCGAATTCTTCCGATCGCCAGTAGAGTCAGGAGAAGAACTGTCCCCCCGACCGCGCCCGCTACCGGTTTCCATTTGCCGCGCAATCCTGTTTTCAACCGGGAGGCGCTCTTGATTACCTCTCTGGAGAGCGCGACCTGTTTCTCCAGGTCGTAGCCTATGACGTATTCGAACCAGGTTTCCCTTATCCAGTCCAGGATGTGCGAGATCTTCTTGTAGCGCTCTTGCCCGATTCCAGTGGGCGTGGTGTCTATTATGGTCCATCCGCGTCCGGGCACGAACGCTTCGGCCCAGGCGTGAGCGTTTTTTCTCCTGAACATCCAGTATCTCCCGATCTCGTTGAATTCGGAGGTGATGTAACCTCCGGCGAATCTTGCGGGTATGCCCGCTTCTCTAAGGAGCAGGACCGTGGCGGTGGCGTAGTGCTGGCAGTTTCCCGCCTTTTCTCCGCGGATGAATTCTTCAAGTGAGACGCTGTCGGGGGATCTTTCGTAAGAGCAATTTTGGGACAGAAAATTCCTTATCTTGTCTATTTTTTCCCGAAGAGAACCGCTGGAAAGACGGAGATTTCGGGCGACTTCCTTCAGTATGCCGGGAGTTCCGGTTTTGTCCAGGTATGTGCCCGGGTCTCTGAGGCGCGACGTCGTGTCGGTTCCTGTAGATACGGTAAATTTCACGGGAGAGTTGATGGGAATTGCCGAGAAGACATTTCCGTCTTCGTCAGCAGATAGGCGCCCCCACTTCCAGCGTATTTCGACGCTTCCCGGTGGGAGCAGGAGTGATTGCTGCCCCGTGGGTTCCTGAATGACTTCGTATTGGACGAGATTTCGGGGAGCTCCCGTAGAAAGGATGTATATTCGTCTACCGAAGGGTTTGATGGGGTGCAGACCTTTCCTTTTGAGCCAGGTGCCCTCTCTGAAAATCGCCAGTGTGATTGCTTTGAGATAAAGAGGAGGGAGCGTTTCTTCCGGAGCTACGATCCTCGCGGTCACTTTTGAATCGCTGGCGGAGAACGCGGGTTCTTCGAGCGTGACGGTGGTGGAGAATCCGGTGGCATTACCGGCTCCGCTGCTTTTCGTCCCCAGAAGACCGATCCCGAGCCTTGGGATCGAGAGGAAAATTATCCCTGTTATGAAGAGGGAAACGAGACCGAACCCTCCTATCACCGTCAACGTTTCTCTGGGGACGTCCACCCTCCCCCGCCGTTCGCCTTTTTTACCGTTCACCTCCAGGTGCACATACAGCAAAAAAAGCACGATCGAGGTCAGCAAAGCTATCGAAACGAAGAGGGGGAAGAAGCTTATCGATGTTGTGGCTGAGGCGGATGCGAGAACTTCCACGTAGGAGACTCCCGCCAGGAGGAACGCATCGCGGGGAGAATCGAACGTTACCCACTTGAACGCCTGATATATCACGAGCCCCTCGACGAAGCCGACCAGGATGTCGGATTTGGCTGCTATTCTCAGCGCTATGAACAATAGAAGGAGAACTGCCAGAGCGAAGTCTGGGATTTTTATGGGGAGCTTAATCCGCAAGGGTTTTCGGGTGAGGATTCTGAAAATCACGGAGCCGAGGGCGATTGCGAGAAGTGCCGGTGATCCCACCCGTGCCACGTGGAGGGCGAAGATGGCGGCTGCCGTGTAGAGCCCCGTGGCTGTCTCAAGAGTGCTTTTTCCTCTCATCCGGTCAGCTCCTCCAGTGTTTTGAGCCACGGTTTCATCCTGCCGTCGTTTCCCACGAGCGCGAGCGAGGCAGTTGCCTTCCTTATGCTTTCGTCCGTGAGATTGCACTCGATGACGTGGTCTTCGTAGACAAGCTCGAAGGGAATCCTGTGGGTTCTCAGATACTCTATGGTGGCTGCGACTCTCCGGAGGAACTCTTCGAAAAGTGAAACGTTCTGATTGCCTCTGATCTCTATCCTGGCGTGAGGGGGGATTTCATCCTCCGGAATTCTCACGTAGAGTTCGCCTCTTTCGGCGTATTTTTTCCACATGATCAGCTTCATCGGGTCGGAGGGAAGGTATTCTCTCACGTCGCGGATCGAGTGACCTTCCGCGAACGAATTCGTTCTAAGGAGGTCACCTTCGAGGTCTTTTTGATGCCTGGTCGACGTTTCCGGAAGAGGGTGGGATTCCGGGTCGGGAGCCACGATCAGCTTGATCGACGATCTCACGTGATAGTATTTTTCGAAGAAGCCGAAGGGGAAACGGGTCATCACGGTCACCCTTCGTATCGTCTTTACCCCCCTTCTCCTGAATTTGACTCTCACGAACTTTTTCCTGCTCTCTCCGGGGGGCACGTGTTCCACTTCTCCCTCGAAGACGTTTCCCTCGATGTGGAGGAAGATCTTCACGAAGAAAAGGGGGAGTATTCTCTTTTCGTTTCTGAGGGTGAGAAGCAGTGTGGAGCCCTTTTCTCCGGCGTGGTGGACAGAGCCTCTGTCGATTTCGATGAGAATCCTTCGCGTGGCCAGGTCTGATAGCATGCCGGAGGTTATAAGGAGCGAGAGGTTCAGCGCGAGACAAAGGTAAATCAGATTGTGCCCCGTGTTGATTGCGGCGGCTCCAACTGCGATGGTCACAAAGATGAACCACTTCCCGCGGGATGTGATCCGGAAGTATCTCGGGATTTTATGGCCTTTGTCCATGATCAAAGCGGAACAGGTGTCGTTTCCACTATTTCCTCTACGATCTGCTGGCGCAGCTTGTTCCCTTCTCCCGTCCCCGCTTCTTTTTTGAGGAAGATTCTGTGAGATATCACGTAGGGTGACAGCTTTTTCACGTCGTCGGGAAGGATGTAGTCTCGACCGTGCAGAAAAGCGTATGCGGCGGAAGTTCTCTTCAGCCCTATGGCGCACCTGGGAGATGCTCCGAGCCGAATGAGAGGGTGTTTCCTGGTGGCGCGGATGATTTCGACTATGTATTCGTCTATCGTCGGGTCGCAGTGAACTTCTCTGGCCTTTCTGCTGAGTTCCTTCACCTCGTCCAGAGACAGCACCGGTTTTATTCCGCTCACGGGGTCTTCCGAGAACTTCTTCTCGAGTATCAGTATTTCCGATTCCCTGCTCGGGTACCCGAGGGAAACCTTCATCGTGAACCTGTCCAGCTGAGATTCAGGAAGCGGAAAGGTGCCGTGGAATTCGAACGGGTTCTGTGTGGCGATTACGAAGAACGGGTGCGGGAGGGGATAGGTCACGCTATCCACCGTCACGCAACCCTCGCTCATCGCTTCGAGGAACGCTGCCTGCGTCTTGGGATTCGTCCTGTTGATTTCGTCTGCGAGCAGGACGTTTGCGAAGAGGGGACCTCTTCTGAATTCCATGGACTTCTTCTCGGGATTGAATATCGAGTAACCTATGACGTCCTGGGGAAGGAGATCGCTCGTGAATTGTATCCTTTTGAACGTTCCGTCGATGGACCTGGCGAGCGCCTGGGCGAGGGATGTCTTCCCCATTCCCGGCGGATCCTCTATCAGAACGTGCCCGCCAGAGAGGAACGCGGAGAGAACGAGCACGATCGTCTCGTCCTTGCCGAAAATGACGGATTTCAGGCTTTCCCGAAGCAGTGTTATTTTTTCGCTGTAAATCATATATTTTGAAATTTTATCACACGTATCATTTCCCTTTCTCTCATCATTTTGATCGGCTGATTACCCGGGCTTCTTGACCCGGAGAGACATAAATCGGATAATGGATTACGTGAAACTTGAAAGAAGCGTCATTTATTAAATTTTAGAAGGTGTTTGCGATAATTCTATTCCTCCGGAGCCCCGCAAGGCTGATAAATGCGCGGTATCAAATCCCTGAAAAAGAGCCGGTGAGCGAAATTTTCGTGAGGTTTGGGCACTGAAATGACTGTGCGTATCATTCCACTCGGTGGTCTTGGAGAGATGGGAAGAAATTCCCTCCTCATCGAAGGGGAGAGAGAGGCTTTCGTCATAGATGGCGGCATGATGCTCCCAGAAGACTACATGGTGGGAGTGGATGCAGTCATCCCGGACTTTTCCATCATCGACGTGATTGGAGACAAGTTGAAGGCGGTTCTGCTGACTCACGGTCACGAGGACCACATCGGGGGGGTTCCATACCTGCTCGAGAGAGCCATGGTCCCTGTCTACGGAACCGAACTCACTCTGGCGCTTCTGAAGAGCAAGCTCGACGAGCGTCAGATGGACGTGGATGGGTTGTTTGTGGGATTCGATCCAGGTGAGACAATACGGTTCGACGAATTCGAATTCACGCCGTTTCCGGTTCCCCACTCGATTCCCGGAGGGGTTGGATTCGTGGTGAGAACTCCCGATGGGGTTGTCGTCCATTCCGGGGATTTCAAATTCGTGGACGGGTTCGAGGACCAGGCGGTTGGGATATTGGAGGAGGCCGGCAGGGAGGGAGTGTCACTTCTTCTATCCGATTCGGTCAACGCGGAAGTCGAGGGTTACGCCGGTTCCGAGACGGAGGTGGGGGAAAGCATAAGTGAAATAATGAGGGATACCAGGGGAAGGTTCATAATAGCGACATTTTCCTCGAATCTGACGAGGATAGCCGAGGTGATGAACGCCGCCACGAGGCACGGGAGAAGAGTTTTCGTGGCGGGAAGGAGCATGGAGAGGACGATAGAGATAGGGAGGCGCCTGGGATACATTCCTCCGGGGACGGAAGTTCCGGTGCTGGATGTTTCCAGAGCCGGCCGGTTTCCGGATGACGAGGTGGTGTTGATCACCACCGGGGCGCAGGGTGAACCGTTCAGCGCCCTTTTTCTCGTTTCTCAGAATCAACACAAGCACATAACGCTCAGAAAAGGTGATACCGTGGTCCTGTCTGCCAGGATGATACCCGGGAACGAGAGGGCTGTGGGAAGGCTCATCGACGGGTTGTGCAGGCAGGGTGCCAGAGTCATATACCAGGGGGTCGGGACGGTCCACGTCTCGGGACACGGCTGCAGGGGAGATCTGGCCGAACTCATTCGTCTCGTGAGGCCGGATTGCCTTCTTCCCATTCACGGAGAGTACAGGCAGCTGGTCAAGCACGGTGAGCTGGCCAGGGAGATGGGGGTGAAACATGTCCTCATTGCCGAGACCGGGGACGTGCTGGAGCTCGAGAACGGTTCCGTTTCCATGAACGGGGAGATATCTCTCAGGAGAGTGATGATCGATGGGAACGGAGTTGGAGATGTGGATGACGTGGTCCTGAAGGAAAGGCGAGATGCCTCCCGAAGCGGTGTGGTCGTAGTTGTTATCGGGGTTACGGTCGATGGGGAGATCGATTTCGGACCCATGATCCTGGCTCATGGTTTAACCGACGAGGCGGGAAGGGAAAAGCTGATATCCAGCGCCAGAGAGGAACTGAAGGATCACCTGGCGGGCATACTGGACGAACTGGATCCCCAGGAGTTGAGAGAAGAGATGCGCCTTTTCCTCAGAAGGTTCTTCAAACGGCACCTCCAGAGGAAGCCCGTCGTGCTTCCGGTGGTGGTGGAGAGGTGAGAGGCCAGAGGCCATGAAAGATATAAGGAAAGAGGTTGCGGGGATATTCGCTCTCGCGTTCGGGCTCATACTTTTCCTGTCTCTGATTTCATACAGCCCGTTCGACCCGTCGTTTTCCACCTACTCCACGACCATTCTGGAGGTGAGGAACTGGTGCGGCAAGTTCGGCGCATATTCCTCCGACCTCTTGATCCAGTGGTTCGGCATAGGCTCCATAATGATTCCCATAATATTCTTCTTTCAGGCATACCTTTTTTTCAGGGGATACGGGTTCGGGAGGGTAATGGTGAGGTCCCTCGCCATACTTCTTTCTCTCGTTGCCGGTGTTTCTCTCTTAAGCATGTATGGGGGCTACGTTAAGCTTTTCGGTGTGGACATCTTCCTCTCCGGAGTGATCGGTTACGCCATAGGAATGGGGCTCATACATACTCTTTTGGGAAACGTGGGTGGGACGATATTTTTACTCACGTTTTTCTCGGTCTTCCTGATAGTCTCCACAGGTGTGACCTTCGGTGACCTGAAGGATGCCATGGCGAAGAAGAAAGAAAAGAAGAAGAGGGTTCGGGAGAAGATAAAAGAGGAAATGACTGGGAGGAAAAAGGATATCGACGAGCTGCTCGAGCCCCCTCTGGAAGAGCTACCGGCTGAAGATATCAGGATTTACAGGGGGACAGCCGAGAAGAAAAGGGTAAGCGGGAAGGCGGCAGCCAGAAACAGAGGTGATTTCGTTCTGCCTCCTATGGAGCTTCTGGACGAGCCTCCGCTCGAGAGAAACCTGCCCGACGAGACCACGCTTCTCGAAAACGCCAGACTGCTGTTGAACGAGCTGAGACAGTTCGGGGTCGATGGAGAGATAACGTCGGTCAAGGCGGGTCCGATGGTCACTCTCTACGAGTTCAAACCTGCTCCGGGAAAGAAGCTGAGCAGCATAGTGAAGCTCTCCGAGGACCTGGCGCTCGCCCTCAAGGCCGAGAGCCTGAGGATAATCAAGAACATCCCGGGGAGGGGCGTGATGGGTATAGAGGTGCCCAACCGCCTGAGGGAGAGGGTCTATCTGAGGGAGATCATCGAGAGCAGGGCGTATCAGGATTCCAGGCATCCTCTGACGATAGCGGTCGGGCTCGACATACTCGGTAATCCGGTGGTTGCGGATCTGTCCAAGATGCCGCACCTTTTGATTGCGGGAACCACTGGTTCGGGAAAGAGCGTGGCCCTCAACTCGATGATACTCTCGCTCCTCTACAGAACTACCCCCGATGAGCTTCGACTCATTCTCGTCGATCCGAAGATGCTAGAATTCAACCCTTACGACGGGATACCCAACCTGCTTCATCCGGTTGTAACTCAGCCGAGGGATGCTTCGAAGGTGCTGAAGTGGGCGGTCATGGAGATGGAATCCAGGTATAGATTGATGATGGAAAACGGGGTGAGGAACATCAACTCCTTCAACGCGCTGGTGAACAAGAGGAAGAAGGCAGGTAGGGGAGACGACGATGTGCTCGCTCCCATGCCTTACATAGTGATCGTCATAGACGAGCTGTCGGATTTGATGTTAAGTTCCGCCAGGGAAGTCGAGGAGTCCATAACCAGGCTCTCCCAGATGGCGAGGGCTTCCGGGATACATCTTATAGTCGCGACCCAGCGTCCTTCGGTCGATGTGATAACCGGAGTCATCAAGGCGAATTTCCCCTGCAGGGTCTCGTTCAAGGTTTCGTCGAGATACGATTCGTACACCATTCTCGGCGAATACGGGGCGGAGCTTCTCCTCGGTCAGGGGGACATGCTCTTTTTGAGACCCGGTCCGGAGAGGATCATCCGCGTTCACGCTCCCTACGTTTCCGAGGACGAGGTGAGGAGGGTGATATCTCACCTGAAAAGGCAGTCGGATGCGACATACGAAGACTCTCTTCTTACCGTCGAGGGGGATGTCGCCCTGAAC
>CAYSCN010000030.1:0-23917 GCA_964429585.1 uncultured bacterium | reverse complement strand
TCTTCAGTAAATCGTGGCCAACTATGAAGGAAAACGGTGGAGTGAGGTCGATGTGCTGAAGTTCGGTCACTCAAAAAACCTCCATGGGCGTGAATTAATTATATAACGAGGCTAGAATTTTGGTATTCGCCAATTGGGGAAATGGGATGGTTTTTCCCCGATATGCGGGGGGGTATTGATTCGGCGATTTCGCTGTTATGATTTAAATATGATTTCTTTTAGACCACATCATCTCGTTTGCCTTCAGTTTTTCTCCGGCGAGGGATACACGCCGGAGTTCGTCGAAGCCTTGGGGAAACTCGTCGTTCGGGCTAAGAGCGAGCGAGTCATGGTGGTCTCCGGGCTGGACGACCTGTGTGAGCATTGCCCTTATGTGGAGGGCGATCTGTGCAAGTATGAGGAGGAAGTGGCAGAGCTGGACGCGGGCGCCCTCGATCTTCTCGGAGTGAAAGTTGGGGAGGTGGTGGGATTTCGCGAGGTGAGGAATCTGCTCCCACGGATCATTAGGAATTGGAGGGAGAGATTCTGCGTAAGCTGCACTTGGTTGGGTGTTTGCGAAAAAAACGAGCTCTATCGGAAGATGCTTGGATTTTCCGGAGGGATGAATGAAGATGCACAGGGTGATCGAGCCCCCTAAGAACGAGCACGGTCGGTATTACCACATCGACTGCGGTCCCGGTGACGTGAATCCCTACGTGATAACCTGCGGTCATCCTGACAGGGCGCGGATGATAGCGGATATGTTCGATGACGTGTTGTTAGAGAGGAGCAACAGGGAGTTCCGGACGTATTCGGGGATTTACAGGGGAATCCCGATTACCGTCATGGGGACCGGAATAGGACCGGACAACACGGCTATTGCCGTGGTGGAGGCCAGCCAATGTGTGAACCCCGTGACGTTCATCAGAGTGGGAAGCTGCGGGGGCGTTGGGGAAAACGTATCCATAGGCGATTTGATAATTACCAGGAAGGCTTTGAGGGATGAAAACACCTCTCATTACTACGCTCCCCCGGAAGTGGAGGCGAAGGCGAGCGACGATGTGGTGGAAGCCCTCGTCACCGCTGCGAGGGAAATGGGTGTTCCATTTCACGTGGGACTTACGTGTACCACTTCCGATTTTTACGCAGGTCAGGGATGGAAGGTGAGGGGGTTCGACGCGGTGGAGCCGGATAAGCTTTCGAGGTTGAAGAAACTTGGAGTGCTGAATGTGGAGATGGAGATGTCGGTATACCTCACGCTGGCTTCGATATCGACCTTTTCGATCCGTGCAGGTGGAGTGACCGCGGTCTACGATACTGTGTGGGACAGAAAATTCGCGGATAAAAGCGTATTGAAGGAAGCCGAGAGAAGATGCATTCAGGTGGGATTGAGGGCAGTGGAAATACTCTATGAGAAGGACATGAAAACGATATTATGATCTTTTTCTGAAATCACGATTTCTTTTCTTCGGAAGCGCCAGTTTGTTTCATGTGCTTGTGGATGTATCTTATCACTCTCGCCTTTTCAATTGTTATCAGTCCGCTTTCGATTATCTCGTCGAGCTTCGGGAGGAGCGCTTCAACCTTCTCTAGGGAGTCCACGACTTCGATGATGATGGGCAGGTCTCTGGAGAGTCTCAGAATCTTTTCCGTGTGGTAGACGCTGTGGGGGCCAAACCCCGCGACGCCTCTTATCACGGTCGCCCCGGCAAAATCCATCTTTTTCAGTAGCTCCAGGATAGATTCGTAAAGGGGCTTCCCGCCGTGTCTGTCCGATTCTCCGATGAAGATGCGGACCAGATACTGTTCTCCTTCCAATCGTCTCATGGTTTACCTTTCAGAGAATTTTTCTGATAAGTAGCATACCCCCCAGTGCGCCCGTGACACAAATCAAAACGCTTGTCACTGCGTTAACGCTTGCAAGCAGAATGGAGCCCTCTTCGATCAATTTTACCGTTTCGTAGCTGAAAGTCGAGAACGTGGTGAATCCCCCGAAGAATCCGACGGCAATAGCTGTTCTGAGCTCCGCCGAGAGAATAAATGTTCTCAGGCTCCACTCGATGAAAAGTGCCAGGAAAAAAGAGCCGAGGAAGTTGACGGTTAACGTTCCGAACGGGAAGGAAGCTCCTGCGAACCTGTGGACGAGGCCCGAAATTCCATATCTAGAGAGGCAACCTATTCCGCCGAATATGAAAATGTAAATGTATTCCATGGGCGTCTCCAGAAATAGAAAGTGTATTTTCTCACCACATCTGTAAGTTTTCAAGTGGAATGACTCATGGAGGCGATCGTGAGGAGTGGTTTTTGTGGTAAACTTTGGAATATAGGAAAATACACGAGTGTGGAAAGGAGGGACCATTACATGGGGAAACTAAAGGGAAAGAAGATAGCCGTTCTGGTTGAAAATCTCTATCAGGAACTCGAGCTCTGGTATCCGGTTTTGAGGTTCAGGGAGGAAGAAGCGGAAGTGGTGATAGTCGGCACCGGGGCAGGTGAATACAGGTCAAAGTTTGGTTATCCCGTGAGAGAGGACACGAGCGCCGAGAAGGTGAGCGCGGATCAGTTCGATGCGGTGGTCATACCGGGTGGATACGCTCCCGATATGATGCGAAGGAATGGCGAGATGGTGGATCTAGTCAGGGACGCGGCATTGCAGGGAAAGATCGTGGCGGCGATTTGTCACGGCGGCTGGATGCTGGTATCCGCCGACGTGATAAAGGGGAAGGAAGTCACCGGGTTCTTCAGCATTAAAGACGACCTGGTCAACGCCGGGGGACTCTACGTGGACAGGGAAGTGGTCCGGGACGGCAACATAATAACTTCGAGGGTTCCTGACGATCTTCCCGCGTTCTGCAGAGAAATTATAGCGGCACTTGGCGGGTGAGGGATTATCTTCTTTTTTCTCTGATATAACGCATGAGGTCTTTTGGGCGGGGTATCAGCATCGGAACGGCATGCCTGTAATCGAGGTATCTCTTCCCGAATTTTCTGATGAGCTTTTTCTCTTCGAGGAAAGCTCCGACTATCAGGTAGATCGTGAGGATTATGTTTGTCGTGAGGGTTCCTGGGGTGAGGTTTCTCGACCAGAGAATGAGAATTCCCCCGAGATACCACGGGTGTCTGACGACTGAAAGGATCCCTTCGTTTTGGAAGCTTCCCTCGGTCTCACTTCCGGAGAGCTGTGAAAGCCCCAGGAACTCACTCATGTTGTAGCTTTTCGCGCCAGCCATGAAGAGCAATATCCCGCTTCCGAGGAGAAGTACCCTGAGAATCAGCAGAGCACCATGATATTCGAAGTAAATTGGCGATGAAAGTTTCTGCTCCATGATGACAGCAGGGACAAGAAGCAGAGTGCTGAGCCCGTTGTAGCCGATTCGATAATATTTGTATTTTTCCCTGAACCTGCTGCGAGCGGCTTCTTTCACTCCGTCTGCCGCCAGGAAGCTGTGGATGAAACAGTATGCGAGCCAGTAGGCAGCGAGAGCCGTCAGCATGCTCCGATCTCCTTATATGACGCATTCTGAAGTTGCAGTAAAACTTCCAGTTGGGTATCAGCCGTTTTTTTTCTCCTTCTCGTCTTCCTCTTCGTCATCATCTTCCATCATTCTGAACTTTGGTCCTTCGGGATCGTCAAACTGTCCGGTCTTCGTGGCCCATATGAAAACGAGCCACGCTCCTATTCCTATCATCAGGGAAAGAAATATGAGAGTGAATATCGAAAACATTTTTTACACCTTTTTGAGACGCAACGAATTAAATACTACCATGAGAGAGCTGAGAGTCATGAGCAAAGCAGAAATTATCGGATGAATCATTCCCGAGACAGCGAGAGGGATGGCGACGACGTTGTAAGAGAAGGCCCAGGCGAGGTTTTCTCTCACTATCCTCAGGGTCTTTCTGGAGATTTCGAAGAAGAATGGAATGAGCGAGAGGTCTTCCCTCAGAAGTACGACGGACGCGCTTTCAACGGCTATGTCCGTTCCCTTGCCCATAGCGATCCCGACTCGCGCAGAACGAAGCGCCACGGCATCGTTTATCCCGTCTCCCACCATGGCCGTTGTCCGGCCTTCTGCCGATGCCGAATTTATTGTTTTCGCCTTGTCTTCGGGAGACTGGCCGAAATAGTATCTTTTTATTCCTGCCTCATCCGCGGTTGTTTTCGCGGGAACCTCCCCATCTCCGGTGAGAAGAACGGTTTCGATCCCTATCTTGGACAGTTTCGTCACGGCATTTTTTGCCTCTTTCCTGAGTGAGTCCCTGAGAGCGAACGCTCCGACGAGCTTTCCGTCCGCAGAGAGGCATACGGCGGTGTGACCGCCCCGTTCTTTCTTGAGCAGCAGATCTCGCTGAGAGCTCCCGATGCTGACGTTCAGTTCTTCCATGAATCCTAGAGTGCCGAGGTGATATCTCTTTCCTTCTATTACTCCCTCCACGCCTCTTCCCACATGGTTTTTGAATTTCATTACTTCTGGAAGCTCCGGGGACGGGTTGAGAGAGAGTATCGCTTTCGCTATCGGGTGAGTGCTGTTTTTCTCAAGAGCTGCAGATATTTTTATGAGTTCTTCCCGTGTTGATTCGAATACTATCACATCGGTTACTCTCGGTTTTCCTTCTGTCAGTGTTCCTGTTTTGTCCAGGAAGAGCAGATCGACTTTCCCGGCCTTTTCAACGGATGATCCTTCTTTCACGATGATACCCTTTGATGCGCACACGCTCCCACCAAGGGTCAGCGCGATCGGAGTGGCGAGGCCGAGGGCACACGGGCATGCAACTACAAGCACAGAGACGGCTCTCAATATCGAAGCGGAGGTGGGCAAACCAGTGAGCTTGCAAACGACGAACGTGGTTGCTGCGACAAGGAGCACTGCAGGCACGAATATGGAGACGACTCTGTCTGCGAGTCTTCTCATCGGAGTTTGCTCTTTATCCGCAGTGCCTATCAGTTCAATTATTCGAGCCACGAGAGTTTCTCCTGGGGATGACGTGGCTCTTATGATGGCGCTTCCGTTTACCGCTATGGATCCGCCCACCACCCTGTCGTTCTCTTTTTTGAAAACAGGGGTTGCTTCGCCGGTTATCGCAGATTCGTCCACTTCCAGCTCCCCTCGCTCCACGATTCCGTCGAGCGGTATCCTTTCGCCTGGTTTTACCTTGAGCAGGTCCCCAGGTGAGACTTCGGATACATGCACCACGCGCTCTCCGGATTCTTCCACCACGGTGGCGTTATCGGGAAGAAGTCCCGACAGGGCCTGAATCAATTCTTCCGCTTTGAGGCGTGCGCCCGATTCGAGGAATCTCCCCAGAAGAATCAGAGTGATTATCATCGAAGCGGTGTCGAAGTAGACTTCTCCTCCCGAGAACGTCATAACGACGCTGTATAGATAAGCCGTGAACGAACCGAGGAATATGAGGACGTCCATGGAAAGGGTCTTCGTCTTCAGGCTCCGAAGCGTTCCGGAAATGAAGGGAAACCCGCCGTACAGGACGACGGGCGTAGACAGCGCCAGAGAAATGAGCTTGAACGTTTCTCGATATTTTTCCTCCATGCCGCGAAAATATCCCGCGTAAAGAGCACCAGTTATCAGCATGAGCTGCATCGTGAAGAATGCCGAGGTTCCGAATCTCAACAAGAGGTCTATCTTCTCCTCCCTTGCCTCTGCTTCGGCTTTGGAGAAGATCGACGGCGCGGGAGAGTAGCCGAGTGAGCGAATTGCCTCTATGATTTCCCGGACGATTCCCGGATCCGACTTGAAGACAACCTTCATGCGGTTGGTGGCGAAGTTGATCCTCGCTTCCAGGATTCCCTCGAGCTTCCCGAGGTATCGCTCGATGAGCCAGGCGCAGGATGCGCATCTTATTCCTCTGATCGAGAGGGTGAGCTCCAGGTTTTCACCTTTTTCCACGACGTATTTCTCGAACTGCGAAATGGGAATGTCTTCTATGTCCGGTGGACCTGGCGTCCATTGGTCTCGCTTGCGGTAGAAGGATTCGAGGCCGGCTCCCCGTATTATGGTGTAGATCGATGCGCAACCGGGGCAGCAGAAGGTGAGCCGTTCACCATCGGTCTCCACTGTGACGGCCCTGTCTTCTTCGATATCAGCGAGGCAGTGACGGCATTTTGTCATTTTGCTTCACCCGAATCTTATCCCCCTGATCACGAAGAGGACACCGGTGATCAAAAGGAGTATCGAGGCGGCGGTGTGAAACATCCGCCTGTTTTTGAGAAATTTTGATTGGCCGGCCAGGGCTATGGCGAACAACGCCGGGATCGTGCCCAATCCGAAAAAGAAAAGGAGTGAGCTTCCGAGCAGGAAACCGCTCATACTGCTTCCCGCTTCCGCTCCGGCTCTTGCGGCTCCGAGCAACGCGGTGTATAGGAGGCCGCATGGGAGAAACCCGAGAAGCAGGCCCAATGGAAGATAAGAACCGATACTGTTCTGTATGAGAATCGATGATGTCGCCTTCAAAAGAGGATTTTTCCCCGTGAACCCCGACAAGATTCCAGAGCGTTTTGGAGTGATGCCCAGTTGCGCCAGAGAGAAAAGAACCATAAGCGCTCCCGTCCCTGTGAGGACGAGTTTCTGGAACCACAGGGCGGACGAAGCGAAGGTAGCGATGTTTCCCGTGGCGCCCAGGATTCCCCCGAGAAAGGTGTAGGTGGTTATTCTGCCGATGTTGTAGAGCAGGCTTTTCGAGATGGATTCTCTGCCCTTTCCTCTCATGGATATGGTGAGCGCTATGGGACCGCACATGGAGGTGCAATGCCCGAGCCCTCCCAAAAATCCAGTGGCCAGGTATGTGAGATGCAGCTGATCATTCGGAAACATTGAACAGAAACTCCACTTGCCCGCGGGGTATGCCGCTTATTTTCACTCTCCAGAGAGTTTTTCCGCTGGGGCACTTCACGAGAAACCCTTTTCCGGAATAGGTGTTGCCGTTTTTTTTCGTCAGATGGGTCTCGTTTTTCCCCATCATCATGCCCGGCATGTCGAAGGACGCGAGCAGTTCTTCCGGGAGGTCGGGTATTCCTTCGATTCTGACGGTTACCGTGAGTTCCTTCATGGGGACGACAGGTTTGGGCGTCATATCGAAGACCACTCTCCCGCTGTCGAGAGATGCCGTGCACGGCCCTTTCTGGATGTTGCAGTTCGCTTCACCAGCCCTGCCGGGTTTTACCGAAATCACGGCGGCGAGAATCGCTGCCGCAATGACCGGTATTACTCCACGCGCATGACCCATCTCCTCCTCCACGTCGATTCTTTTGAGTGAACTTCGAGCGAGACCAGGTAACGACCAGGCTGTAATTTCCCAATGACGGACCTGTATTTCCCTTCCCCCGAGGAAGTTATTTCGTATGAGCCGAGGGTGCGCCTCGTGGAGATGGAAGAGATGAGGATGGTTCCCCGGGCGTCGAGGACCGGTTTGCCACCGGCTTTGATTTCGATTGGGAGTTCTCTCTCACCGTTTCTAAGCGTCTCCGGATACGATATCGATACGCCTGCTTTTTCCTCCCTCTCTTTGTCGGAGAAATAAGTCTTCGATTTCTCATAGTAGCCGGTTTCTACCAGGTCGTCGTGGAATTTTCCCGCCATTATGAATGTTATGACCATGAGGGAAATGAATATGCCGTAGAGTCCGTAAATCAGCCACTTCAAAATATCGTCACCTCTCTCACCGTTTTTTCGTTTCCGGCTGTGAGTATTATTTTAATCCTCTTCGATTCTCCTCTTTCGTGTGTAACGAGCAGCATTTTCCCTTTGAACTCTTCGAAAGGGGCGAGGATGAACCGGGTTTGACCCAGGACTTCCGCGTTCCCGTCGAGCCTGAATCTGCACGATATCTCTCGGTTTTTGTTGTTGCGTATCTCGTAATTGATTATCGCGGCACCGGTATCGGTGTATCCCCTTTCCCTTAGAGTGAGATTCACCGTTGGTTTCATGTAAGCCGCCACGATCAGCATGGCGAGAGATGATACAACGGCGATCGACAACCAGAAGGTCTTTCTTTTCAGGATTGTTCCCTTGTATGAAATGAAGGGAGATATTTTCTTCCTCGCTGTGACTTCCACGCAGGCGTCGATGCACTGTGCGCAGGCTATGCATTCTCTCTGTAGCCCCTTCTTTATGTCTATTCCTGTTGGACAGACTCTCTCGCATGCTCCGCACAAAAGACACGGGTGCCTTGACCTGTCGTATTCTATTACGAGTGTATTCTCGTCGAAGAGAACGTTCTGGAGCATTGAATAGGGGCAGATGGTGGCGCAGAATTTCGGTCCTAGAAAGGCGAGGTCGGCGAAGATCACTGCCCAGGTACCGACCAGAAGAAGTGCTGCTGTCTTCGATGTCATGAGAGTTTGTAGAGTTTTCGCGGGTTCTACGAATAGCCAGAATAGGGATATGCTCACGAGACCGGTGAATAGGAAAAGAGAAATTACCCTGGAGAACCCTCTCTTTTTCCCGGGGAAAATGGAAACGATGGTTTCCGATACGAGAGGAATCATGGTTTGAGGGCAAATCCACCCGCACCACACTCGTCCCATGATGTTCGTGAGCGCGATGAAGAAGAACACCAGGAATAGGGTGAAAAGCAACAGAAGGTAGAATTCGTCGAGCCATATTACCGTTCCGAAAAAATGAAGCCTGCTTGCTTTTATGTCGAATCCGAGTGCTCTCTCTCCTCCTATGCTCAGGAATGGGAGCATCAGCCATAAGAGAGCCTGCAAAAAAGCCGCGATTTTTCTACGGGGTTCCCACACGGGCTGAAAGTTCCTTCAGCGGTGCCAGCTGGGTGAAAAGCTCAAGGGTTTTTACCATATTCCCTGACGGAGTCCACGTAAGCGAGAACTTTCCAGATTTTGTCCCTCCCGAGCTGGTTGAGGAATCCAGGCATTCCCCCCGGTCTTCCCTTTGCGATTGTCTCGAATTTTTTGTCGTCGGTTTCTCCGTATTTGAGGTGACCCGTGAGGTCGGGCCCCACGTCTCCTTTCAGGTCATCACCGTGGCAGTCGGCACAATATTCCTGGTATATGAGCTTGCCCTGGATTATCGCCTTTTCGTTGCGTTCGAAGGGGTTTTCGGTGGGGATTGGGACTTCCCGTTTTTGCAGGGATGCCATCTCCTTCTCGAATTTGGTGTAGAACGACCAGCCGCTTATTTCCGGAGTGTATCTAACAATGTAATATACTCCCCAAAGAATCAGGGCGAAGAAGAAGAGAAGCCACCCTTTTGGGATTTTATTGTGCTGTTCCATGTCTTTGAAGTTGTCGGACATGTCAACCTCCCCTGGCTTTGAGTTCACTCCTCGTCGTCTTCGAGCATTCTGAACTTGGGTTTTTCCATTCGGTCTTTTCTCTTCCTGGAGTAGGTGTAAATGATTATGCCCGCTAGAATTACGCCGAGTGTGACGGTGAATATAAGGTATGCAATGGGGCTCGGGTTCACTTTTCCCCTCCAAGAGTTCTTATGAACGTTATGACTCTCCATATGTCATCCCTGGAGAGCTTGCTCCCGAAGGAGGGCATGCCGCCTTTTCTTCCTCCGCTTATCGTGGTGAACAGGTCGGAATCTCCATCCCCGTATATCCATTTCTCGTCTGTGAGGTTCGGACCAAAACCGCCTTTTGCGCCTTCCCCGTGACAGACCTTGCAGTTTTTCTCGAATATCTCTTTGCCTTTTGCCGCCGCTTCCTCACTTCCCTCGAACGGATTTTTCATTTCGAGTTCCATTGCGGCAGCAGTGGCGAAGCTTTCCTTTTTCTTCAACTCCTTGATGTCTCTTCCTAGCTTTTGGAGATATGCGATGAGTGCATCCAGTTCCGTTATCTCGCTTCTCAACTCGGGAGGAACGACTGCGTCTCGGATTTTTTTAGCAGGATAATCCGGAGATGTTATTTTTTCCCGGAATTTTCTTATTTGATTCTCCACGTCTTCCCTGGTGTAGCCGTAGCCTAGAACCGAGACCTTCTTGTAGGTCCATTTCGTGTCCAGTTTCGTCCTTGCGAGCCACTTGAAAGGAGGCATGTTGGATTCTGGGAACATGGATTGAGGGTTTACGGTGTGCTGGTAGTGCCATGAGTCGGGGTATTTTCCTCCAACTCTCGCCAGGTCCGGGCCCGTTCTCCTGGATCCCCACAAAAAAGGTCTGTCATAGGCAAATTCCTCTGGTTTGGAATATTCCCCGTATCGTGCTACTTCTGTCACGAGCGGACGGACCGTCTGGGAGTGGCAGTTGTTGCATCCTTCCCTGATGTATATGTCCCTGCCCTCGAGCTCGATGGCGGTGTACGGCTTTATGTATTTGCTCACTGGTTGAGTGGTTGGAAGCAACATCGGTATGAATGTCGTGATTATCGTTCCGATGAGCACGACCACTGCTGCAATCACGGCGAATACGATTGGTCTGCTGTAAATGTTCATCGTTTCCCTCCTTTCTCACGCAGTGGCCTTTTCGAAGGATGCGGTTTTCATCATGTTATAGAGGAACACTATGATACCTATGAAGTAAACGACACCCCCCAGGAAGCGGATTTTCCAATACGGGTACATCGCCGCTACGACCTTCACGAAGCTGTACATAAGTGAACCGTCGGGGTTTGTCGCTTTCCACATGGCTCCCTGCATGATTCCCGCTATCCACATCGTTATCGTGTATATCAGCTGTCCCAAAAGAACCAGCCAGAAGCTGAGATTGGCGAGTTTCTCACTGTGGAGTTCTCTTTTGTAGAGTTTGGGGATCATGTAGTAGAAGCTGGCCATTATGGTCATCGTCACCCAGCCCATCGTTCCCATGTGGACGTGTCCCACCACCCAGTCGGTGTAGTGGAAAAAGGAGGTGAGCGATCTGAGTGCCTGGGTGGGACCCTGAATAGTCTGAAGTCCGTAGAAGGTTATGCCGACGATGAAGAATTTGGTTATGTAATTGGTTCGCATCTTGTCCCAGTTTCCTCTCATCGTGTAGTACCCGTTTATTACCGAACCCCAGGATGGAGCTATGAGAAAGATGCTGAATGCGAGTGCCACGGTCTGAATCCACTCGGGAACGGGAGTCAGCATCAGGTGGTGAGCCCCGGTCCAGAGGTAGGCGAAAACGAGGGACCAGAATGAAACTATGGAGAGCCTGTGACTGTATATCGGCAGGCCGGTGGATTTGGGGAAGAAGTAGTAGAACATGGCCAGTATAGGAACCGTGAAGACGAAACCGACGGCGTTGTGGCCGTACCACCACTGGACGTTGGCGTCGTTAACTCCTGCGTAAATCGAATAGGACTTGAACAGGTTGACCGGAACTTCCAGGTTGTTGACGATGTAAAGTATGGCTATTGTGACAGTCATCGCGATTATGTACCAGAGTGAGATGTAGAGCTGTTTCTCTTTCCGCTTGACCAGCGTCCCGAACACGTTCACCGAAAATATGACCCACATGATGACTATCACCACGTCCAGCGGCCATTCGAGTTCAGCGTATTCCTTCGAGGTGTTCATCCCGGCGAAAAGCGACAGCGCAGCGAGAAATATCGCTATGTTGAACAGGTAGAGGTGAAATTTTGCCAGTTTAGGGAAGGCGAGTTTCGTTCTGGTGAGTTTTTCCAGCATGTAATAGGAACAGGCGAATATTCCTCCCAAAGCGAAACCGAAAGCGAGCCCGTTGGTGTGGACGACTCTGAGCCTTCCGAATGCTATCCAGGGCGCGAAGTTGAGAGACGGGATGAACATTTCCAGGGCGATGTAAAGACCGACTATCAGCCCTACGATCAGCCAGAAGATCGAGGAGAGGGCGAATCCTCTGACCACGGCTTCACCGGCGTCGTTTCCCTTCATGCTATACCTCCCTGTTTGGCAGAGCTTGGACCGTGTTTTTGTATCCGTTCTGAGCGAGCGTGCTGAAATTGACCGTTTTCAGTTCTCTAATTATCATTGCTTCGATTTTCCTCCAGACCGGGTGGACTGAACATATCTCTTTCCTCGAGCATATTTCCCCATCCACGGCACACTGGTTCACGATGACTTCTCCCTGAATGGCGTGGACCACGTCGTAGAGGGAGATTTTCGATGGGGGCTTCGCCAGCTTGAAACCCCCTGATACGCCTCTCGATGATTCTAGGATTCCGATTCTGTTGAGCTTCTGCAGGATTTTCGCGAGAAAAGTTTTCGGTATGTCGAGCTTCTCGTGAAGTTCCGTGACCGAGATCGATTTGTTGCTTTTCTCCGAGAGGTAAAGAACCGCTCTTATGGCGTAATCTGTTTCCCGCGTGATTCTCATACATGTACCAGTTATTCTTCATGGATATAGGACTAATTTTATCCTAATTATTCTTAGCGGGTCAACGAAGTTTGACGATCTGCTATCAATCAAACAGATGTTAAAAATGAGCTTTTGGTTTCCGATAGGAGATTTGAACGGGTAAAGTGCACAAACTCTCGTGCAAGGGAGAGGAATATGAGTTCGTCGCGCAAAACCCTTGGACTTTTCAGGTTTCCCATCAAAAAAGGGCTCGGCAAAACCATGCTCACGTGGTTCCTCGCGATATCGCTGGTTCCCCTGTTGACGGTTAGCTACCTGAGTTACAGAAACGCTTACACGAGCCTGGCGGAAAACGCCGAGAAGTCGATTAAGTCCGTGGCTCATCTGAAGAAGGTCCACATCAAGAATTTCTTCTCGAGGGTATTCCTCGATATAACCCAGCAGGCGAACACTTACGGGAATGTGACATTTCTGGAGAGGGTAGAGAGGGCGTTTGAGGCCAGCGGAGTAACTCCGCAGGAGTTCGTGAAGAGTGACACGTGGGAGATGATCACGGATTACAGATCGAGAGATCTCAGGGCTTTCGCCGTGACGAACGGTTATGATGCCATTTATTTCGTGGATCGAGAGGGGAACGTCCTTTATTCGACGTTGAGAGGTTCCGATTTGGGCGAGAACGTGTTTCGCGGGGTTCTATCAGGAACCATTTTTGGAAAGGCGGCGAGAAAGGCGTGGAACGAGGGCAGACTGGCGTTTTCCGACGTGGGGTTCTACGAGCCCGCCCAGAACGATTTGACCACATTCATCGTTTCTCCTGTCAAAGATCAGCAGGGCAAGAAAATAGGACTGATAGCGGCCAGGTTTTCTCTCCTGCCGCTCTCCGAGGTATTGAGAGATCCGGCAGGAATGGGGAAGACGGGGGATACTTACCTTCTGGGAAGGGATCTGTATCTCAGGTCGTCGTCCAGGTTCTTCGAGGAGAATGACGTTCTAAAGGTCAAGGTGGACACTGAAATTGCCCGCATGTGGCTCAGGGAAATGGTGAACAAGGGTAAGCAAAGCAAGTATGCGGTCGATGACTGGATTGTAGGTCCAGCCACCTATCTCAACGTGAGAGGCGAGAAAGTCTTCGGCGTGGTTCACCCGGTGACGATAGGTGACGTGGTGTTCGGTCTGGTCTCGGAAATATCTTACGATGAAGCATTTGCCCCGGTGTTCAGACTTCAGAAAATATTCATCTTACTGCTCGGAATCACCGTGTTCGTCGTGCTTGTGCTTTCGGTGGAAGTCACGAGGAGGCTTGTCAGTCCGCTGATAAAGCTGACGGAGCTGTCCAAAAAAGTGGCAAGAGGAATCCTGGAGCCGGTGAAGCTCGCTTATCCGGACAACGAGATTGGAGTTCTGGCGAAGCACTTCGGTGAAGTCGTGGAGTCTTACCGCGATATTTCCGCAGTTTGCCAGGCGATTGCCGAGGGGGATCTGAGTCAAACAGTAGAAGTGCGTGACGAGAGGGACGTCCTCTCTCAGTCGGTCAACAGGATGTGTGAAAACCTTCGAACGGTTGTGAAACAGGCGAATCACATCGCTGCGGGCGACTACACCGTGGAGGTGAAGCCCCGGTCGGAGAAGGACGAGCTCGGAAGCGCTCTCTACAGAATGACCAGCAAGTTGAGAGAAGTCATGGCGGAGCTGGAAAGAGAAAGCTGGATCAAGACCGGGAAGTCCGAGCTAAGCGACGTGATGAGGGGAGACCAGGACCTCAAGACTCTCTCGAAAAACATCATCAACTTCGTCGCCAGGTATCTCGATGCTCAGGCGGGAGCGATTTTCGTGAGGGAAGAGGGAGAGGTTTTCAAGTTGATGGGAAGCTACGCCTACACCATGCGGAAGGGAGTGTCGCTGGAATACAGAATCGGAGAGGGTCTGGTGGGTCAGTGCGCGCTGGAAGGAGAGAGGATAATAGTGACGGATGTTCCGCCGGACTACATGATAGTCGAGTCCGGGCTCGGTATGGCGCCGCCGAGATATCTTCTGCTCCAGCCCGTGGAACTCGACGGCGAAGTGAAGGCGGTTCTCGAGCTCGCGTCTTTCCTGCCCTTCAGGGATCATCACCTGGAATTTCTGAACCAGGTGAAGGAGACCATGGCGGTGGCGTTGGGAACCGCCGAGGCGAGGATGAGGATAAATGAGCTCCTGGAGAAATACAGGGAGCAGTCTGAGAAGCTCCAGGCGCAGCAGGAAGAACTCCAGCAGATAAATGAGGAGCTGGAGGAACAGGCAAGGGTCCTGAAGGAATCGGAAGCCAGGTTGCAGGCACAGCAGGAGGAGCTGCAGCAGGCGAACCAGGAGCTAGAGGAGAGGACGATAGAGCTTCAGCGCCAGAGAGACGAGATAAAGAAGAAAAACGAGGAACTCGAGAGGGCCAGGGCGCTGCTGGAACAGAAGACGGAAGAGCTGGAAAAAGCGAATCGTTACAAGTCCGAATTCCTGGCGAACATGTCTCATGAACTCAGGTCTCCGTTAAACAGCGTGATAGTCCTGTCTCAGCTTCTGGCAGACAATCCAGACGGCAATCTCACCGGGAAACAGGTGGAATTTGCCGAAACCATCAACAGATCCGCCAAGGATCTTCTCTCGTTGATAAACGACATACTCGATCTATCCAAGGTGGAGGCGGGAAGACTGGAGATGACCTTCGAGAGTTTCCCGCTTGGAGAGCTCGTGAGGGATCTTGAGAATCTCTTTTCTCCCGTCGCGGAGATGAAGTCGCTTGAGTTCAAAGTGGAAATGGAAAAAGGGCTTCCTGAGAAAATAGTGAGCGACAGGCACAGGCTGGCGCAGGTTTTGAGAAACCTCCTCTCCAACGCCTTCAAGTTCACGGAGAAAGGAGAAGTAAAGCTGAAGGTGTTCACTCCGGAACCAGGAAAAGTCGCTTTTTCCGTTGAGGACACGGGAATAGGGATACCGGCCGAGAAACAGGAGGTGATTTTCGAGGCGTTCAGACAGGCAGATGGAACAACTGCGAGGAAATATGGCGGGACCGGTCTGGGTCTGTCGATTTCCAGAAAACTTGCGGAACTTCTCAAGGGGGAGATACTGCTAGAAAGTGAAGCCGGAAAAGGCAGCAAGTTCACCCTCGTGATACCTGTGGACGTGAGTCTGGCGGACGCATCGGGATCCAGTGAAGACAGCGTGGAATCTTCGGAGGTCCTGCGAGAAGATGCGGAAGTCGTTGTGAGCGAGGAAACGGAGGCCTCTCCAGCGGGGAAGGGGGAAGCTGGAAGACGAGAAGAGAAGCTCGTGATCAAGAGTTCCGGCAAATCCAGAGAGAAAAAGGACAAAACGATTCTGATCGTGGAGGATGAGGAGGATTTCGCGTCGCTTCTGTCGGAGATTGCGAGGGACAGGGGATTCACCTGTCTCATAGCAGAGACGGGGGAGAAGGCTCTCAAGTTTGCCAGGTTTTACAGACCCGATGGGATAATTCTGGATCTGGGACTCCCGGATATGGACGGGATGGATTTGCTCAAGAAGCTGAGAGAAGATCCGAGCACCAGGGCAATCCCCGTGCACATAGTTTCAGCCTCGGACAGGAAGGCGGAGGGAGTGAGGCTCGGCGCCATTGGATTTTTCACGAAGCCGCTCAAGATCGACAGGCTGAAAGAGGTCCTGGACAGGATGGAGAGTTTCGTCGACCAGCCCTTTAGCAACATTCTGGTAGTGACCTGTGACGGCGAGTTCAGGGATGCATTGAGCAGTGTGGCTGGAAACGGCGGAAAGGCTATGGTGTTCGAAGAGGAATGCGATCGGGTGATGAAAAGGCTCAAGGGGGAGCACTACGAATGTCTCATTCTCGACCTGGACAGCGCCCACGAGTGCTACATGAAGATTATGGAAGCTATGAAAACGGGGCAGCTCAGCCCGATTCCGGTGATAGTGTACTCAAAGGAGGGGGCCGTCGGAAATCTGGAAAAAGAACTGGTGGAGTATTCCGATCACTTTCCCATTGTCTGGAGCAAATCGCTCGACCTGGTGCTCGACGAGGTGAGACTTTTCGTCCACAAGGTGCTGGAGGAAGGCGATGCCTTCGAGCCCGAGGACGGTTTCACAGCCAGGGAAGCGGGAGGTGGTTCTTCCAGGGGCAGAGTGCTTTTGGTGGATGACGATACAAGAAACGCGTTTGCCATAAAAAGTCTTCTGGAGAACCTCGGTGTAGACGTGGATGTCGTTTCCAACGGTGAGGAGGCCCTCAGGTATCTTTCTGCGGGCGGTGACGACGTGAGGCTGATTTTGATGGACATAATGATGCCCGTCATGGACGGGATAGAAGCCATCAAGCGAATCAGGACGAACGAGAAGTGGAAGCACATTCCTATCATTGCGCTCACCGCAAAGGCCATGAAAGGGGACAGGGAGAAGTGTCTGAGCGCCGGCGCCAACGACTATCTATCCAAACCTGTGGATGTGAAGAAGCTGACCAGTCTGGTCAAGGTATACCTGTAGTGTGAATAATGCGGCTAATGAACAATGAAAATAGAGACGTCGAGAGAATAGAGGTCGAGCTCCTGCTGGAGGCGCTCAGGAAGCGATACGGCTATGACTTCGCAGGGTATTCTACAGGGTTTTTCGCGAGAAGGCTGAAGAGGAGGATGGAGCTCGAAGAGATAGATTGCATAACCTCGTTCACGGGGCGTATCCTTAGAGACGAGAATCTCGCCAGACGTTTCGTTGCAGATCTTTCCATAAACGCCACGGAGATGTTCAGGGACCCTTCGTTTTTCAGGTTATTGAGGGAAATCGTTCTCCCATCGCTCAGGGACAGAGAGGTTATAAAAGTATGGGCAGCAGGCTGTTCCACGGGAGAGGAAGTGTATTCTCTGGCCATAGTTTTCCACGAAGAAGGGCTTTACGAGAGATGCCAGATATACGCCACCGACATCAGCGAGGAGAACATAAAGAAAGCCAGGGAAGGTATTTATAGGAACGAGACGATAAAGTCGTATGGAGAGAACTATTACGCTTCTGGCGGAAAAGAAGAGTTCTCGGACTATTTCCTGGCGGATGATACCTATTCACTGATGCGCAGCTTTCTCAAGAAAAACATAGTCTTTTCCACCCACAATCTCGCGACTGACGGCGTTTTCGCGGAGATGGATCTGATTCTCTGCAGGAACGTGCTCATCTACTTCGGCAGGTCTCTGAAAGAGCGGGTGATCAGGCTTTTCTTCGACAGCCTGCGTGAAGGAGGGTTCCTATGCCTTGGCTCTAGAGAGACGCTCGACTACTCGCCCCTGAAATCCTGTTTCCACGAGATGGATCAGAAATGGAAGATCTACCGGAAAGTACAGGAGTGCCTCGTGAGGAGAGCGGGAAAGGATGTTCTGGAAGAACGGGTTGATGAGGCACCGGGAAAACCGGAGTTGCCTATTGTCGTCATCGGGGCTTCTGCAGGCGGAATCCAGGCACTGAAGACCATCCTCGCGGGAATACCACCCGATTTTCCCGCGGCGGTTCTCGTCGTTTTACACAGACACAGAAAGTCGTCTCACGAGCTTCTAAATGTGATGGACAGAGGGGTGAATATTGAGTTAAAAGAAGCACATGGGGGAGAAAAAATAGAGGGAGGGAATGTTTATCTTGCTCCTTCCGATTATCACATGATGGTGGATGGAAATGGCTTGATAGGGCTTTCTCTGGAGGAGCCCGTGAATTATGCCAGACCTTCGATAGATGTTCTGTTCGAATCGGCCGCTCAATCATTCGGGGATAGGGTGATAGGTGTGCTTCTGTCCGGCGCCAGCAGAGATGGTGTGGAGGGACTCAAGCGAATAAGGGAAGCAGGAGGAGTTGCAATAGTCCAGGATCCGGGTTCTGCGATTTCCCCGTTCATGCCATCCTGTGCCATCGATGAGGGGGCGTTCGACGAGATCTTGAAGCCTCATGAAATCGGTCCATTCGTAGTCGACAGAGTCTTACGGGTGAAGTGAAGTGGAGAGCGGAAAAAAGATACGAATTCTCGTGGTCGATGACAGGCCGGAGAATCTCCTCGTGATGGAGAACCTGCTGAAGCCCCTCGGCGTGGAGGTGGTAAAGGCGTCGTCGGGTAGCGAGGCGCTCGAGCTTCTGGTCGATCAGGATTTCGCTCTCGTGATACTGGATGTGCAGATGCCCGAGATGGACGGGTTCGAAGTTGCGGAGGTCATGAGAAAGAATCCACTGACCAGGAACATACCGATAATATTCGTTACCGCGATAAGCACTGAGGATCATTACATCTTCAAAGGTTACGAGCTGGGGGCGGTCGATTATCTCTCCAAACCCATAGACCCTCACATATTGACGAGCAAGGTGCGTGTTTTCATGCAGCTTTACGAACAGAGGATGGAGTTGAAGAAAAAGACCCTTGAGCTCGAGAGGAAGGTTAGGGAGCTCACTGAGACTCAAATGAAGCTGGAGGAGCTCAACAGGAGGCTGGAAGATCTATCTGCTCTCGACGGGCTGACTGGTATCCCCAACAGGAGAAGGTTCAACGAACTCCTCGAGCAGGAGTGGAAGAGAGCCGCTCGGAACAGTCAGTGGATATCTCTTTGCATGGTGGATATAGACCATTTCAAGGCTTTCAACGACAATTACGGACACCTTGAAGGAGACGAGTGCCTCAAGAGGGTAGCGGCGGCCTTGAAGCGGGCTGTTTGGAGGCCCGCAGATGTGGTGGCCCGCTTCGGGGGAGAAGAGTTCGGCGTGATATTGCCGGAGACCGATGAGGAAGGGGCGAAAATAGTGAGCGACCGTTTGAGGGAATCGGTTCTGAAGGAGAAGATTCCTCATGAGTTTTCCCCTGTGAGCGATGTGGTTACAGTCAGCATCGGGGTGGCTTCTGCTGTTCCCAGGCCGGGGAGCAATTACCGGGCGATAATTGAGGAGGCTGACAGGGCCCTTTATGAGGCCAAGAGGAATGGGAGGAACAGAGTGGTTGTTTCTGTTCTTCCATCTATCCCCGGATGAGCTTTTCATTCCTGTGAGTTCGAAATTTCCATGAAATTTATTTCTTTTTTAAAGTAGACGTGTCTGCGTGCCGATTATATGGACGAGGCGTGAAAGGTCCTTGGAAACGGCGAGTCAGGCAGTTGCCCTGTTTTACGATCTTGAGGGAGGAAGATGATGTGCCGGGTGAAGGTGAGCAGGTTTTCGAGAGGTTCCAGTCTTGATGTTTTTCTCGTTTTTTTGGTTGGCTTTTTGTTTTTGGCTGTTCCAGCACTGGGTTCGGAGGGAGAGGGGAATCAGAGTGTGGAGGCTCAGGTCAGCCGACTCATGGAGAAGACCAGATTCGGCGGGTGGCTGGATTTGCTCTATCTCGATTCGGACAGAACAGATGCCAGGAAGCACTTCGACCTTCATCACCTCTACGTGTATTTCGACACTTCTATTTCGGAAAGATGGCGTCTTTTTGGAGAGGTCGAATTCGGGCACGCTCCTCATCTGGAAGAGGGTGACAACAAGGGTGAACTGAAGCTGGAAAGGGGATATGCCGAGTATTATTACTCCGACTGGTTGAAGGCCAGGTTCGGGAAGTTCAACACGCCCTTCGGCATATGGACCCCCACTCACTGGGCCATTTACGTGGATACCGTGGCGAGGCCGATTCACGAAGACAACAAATACGTGCCCGTCAAGTCGGTCGGAGTCGAGATTTTGGGCAACCCGGCGGTGAAGTTTTCCACAGATCATTTCGTCGAGATAAATTATTCTCTTTTCGTCTCGAACGGCGGAGAGTACGAGGGCACCGATGATCCCGAGGATGACGACCTCGGCGGTGGAATGGATCTGAACTTCAGGTTTGACGAGACTTACCTCCTGGGATTTTCGCTTTATACGCGAAAGAACGCATCACCTTCATTTGGAACGCCCGGAAGACGGGAGACGAGCTTCATGGCTTACGGAGAGGCGGAGCTTCCGTTCAATCTCCTTGTGAGGGGCGAGATGATGATTCAGGACAGAAGCGAGGGGGACAGGACAGTAGATGCGTGGTATGGGAAAGTCAAGTGGAAGTTCCGTGAGGATGCGTACCTCAATTACCGCTACGGGTCGGGAGATGACGAAAAAAGAGCGGATGGCGGCAGGCAAAGGGTCCACACGTTCACCGTCGGTTACTGGCCCCTCCCGGAGATCAGATTGAAGGCTGAAATATCGCTGCACGATTTCAAGGACCCGTCGCTGGAAGACTACACCGAGTGGGTCGCCTGGCTCGGATGTGTATTCTGAGGGGGGATGACATGTATTTTTCGGGGCGTCTGACCGGTATATTTCGGACGGTTTGCATTCTTCTTCTGACATTCGTTGTCTTTGGTCTCCTGTTTTCGGCCGGTGATGCGGAATCGGCGAGTGTCGGCAGTAGAAAGAAAATAATAGCCGTAATCATTTCCACAAGGTGGCACTCGCTCGATGCCCTCGACGTGAGGGATCTCAAACTGATATTCCTGGGGAAGAAGGGGTCCATCGGTAATGTCGTGGTCAAACCGATAAACAGAAGACGTGGTATGAGGGTGAGGAAAGCCTTCGACAGGCTGGTTATGGGAATGACCGAGAGACACCTGAGGGAATACTGGATAGCGGAGCAGTTGAAGGGTGGTGCGAGGCCTCCATTGGAATTTGGACTCGTGAGCGCTCTGGTGAACGCGGTGAGTGAGAAAGTAGGTGCCATTTCTTACGTGGATCTCGATGAACTGCAACCGGGAGATAGAGAAAGAGTGAAAATAATAAAGATAATAAAGGGAGGGAAGGAGTTCGGCGTCGGAGACGACCGTTACCCTCTGGTCTATTGACTCTGAGAAGTTCATATATGGATTTCAGTAGAGGTAGTCGTCATCTTCGTAGTAGATTTCCGGGTTCAACTGTAATGCTTTCCTGATATCGGCGGTGAATCTCTCGTGGTCGCCGCGGTTGTAATAGCATAGAGCCCTCTGAAAATAGGCCCTGGCGCAGTTTGGATCAAGAGCAATGGCGATGTTGAAGTAGCGTATCGCCTCATCGTAGTTTTTCATCAAATAGTGGGAGAAACCGATGTTGACCATGGGTTCCGGACGTTTCGGTGAGATTCGGGACGCTTCCTCGAAATCTGCGATTGCAGAGATGTGTTTTCCCTGATAAAGACGTGAGAGCCCCCTCAGAAGAAAGGTGTTCGACGTGTTGTCACCCAGTGAGAGACATCTCGAAAAACTCTTTTCGGAGTTTTCATAATTTCCAAGTTTGAACCAGCTCATCCCGATGCCGCGGTAGGTGAGAATCAGAGCTTTTCCGGTGTTTTTTGCTCGCTCGAAATCAATTATTGCCTCAGGGATTTTTTTCCGTTTTATCCTCGTCAACCCTCTTATGATGAGGGATGCAGTGTCGTCCGGTTTCGCGATCAGGACCTCTGTCAATTCGCTTTCTGCCTGCTGGTAGATTTCCCTCAAGTAGTAGGACAGGCCTATGCACCGCTTCATTTCCCAGAGGGAAAGTCTCACTTCGTCTGGTCTTCCCGGTTTTTTTTCCTCGTGTGGGATGCAGTGCCTGGCCCTCGCAAGGTAAAGATTTCTGACGGTAAGGGTTGCGCTTTTCTCCGTGACGGAGCCCGAGAGGAAATATTCCAGGGAAGAAATAGATGCCTCAGCGAACGGGTGAATTTTTCCATCGATTTTCGCTCTGGAGAAATAGAAAATTCCGGTTTCCACATCGTTCATTGTGACGGATAGAACTCCGAAGATGTAGTTTTCTTCACTATCGCTCGAACTCGCGCTTTCTAGAGGGAACGAGATGGACAGGAAGAGAAACGTAACGAGAGCGCAAAAAAACCTGCCTGTTGTAGTGGATCCAATGGAACGGATATTGCGGCAGGCTGCCATAAATTTGGCTTTAATGTTTTTTAAGTATAGATTATTATATCACAAAATCACAAAAGATCCCTTCTTTCTACTGAATCTGGTATCGGATTGGTGTCAACCTTTCCGGCTGAGGCCGTTTCACGCGAAAACAAAAGTTTTTTCATCAATAGGCCAGCGGGAGAAAATTGTAAAACTTTGGTTGTTTGCCAGGGGGGTCTCAGTATGCCGGATTCGCCGAAGGAGGAGGTTCAAAGACAAGATTTCCGCCTCTTTGCTGGGTGAATCTGCGCAGTGGAGAAGGTTGTCAGATTTGCAGTGACGTCACCGGAAAAATGTGTTCGATATCTCATTTTTGGAGGACCCATTCGCCGAAGTTACGAGCAGCGTAACGGAGGTGGATCTGCTTTTGCCAGGGCTTTGGTACGATAAATGGCGCGCCTGGGAGGACTCGAACCCCCGACCCGCTGATTAGAAGTAAATGGTTTACTTTTTGAGTTTCTTTGTTTTTTGAGTAGTTACGAGCTTGATTTCCGGCACTGTTCCGTTTTTGTTCCGTATTTTTAATTTCTCCACGGCCTTCCTCATTTCGTCGAGAAGCACATCTGCATATATCTGTGTGGTAGAAATTTTTGTATGCCCGAGAATTTTGGATACCACTTCGATTGGAACGCCCCTGTTGAGCAACCAGGTTGCGCATGTATGCCGGAGGTCATGGAATCTTGCGTCTACCCCCGCTGATTTGCATATCGATTTGAACCTGTGAGTCAGGTAGCTTGGTGAGTAAGGAATTATCCTGCCGTCTTTTGCGGGTTTTATACGCGAGAGAATTTCATACAACTCATCTGAAATAGGGATAAACCGGATACGACCGGTCTTCTGGATCTTAACCTTGATGACTCTATTCTTCATGTCTATGTCAGATCTCTTTAGCTTACAGAGGTCGCTTCTTCGAAGTCCTGTCAGGAGTGCGATCTCGATGACGAATCTGAACCTTCCGGATTTCTCCAGGATTTTCTCTACTTCCTCTTCTGTCATGTATCTGGGTGTGTGGGGGACAGTATGTATTTTTATCTTTGGCACCGATTTTATATACTCCCACTCCATAGCCTTGTTCAGCATGGCTTTGAGATGTTTGAGATAGATATTGACGCTGGTCCTTTTTTCACCTGCATCCAGGAGCGAGGAAGCAAACCCATCTAAGATCCTGGCGTTTATATTCCGTATCCCGATATCTTCCCCGGCGTACTCCATGAGTTTCCGCAGGACGAGGTCATCCAGCCTGGCAGTATTTGGTGCCTTGGTTTTTCGGGAATAATCAAGGTATATCTCCCTGAAGCACTTCAGGGGCAGGTTTTTCTGTTTTTCAAAGAGGATGACTTTCCCTTCACGCTCTTCTCTCAGGATTTCGTTTATCCGAATCTTCGCTTCCTGTAGACTGGTTGTTTTGAGAGACCGTTTGTTTTCGCCCCTGCGGAAGTACCAGAACGGGCTATTCTTCCGCTTGAAGAGCGTAAACCCTTTATAGTAGATATTCCCCTTCCTCCCCATGGTAAAATGTTACCGGAGTTTTTTTGCGAACTCAATGGCGTTGATCTCGTCCCGACAGAGATAGTTGTCGAGGGACTCTTTGTCTATGAGAATTTTCCTTTTATGCCTCCCAATTCTTACATTGCCCTCTTTGATGATGTCCCTGATGGTGTTGTAGGAAAGGCCTGTGTATTCGCATGCCTTCTTGATCGTGATCCATGCCATTTCTTTTACCTCCTGGTCTTTGTCGATGAGTTACCTCATGTACCCGAAAGTAACCAGCACCATCACCTGGCGGAATTTTAGTTCGGG
>CAYSCN010000029.1:0-24318 GCA_964429585.1 uncultured bacterium | reverse complement strand
CCTGGATGACGACGCCACCGAGGAAGAGGCGGAAAAGTACCTCGAAAAGACCCTGAAAACAATAGCGTCTCTCAAGAGGAAGGTGAAACTTCTTGAGAAATACAGGGTGGAGCTTTCGGGGAAGAAGCTGGACGAGAAAAAGAGGAAACAGCTGGAAAAGAGGGTCGAGAAGGTCGAGAAGGAGATAGACGAGTTTCTGAGTGGAATTCACTTAAGGGACAATATAATCGAGGACATCTGCGAGAGGATCAAGAGTTACGTCAATCAGGTGGAGGAGAACGAGGCGGTCTTGCGGGAAGTTGCGGAGAAGACCGGAATGGATGTTGAGGATTTTCTCAAGGAGGTAAACGCCTCCAGGAGGGGGGACGGCAAGAGGCTGAGCAAGCTGGCGATGCGCCTGAGGATAAAAAAAGAGATGCTTTTGAAGCTCGCCGAGGATGCCCGGCGCGCGATGGAAAAGGTGAAGGAGATAGAAGAAGAGAGCGGCGTGTCCCCGGAATCTCTCAAGGAGACCCTTCGCATGATAAACGAGGGCGAGAGGAAGGTGAGGGAGGCGAAAGAAGCCCTCGTGGAGGCGAATCTGAGGCTCGTGGTCTCGATCGCCAAGAAATACACGAACAGAGGGCTCCAGTTCCTGGACCTCATCCAGGAAGGCAACATCGGTTTGATGAAGGCGGTCGACAAGTTCGAATATAGAAGGGGCTACAAGTTCAGCACATACGCAACCTGGTGGATAAGGCAGGCGATTACGAGAGCGATCGCGGATCAGGCGAGGACGATAAGGATCCCGGTACACATGATAGAGACGATAAACAAGCTGATCAGAACCTCCAGGTATCTGGTCCAGGAGCTTGGAAGAGAGCCGACTCCGGAGGAGATAGCCGAGAGGATGGAAATACCCCTGGAGAAGGTGAGGAGAGTGCTCAAGATAGCAAAGGAGCCGATTTCCCTGGAGACTCCCATCGGAGAAGAGGAAGACTCTCATCTTGGAGATTTCATAGAAGACAAAAATACGCTTTCTCCGGTCGATTCCGTCATAAGCCTCGATCTGGCGGAACAGGTCAGGAAGGTGCTCGCCACGTTGACACCGAGGGAAGAAAAGGTGTTGAGGATGCGGTTTGGGATAGGCGAGAAGTCGGATCATACCCTAGAGGAAGTTGGACAGGACTTCGACGTGACCAGGGAGCGCATAAGGCAGATAGAGGCGAAGGCCCTGAGAAAGCTCAGGCACAAGTCGAGGGCGAAGATACTCAAGACTTTCATAGAATAGGTATTGACCGAAGGCTGAATTGATAGGATAATTAATATTTGTCAGTTGTTAAGGGCCCATAGCTCAGTTGGTAGAGCCACCGGCTCATAACCGGTAGGTCCCTGGTTCGAGGCCAGGTGGGCCCACCACTTTCCATGATGAAAATGAAAACATCAAATAGAGTCACTATGCAGATAGGCAAGAATGCACCCTATGGGTGCATTTTTTTTTGGGGGAGTTAAGTGATAGAAGAGAAGACACGACCCACGGTGAAAGCGATCTTGGAAAAGCTGGATGAGCGTTTCCCTTTTGACATCGCTGCCGAGTGGGACAACGTGGGTCTTTTGACAGGACATTCGAGAGCGGGAGTTTCCAAAGTTCTCGTGACTCTCGACGTGGTTTCGCGGGTGGTAGAGCTCGCCATTGAGTCCGGCGTTGATTTGATCGTTTCTCACCACCCCCCCTTCCTGAATCCTATGAAAAAAGTGAACGATTCCACCCCGGAAGGGGAGCTCGTTCTCAGGCTGTGCGAGGAGAGAATATCCCTCATTTCGGCACATACCAATGCCGACCTGTCCCCCGAGGGAGTGTCAACATGGCTCGCGAGGCGTCTCGGAGCATCTTCTGTTTACCCGCTCAAAGAAGTTGGGGAAGAGAGGAAGTTCAAGCTCGTCGTCTTCACGCCGAAAGACTCGGTTGATAAGGTTCTCAACGCGGCTTTCTCCGCTGGAGCCGGGGTGATAGGAAACTATTCCCGGTGTTCTTTCAGGTCTCCCGGAACGGGAACTTTCTATCCCGAAGAGAAAGCTTCTCCGAAGGTGGGGGTCAAAGGTGTTTTCCAGGAGGTCGATGAGGAAAGGGTGGAAGTGGTGGTTCCCGGGAGTGTTCTCCAGGACGTGATTTCCCGCGTGAGGGAGGCTCACCCATACGAAGAGGCTGCCATCGACGTATACCCTCTGGAGGACGGAGTGTTCAAGGGGTGGCTCGGCGTGAGATTCGATGTAGACCCGCCCGAAAAGCTGCGGGATTTTCTCGAGAAGACACTCAGGTGGGTCAACCCGATCAACCTGAGATATGCCGGAGATTTGGACCGGCGGATAGGTAAGGTGGCGGTGCTGGCGGGCAGCGGGGGAAATTTCGTGAATGAGATCGTGAAAACCGATGTCGATCTTTTCGTCTCGGGCGACCTCAAACATCATCAGGTTCACGCCCTCGTGGAGGCGGGGAAAGCAGTGGTGGACCTGGGTCACTACGACTCGGAGAAATATTTCGTCCAGGAAGTCGGCGATTTTCTGGAAGAAGAGTTCGGTGAAACATTGAGCGTGATGCGATACGAAGAATCCACGGAATACGTGAGAACGTGGATTCGGAATAAGGAATCAGAAATATAGGAGGTGCGCTTTGCGGGAAGACATCAAAACCATGATATCCCTTCAGGAAGTGATGTTGAAGATCAAGAGTCTCGAGGACGAGAAGAACTCGATACCGGAGAGGCTGGCCGACCTGAGGAGACAGGTGGAAGAGGCGGAGAAGGCTTTCAATGAGATATCCGCTGAATACGAGGAGCTGGCGAAGCAGAAAAAAGACCTGGAGTTCTCCATAGAAGAGGAGAAAATCAAGATCGAGAAGTCGAAGGCGAAGCTGATGACGGTAAAGACGAACAGAGAGTATTTCGCGATGCTCAAGGAAATCGAGACGGCGAAGCGGATGAACAGGCAGAAGCAGGAGGAGCTTCTCGAGCTGATGGTCAGGTTCGAAGAGGTGGAGCAGAAATACAACGAGGCGAAGGAGAAATACGAGTCCCTGAAAGGGGATTACGATACCAGGATGGAAGACATCAAGAAAGAAATGTCGAAGTTCGACGAAGATATATCGAAGCTCGCCGAGGAAAAGGAGAAAATCGCAAAAAGCCTGGACTCCGCGAAGACGCGCAGGTTCGAGCTGGTATTTCAGAGGAGGAACGGGCTGGCCGTCGTCCCGGCCAGGAATTACATCTGCACTGGCTGTAACATGAACATCCCCCCACAGCTTTACAATCTCCTTCAGAAAGAGGACAAGATTTACGAGTGTCCCAACTGCAGCAGGATAATCTATTACGAGAACGACAAGCAAAAAGAGGTGAGCGAAGGCTGACGGTGAGAGCGAGGCTTTACTTCGATGGGGCTTCGAGAGGAAATCCGGGTGAGGCGGGCACGGGTTTTCTCATTCTGGATTCTCGCGGGAAGGAGCTCGAAAGAGGCGGGAGATATCTGGGGCAGGCGACGAACAACGTAGCCGAATATTCGGCTCTGATAGATGGGCTGTCCAGAGCTCTCGAGCTTGGTGTCGACGATATAGAGATATTTTCGGACTCGGAACTGGTAGTTTTGCAGCTGAAAGGTGAATATCGCGTCAAGTCGCCGAAACTCAAACCCCTTCATGAAAAAGCCACTTCGTTGTTGTCACGGTTCAACTCGTTTAAAATAATACATGTAGGAAGAGAAAATAACAGAGAGGCCGACCGCCTCGCCAACGAGGCGATAGATTTCAGGAAGACCTGAGAAGGGCAGGTGGCCGCTGGGAGGCGATGGACCTCCTGGAGGAAAGTCCGAGCTCCACAGGGCAGGGTGCTGGGTAACGCCCAGTGGGGGTGACCCCAGGAAAGTGCCACAGAAAACATACCGCCGGCTTGTAGCCGGTAAGGGTGAAAAGGTGAGGTAAGAGCTCACCGCATCCCGGGTGACCGGGATGGCACGGCAAACCCCACCCGGAGCAAGACCAAATAGGAGAGCGATCCCCTTAGGGGGATAAGGGTGGCCCGCCCGATGCTCTCGGGTCAGGTCGCTCGAGGCCGGGGGCAACTCCGGTCCCAGAGAAATGGCCACCACGCGGGGGAATCCCCGCGGACAGAACTCGGCTTATGCCCTTCTCGGGTCTTTTTTATTTTGATCCACAATCCCGAAAAAACTGCGCTCAACACCCCGGTGTGTTGGCCAGTTATCCCGAATCACATCCTGCCTGTTTTCTGTTCATCCATTCGAAATTCTATTCCCTAAAATTACCTTGACACCCCCTTTTTCAGTAGCTATAAATAGGGGAAAGTGGTAAAAAGTGGTTTAAAGTGTCTCAAAGGGGAACTCGAGTGAATTTCATGGGGTATTTCATATTCAATCTGGACCCGAAGGGGAGGGTTAACATCCCATCCAAGTTCAGGGAAATCCTCGAGAAGAACAATGAAAACACGATAGTGATCACCAGGCTGGACGGTTGTCTCCCTGCATTTCCTCTTTCCGAGTGGATGAAAATTCAGGAGAAAGTGGGGGGCTCTTCTCTCCTCGATTCGGTGATCAATCCTGATTTAAGCAGGTTTTTCAGGTTTTTCGTAGGGAGTGCCTTCGACGTGCAGATGGACCGTCAGGGCAGGATACTCATTCCTCAGCCTCTGAGGGATTATGCGGGTTTGGAACGTGAAGTCGTGATAACGGGGCTGGGGAAGAGATTCGAAATATGGAACAAAGACAGGTATTTCGAGGAGATGGAGAACTCGGACAGGATGATCAAAGAGGATGCCCAGAAAAGAAGGGAGCTCGGTGAACTTTTACGTTTGTGAGAACCACGTGATCCATCAGCCGGTGATGGTGAAAGAGGTGCTCGATTACCTTTTGCCCGAAAGAGGGGGAGTGTTTCTGGATTGCACTTTTGGGGCAGGGGGGCACGCGAGGGCGCTGCTTGAGGCGCTGAAAGGAAAGGGAACGCTGATAGGTGTGGAAATAGATCCGGAGCTCGTCAGGCTGGGGGAGGAGAGATTTGCCGGTGTTGGAAACCTCACGATAGTCGAAGGTAACTACAAGGATTCATTGGAAATCGTGCGAGATATGGGGATGGATGGTGTGGATGGGGTCCTTCTGGACCTGGGATTTTCCTCGTTTCACGTGGATGCCTCCGGAAGGGGGTTTACATTCAGGGGAGACGAGGAACTCGACATGCGCTATTCGCCAGCCCGAAGCAGGGTGACGGCGAGAGAAGTGGTCAACACGTATCCCGAGGAGGCGCTAGCGGAAATGATAAAGGTCCTGGGAGAGGAGAGAGAGGCGAGAAAAATAGCCCGAGCCATAGTCAGGGTGAGGAAGAAGACCCCGATACGCACGTCTGGAGAGCTCGCCGCCGTGGTGCGTGGGGCGGTTAGGGAAGCCGGCGGAAGGCGGAGGATAGATCCGGCGACCAGGACCTTTCAGGCGCTGAGAATATTCGTCAACAGGGAGCTCGAGAATCTCGAGGAATTTTTGAAGAACCTCCCCCACCTCCTGAATCCGGGGGGCAGAGCAGTCGTTATAAGTTATCATTCTCTCGAAGACCGTCTCGTTAAGACCTACTTCAAGAAGTTTTCCGGAAAATGCGTCTGTCCCCCCGGAACCCTCCAGTGTGCCTGCGGTAAGGAGAGGATGTTCGAGGTGCTCACGCCCAAGCCGGTTGTTCCTGCCAGAGAGGAAGTTGCAGAAAACCCGCGCGCGAGAAGCGCGAAGCTGAGAGCTGCTGTGAAGAAAGGGGGAGAGCGTTGAGCAGAGTTTTGATCGGAAAGAAGTCTTTCATGCTGTCTAGAGGAGAGAGGCTCGAGCGGGCCGGCTCCAGCAGGGTCGGGGCATTTCTGTTTGCTCTAATTCTGTTTCTTCTTGCACTTCTGTGGGTGGACGCGTACGTCCGCTCGCTGACCAGGAGCTACCAGTACAGGGTGTCCGATTTGAACAGGGAGGTTCAGGAACTCGAGAAGAAGAAGATGGAGCTCCAGTCGGAGATCGCCAAACTCCGTAATCCTAGAAGAATCGAGAGGATAGCGGTGACGAAGCTGGGGCTGGTCGAGCCGGATTCGAAAAGAATCATAAAGGAGAGATGATTCTGAAGAGCCGACTCAGGATAGTAATAGGGGCATTCATCCTCATCTATTTTGCCGTGCTCGTAAGAGCGTTCTACTATCAGGTCATAGGCGACGAGGCGCTGGAGAAACTGCGCAAGACGCAATACGAGGCGGAAATCGTCATTCCGCCCACGCGGGGGAAGATACTCGACAGGAAGGGAAGCGAGCTTGCCGTCACGGTTCCCGCGTTCTCCGTGGGAATCCAGCCGGTGAAGGTGAAGGACAAAAAGAATGTCGCCAGGGTTGCTTCTGAAGTTTTCAAGGTTCCGTTCAATGAGGCCATGAAAAAACTGGCGAAGAAAAAGTCCTTCGTGTTCATCGCCAGAAAGGTCGACAACGAATCGGTGAAGAGGTTTTTGGAGAAGCTCGGCTCTCTGGACGAGTTCAGAAGAGAGTATTCCAACTTCCGAAGGATCGGGGTGGTGAGCGTGTTCCCCGATCCGCGTAGAGTTTACCCGGGTGGGAAACTTGCGTCGAACGTGCTCGGTTTCTGCGATGTCGATCTCAGGGGACTGGAGGGAATCGAGAAGACGTTCGACGAGTATTTGCGCGGGAAAGCGAGAAAAGTGAAGTGCGTCAGAGATGCCAGGGGCAGGCTCATAATTCCCGAGGACCTGAGCAGAATAGAAGACGACGGGAAGACGATACAGCTGACCATCGACAGGAATATCCAGTTCATATGCGAGAGGGAACTCGAGAAGGGCGTGAAGGAATTCAGGGCGAAAAGTGGTGTGGCTATAGTGATGTCCCCTTCTACCGGTGAAATACTGGCGATGGCTGTTTATCCGAACTACGACCCGAATTCTCCGGGCAGTTATCCTCCCTGGAGGAGGAGAAACAGGATAATAACCGACGTATACGAGCCCGGTTCCACATTCAAGGTTTTCCTCATAGCCGGAGCCATCGACTCTGGAAAAGTTCGATTGAGTGATAAAATATATTGTGAAAAGGGTGAGGTGACTGTTCAGGGCAGGCGCATCCACGATACGCACGAGAACGAGTGGCTCACCGTTCCGGAAATCCTGAAAGTTTCCTCAAACATAGGCGCTTACAAGATCGCGGAGAGGTTGACTCCAGATCTTTTCTACAATTACATAAGGAAGTTCGGATTCGGCAGGAAAACGGGCGTGGAGCTTCTGGGAGAAGTTTCGGGTATTCTCCCCTCTCTTGAGCAGTTCAAAAAGCCCATAAGATACGCTACGGCTTCGTTCGGACAGGGTGTGGCGGTGACGCCGCTTCAGGTGACTGCTGCTTTCTCCGCGGCGGTGAATGGAGGAATCCTGGTGAAGCCGTCGTTGATCAGGGAAATAAGGACGATAGATGGAGAGGTCCTATACAGAGGAAGGCCGAAATACGAGGGAAGGGTGATATCGGCGGAGACGTCCAGAACCATGAGGCGGCTTCTCGCCGATGTGGTCAGCGAGCACGGGACCGGAAGCCTCGCGAAAATAGGCGGGTATTCAGTGGGCGGAAAGACAGGGACGTCACAGAAGGTGGATCCCGTGAAAGGAGGATATTCAGACAAGAGGATAGCTTCTTTCATAGGGTTTTTCCCGGTGGACGAGCCTCAGTTCGTCATAACCGTGATAATCGATGAGCCGAAGGAGGAGATTTACGGGGGGCTCGTGGCAGCTCCGATTTTCAAGAGGATCGCCTCGAAAGTGGCCATATACGCGGGGATTCCGCCAGACGAGGGGTCTGAGGATTTCCAGGTGGCGAGAGCGGTTCCACCGGGTTTCTCGCCACCTGGCGCAGATGGCAGGCCCCCCGTGGTCAAGGTCTCTCTGTCGGGTGATTCGGACGTGAGTCTCATAATGCCCGATTTGAAAGGGCTCACCATGGTGGAAGCGATAGAATTGCTCGATTCCCTCGGGGTGGAGTACGAGATGAAGGGATCCGGAATCGTGGTTTCCCAGTATCCGCGACCCGGCAGGAAGGTTTCAGGGAAAACCAGGTGTGTCGTGGTTTTTGGAGAGGAGTGAAAAGGGTGTTCTTGAAGGATGTGTGGAACATAGTCGGGTTCGAGGGAACCGGCTCCCCTCTGGGTGATGTGGAGATCAGGGGACTTGCGGTGGATTCCCGCGAGGTGAAGGAAGGGTATCTGTTCTTCGCGCTGCCCGGGACGAGGGAACACGGTTCGAAATACATACCACATGCGCTCGAGTCCGGCGCCGTCGCCGCTGTGACCGACGTGGAGCCTCCCTTCGTTCCTCCGGAGAGGGTCGTAAAAGTTGGAGACGTCATGAGCGCATTGTGCCGGGTGTCGTCTGATTTTTACGGGAATCCGTCCAGGGAACTTTCGGTGGTGGGCGTGACCGGAACCAATGGGAAGACGACAGTGAGTTACATTCTGGAGGGAATCGCTTCTGCTTGCGGCGAGGTGCCCGGAGTCGTGGGCACTGTGAATTACAGGGTTGCAGGGGAGATCTTCAGGGAAGGCCTGACGACTCCTTTCCCTCATCAGCTTCAAGAAGCTCTGGCCAGGATAAAGGAATCGGGCGGCACGTTCGCCGTCATGGAAGTATCCTCCCACGGGGTGGTCCAGGGAAGAATCGGGGGGATAATCTTCAAGGCCGGGTTGTTCACGAATCTCTCCAGAGACCACCTGGATTATCACGGCAACATGGAGGAGTATTACCAGGCGAAGAAAGGGTTTTTCACGCGCTTCGTAGGAAGAGATGCGCTGAAAGTGGTGAACGTGGGCTGTCAATTTGGCAAAAGGCTGGCTGGCGAGCTGGATGGGAGGGTCGTCACGTATTCGGTGAGTGGAGAGGCGGATTACCGGGTGGCTGAATCCGGTATTTCCATCGATGGAATAAGGGCGATTCTGGAGTGGGATGGAGGCGCCCAGGAGATAGAGTCCAGGCTCGTGGGAGAACACAACCTGGAAAACATTCTCGCTGCATTTGCGCTGGCCAGAGAGCTGGGCATGCCGGAAGGTAAAGTGGCCGAGGGTATAAGGAACGTGGAGAATGTGCCCGGCAGGCTCGAGAGGGTCGATGTGGTGAAAGGGGTTGAGTTCTTCGTGGATTACGCCCATACTCCAGGAGGCCTGGAGAATGTGATAGCCGCTCTGAGTCGTTTCAGAAAAAGCAGGCTGATAGTCGTGTTCGGGTGCGGCGGCGACAGGGACAGAGGAAAGCGCCCGATAATGGGAGAGGTGGCTGCGAAAGGAGCGGACGTGGTCATAGTCACGAGCGACAACCCGAGAACGGAGAATCCGTCCAGGATAATCGATGAGATAATTCCCGGGTGTGAAAGGGCGGGGGCGGTGAGGAGAGAACCTTACGCGCTGGATGGAACGGAAAAGGCTTATTGCGTGGAACCGGACAGGAGAAGCGCAATAGCTATCGCAGTGAGGATAGCAAGAGAAGGCGACATCGTGCTGATAGCCGGCAAGGGACACGAGACGTATCAGATAATCGGAAACGAGAGGCATGAGTTTGATGACAGGGAAGTGCTCAGAGAATTTGCTGCAAGATAGGACGCCCGCATTCACGGTCGAAGCGGAGCATCTGGAATCGATTTCCCTCGAGGGAGTGAACTTGGGGCTCCTGGATGGGAGAGAAGTACCTGTCACGCTCGATTCGAGGGAAGTGAAGGAGGGCTGTCTTTTCATAGGGATAAGAGGCGAAAAAAGAGACGGTTCCGAGTTCGCCCTCGAAGCTCTCGAGAAGGGGGCTTCAGGAGTGGTGGTGGGCTCTTCGGTCTGGAATCGGGTGAAAGGTGAGGCTGTGAAACTGTCCAGGACGGCGGTTTTGGCGGAGGATACCACTTTTTTCCTGGGTGAGATAGCGAGGAAGAAGGGGAAGGAGCTGAATTTTTTGAAGATAGGAATAACCGGGAGCGCGGGGAAGACCACCACGAAGGAGCTCACTTACTCCGTGCTGTCGGAGTGGAGAAAAGGGTTCAGGTCCCCCGGGAACTTCAACAATCTCATAGGACTTCCTCTTACGATTCTCTCGTGCAGGCACGAGGATGCGTTTCTCGTCGCTGAGATGGGGACCAATATACCCGGTGAAATAGAGCGTCTGACGGAGATTCTCTCGCCTCATGTCGGGCTGATTACCAACGTGGGGGTTGCCCATCTGGAAGGGCTCGGCACCGTGGAAGACGTGATGAAGGAGAAGGGGAAGCTTTTCGAGGGACTGGGAGATGGGGGAATCGCGGTCGTGAACGAGGACGATCCAAGGGTCGTGTCTGCGTCGGAAGGGATCCCCGCCAGAAAAGTATATTACGGGATGAACGGGAGAGACGTGGCCGGTAAGGTGGTGAAAACCAGTGAATCCGGGATGTCGGTTGTCCTTCGCTACGGTGATGAACTCGTGGAGGTTTTTCTGCCCGTCACCGGAATACAGTTTTACCGCGCCCTTCTGGCTGCCGCTGCAATTGCATATGCCCTGGAGTTTCCTCCGGAAATCATCTCCGAGGGTGCGGGCAGGTTTTCTCCTCCTGAAGGAAGATTCAGGGTCGAGTATCTTCAGGGAGATGTCTGTCTGATAGACGATTCATACAACGCCAACCCGGTTTCTTTCGAGGCGGGTTTCGAGACGTTGAAGGCGCTGTTCGGGGACAGGGAAAAGGTGCTGGTCATGGGGGATATGCTCGAACTCGGCGATGCAGCGGCCGATGCTCACAGGGATGTGGGAAAAATGGCGGCATCCCTCGAGCCGTGCCGTGTGATACTTGCAGGCGAGATGGCGGAACTGATCAAGGAGGGCCTCGTTTCCGGCGGTGTGGACGAGCAAATTGTGATGGTGTGCGGTGATTCCGATGAGGCGGCGAAGAGATTGCTCGACATGCCTCTCGCGGGGAAGGTCGTTTTCGTCAAAGCGTCAAGGAAGGTCGGGCTAGATAAGGTTGTCGAAAGCCTCAGAATGAGGCCGTCCTGCCAGGGAGGTGGCGGATGATATATCACCTCCTGTATCCACTGAAGAATCTCGTCCCTTACTTCAACGTATTCAGGTATATAACGTTCAGGACCATATACGCCTCCATCACCGGGCTTCTCATCTGTTTCCTGTTCGGAAAGCCTCTCATAAATTACCTGAGAAAGAGGCAGGTTGGGCAGCCGATAAGGGAGGATGGTCCGGATACTCATTACACAAAAGAGGGAACTCCCACCATGGGGGGAGTTCTCATCATCCTCGGAACGGTAATTCCAACGCTGTTGTGGGCCAGGCTCGACAACCCATTCGTATGGATCGTTCTTTTCGCGACCATTTCCTTCGGGGTCATAGGTTTCCTGGACGATTACAGGAAGGTGGTGAAGTTCGACTCGAAGGGATTGAGGCCGAGGGTGAAGTTTACCCTGCAGGTGCTTTGCTCTCTGATCGTTGCTGTTCTGATCTTTTTCTGGGCCGGGAAGGATTCCCGGGTTATGGTTCCTTTCTTCAAGAAGGTGACGCCGGATATAGGAGTATTTTACATACCGTTCGCGGTGCTCGTGATCGTGGGGGCTTCGAACGCAGTGAACCTGACCGACGGTCTGGATGGGCTCGCAATAGGCCCGTCGATAATATGTCTCGGCACGTATATGCTCTTTGCATACGTGGCAGGGCACAGCAAGATAGCGCACTATCTTCAGATCATTTACGTGCCGGGTGCAGGTGAACTTGCGGTTTTTTGCGGCGCCATGGCGGGAGCCGGGATGGGCTTCCTCTGGTACAACGCCCATCCTGCCGAGATTTTCATGGGGGATACCGGCTCTCTCGCCATAGGAGCGGCGGTGGCGACCGTCGCGGTGATAATAAAACAGGAAATTCTGCTTGCGATCGTGGGCGGCATCTTCGTGGTCGAAGCTCTCTCGGTGATAGTGCAGGTGGTTTCGTTCAAGACGACTCAGAAGAGAGTTTTCAGGATGGCGCCGATCCACCATCACTTCGAGAAGGCACATGTGCCGGAATCGAAGATAGTGGTGAGATTCTGGCTGATAGCCGTGATACTGGCGCTCATCGGAATCAGCACTTTGAAGCTGAGGTGAGAAGATGATTGCCGTCGCTGGAGCTGGGGCATCGGGGATAGCGGTTGCCAGGCACGCTGTATCTTTGGGAAAGAGGGTGGTTCTCTATGATGAGAGCGAGGAGAGCGTCTTGAGGGAGAGGATAAAAAACGTGCTTCCTCCGGGAGTGGAGATCGTGAGAGGTCTTCCAGGACTGGAATACATCTCGGATACAGAGCTTGTGGTTCTGTCGCCGGGAATTCCGGCCGAAAGGCTTCCTCTCTCCATCATGGAAGAGTATGGGATAGAGGTCATAGGAGAGATCGAATACGCGTTCAGAAATCTGGAGGGGGAGTTTGTGGGAATCACCGGCACCAACGGGAAATCCACCGTGACCTCCATCGTCGGGCTGGCGCTGGAGAAATGTTATGGAGATGTTTTCATCGGGGGGAACCTGAAGGATCCGCTCACGCTGGCCTGCTTCGGTGAATACGGGCGTTATGTCGTGGAACTTTCCAGCTTTCAGCTCGAGACGGTGAAGACGTTCAGGCCGAAAGTGGCGGTGATCCTGAACGTGGGGGAAGACCATCTGGACCGATACGACTCCATCGAGGAGTATGCCGAGGCGAAGGCCAAGGTATTCGCGAACCAGGAGGAGGACGACTTCCTCGTCTACAACGCGGACGACTCGATTGTTTCGAGGATGGTTTCCGGGGCCAGGAGTAGAAAACTTTCGTTTTCGATGATGGGAAAGGCCGGAGCTGACGCTGTTTTTTCCAGTGGCGTGATCGAAGTCGCCTGGGAGGGAATGACATACGCCTTCCCGGTTTCAGAGATGAAGATGAAGGGGATGCACAACGTGGAAAACGCCATGGCCTCTATTCTCGCTTCCCTTGCGGCGGGTGTCGATTTCGACGCGGTGGCGAAGGTTCTTCGGGAGTTTCCGGGGCTTCCCCACAGAATGGAATTCGTGGCGGATGTAAGGGGGGTCAGGTTTTTCAACGATTCCAAGGGAACCAACGTTCACGCCCTGGAGTCGGCTTTGAAAGGAGTGGAAGGACCGGTGATTCTGATAGCGGGAGGGAAAGACAAAGGGTTGAGCTTCGGTTCTCTCGCCGACGTGGTGAGGGAAAAAGTGAAGAGCATGGTGCTCATCGGGGAAACAGCCGAGAGAATCTCGAGTGAGTTGGGGCATGTGGTCGAAGCTTTCAGGGTGGGGTCCATGGATGAGGCGGTGAGAAAGGCTTACGATCTTGCGAAGCCCGGTGACTTGGTGCTGCTTTCTCCCGGGTGTTCGAGTTTCGATATGTTTTCCAGTTTCGAGGAGAGGGGCGAAGTTTTCAAGAACGCGGTGAGGAGGCTCGCGCTTGAACAGGAGAGTTGAGAACATCCTGCTTCTCACGACTGTTGTGGGTCTGTGCATGTTCGGTTTGATCATGCTCTATTCGAGCAGCTACGTGCTCGCCGGATCGAGCAAAGCGTTCAATTACGACAGGGCTTTCTTCGTGAAGAGACAGTTCATCGGAATATTGATAGGGTTCGCCATCTTCGCGCTTCTTCAGAGGGTTGACGAATACTCCATCAAGAAAGCGATGCCCGCTGTGATGCTCGCGTCGCTTGCGGCGCTCGTGGTGGTTCTGGTGCCTCATCTGGGCGTGTCGGTTAAGGGGTCGAAGCGCTGGATCAGACTTCTGTTCCTCAACATCCAGCCCTCCGAGTTCGCCAGATTCGCTTTCATCGGATATTTTGCCTACAAGGTGGACCAGAAAGGAGAGGTTTTCGGGAAGAATATCAGAAATTACGTTCCTCTCTTCGTGGTCTGGTTGATCACGGTGGTTTTGTTGCTCCTCGAGCCGGATTACGGAATGGCCATGCTCGTCACGGGGGTATTCTTCATTCTGGTTTTCGTTACCGGCGCTCCGATGAAGGCTCTCGTTCCATTTGCCGCGTCGGGGATGGCGATGTTCGTTGCCGCCATAATATCCAGTCCCTATCGGATGAAGAGAATTCTGGCGTTTCTGAATCCCATGAGCCATTCCAGGGGATCTGGATATCAGGTCGTGCAGTCTCTCATTGCGTTTTCCAATGGAGGCTTCCTCGGAACTGGCATCGGAGCCGGGAAGCAGAAGCTCTTCTATCTCCCGGAGATTCACACGGATTACATATTCTCGGTGATAGGGGAAGAACTCGGCTTCGTTGGAGTGGTTATGGTGACCACTGTTTTTCTCCTTCTCCTTTTCCTCTGCTTTACTGTATCCAGACGTGCGAGGAGTGATTTCGGAAGGGTATTCGCCCTGGGCGTGGGTATATCCATAGCTCTTTCAGCATTTGCGAACATGTCCGTTTGCTTGAAACTCCTCCCACCGAAGGGAATGGTGCTTCCCTTCATCAGTTACGGTAGGAGTTCGATTATAGCTCACCTCGCTGCGGTGGGCGTGGTTTACATGGTTTCGAAGACAGGCAGGGAGACTGGGCGAGATGAGGATTCTCATCGCTGGTGGTGGCACAGGAGGGCACGTATTTCCCGCGCTTTCGATAGCTGAGGCGGTGAAGATGGTCAAACCAGACGCGAGAATAGCTTTTGCGGGAAGGCCCGAAGGGCTGGAACGGGACGTGTTCACGGAGCACGGGTTTCCTTATTACCCGATGAGGACAGGCCAGGTGAAGGGCAGGGGATTGAAAGCGATCAAATCGATCTTCCTGATGGGTCTGGGCGTGCTCGATGGGATGAGAGCCATCAAAGATTTCGATCCCGATATCGTCCTCGGGGTGGGCGGGTATGTATCGGTTCCTGCGTGCTTCGCGGCGGTTTTGACGAAAAGACCCTTTCTTTTGCACGAGCAAAACACCATACCGGGAGGAGCCAACAGGTTGATGGGAAGGTTCGCGGAGAAGATATTCCTGGGATTCGAGGGGGCTGCGGAATTTTTCCCGCCGGACAGGACGATATATGTTGGAAATCCGCTCAGATACGCTCTGGTCCACAAAGCCATATCTTCGAGAAAGAACGATGGAGATGTCAAAACGATTCTCATCATCGGAGGTTCTCAGGGGGCCAGGGTCCTCAACGACTTCGCCGTGGAACTCGTGAAGGAAATAAGGGAGAAGAGTCTCCCATTCCGGGTCATACACCAGACGGGCCAGAGAGATTACGAACGGATGGCTGAAATGTATGCGGGATTGGAGGATGTCGTCACGTTTTTCGCTTTCGACGAGGAGATGGGAGACTGGTATCAGAAGGCTCATTTCGCGGTTTCCCGCGCTGGAGCGATAGCACTTGCGGAGCTTTTGACATTCGGCATACCTGCTGTGCTCGTTCCCTATCCGTTCGCCGCAGATGGGCATCAGGAAGCGAATGCGAGGGAGATGGAGAAAAAAGGCTGTTACATGATGGTGAGGCAGGAAGACCTGAGCGTGGCAGGAGTTCTCGATTTCTTCGACAGGCTCTCGGATAAATGGGAGGTTTACAGGGAGTGCAGGGTCAGAGCGAGGAAGAATTCCAGACCATTTGCTGCCGACGAGATTGCCAGGTCTTGCATTGAATTCGTCGTGGAGAGGGGAAGAGGTGTTTCGGAAAAACATTAAGATTCACTTCGTGGGGATAGGCGGGATAGGGATGAGCGGGATAGCGGAACTGCTCATCAACCTGGGATACAGGGTGAGCGGCTCTGACTTGAAGAGGAGCGAGATAACCGAAAGGCTCGCCAGCATGGGGGCGGAAATATTCTACGGACACGACTCCTCGAATCTTGCCGAGGACGTAAACGTTCTCGTTTACTCATCGGCGGTGAGGAGAGAAAACGCGGAGGTTCAGGAAGCTCTGAGACGCAAGGTTCCGGTCATACCGAGAGCGGAGATGCTGGCGGAGCTCATGAGGATGAAATACAGCATCGCAGTCGCCGGTTCACACGGAAAGACCACTACCACGTCGATGATAGCTTCGATTCTAGGAGAGGCTGGCTGGGATCCGACTATCGTTGTGGGGGGCAAGTTGAGGGCTCTCGGGACCAACGCGAAGCTCGGTCAGGGGGATTTCCTCGTGGCGGAAGCGGATGAGTCAGACGGGTCGTTTGTAAAGTTGATCCCAACGGTGGCTGTCGTCACCAATATAGACCCGGAGCACCTCGACCATTACGGGACGCTGGAGAACCTGAAGAGCGCCTTTCTCGAGTTCATCGAAAAACTTCCGTTCTACGGGTTCGCTGTTATGTGCCTCGACCATCCCAACGTGCAGGACCTGCTGCCGGGAGTTTCCAAGAAGGTGGTCACCTATGGAATATCCAAGCAGGCGAACTACCGCCTGACGAGAGTAGAAAAAGAAGGAGTCTCCCTCCGTTTCGTTCCGATAAGGTTCGACGAGGAACTGGAGCCCGTCACCCTGAACATTCCGGGAGTTCACAACGCCCTGAATGCGCTTGCTGCTCTGGCGGTCTGTTCGGAACTGGGTGTCCCTTATGAGAGCATTCGGAAGGGGCTTTCGAGTTTTTCCGGGGTTGCCAGGAGATTCGAGGTGAAAGGTGAGGTAGATGGGGTGACGGTGGTCGACGATTACGGGCATCACCCCGAGGAGATAAAGAACACGATCGCCACAGCCAGAGACGTGTTCGGCGAGAGACGGCTCATCGTGGTGTTCCAGCCTCACAGATACACCAGAACCAGGGATCTTTTCAGGGAATTCACGATGGCCTTTAACGACGCTGACCTTCTCCTCGTCATGGATATTTACGCTGCGGGAGAGGATCCGATACCCGGCGTGACGGGAGAATCCATCTTCGAGGGGATAAGAGAACATGGTCACCGTGACGTGAGGTTTTTGCCCACAATCGATGAGGTGATCGAGTTTTTGAGGGAGAACGCCCGCCCGGGCGACGTGATTTTGACGCTCGGAGCGGGGAACGTATACAAAGCGGGAGAACTATTCCTGGGGAAGGAGGAATGAGATGATCAGGGAACTGAGAAAAATCCTCAAGGGGATAGAGGGGCTCGAAATAAAGAAATCTCCGCCGTTCAGGGAACTGACGACCGTCGGGACCGGCGGACCTGCTGCTGCCCTTCTGATTCCCGCGACCGTTTTCGCTCTCTCGGAGACCATAAGAAGACTCGAGAGAGAGGGTATTCCTTACTTCACGTTCGGCAGGGGGAGCAACATCCTCGTGCCTGATGAGGGAGTTGGGAAAGTTGCTATAAGCCTCGCCAGCGGTTTGACTGGAGTGGAGTTCAACGGGAAGGGAATAAGGATCGAGTCCGGGACCACGCTTCCCCGCGCGGCTGTGCTCGCTGCCGCATCTGATCTCTCCGGCCTCGAGGAGCTCGCCGGAATTCCGGGAACGATAGGCGGAGCGGTCATGATGAATGCCGGTGCGTTCGGGAGAGAGATAGGGGAACTGGTCCAGTGGGTGGAGGTGGCCACCGCCGACGGTGGATTGACCAGAGTGGACAGAGATGAGCTCGTCTTTTCATACAGGTCTTTCTCGATGCCGGTCGAGGGTGTTCTCGTCAAGGTGTGCCTGAAGCTCAAAAAAGGCGATAGAGACGTCATTTTCTCGCGCATGAGGGAGCTGAACCGGGAGAGGAAAGAGAAGCAGCCTTGGGGCGAGAAGACCTTCGGGTCCGTGTTCAAGAACCCCGAGGGAATGAGCGCGGGGAAGTTGATAGACGAGGCCGGTCTCAAGGGTTACACGGTTGGAGGCGCTTGCGTGTCGAAGAAACACGGGAACTTCATAGTCAATCTCGGGAACGCCACTACTAAGGACATCGTGATGCTGATGGAGGTAATGAAGGATAGAGTGCTCCGCGTCCACGGTGTCGAGCTCGAGCCGGAGGTCAGGCGTGTCGCGTGAAGAGCTGAGGAGGAAGTTTCTGGGTAAGAAAATAGGGGTCCTCTATGGCGGGGAGTCTTCCGAGCGCGAGGTATCTCTCAAGACGGGTGCCGCGATAGGAAGAGCTCTGGAAAAGAGAGGCTACAACGTCACTCTCATAGACATGAGAGGAGACTGGGGGCGCATAATATCCGATTCCGGAATCGATGTCGCGTACGTGGCTCTTCACGGGAAGTGGGGCGAGGACGGAGCATTGCAGGGGATGCTGGAGGTGATGAGAATACCCTACACGGGGTCGGGTGTTGCGGCTTCTTCCCTCTCGATGAGCAAGGTGCTCGCCAAGAAGGTTCTCGAGACCTGCGGTGTGAGGACGCCTGATTACATTGTGCTTTCCGGTAGGGACGTGGATGCCATGGAGGCAGTCGCTTCCTTCGGTCTTCCGGCAGTGGTGAAGCCGGACAGGGAAGGTTCCACCATAGGAGTTTCGATAGTCAGAGAGGAAGACGAGATAGAGAAGGCCGTTCTCGAGGCTTCGAGGTTCGATTCGAGAATACTTGTGGAGAGATACATATCTGGCAGGGAAATCACGGTTGGTGTGGTGAACGGAAAGGTCCTGCCGGTGATAGAGATAGTACCCAGGTCCGGCTTCTACGACTACACGGCGAAATACACCAAGGGGATGACCGAATACATCTGCCCTGCAGAGCTCGAGCCCGAAGTTGTGGAAAAAGCTAGCCGGGCGGTGGAAATCGCGGCGGAGGTGATAGGTTTGAGGGGAGGTGCGAGGCTGGATTTCAGGGTGAGCGAGGGCGGAGAACCCTTCTTTCTGGAGATAAACACGATACCCGGCATGACGGAGACGAGCCTCTTACCCAAGGCGGCGCAGGCGGCGGGCATGAGTTTCGAGGATCTGGTGGAGGAGATACTCTTCGACGCGGGGCTGGACAAATGAGCGTGCTGGAATACAAAAACTACAGGAAGAAGTCCCTTTCCTCGGGTAAGAAGAAGGCGGGTTTCTCCAGGGTGGGCAAGAAAAACCGGCCGAAGGATTCCGGTGCGAGGAGCAAGAAATTCGCTGCCGTCGTGGTTGCGAGCCTGATTCTGGCTGCAGGCGTGGTCTTCGGAGGCTACCGGTTTTTCACCTCGTCGGAGATGTTCCTGATAAAATCCGTGGAACTGGTGAACCCGGAGGAGGTGGAAAATCTCAGGCTTGAGGGACTTTTCATCATGAAAGGAAAAAACATATTCGCCACCTCTCCGGAAGAGATAGCGAAAAAGCTCATGAACAATCCGTGGGTGAGCGCGGTCACGGTGAGAAAGGTTTACCCTTCGCGTGTTTTCATTTCGGTCCGCAAGAGAAGACCCGTTGGGATGATCAACCTGAAAGGGCTCTACTTCATAGACGGTGCGGGAATGCCTTTCAAGAAAGTGACGAAGTTCGACAGAAAGGTTTTCCCCGTGTTCACCGGCTTTTCGAAAAAACTCCTCGGGACGGAACGTGGGAAGAGTGCTCTTAAGAAGGCTCTTCTCGTTAGGGAGTTGATCAGGACATCCAAAGTCAGGGGGCGGGTCTCCGAGATCAATTATCGGAGGGGTGACGGGATATCGATAATTCTCAAGGGCAGCGGTCTGAGGGTGAAGCTCGGCATCAGGGACGTGCAGGGGGCGCTTGCCAGACTTGATGCCAACTACGATCGGGTGATGGCTCAGGCGGGTAGAGCGGGTTACGTGGACCTCAAGTATCCGGGGAAGATCATCGTGGGGGAGAAGAAAAAGATTTAGGAGGACCTCTCGTGGATTTCGAGGGAGAAATAGTCGTTGGCATAGACGTTGGGACGACCAAGGTCGCTACGGTTGTGGGCTTGAAAAAGGGGGATGAAGTGGAAGTGGTGGGGCTTGGCCTGTCTCCCTCGGAGGGGCTCAGAAAAGGCGTCGTGGTGAATCTGGAGAGGACAATCGATTCGATTCGTGAGTCCGTCGGGGATGCGGAGAAATCTGCCGGCGTGGAGATAAGGAGGGCGATCGTTGGGATTTCAGGTTCGCACATAAAAAGTTTCAACAGCCATGCGGTAGAGCAGGTGAAGAACCCCAGAGAGGTGGTGGAGGAGGACGTCATAAGAGTGCTGGAAAAGGCGAAGGCGGTGGAGCTTCCCCACGGGAGGGAAATCCTGCACGTCCTGACCCAGGAGTTCATAGTCGACGAGAACGAGGGGATAAAGGATCCCAGAGGCATGACCGGTTACAGGCTGGAGGCAAAGGTTCACATAGTCACGAACGACATCCCGAGCGCGGAGAATCTGGTCAGGTGCGTTCAGAAGGCGGGGATTTCGGTCGACGACACCGTGTTTTCCGGACTCGCATCTTCCGAGGCGGTGATAACTCCCGAGGAAAAGGAGGTCGGGGTCATGCTCCTCGACTTCGGCGGAGGCACCGTGGACATGACGGTGTTTCACAACGGCGCCATAAGACACGCCTTCGTGCTTCCTCTGGGAGGGATACACATAACGTCCGACATAGCCATCGGTCTCAAGATTCCCCAGAACGACGCGGAGAACCTTAAGAGGACTGAAGGATGTGCCCTCGTCCAGCGTGTCAGAAGAGACGATCTCGTGGAGCTGCCCGGCGTCGGGGGAAGGAAGCCGAAGCTGATAAGGAGGCAGTATCTCGCCGAGATAATAGAGCCGAGGGTGGAGGAGATTTTTCAGCTCATCAACAGGGAGCTGTACAGGTCGGGCTACGAGGACGCTCTCGGTGCGGGCGTGGTCCTCACGGGTGGTTCCTCTCACCTGGATTCGATGACGGAGCTTGCGGAAAAGATTTTCAAGCTCCCGGTGAGGAAAGGCGTGCCTGCAGGAGTGGGAGGAGTGGTGGATCTGGTTGACGACCCGTCGTGCGCCACCGGCGTGGGGCTCATAATATACGGTTCCAGGTATCTGAGGAGGGAGCTTGCCGGTGCGGGGACCGAGAAAGGCAACGGAATTCTGGGCAAGCTGAAAAGGTTCATAAAAGAATTCTTCTGAAAAGGAGGTAAGCATGTTTCAACTGGTGAGCGATCAAAAGCCCGGGGCTACGATAAAGGTGGTGGGAATAGGCGGCGGCGGAGGAAACGCCGTCAATACGATGGTCGAGCTGGGACTCGAAATGGTGGACTTCATAGCCGCCAACACCGACCTTCAGGCGCTCGAGGCGAACCTCGCCCCAACCAAGGTCCAGATAGGGGAGAACCTGACCAAGGGCCTGGGTGCCGGTGCGAATCCGGAAGTTGGGAAGCAGGCCGCGCTGGAGGACATAGACAGGATAAGGGAGATACTGAACGGGGCTGACATGGTGTTCATCACTGCAGGGCTCGGTGGCGGCACCGGTACTGGCGGGGCGCCGGTTTTCGCCAGGGCGGCGAAGGAAATGGGAATACTCACTGTCGCTGTGGTAACGAGGCCGTTCAATTTCGAGGGTAACGTGAGGATGAAGCAGGCGGAGCAGGGATTGAGAGAATTGAGAGAGGCGGTTGATACGCTCGTGGTGATTCCCAACGACAAGCTCCTCCTTCTGGGAGACGGGAGGCTTTCGCTCGCCGATGCTTTCAAGAAGGCGGACGAAGTTCTGTATCAGGCGGTGAAGGGGATAACGGACCTGATTACCAAGCCGGGCTACATAAACCTAGATTTCGCCGATGTCAAGACGATCATGTCCGACATGGGGATAGCTCTCATGGGCACCGGAACGGCTTCCGGTGAGACGAGGGCGATAGCCGCGGCGGAAAAGGCAATATCCAATCCGCTTCTCGAGGATTACTCAATACGGGGCGCGAAGGGGATCCTTTTCAACATAACCGGTGGGAAGGACCTCTCGCTCGTCGAGGTGAACGAGGCGGCGGAGCTCATCCAGAAGGAGGCAGACCCGGAGGCGAACATAATATTCGGCGCCGTGATAGACGAGGACATGGAAGAAGAGGTTTCGGTAACGGTGATAGCGACCGGTTTCGGGAGGTTGAAGGAAGAGGCGCGCCCTGCCGCTCAAAGGGAGAAAAGAGTCTACCCTGTGGACATGAGGAAAGGTGCCCTCGACAAGCCAACCTTCGAGAGGAGGAAGGAACAGGAGAAGTTCGAGAGGAACAGGGGCGTGGCGTTCCTCCAGGAAGAGGAAGAAATAGAGGAATTCGAAGACCTCGACATTCCCGCTTTTCTGAGGAGGCGGGGCGAATAGGAGGGTGATGGACTGGAAGGAGAGAAAAAGGCTCCTCGCGCTCCTCGAAAACGAAGACGGGAAGGTCATAAAAGACCCGGGTGGTCGGGTCAACATCTGCCTCGTCTTCCCAAACACATATTACGTGGGGATGTCCAACCTGGGCTTCACCACCGTTTACTCTTACCTGAACTCTTTCAGGCATATATTCTGCGAAAGGGCGTTTGCTTCCGTTCTGCCCGGGGCGGAGTTCAACTCTTGTAGGCCCGTTCTCTCTCTCGAGACAGGAAGACGTCTGGATGAATTCGACCTGATTGGTTTTTCCATATCCTATGAGAACGATTACGTGAACGTTCCTTTGATACTAAGAGCTTCAGCTATTCCTCCGCTTCGGTCTGAAAGGGACGAGAACCACCCGGTCCTTTTTTGCGGCGGATTCGCTCCCTCTCTGAATCCGGAACCTCTGGCGGAGATATTCGACTTAATCGTGCTGGGCGATGGAGAGCCTGCCCTTTCCGCAATCGCTGAGGCGCTTGAGAAATCGTGGGTTTCAAAAGATGAGTTTCTGCTGGAAATTTCGGGAGCAGACGGCGTGTACGTGCCTTCGCTTTGGGAATCAGGTAAGAGCCCTCCTGGTGGCGCCGAGGGGAGGTCTAAACTGCGTCCGGCAGTAGTGGACCTGAACAGCCATCCTGCGAGGACCACCGTCTTCGCCAGGGAGACGGAGTTCGGGGACATGTTCCTCGTGGAGATTGCGAGGGGGTGTCCGAAGAAATGCTTTTTCTGCGGAGTTGGGCACAGACCTCACGGTTTCAGGACGCTTTCTCTCGACGTGCTCCTGTCCCTGATAGAAGAGGGGCTGGAGAAGAGAGACAGGGTGGGCCTCGTCGGATCGGCGGTGCTGGATCACCCGAACTTCCTGGAGATTGCGAGGTTCGTTTTAGGCAGAGGGGGGAAGATTTCCCCGGCTTCCGTGAGAGCCGACAGGGTGACTCAAGATGTGGCGGATGTTCTCGCCCGTTCCGGGCTAAAAACGGCTGCCCTTGCCCCGGAGTCCGGTTCCGAGAGAATCAGAAAAAGACTGGGAAAGGGAATATCCGATGAGAGGTTTTTCGAAGCGGCGAATCTTCTGTTCGAGAGAGGTATAGGGACGCTAAAGCTTTACTTCGTGATGGGGTTGCCCGGTGTGGATGAAGATGAAGAGGTGGAATCGCTCATCGACTTCGTGAAGAGGATGCTTCACGCCGTTAGAGCGAGGCGGAAGAAGGATTTCGCGCCCGCAATCGTCTTGAGCCTGTCCGGTTTCGTTCCGAAGGCGGACACCCCTTTCCAGTTCGCTGCTTTTCCGGGGATCGAAAGGCTCAAGCGTGTTTTTACGAGGGTGAAGAGGGAGGCCAGGAAAATAGGGAAAAACGTCCGCTGCGAGCACGAAGTTCCGAAATACTGCTACGTCCAGGCGCTTCTTTCCCTCGGTGACAGGAAGGTTTCCGGTGTTCTCGCAGCCTACGACGGCGAGACTGATTTCCTCAGGTATTTCCGGCTTTCCCCCGTGAACCCCGATTACTATGTGATGAGGGGAAAAAGGCCCGATGAGCCCCTTCCATGGGATTTTTTCACGCCGCCTGCCGTGAAACAGGAGATGTGGAAAAGATACTCGTTATATCTCGAAGGTGCTTGACCCTTCTTCACGCCGTTGACACGGGCGCGCCCTCCTTGTAATTTTTTCACCTATGGCGCGAGGTGTTTTCCGGGTTGCAATCTTTTTATCGGTTCTTGTGCTGTTTTCGATTTCCTGTGGTGGAGGCAAGGGTGGCTCCCTCAGGGTGAAGCTCAAGTTTCCACAGGGGTCGGGAATCACTCTGTCCGGTGACGACAGGGTGGTCGTGCGGGTTTACGGTCCCGGAATACCCGAGGTGAAGGGGGAGTTTACCAGGTCGGAGGGGACGGGGGTGCTGAACCTGGAGAAGTTCGGGGCGGACATGGTCGTCAAGGTCGACGAATACGATTCGGCTGGCAAGCTCGTGGCTAGAGGGTTTGCCTATGGGCTGGACCTATCAGGCGGCGGCGACGTGACGGTGGACCTTTTGATGGTCCCGAAGGGATGGGTAATCACCCTGGCAGGGGGGATATCGGGCGGCCCATCTCCCGATGGGACCTTTGCCCGCGACCTTGCGCTTTCTTCCCCTTCCGGGGTCGAGTGGAGTGGTGGGGAATTGTATGTGGTGGATGAGGGGAA
>CAYSCN010000028.1:0-24594 GCA_964429585.1 uncultured bacterium | reverse complement strand
ATATGGAGCCGTGTTCGTGTGCATCGTGTGAGAACCACTCGACATGGGAGCAGTGGTCTCGCTACCAGTGTTCGGATCATCTCCGTGACAATCACCGCAGACAACCGCCCCGCCCCAGGTCGGCGTCTTGTACTCTCCAGCCTGACCGGTCAAATCACCGCCATTGGACGTCTGAACTATGCTGTGACAATATACATTGCTGCAGCTACCATACGCCCTGTGACCCGCACCCGTGTTGTTGTCCGTAGGTGCCTGACCAGCAGCAGAGTAAGACTCCGTCACGTTATAAGGATCCGGAACCGTCAGGAACCCAAAATCGACCCCCCCGTTTTTGTGCAGGGTGTTCCCCGTATTGTCAACGTGACACCTCGTGCAGGGCAACTGCGCTGTGGTCACGTGAGCCGGGTGAGAACCCGTGGATATCGCAACGGGACCCCCAGGCCTCGTCGTCGCTGTCGTCCCGTCGTATCCGTGACACGTGTAACAGTCCCAGAGCGTCGGATTTACCCAGTAGCGGGTGTAATCGAAAGGTGTGGCCGACATGTAGGCGTTCCCGTTGAAATACGGGCTGTGACAGTCGACGTTGCTGCAGGAGTCATCGGTCACGCTCTGGTAGCCGGGAAGCGTGCCAGCATTCCATGTGCCGTTGTGCAGAGCATTCACGTTCGTCATGCTGGCGTTCGTCTTGTCGGTATTATGCGAAGCATCCGCACCGGGAGTGTCGGTATGACATTCGCTGCATCCCTGATTGTACGTGGACGCTGACACGTGGCGTTCGTGGTTGCCTAAAGTGGCAGAATTGCTATTCGTCTCCGCCCAGTCATACGTGCCACCGCTTCTCGCAGACACGGGCCCCTCTGGAGGATACGCGCTTCCGTCACCACGGATCGAGTTGTTGATATCCCCGTGACACTTGTTACAGGAAGGCTTGAAGCTCGCCTCGTGCTGGTGACACTTCATGCACGCATTACCTGTAGAACCCTGGTTGTGATTGCCAGGGTGATTCGTGTCGGGATGAGGCTGACCGGTGCTCGTGTGGCAAACATCACATACACCATCGTCGGCAGTCGAAGTGGGATCCAAATCCGTCAAATCAGTATCCGTGGACTGAAAACCAGAAATCGTCACAGGATTGCTCGTGCCACCAACCCTGCCGTCTATCGTGTCCCTTATCATCGCAAGCTTGTCCGTACCATGCGGATCATGACAATCCGTGCACTGATAACCAGGATTCGTAACGTAATCCGCACTGTCTCCATACGCAGGATACGCAACCGGCGCAGCAGAACTGCTATTGTAATTCCCCGTCACCCCTCCAGAGTGAACCGTCGCCTCGGCCACTGCATCGTAACCCAGAGTCCCAGGAGTAGACTGACCCACTTTGTGACAATCCAAACACAGCTCGCTCTTTACATCCGTGTAATCAAGTCCATCCGAAGGCACTGCATTGAGCCTGTCCGCGTCATCCAGAACACCGCTTATGTGAGCAGACGTGTCATCGTGACACACCGTGCACGAATACCCGGGACCAGTCTGCCCGTGCAACGTCGCGTTGAACGTACCCGTGTTGCCGTGACCAGTGGAAGAATAATACGTGTCCTTGCCAGGTGCTGAAACGCCACCGGTTACCGGTGTGCTGTATGCAGGCGAAGCGTTATTGTGGCAGTTCAGACAGGGAAGTCTATATCCGGCTGTAGTCCAGTTCTGTTTCGCTAGAGTGCCACCCACCTGTCCGTTAACTGTCGCGGTTGAATGGCATCTATTGCATATATCTGTGCCGTTGTTATATGCCGTGCCGAGAGGAGCAATTGTTCCAAACACGCTGTTGTTTCCAGCATCCCACCCTCTGTCCTGACCTTCGAAGTCTACCTCAAAGTTTCCGTCCACGTGGTTAGCCGAGGGAAACGTGGCAAAGCCTTCATCCGAAGCATTCTCAGGCATAATGGAGCCAGACGAACCATGGCAAAATCCACAGAAACTGACAATGTTAGGATTAGTCGTATATCTGTACGCTCTTCCATGGCAATCACCACAGGAATAATAGTGGGTCCCAAGCTTGGGTCCATACTGAGGAGCACCACTTAGTAGCGATTCCATGTGAACCAGATGCTTCCCCTGGGTGAACGTCCCTTTGAACGTTCCATCATATGTGTCGACATTGTGACAGTCACCACAGGCTCCCGATGTGTAGTCGTTCCACACGGGAGTCGTCTGAACTCCCCGGGTCGCCGTGTCGAAGTCGGCTCCATGACAGTACATGTTCGAACACGTCGTATTCGCTGTTCCCGCGCCGTACTTGACGGACGTATCCGCAATGTTAATTGTTTCGTCGGTGGGATCCCCGTCCTTGTTCAGCGTCGGGTTGCCTGCGGTGCTCACGTCTATTTGTCCGTTCAAGTGGGAGGTCGTATAGCCGGTAACGTCGTGACAGTAAGAACACGGATATGCCTTGCTCTGGTTATTCGCAACAGGGGGAACTCCCGCGACGTGCGTCTGGTGGGCATCGGGAAGGTCACCTGCCACCCACCCCCTCGTCGGGTAAGTCACATTGTCTCTGTAAAAATGGCACGTCTCACAATTCGGAGTGTTCACGTCTCCGTCATCCCAGCCGTTCGTGTAAGAAGGCGTGGGTTTCTCGTAATGGCAGTCGACATTTGAACATGTCTTCGTTGTCGGATCATATGTGGCCTGGTTGTGCAGGTCGGGAGAGCCCGTCTTATCGGCCGTCCCGTCGATTCGCAGGAAGGTTCCCGTTACGTATCCATCGTTTATCACATCAACCTGGTTTGCTGGACTGCCAGAGGTATTCTGATCATGACCAGGCGCACCCGGATTAGGGTGACAGTAGGCACACATCACCATCTGGTCGGTAACGCTCAAAGTGAACCCTTCTTTTGCCTGCAACATCGCTATGTGTTCATCGTGGCTTCCCGGTTCGTCGTCGGCGTATGTGACTCTGTTCGGGTTGTTGGCGATTCCATCGGGCCATATTTGCCCTGTAGCGTCGTTTCCGTGGCATGACGTACACGACCCTTTGAAGCTCTCCGTATGCTTGTGACAGGTCATGCACGCATTACCTGTAGAACCCTGGTTGTGATTGCCAGGGTGATTCGTGTCGGGATGAGGCTGACCGGTGCTCGTGTGGCAAACATCACATACACCATCGTCGGCAGTCGAAGTGGGATCCAAATCCGTCAAATCAGTATCCGTGGACTGAAAACCAGAAATCGTCACAGGATTGCTCGTGCCACCAACCCTGCCGTCTATCGTGTCCCTTATCATCGCAAGCTTGTCCGTACCATGCGGATCATGACAATCCGTGCACTGATAACCAGGATTCGTAACGTAATCCGCACTGTCTCCATACGCAGGATACGCAACCGGCGCAGCAGAACTGCTATTGTAATTCCCCGTCACCCCTCCAGAGTGAACCGTCGCCTCGGCCACTGCATCGTAACCCAGAGTCCCAGGAGTAGACTGACCCACTTTGTGACAATCCAAACACAGCTCGCTCTTTACATCCGTGTAATCAAGTCCATCCGAAGGCACTGCATTGAGCCTGTCCGCGTCATCCAGAACACCGCTTATGTGAGCAGACGTGTCATCGTGACACACCGTGCACGAATACCCGGGACCAGTCTGCCCGTGCAACGTCGCGTTGAACGTACCCGTGTTGCCGTGACCAGTGGAAGAATAATACGTGTCCTTTGCCGGCGCGCTCACACCCGTTCCGTCAGCTTTGCTGTTCGCAGGCAACGTGGAGTTGTGACAGTTCAGGCATGGGAGCGAGTAGTTTGGGGTGTTCCAGTTCTGCTTTGCGAGAGAAACGCCCGTGTTTCCACCAACTGTCGCAGTGGAATGGCAGTTGTCACATACGGCGGTATTCGCCAGATCCTGACCGTCTGCAAAAGTCACTGTCCCATCGACGTGAGTGCTTCCCGAAATGGTCCCGTGACAGGTTTGACAGGCAGCCAGTGTAGTTCCGAGCCCCGGTCCCCGAGCGTCCACAAGGTGCCTCGCGTGATAACCACTTGTCGGATAATCCGAAGCCTGACCGGGATAATTTGTCGATCCGCCCGGAGCACCGTGACATGAACCGCAGAGCGCAGTGCCGCTGTTCCCCCAGGTGGGAACGTTCGGGGTAGCCGCCTGGTTGGAACCTCCTGACAGGGCATTCGTTCCCGTGCCGTGACAGTAAGCGTTCGTGCACTGCTTCTGAGTGCTGTCGAACGTCGTTCCATCGCCCGGTGCGTTCGGATCGAAGAAGATATCCTTTACACCATTCACGTGGTAACTCGTGGAAGAAATCGTGGTATTGTTCGACGCGGTATTAGCGTGACAAACGTTGCAAGTAAACGAATATGTAGCCGCCACGCCAGGATTCGACCCAAGGTGAGTGGCGTGGGATCCAGTGGAGAGAGTAGTGGAATCGTTGTGACACCCGTTGCAGCCAAGGGTAACATAACCCCACTGCTGAGAACCCGTCGCCGAGAGAGACGTACCATCGCTGTGACAGTACAGATTGGAACACGTGTACGTGGAACCGTCATAATCGTTACCGGTAATCGACGGATTCCTCGACGGGTCGAAGAAAATCGACTGGAACGTCGGTCCCTGCGTGTTGCAGGTATTGTGATAGTTCGAATCGAGATACTTGTTGTGGCATTCCCTGCAGGAAAATCCGTACTGACCGGCTCCGCTACCTGCATGCTTCAGGTGCGGGGTCAGCGATTCAACCGGAAAATTCATGTATGGCTGATCGCCACATGCCCCCTGCGAATACGTGCTGTTGGGGTCAGCTCCCACTGCAGGAGGAGGAGGCTGTCCGTGACAATCAGTGCAGACGGACTGAGCCCTGAATGACGCCTGAGAAGCAGGGTCGTAATGCTTATGACACTCCTTACAGTTGTAAAGCGGATTTATGTCCCCGCCAGAATGATGATTTCCGGTCATGTAACCTGAAAGAGGCGTAAGTGGAGTTCCATCAGGACCATTCCCGGCTCCATGACAAGCAACCTGATCGCAGAAACCTGCATTGTCCGCTCGATAATAATCATACTCACCAGCTCGAGTGTTATAGAGTGTGGATGACTCGAAAGTTACAGTCTCAGTACCTGGCGGAGTGGAACCGGAGATGTTCACCTTGTTCGTATTCCTTATCATCATAACGTTGTTGCCCACGTTTTCCGCGTGCTCGTCGTGGCAGTCGATGCATCCCACGTTCCCCGCGCTTGTCGTGTGAGCGTACTTGTCTCCGTGACAGGTCCTGCATATCGAGTAGAGCATGTTCCCCGAAACCGACACGTCCGGCTCCGGCGTGAACTTCAGCCTGTTTCTGGTCTTGTAATCGGTGGAATTTCCAGAGTGGTCCGCGAGACTGGCGTCGTGGCAGGCGTCACAGTATAAATTTAGCGTGGTGAGGGATGTCGGATCATCTGTTCTGTATCCCTGCGCCTTACCGTGACCGCTCGTGAAAAAGCTTCCCGTCGAATCTCCGGCATAGTGACACACCGACGTGCAGTCAGAGAGCTCGTCGATAGCCGTTTCCGGGTTCGTCCCACTGGCGTCCATTTCGTGACCATCACTGAAAAGACGCCTATTGTTAGAGTAGTGAGCGTCGTGACATATCGAACACTGAAGTTTATTAGTAACATTAGAAACGGTGGTTGTCCGAAAGAGTGTTCCATCGTTTTCCTTGATCGTATCGGCGCTCGCCGGGTCAGCTGAGGTTCCCTGCGCGTGCGCAGTTACCGGAACCTGTGGGTTCCCCCACGTCCCTGTCGGCGGATTTCCGTGACACGCCCGGCATAGATCATCGTATGCCTTGGGAGCCGAAACGTTTCTCAAAGCAAACGGGTTCGTGCTCTTGTTTTTCTGCGGGTCTGCATAACCGTCAGAGAGCCAGTTCGCATCGTGCTCCGGATAGGTCAAAATCGTGGGATCGTGACAGTCTATGCACCTTATTTCATTCGCCGGCCTGGTGGTCGTTGCAGTCCCACTGATCCACTCGTTATCGGTGTTCACATCGTTCACGTAATCATATCCGACTGGGTGCATGCTCGTGTGAGACCCATCGAACTGGGAATCTACTTTTCTCATCCGGGAAAAACTCGCATCCTTGCTGTGGCATGCGAGGCACCCGAGGTTGTCGGGCACGGTGCCGCCGTTTGCCTGAATCGCCTTCTGAGCAGTAGGAATATTTATTTCCTGAGTCCCTGCAACCGCATCCTGAGCGCTCAAAGTGTGACACAGGTAACAACTCTGTGCGTCTCCCATATGGAGAGCATACGAGTTCTTCTGAGGAAGAACAAAAAGGAGAATCAGCAACGCAAAGATTACCAAAAGCCCTCTATTCCTCATCATCTTTTCTCTCCACCCTCTATCTATGGCACTGAATGCACAAATCCGAGGAATTCAGGTAATCCAACCTGACATCAAACGGATACGTCGTGCCGTGGACGTCGTGACACGTCTGACAAACGTATCTGTATCTTATCGGGCTCGAACCGTAATCGGTATTCTGGTCGAAATCCCTGTTTCCATCGAGATAATCCGGATAGAGTTTGAGGGGTGCAGTCGCCGGGTCATAAGTTGAAGGGTCGGCACTGGTCGAGCCGGGATATTTGTAATATGGGGACCCTGCATTGGCACCGGGCTGAGACCTGTAATCATCTACCATGGCATCAGTCGATATGATCTCGTTGTTGAAATGCAGATGTTGATCGGACTTAACCTCTGAAAGCGTTCCCCCCAGATGACGTTTGATGCTTCCGTCGTTGGACTTATCAAAATCGTAGATGTAATACCCATCTGCATTATTCCTGTCAAGATAACGTTCTTTCTGAGCGCTGTGACACGCCAGGTTGCAGAACCCATTGGCATCGTCCGCATCTGGCAAATTGGCTAACGTGTTGTCGGCCTTATACGCCCTGTTCCGGTACGGGAGATTCTGCGTTCCCGGAATGTTCTCGTTCGGGAAAACGCCGAAGATCTGCGGCGTGCCTCCCTGTGCCATCCTATCGGCTGGATTCTCCCTGACCAGCTTCACGTTGGTTCGCCCGTGCGGATTATGACAGTAGATACAGCCGACGCTCGCGACACTCATGTGGTTGGAATCCGTGGCAAAGCTGTCTTTCAGATATATTCCCGATGGAGTTATTCCCCCGAGGGAGTCCGCTGGCGTACCGGAATGACATTGCAGACAGAAATTGTTGTAGTCGGAAATACCGGTTATCGTAAATTCCGCAGTGGGCAACCCCTGAGCATCTTTCGAGCTCAGATCAGCCAACTCGAGCACCCCGTCCATGTGATTAGTAGCCGGCGCGTTCGGCTGATTCTCGAAGTGGCACTTCACACACTCGTTAGAATATCTCTGGATTCCCCCTTGCTTATCCACCGCGCCGTGGCACGAGATGCAGTTGTCCACCCCCGGGAAAGTAAGAGTGCCATCGGTGCTCATTGTCAGCGGATGGTGTGACTGATCATCGTAATTTTGCGTGCTCGAATACCCGTCGAAATACTGCTCTATATCAGGGCCTCCGAGTCCCTGGAAACCGGCAGAATGCTTGTGGCAGGTAGTGCACCTCGTCGTTCTGTTCGTATGATTCCCCGCGTTGTCGGTCGTTCTGTTGTACGTGTATGTTTGATTGTGACAGACCTCGCAGATCCCATAGGTACCGGTTCCAGGTTGCGCATAGGACCCTGTAGCGAATCCCGCTGTGGAATCGAACGTTATCGAGTCCAAAGTCGTATCGTTCGGCCTTCCGAAGGCATCCGAACCGGCAGTGGTATCGCTGGAACTCGCTGGATAGTTCACAGCGGATCGGATCATAAAGTACCTGTCCGCTCCGCTGGAGCCATCTCCGTGAGGATCATGGCAATCCACACACTTCGGAGTAAATGGCCAGGAGTAATTGGCGTTAGATCCAAAAACTGCCTGGGAATGAGTCTGAATCCCCGTTGTCTTCGTCGCAGCATTCGGATTCGTGGGACTTGTCCCATGGCAATCGAGGCACAACCCGTCCACGTTCTGAGCCCAAACGCCGAGTCTGAATGGATCCGCCGGGTCCTTCGTCGTGTGGGAAGCGTTCGAGTCGTGACAATTGTAACAGTCCGAAGTGGAACCAACCGCGTAATTGGAAAATCCGGCCGGGGGATTGCCCGATCCCGGATAAGCCCCGCTTGCAGAATCCCTCCCATGACCCGAATAAAGGTACTCGTTCATGTCGACCGGATTCGGAGTTCCGGCAGTTCCGTAATCATCCTGCGGTTTGTAGCCCACCTCCGTGCCCGAGTGACAGTCGAAACACCCATTGGCAAGAGTTCCACCCCATTGCGGGGTTGCCGAGCCGTGACATGTAACCGAGCAAGTCTTGTTGGTCGAGTTGTAAGAACCAGACGCCGTGGTGCCATCAAACACAACGTCTTTCACCCCGTTCACGTGGGTCGACGATTTGATCGTTCTACCGCTGGAGTAAGTCCCGCTCACCGTTTGGAAGTGGCACACACTGCACTCGTAATTGGCCACGTGTATCTGGTGACTGTTGGGGTCTGGATTATTGTTTGGATAATCGGGCATCCCGTACTCTCTCGTTCCAGGCGTGGTGCTCGTCCCGTGACACCCATTGCAACCGAGAGTGGTCACACCCCAGTTAGGAGACTGGAAAACCAGAGTATCCGCCCCATTCGAGTGACAGTATACATTCTGACAGCCGCCTCCCCCTGTGTAATTCGGTTCCGGCGAAGTTCCTCCCGTATAAGACGCGGTGGTTATCGCCCCTTTTTTGGTTGATACTCCGGAAGGATTGAAACTAACGTTCAGCGTATCGTTCTGGTGGTAATTCAAACCACCTTCATTATTTGGAGCAGAACCATAATGACACTCGGAACACGTGAAGGAATAAACAGAACTCGAATTCTGAGGAGCCCCGCTTTTTTGCCCCACGTGCTTCGGATGTGTATCATCGGCAGGAGCATAAGCATCAGGAACAAAAGTAGTCGGGTAATAGGGCTGAGTCCCATCGCTCGGAGGAAATCCATGGCACATTCTACAAGAGGCACCTATCGAATTGTGGAAATGGCAGTCCGTGCATGCTGTCGTATCTGAGGAGCGGTGCTGGGCTATTGTATCAGGCGGCTTAATTATTTGAGAATTGTTATTGTAAGCGGGACTGATGTCGCTGAATCTGACCGGAGTTCCCGCGTCTGAATAGCTGTGACAAGTCGTGCAAATCTGCCTGCTCCTGAAATCGTCCCTCGATCTCGCTCCGGGCGGAAGAGGGTTGGACATGTTCGTGCTCGCTATGGCCTCTGTCAGCGTTTTCCCGCCAAGGTCCCTTCTTATGAAAGCCTGAAAATTGTTGGGATCCCAGTTGTGGGGATCGTGGCAATCCCTGCAGGGAAGCTTGTCATACTGGTCGAATTCCGATCCCGTCGCAGGGTCTGCAGTCTTGAAATAATGACCACCGGTGTTGTCAGGGGGAATGGCACCAGAATAGACCCCGTAGTTGGTTGTATCCACGTTCGGGGAATTGTTGGGAGGATCATTCTCGTAATAACCGGCTACTTCTCCACCCGGTGGATCCGATACCCAATCTCCGTTCCCAGGCGTTCCGCCCTTCATTCCGAATGCTATGTTTGGGGGGCGGTGAGATACGTTGAAATCATTCTTAATTGGATCATTATCCAGGCTGTTGGAAATCGAGTCGTGCTCATGGCAGTCGTAACAGTTGAGAGTCGGATCCCCCAGATAGTTCGGTCCAGTCGTTCCATCCGCTTTCAGCTTGCTTCTCTCCTCAGCGAGCGACCTAGCCCACAGAGCAAAATCCTGAGCACCATGCGGCATGTGGCACCCAGAGCAAACACCAGCCGGGGCTATCGAAGGTATTCGATTGTAACTCTGTCCGGTATCGGAAAAATCGTGAGGAGAGCCGAGTATTCCTGCGAAAGAGAGGCCATTGAACGTCACGATAAAAAATGCCAGGAAGATTGCAACAACGTTCTCTCTCAGTCTTTTCCCTCTATCCCTCGATTCCACCAGAACCTCTTCCCAGATCTGTTATTTCCCCTGCCCCAAAAAAACGTCCAAACCTGTGAAACCGGCATATTTTATCCCTTTGTTGGTAAGCCTTTCAACTATTTCCTCTGGTTTATACCCTTTCTCTATGTATGTGGAAATCAGCAACACGGCCCCCTCGTAATCCTTCACCTCCCACCCCCTGGATTTCAAGATTTCAATAACTCCCGAAGCCCACTTTATCGATTCTGCTCTTTCCCCTGCGACTTCCACTATCATACCCGGAGACATCCCCTTGGCCATTCCCTCCCGGACTTTGCTGAATACAGGAGCAAACGGAAGCCCCTTCTTCTTGAGTTCTATCGTCTTTTCGAGCACCTCTTCGAGCTGTGAGCAACCAAGACCATATTCGACGATTTCGGTGAAAAAATCATAGAGTTCCTCTTCTGGGATACCTGCTTTGACTGCTTTATCGTAAACCGAAGAAAGACTCTTTAGTGCTTTTCCTTCAATTCCTGCCTTTTTACACAAAGGGGTTATGTCTTTCGCAAGCGCGAAGTTGACAACTGAAGCCAGGAGAAAGGTTACTGAAACCGCTGTGAACAGGCGTCGAATCAACTCACATCCCCTCGGGGTACCAGCATTACCGAATTCGTACCCCCAAAACCATCAGGAGTCTGGGCCACGGCGTTCGGGTCCGGAACGATCATGTTCCCATCTATGATGAAGTTGTAAGAATAAACTCCGGGTTTCACCTTGAGATCTATTTCCCACAAACCTTTCTTACCGGTTTTTTTCATCGGAATACCTTCGGGATCCCAGTCGTTGAAATCTCCGGTCACAGAAACTTTTCTCGCCCCCGGATAATAGAAGAATATTTTGACTTCCTTGAATGAAGTGCCGTTTTCACCTGTCATCGCAGGAGTTACGACTCTTGGTTCAACTTTTACCACCTTCAAAACCCGGGGCTTGGTCATGTATCCATATATCGCAACCACAAGGGAAAGAACGAAAACCGCGAAGAACACGTGAGCTCTGCGAAAAACGAATCTGAACCCGGCAGGAGCAGCCTCCTCGGCAATTCTTGCGAGAATTCTGGTCTTGAGATACGGGGGAGGAGACACCTCCTTATCCGGAAAAGTTCTGAGAAGTGATTCAATTTCAGAGAGATCCCTGTACGTTCTGCTGCATTCGGGGCAAGATACCAGATGTCTTTCCAGGTCATCTCGCTCTTCGGGCAGAACTTCGCCCGTGAGATACCTCTCCATCAGACCTTCGTATTTCCTGCACCTTCGCATCTCCACGCCCTCGTAGACATTCCACAATAATCAATAATAATCATTCAAAAATACTCAAAGGACATCGTAAAAGTTACAAAAAACAGCGATTCGCCACCAGATGAAGTTCACCCATCTCACTCTTCGTCCTCCAATCTTCCCTCTCTGTAGAGCTTGCCGAGCATCTTTTTCGCCCTGAACAGGATGATCTTCGTATTAGCCATGGAAATCCCCATGATCGAGCTTATTTCTTCGTAACTCAACTCATTGAAATAAAAAAGAACTATGGCAGTTCTGTATTTTTCGGGCAACTTCTCTATCAGTGATTTCAGATACGCCACGTCGGAGAGGGATGAAACTATTTCCTCAGGATTGTTGGCAGTTGAACCTGGAAGACTTCCGCCTCTCACTTCCTCAATCGGTACGGATCGTTCTTTGTCTCTCCGTCTGAGCTCATCAATGCAGAGGTTCTTGGCTATCGTGAAAAGCCAGGTGGAAAACTTTTGTTTCGTATCGTAAGTTCTCATGAACTTGAACGCTCTCAGAAACACCTCCTGAGTCAGGTCCTCTGTGAGCGCGTAATCGTTGAAGAAGTGATAAATGAACGTGAAAATCGGGCGCTGATATTTTTCCACGAGAGCGGCGAAAGATTCTCTATCCCCTCTTTTCACCCTCCTGGTGAGCCTGACGTCATCGTCGAAAGACATCGAGTTCGCCTGCTCTCCTTTCCACCCCGCCCCCTCAACCCGTCACCCCATGATAACGGCAAATCACTTTCATTTTTTACCCGATTGTGGGGAACGACTCAACAGTTTAGTTGTGTGGAACGAAAAAAAATCGGATAACAAAGAGAATCTTTCACCGAGAAAACCACACGGCAGTTTCGGTTTCACCTCTCACATTGTGGATCTCGATTCCACGCCCCGCCCGAAAAGTGATGCGAATACCCCCGACACCCTCCAAAACATCCCTCGTAGAGCTCGCACCCCTCACAATCATGCGGAACTTTCCTCACCGAATCGACGAGCTCTTCCCTACCAGGTTCCCCCCATATTTCTTCCAAATTTTTCTCTACAATCCTTCCCAGAGGAACGAGGAATGTCTCGCACGGATATACCGTTCCTTCCCAATCCACGTACGCCAGTTTATCCCCACCCTGACAACCTTCGAACTCCCCTCTCTTCTCGAGCGCCCGAGGATACAAATCGTTTATGGACTTCCAGAGAAAATAGTCGTGAACAACCAGCCGTCCCGGCGGTTTCTCTCCCAAATGAGCCTCTTCGATGACCTGCAAAATCCGGCTTGTATCGGCCTTTCCATTCCAATCCGGAATCGAGGTCATCTTACGGAGGTTGGGAGGCACCAGATGAAACACCCCGGATATATCTCGGGAAAAGAACTCCCGCAACGCAACAGCACATTTTTCTCCCTTCCAGGGAGCGTATTCCATCCACAACCTCGAAATGCCGCTATCAGTCAACCCAGAAAAAAAAGAACCGGCGTGATAATAAATGGACACGCCGTCTAACCCGGCGCCCTTCTCCCCCGATGAAACCCTCTCCCCGAGAAAAACGAGTAGGGCGCACGCGGGAGAAACATCCTTCACCATTTCCCTCAACAAAGAAAGACCGGTTCTCGATTCCACCCTGATTTCGAGAAGAAGGGGAGCGGCATCCAGTATTTTCCGATAAAGAGCGCGGGCGAGGCTTTTGGAAAAGTGTCCCTCCCCTGGAGGATCCATATCCCACCTTATTCTCAAAGGAGCGCTGAGCTTCACGCACCCTCCTCGAACCAGCAGTGGGGGTCTGGTTCATTGAAGTCTCCGTAAACGGCGTAGGCACGCGCGGTGCAACCGCCGAGGCAGGACGAGAACTTGTCACATCGAGAACACTTCTTGGTAGCTTCCTTGTTCCTCAAAAGTTCCAGAACCGGCGAATTCTCCCAGATATCCATGAGGTCGTCGTCCAATATGTTGCCTATCCTGACGGGTATGAACCCACAGGGTGTGACACTTCCATCCGGCCCAACATAAAGGCTCACCTTGCCGCAAACGCTTCCGTCAACCACCCTGCCATCATCGTCCTTTATGAGCGAAATCACCGGATCATCGAATAGAATCTCGATATCCGTGATTTCTTCTTTGAGCGGCACGGCCCTCTCATAGAACTTCTTCCATTCGACCGGAGACAGATCGAGTTTCTCCCTGTTCAGCCCCCCCATGCCGGAGCACTTGAAATTGTGAAAATCTATTGTCTTCGCGCCGAGCTCTCTCGCCAGGTCGATCAACCTTTCAAAATCCTCGTGGTTGATCTTGCATATAACAGCCGAGATAGTGAGAGGCACATCTTCTTCTCTCAGCAACCTTGCTGCCCTCACTGCTTTGTCGAAGCTACCAGGATGATTCCTGAATCTGTCGTGCAGGTCTGGATCCGCGCTGTCTATAGATATGCCCACGCTGTGGAATCCCGCCTCCTTTATCTTTTCCACTTCCTCTTCGTCTATCAATGAACCGTTCGAGTTCATCGTGACCTTCATCCCCAAATCCACGCAGCGGGCGGCAATCTCGTAAAGGTCCTTTCTCAACAAAGGCTCGCCGGTCCCGAAGTTGACGAACATCACTCCTGCTTCCGCCATCTTCTCGGCAGCCTCCTTCGCCTGTTCAGTCGTTAGCTCCTCTGATTTATCGAGGCGAGAAAAGCAGTGGCTGCAGACGAAGTTGCACCTGGCAGTCAAACCCCAGTTGATCATGAGCGGAGCCGAAAGATATTTCAGGGTCATTTTATTACCTCTCTTTATTTACCCATTCTATTAAATCCTAAACTCGAAGCACGAAATTCCAAACAAATTCGAATATCGAAATCCAAATGACCGAAACGCAGTATAAGCTTGGTCCGTAGATACGTGGTTGTGTAGCTGCGTGATTGTGTAAAACCCGCGCAACTACCCAACTACTCAACCACTCAACTACGAACCGACTTGCGGTAAAAACGGTCCGTAGATACGTGGTTGCGTGGTTATCGTGGTTGCGAAAAACCACACCCAACCACGGACTATCGTTTTGGTCATTTGGGCATTCGAATTTCGGATTTGTTTCGAGCTTCGGATTTAATATTTCGTGCTTTAAATAAACGGATGCTCGGTTGTTCGGAGCATCGGATGCTTGGCGCCTCGGAGGTTCCGAAGCTCGCAGGCTCGGGTGTTCACGTCCCTGAATCGCCATAATCACCCCGCTATCATCTGATATCCCACGGCCAGAAGAATCGTCCCGACGAAGCTCACGAAAACGTAAACCCCGAGAACTCTCCTTTTGCACATGGTAAACAGCACCGACATTGCGGGCATTGAAGTCACCGGACCGCCTATGAGGAAAGCCAGTCCCGGCCCTTTCGCAAGCCCCAGGTTCAGCAAGCTGTAAAGAATCGCAGCGGCGGTTATTTCATTCACGTGGAGCGGGGCAGCTAAAAAAGTGACGAACAGCGTATTGGACAGCGACCCGGAACTTAAGTACCCACCTATCCACTCCCTGGGAATGTACCTCTCAGCGAGAACAGCTATGACGATACCGAGCAGAGTGAACTTCCCCGTCTTGAGCGTGAGCTCCCACGATTTCGCAAGAAAAATGACAAATTTATTGTCTACCCTTTCAGCAAGGCGGTTGCTGAACTGCTGTCCACACGTGCATCTGAGCTCTCCCGGGCAATCAGGCGCGTGTATGTCTATAGGACCGTCCCCCTTAAGCAAAACGCTTTTCCCAAAAAAACCCTTGAGTTCCAGGAAATGAGTGAGATAACCGGCGAAAAGTCCCATGAATATCGCAGAGACGAATTTCACGTTGGCCCACCCGACCCCGAGTTCCCAGGCAGTTATCGTGTAACCACTGGGGCTCATGAGCGGGGAGGTAATCAGAAGAGCAATAGACGGGGCGAGCGGAACTCCGGAAGACACGAGTGAAACAAAGAGCGGAATGGACCCGCACGAGCATAGAGGAGAGAAAGCCCCGACAAGAACCGCAACGGGTATTGCGAACGCCCCGAACTTAGCAAGCTGATTTCTCATCTTTACGTGCAGCCTGTAAGTCCTTATCACCGCACCAATGAAAACACCGAGGAAGAAGTAGATCCATATTCCGTGGAGCATCTCCACGAAAAGATCGGAAAGAGCAACCAGCTCGTTCATCAATGCGCTCACCGAAATACTCACCTCACAACACCTCAAAATTTAATCTAAATCACAACTCAGCCCGCCTCACGAAACCGCTTCATCCCCACGAGAGCGAGAACCAGGAAGAATATCCAGCCGAAAAGAACCGCCAGCTTTCCGGCATACGTGACGCCGTCTGCGGAACTCGAGATCCCAAGCCGAACCGCCAGACCCGCCCCAGCCAGCATCCCAAGAACCACCCAAAAAGCCCCCACATCCCCCTCCCCCGAAAGAACGAGTTGCCTGAAAGGGCACCCACCCAGAAAAACCGCTCCAAACCCAACCATACCCAGCGAAGCGAAAGCCCAGAACAGATCCGTGTGGGCGCCCGGCTCCAGGAGATAAGAGGGAACGAATCTCCCGGTCGACACGTTGAGCACGAACGCCCCCAGCAAAAACCCCAAGACCGCAGAAACCTCGATGAAACTACGGGTCAAGATACCTTTCTCTATGGAACCCGTTATGCAGAAACGGGTCCTCTGACCGATCACTCCCACCAAAAGACCCGCCGCTAGCGCAATGGCAAAAGGCGCGTGCCTGGCGGATGAACCCACGAATCCGGAAGCAAACGCGTAAATTCCTGAACTCGACGCGAAAATCAGAAAAAACGAAGAAAGTGGAGCGACAACCCCTTTGTAATCAGCTGCCGACTCTGTCTCGAAAAGAAGAACTCCTTCCTTGAGGAAGAAAACTGCGAGGAGCACTCCGACCACAAGCCCGGCTGCACCGAATACAGCTGTCAACCCACCACCTGCGATTCTGAGCAACATCTTGATTGGACATCCTATGAACACCTCGCTTCCCCAAATCATAAAGGCCCCGCCTGCGAACTTGAGCAAGGGAAGCGAGGTCCTCCTGGGCCTGAAATCGCCAGACGCAAAAGCGACGATGAAAGACCCTATGACTATCGCCAGTATTTCAGGTCTCAGGTATGCGGACGAAACCTGACTATGGAGCCCTAAAGCACCGGCGATGTTCACCATGAAACACGAAATGCAAATTCCCGTATTGACCGGATTTCCAGCAAGAGAAAGCGACGCCGCAACCACGCCGAAAGCGACACCATAGAAAAGGAGCGTCGGTTTGGTTTCAGGATAGAAAAACTTGCGAAGTTGCTCACGCATCGGCTGCAACAGACCTCATGATGGCGGATTCACAATTCCTCATAGGGAGGCATCTTTAGGCGTTTCGCCATTTTTCTCAGTATATCGAACTCCTCGTCCTTCGCCTCGACATACCCTTTTATCCCATCTCTTAATAATACGTTCAGCACCTCCCCATTTACTTCAACAGTATCGGATTTTTTCAACGTCAGCAGTGCGTCCTTCATTTCCTCGACCAGCTCGTCTGGAACACCGGGCAGGGCGTAAAACGTGCAGTTCGGAACTGGCGGCGATTTTCCTATCACCCGGAAATCGGAGGTTCTTATTTTCCCCTCCTTTTCCATCCTTTCCAGGTCACCGAACTTCACGGCTCCCGCATCGTAAGCCCCGAAATACACACCATAAACCACCTTCTCGTGCTTGTGGGAACCTTTGAGAAAGTAGTAACCTTCCAGATCCGTCTCCGGATCCAATCCCGACTCGAGCATCACGTAATACTGACACATGTATCCACCGGGTGAAAGGACAGGGCCGAAAACGAACTTTTTGCCCTTCAGATCACGTATCGACTTGATCGAACTATCCGCCTTCACGACTATGAGCCCCCCGGTGTCCTTGCCAGTATCCAGTTTGACCTCACGCGCAATCAGCTTCGCACCAAGCTTCTCTTTTATCAGCACGTAAATATAGCCGTTCGATTGAATGAAATCGAACTCTCCCTTCTCGGCTCTCTCGAGGAAATCGTAAGTATTGACGTGCGAGACTATGACCCTCCTGCCAAGCTTCTCCTCCAGATACCTCGCAAGCGGCGTGAAGCGGGCCATATTCTCTTCGAGGCTGTTGCACACCTGAAACGCGACCCTTATTGGCTCTTTGGGCGGGGAAATCGAGCCCTTGACGAGCGCGAATACAGTCCCGGCGACCACGAGCAGGAAAATCAGAAAGAGGACCCTGTTTCTCCCTTCAGACCCGAGCTTCATCGCTCCGACTTCCCCACGACGACATTTCTCTTATCGATGACCGGGCTCTCTTCCACATTTATCGCCGCCTCCCCGAATCCAATGATTTCGACGTCCACGAGACCATATTTCCCTCCTTTGAAGCTCAACCCGTATCTCCCGTTGCGGGAAAAAGAGCTTCGACTTATGTCGATCGATGAATACTGGGCGAGAAGGCCGGTTACTGCGCTACCGCTTTGCCGCAGTCCATAAAACTGCCCCTTCATATCCTGCAGGGACAAGCCGAAAAGTCCTCCCGACACGTTGAAATCTTCTCCAACCACATCGCACTCTCTCATTCTGATTCCAAATAGTAGCGGAGCCTTTACCGTGACCCGCCTGAGCTTACCCCTGACCCTCAACATATGAAGCCCGTTCAGGAAAGCACTTATAGAAAGCCTTTCCACAGATACGTCCGAATCCCTGCACCGAACTCCGCTCACCACACCCTCCACGACCACGTTTTTCAATGATACTGTAGATTCCTGGAACTGAATCCCACGAAAACTCTTCAAAACCCGAACGTTCTCCATGGAAACGTCGCTGAAGTGAGAATGTATCCCGCGATAGGCTCCTGCCACGATGACGTTCTTGAGCACGTTTTTCTCCGAATCGGAGACGGTGAAATTCACGGCATCCCAGCTCCCCGCCATGGACCGTCCGTAAGGTCCGAAATATATGGGTTTGTCCTTTTCACCCACCGCCAAAAGCGTCCCCTGAAGAAAAATCCCATTCTCCCCTATTCCATCTCCGTTGGTGTCTCTGAATTCGAAAAGGACTCTCGTCCCCGGCTCAATTTTGAGATGAACTCCGGGAGCAACCCTTATGACACCTTTGACAAGGATATCCCCAGACAAAGTCAGATCCTCGTTGATGAAGAGGTCTTCATAAACCTTAACAGGTGAAAAATCACTCGATAACTCCTTCGGAAAAGAACGAATCGAAGCATCCGTCGTCAGGACGAATCTCAACCCATCACCGCGAAGCCTGTCCCTTACTTCATCCAGCAGACGCTTCGTAGCAACCAGCGATACCTCACACCCGGAGAAGAAAACATTTCCATCCACATCGATAGACGCATCCGGACCGACGACGAGCCCATACTCGCTCCTGGCAAGTTTCATCCCACCGCCTTTAAGCTCACCCGATAGCAAGAGAACGCCTATTCGCGCACCCTCTATCGTGGATCTTCTGAGATCCACCTTACCGCCATTAACCGCTATTCCACCGTTTCCCGGAAACTCAAATTTGCAACCCCTGGCAACCAGTTTACCCATCACCGTTATTTCCGTTCCAGCCATCATATTTTCAGGTTCCACTTTGGTGCTTTCCGAGTCGACGAACTTTATCTTCGTTCCCTCGAGAAACTCGAGCGTAACGCCTGGTGGCACGAACACGTCCTTTTTCACCGTCACCTCACCAGACAGCGTGAGGTTGGTGGAAACGACACCTTCCAAGACCGATGAAGGAACTCTGCTTAAGTCCACGTCCGCTGAAATCGTAGAAACTGTCAACGCGAGACAAATTAGAAAACCGACAAAAAAAATGATCAATCTGTTTGACGTTCTCATTTGAATTTCAGGACCTCCGGATTCAGCCTTCCATCCCTAACTTTCACCACCAAAGGACCGGCAACGATTTTCCTAGCACCCATTTCCCCCGCCTCAGCAGACTTTCTCAGGTAGACATAGTAAAGGCCATCCTCCAGCTCACCGGCAACCTCGAAATACCCGTTTCCAGCAATCGAACTCGATACCGAAACCGGCTTGCCGAGAGCTCTTCTGCCGCTGTAGAAATAGACGAACCAGCCGGCAGCCGGCCTCCCGGCGAAATACGCGTACCCCCCTCCGCTCTCGAGACCGCTTTTATCACGGGTTTCTTCCTCATCCAGCATCCCGCCTTTGACGAAAAGCGGAACATCGATGGTCTTCAAGCACCCTTTATCGACCCTTACCGGTATATAGGGGTAAATCCCAAAAAGGCCGCCCGTATCCACCCTGCCCACACCTGGGCCACTACGCTTCTTCCTGGCAACAACGATGTAATCCCCCTCTTTTAGGGACAACAACACCGAACCATCCTCCTTCGTGATTCCCAACGCTACACCTGGACCTCGTATGTCTCTGGTAGAAGAGGGGTACACGAAGACGTGAACTCCAGCTACAGGCTTCCCATCCAGCTTCGTGACGACGCGCACACCGGTGATTCCTCCCCCTGCGCACCCGTCCCTCCTCTCGACGGAAGAAACGTCCACCATTGGAATTCCTATCGTTTCCCTTTCAAACGGCTTTGCCCGAACAGGATTGTTCCCCGTAAATCCGAAAAATTCCTCCCTTTCTCCGCTGGACCTGGCGTATACGAAATAGCTGCCCGGCGGGAGATCCAAACTGAAAAACCCATCTTCATCAGCAAATGCGCGGGCAATGGAGATCGAGTCATCGAACCCGCCCGCAAGAGAGCGAATCGCAAAAACTTCGCCTTCCACACCCTTTCTCTTGTAAGTCAGAATCCCTTCTATTCCGGAAACAGTGACCTCGGGAAAAGGGGAATAAGGTCTTATTTGAGCTTTTCCTATCCCCTCCTGATCATGTCCATCGTATATCCCCTCCTCGATCTTCTCAGGGTCAACCGTTCCCCACCAGTTTCCGGAAACATCCACGTCATCCGTATGGAGATCACCGAGCCTCAAATTGTAACGCCTGTTCCCGTAAATGGCGTTCCTTTTGATCACAGACCTGGAATCCTTCGAGTGAAGGAAAATCCCCGTCCCGTTCCCGTAAACCGCACAACCGGTTATCGTGTTTTCCGACTCCTTGAAATTTATCCCCCTGATGGCGTTTGCGGTGAATACAGAATCCTTTATTTCAGCCTTTGATCCCCCTATCCTCACTCCCTCACGATTGAACCTGAAAATGCAGCGTTCCAGGGAAAACACCGAAAAATGAGCGTGAAGAGCGTAAGACCCGTATTCGAAAATGCAATACCTGAATTTGCTCCCCTTGCTGAATGACAGATATATCCTGTCCCACGACTCCGGTCCCTTCGGGTCCGCCGACGTGAAGACAACAGGAAGGTCTTCGGTGCCCAGCGCAAGTATCCGCCCTTCCACCTTCATTCCCGATCTGGAGAAACCTTCGTGTTCATCCCCGATGTTCAAAGCCCTGGAAGTGAAGACGACCCTGGTCCCCGGCTCTATCGTGAGTGTCGCCCCCTTCCTCACCACGACTAGGCCGTCGACCAGTATCTCCCCCTTCCAGGTGACATCCCTTTCTATGAACATCGTGTGTGGGACATCGCCTCTTCTAGCCCCAGGTATCGTTCTGGAACACGACGAGAAAATCAAGGCCACGAAAATAAACCCGAGCAGGAAAATCCTTTTCATCTGTCCAACCGCCCCCTCGAAAAACCTTTTGATTTCTCCATGACTGCTTGCCTCTCGTTCAGAAAAAATGCAGAGCATCAAATGATCAGGGATTTTCAACAATTCTGATAAATCGACGGTCCGTGGGACCGAGTCCTCTCAATCCCGCATACTTCACGTGAGGAACTTCATCGGGTTCGACACCAAACAGCGCTCTCAATGCCGTGGAATCCGCAGCTACCAGGTTGCCCGATGCTATGACCATGTCCTTCTCTTCCACATCCGCGAGATTACCGCCGGATGGCCCGTTCCTCAAAAGAACCCTGGTGGCATCGACAATCGCCAGGTCGGTTCTAACAAATCCGTTCAGATCAGAGAGCGCCTTGGAAAGCTCCCAGTGTATCTGTCCCCTGTTACCACCCATAACGCCCATCATATTTTTCAAAGAGAGGGTATACCGCGCCAGAGTGTGATGCTTGGCCACTGGGGCATTGATAACCCTATCTACTTCGAGAGCATCCCTGTAAATGGGCCATTTTTTGAGGACCTCTGCGCCCTTGATGGAAACCCTGACGAACTTTCTCCTCTCCGTGTGAAATATCTCCACCTCACTCCCCAGCCCATGGTCCTTCTTGAATCTCTCCAGTGCAGGCTGGATTCCGCTGTTGATGTAACATCTCCTGGGCTCATTGCACGTCCTGTCGAAAACTTTGACTTTTTTGGCTCCGGCTTCGAGCGCCATTTCCACGAGAGCCACCACTACTTCCGGATGAGTATTCGCAGCCTGCTCGGGCAACCGGTCCCACCCGATATTCGGCTTAACTAGAACGACATCACCGCGGGAAACAAAACGCCTCATCCCTCCTAGAAGTTCCACCGCCCTCCTGGTTATCTCCCGTGGTGACTTTCCACGAGCCACAGCAACCGTGGAGTTCATTTTCTCTTTTGCCTGCGAATAACCGCCGGGGAAAAGCATGCCAGCCGCTAATGCCCCTGCGGCCTTAACCGCCTCTACGATGAACTTTCTTCTGGAAATATTTCGACAAAACATAGAACAATTATACCCCCTCTCGGGTCATATCAACTCGAATCACCCTTCAAGACGGTGCGGTTACCCCCAACCAGGTGAACCAGCGTGGAAGCGAAAAAGCCCAAAATACCCATCCAGAACACCGGCTCCCCGGGCTTTCTGGTAAGCTGAAGACCGATGTATAGATTCAAGTATTCATCAGTTCTGATCTCTATCAACGATATATCGTATCCCTCGAACTCGCCCGGGTCGTTCGGAGCTACCTGGAGCAACTCTTCTCTTCCGTCTCCTTTCACCAGCAATTCAGCCTTCATTTCCTTCACTCCCCTATCCTTGAAAGCAACAGGAACGATCACGTAATCCCCATTTATGGGCAGGGAACCTTCAATACCTGCCTCCAGCTTCCTCATGGATCTACCGTCGTTCAGAACAAAGAAAAGTTTTTTCTCCTTCGGAGAAAATCTCAACTGGGAAACAGTAATTCGACTCCCCGGCAACCTGAAACTCCCGTTCTCAGGCACTTCGAACAGGGCGACTTTTTCTCCCGTCCGATACCGTTTGACCCCGACTCTGAGTAAGAAAGGATGTCTTTTTTCGGCGTAGCTCTTCACTTCTATTGAAAAAGGGAGTTTCACATCTTTCCCTTTCTTCCAGTCGTACACCCTGGATTCTTCCGTCCCATAAGGGAAATACCCGGTCAGAACGACTCCGAATTTTCCGTCTATGAGGAGTCCTGAAATCGCCCCTATCAGAAACACGTGAGCCACGAATATTGCTTTCTTTCTCCTCGACTTCAGGATTCTTTCCAGTGAACAAAAGAGAATATTCACGACGAGAAGTAACGAGGGAACCACGAAAAACGGTGATGAGAAAACCCTGACTCCCCCCTGACCTGAAGGCAGCGTATCGCCGGTGTAGAGGAAAGAGCCTACCACCGATTCTCCAGCAAGTATGATGATCAAAAATATCGTCAACTTCGTGGAGGAAAAATATTCCAGGATTTTCTTCACAGAGATCTCTCCACGGAGCAGGGGCATCGCGTCATATGAGCTTGTTTTTCTTGAGAAAGCTCCGCGTCACTTTCTCAGGCTTTTTCACCTTGGCACCCTCAATGAGTGTCTTCATGTCTCCGTTGGACACGACGCCGCGAAGCTTTTTCAGAAGTCTGGGCATGGCCGGGAAACGCGAAAGCGCCTTCCTGGACAGGAGAATAATCGCCTTGCCGAGGTTGGTATTCCTCCCGTAAAGAGAGCTGTCGAACCCTGGGGAAGTGACTATGACGGCCTTGAGCCACCCAGCCACTTCATGCTTCATCTCCGGAAAACGCGAAAGCGGCACCTCCTTGCCCTTTTTTTCCTTGTAAACAGACAGGAGATTGCCGGCGTAATCGACCAGGATGCTCACCTTGTCTTTCCTGAGAAAATCGAATGCCTTTTCTCTGCTGTCGAGCTTCACCAACTTTACAGAGGTACCCGTCCGCTCGTCGATGAAGACCGTCAGGAGCTTTGCCATGACCACCTGTTCCGGCTCTCCCGGGAAATAACCTATGTATATCGTTCTCCCAACACAGCTCCACGAGTATCCTCTGAAAAATATCAGAAGGGACACTGCGATGAGGAAAAAAGACAACTGCCTAATAAGCGCCTTCATGACTCACCTCTAAAAATGATAATGATGAGGGCAATCGGCCCTGTATATCTCATAATATTTCTCCACCATATCGGGGCTCAACCAGGGCTCGATCTTCTCCATCGCCGCCAGGAAGTCCTTCATCTCCACAAGAGGGCTGCCCCTTTCGATTGCACACACCGCAGCCTGTCTGACCAGGTTTTCCACATCCCAACCGACGTAACCAACGCATTTTTCCGCTATCACATCGAGGTCCACGTCATCTCCCATCGGAACCCTTCCAGCGTAAATGGCCAGTATCTCTCTTCGGTCCCCGGATTCAGGCGGAGGCACGAACACTTTCCTGTTGAAGCGGGTCTTTTCTTTTATAACAGCCTGATCGACCGTATCGATCCTATAACATGATCCGACCAGCCGCACGGTTTTTACCCGACAAACCTCATCTATGAGTTCAATAAATTTCCGCGTGAGATCGGGAGTGGCGAAAGTGGGGGGCTTTCCCCGCTCGTTTCCGTCTTTCCAGGAATAGTCAGCTCCCGGTCTTGGACAGAGCCACTCCACATCGGATACGAACAGAACAGACGGGGCCTCGTAGATGGCTACGCGAAAGGCCTCCTCCAGGTCCCCTCCCTTTCCGAGCACTTCCTGGCCGGAGACGTAAACGAAAGTCGCGCCCGCATCGCTGGCAGCTGCTTCGGCGAGCATGGTTATCCCCGTCCCAAGAGGCCCCCAGATCATCACGCCCGATGGGGGTTCTATCCCCATATTTTCCAGCCTGTCCAGGTTTTTCACAACGAAAGAGACCATCTCTTTCAATTTCCGTTTGGGTTCATGTAATCCACCCACATCACTCCAGGTTATCCGCGGGGTTCTCACTTCGTAGAAAAGGTTTTTCAACGTCCGATGCATTGTTAAAATCCATTGAGTTCTAATCTAAATTCAAGCACGAAGCACCAAGCTGCCGAACCTCCGAACAACCGA
>CAYSCN010000027.1:0-26824 GCA_964429585.1 uncultured bacterium | reverse complement strand
GGTGGGGTTGGAATAGTAACGTTTTCGTCGCCCGAGAGAATGAATGCTTATGATATGGAAATGGCAAAGGAGTTCTTCGAAGCTCTATCGAAAGCCGCCTCAAGCTCAGATATCCGTTGCCTCGTCATTACGGGTGAGGGCAGGGCTTTTTGTGCTGGTGGGGATGTCAAGTATTTCGGCAGACTGATAGAGGGGAAAGAGAAAGGCGTGGAGCTTCTTCCTCTCATCCTTCACGGCTCGATATCCCAGGTGAGGAGAATGCCGAAGCCGGTCATAAGCGCGGTGAATGGTGTGGCTGCCGGTGCTGGCATAGGTCTCGCTCTGGCGGCGGACCTCGTTTACGCGGTTGAAGGCGCTCAATTCGTCTTTGCTTATCCAAACGTGGGCCTTTCGCCGGATGGAGGGGCTACCTTCCTGCTTACCAGGGAATTGGGGTACCATCGTACTATGGAGCTCATGCTCACCGGAAAGGTTCTTTCTGCGGAAGAAGCGAAGTCCTACGGTCTTGTAAATGAGGTGTTCCGAGAGGAAGGTTTCATGGAAAACGTCTTTTCCATCGCGGAGAAGATAGCCTCAGGTCCAACGGCCGCTTTTGCCAGGGGTAAAGAACTCATAGCTTCCGCCTACTTCGAAGATATGGAGACCCAGATGGAACGGGAAAGACTGGAGATATTGGCGAGCATGAAAACTCGCGATTTCAGAGAAGGCGTCACGGCATTCATCCAGAAAAGAAAACCAGACTTCAAAGGGGAGTGAGCTTCAAGGAAAATCATCCTGGTTCAACTGGCTTGAATATGAGATGCCGGAAAGTATTCGTCTATGGAACGCTTAGGATAGGGGGAAGGTTCCATAGTCTGATACGAGGAAGGGTTATATCTGCAGAGGAAAAAATCCTCGAAGGGTTTGCCATGTTCGATGATGGAAGAGGCTATCCTCTTATGGTGGAGGGGGCTCCTGGTGATTTCGTAGTGGGTGAGCTTTTGTGTCTTGATGATGAAGATGGTCTTTTGTTTTCCATTCTCGACGAGTTGGAGGATGCAGGAGATGATCTTCCGGAGGAGGACCGTCTCTACAGGCGTGTTGAGATTGAGTTGGACGGTGACCGGGTCTGGACATATCTATATAATCTGCCCATTCCCGAGGGGGCGAGTTTGATAAGGGATTGGATGAAGGAAGGAAAAAGATGAAGACACCTGAGGCAGTCATTTTCGACTTCGGAAACGTGCTTTACCGCTTTGATAGGAAGAGGTTTGTGGAACACCTCGAGAAGTTGACGGGTAAGCCCGGTGCGGCGATATATCGAGCAATATACGAGAGTGACCTTCCCCGCAGATTCGAGGTGGGAGAAATGAACTCGCGGGAATTTTACGAAGCCGCATGCCGAGTGGCGGAAATTGAAGTCGAGTATGATCGTTTCATCGAATGCTTTTGTTCCATGTTTTTCCCTGTTGAAGGCATGAAGACTCTGGTGGAAAATCTGGCCAAAAGGTATCGTCTTGGCCTTCTGTCGAACACTAACGAGATTCACTTTGAGCATTTCATCTCAAAAAGGGAATTCTTTCCGCTGTTTCAAGCGGTGACACTGTCCTATCAGGTGGGAGTCATGAAGCCGGACAGGAAAATTTACGAGGATGTAATCGGGAAACTCGGGTTGCCACCTGGGGCGTGTGTCTTTGTGGACGACGTTGATGATAATGTGAGGGGCGCTGAGGAAGTGGGACTGGTTGGTGTTCTTTTTCGGGATAAGGATTTGCTGGTTGAGGATCTGATGCGCCTGGGGGTGCATCTCTAGGGAGGCTACCCGTGAGCCGAGCCGGTGACGTCAAGTCGAATAAGATACTTATCACGGGTGTGCCAGGAGTGGGAAAGACGACTCTGGTGAAGAGGGTAATCGAGGAGGTTGGAACGGATGGAGTAATTGGTTTTGTAACGGAAGAAATCCGGGAGGGAGGTGTTAGGCTCGGTTTTACCCTGAAAACACTGGATGGACTCGAGAGAATTCTTGCTCACAAAAAAGGGGCATCGAACTACAGGGTTGGGAGATACAGGGTGTTCGTGGATGCTGTCGATGAAGTCGTGGCGCGGATCGAATCCGACTTTGTTAGCGCAAGGGCTCTGATTGTGGACGAAATCGGAAAGATGGAGTGTTTTTCGGAGAAATTCAACTCTTTTGTGACACGAGCCCTGGAAGAAGAAAAGCTTTTTTTCCTCGCTACCGTTGCTGCTAGAGGAGAAGGGTTGATCGAAGACATAAAAAAACGTGAGGATGTGGAGATTTATAGAGTTACTCTAGAAAACAGGAATGCCCTGAAAAAAGAGATTTCAAGGCGCCTGAGGTCCTGGCTGAGGATGGGAGGCAATATGTAACCGGTCGCTGGTTTTTATGAGGCTATTGTTCTTGGCTTTTGCTCTTGATAAATTCCGTATTTGATATAAAATGTAATTTGAGTCGGTGGGCGCTTAACTCAGTGGTAGAGTGCCACCTTCACACGGTGGAAGTCACAGGTTCAAATCCTGTAGCGCCCACCATTTGATTTCACAAGGGTCCAAAGGTAGGAAAGGTAATCCCGCCAGTTATCTTCCTTCCCTGGGCTGAATCAGCAAAAGGAGGATTTTGATGGTAAGACAGGTTCAGGTAGGAGACACGGTAAAGGTCCATTACACGGGGAGCCTCGAAGATGGGACGGTGTTCGATTCGTCAAGCGGTAAGGCTCCTCTGGAGTTCAAGGTAGGCGAGGGGAAATTGATTTCCGGTTTTGAAGATGCGGTTCTCGGTATGGAGGTCGGAGAGAAAAAAAAGGTGAACATTCCCTTTGAAAATGCGTTCGGTCCCCACAGAGAGGAGCTTGTTCTCGAGGTAGAGAAGAACATGTTCCCCCCTCATCTCGAACCATATGAGGGGCAACAGCTTCAGATTCCTCAGCAGGATGGGAGAACGGTGGCGGTTGTCGTTACCAAGATCACAGATGACAAGGTTACCCTGGATGCAAATCACCCGCTTGCAGGTAAGAACCTGATTTTCGAGATCGAGGTGGTTGAGATAGCAGAGTAACCTGCTGATTTTGAAAGATGAAAAGAGGAAGAAGGAGGATGCAAAAGCATCCTCCTTTTTTGTTTTTGCCGTGATTAAAGGTTTGAAGCGGGGATTCCGAATAAGGGTAAGAGGAGATAGAACGGAAAGGGGGTAACATGGGTAAGCGCGAAGAAACCCTCGGGGTGCTGAGTGGGGTCAAGGAGATTCCGACAGTTTCCGTAAAACTCATAGAAATGCTTCAGGATCCGGATGCGCGGACGGAAGAAATAGTCAAACTCATAGAATTCGATCCCGCCTTCACCGCACACATCTTGAGGATTGCCAATTCAGTCTATTTCGGAGGGTTGAGCTGGATTCAATCTGTCCGCGAGGCCGTTTTGAGGCTGGGGCAGCGTTTTCTCCTCCAAACTGCGATGACCATGCTCATGACCAGCGTTGCAAAAAGGTTCAGAGCGGATTACGATCTTCCAGCCGAAGATCTCTGGAAACATTCGGTTGCGGTTGCGATATGCACCGAAGCGATTGCCGAGAGGATGGGGAAGAGCAACACGGATTTCTTCTTCACGGCAGGGCTTTTGCACGATGTGGGGAAGTTTATCTTCGGTTCCAGGAAGGAACTCGGTGTCGAAAGGGTGCTTTCTGCCTGTAGACAGAACGGTATCAGCCTCGTGGATGCGGAGACAGAGATTCTCGGATTGGACCATGCCGAGGCGGGCGCGTTCGTTCTGAATATGTGGAACATACCCAATTTCATTTCAGAAGGAATTATGTATCATCACTACCCCTGGGATTTTCCCAAAAATCAGATGATGGGGGATAATCAGATATCAGAGTTCATCCTCTTGGCCGACGAGATAACATACAGAGAGAGAATTGTAGAAAAGGAGAGTTATAGCGAGTCGAGCGGATTTGGAGAACTCATCGAGAAGTACAAACTCGAGGATTCGGATATCGCGGAGGTGGTAGCCAGGGTGAGGGAGAGGATGGAAGAGACCCTCTCGATTTTCCAGGGTTGATACCTATACTCGATATCGTTGGGACTGGGGAAGATAGAAGGGACAAAGTCACTTCTACCATGGCTGGAGTGGTTCCGATAGGGATACCTCTCATAGTTGGCCCCGCTCTTTTGACCACGCTCATAGTTCTTTTGGAGCATTATGGGGTTTTTCTCACTCTGTCTTCACTGGTGATGAATTTCCTGGTTCTTTGGGGAGTGTTCAGGGCGATCGAAAAGATCGGACGTTTCGTGGGTGAAAACGCGCTTCTGGCTCTGTCGAAGCTGATGTCTATTCTCCTGGCGGCTATTGCCGTTCACATGATAAGGATAGGTTTGGCGGGAGGATAATTCAGTAAATTCAACGTGTTAGTTCGGTTTGCCGTGAGACACGCCGTTTTATATTTCCCTCCTTCTCTTGACAGGCGGGACAATTGTGTGGTAAGAATATAAACCCCAATTGAGAGGGGCTGAAAATGGAAACAGAATCGCCCAAAAAAAACGTTTTTTCGAATTTACGCGATGAAAAACTGGAAAGATTCGCTCAGGGAAAATATCACTTCAGTGGATCAGCTCAGGGATGTAATGCCTCTGAGCAAGAAGGAGATTTCTGCGCTTGAGAGAATTCACAGGACCCACCCCTTAAATATAACCAGATATTACCTCTCCCTGATAAATACCGATGACCCGAGAGATCCGATAAGACGTATGGTAATTCCCAGCATAGAGGAATTTGCCGGCAGGGGATACATCGATACGAGCGGGGAGTTCGACAATACCAAGGTCAGGGGACTTCAGCACAAATACAGGCAGACTGCTCTTCTCATGCTGACGAGTTACTGTTACGCATACTGCAGATTCTGTTTCAGGAAGAGGTTTGTGGGACTCAAGGACGATGAAATACTGAAGGATGTTAGAGAAGCTGTCGGTTACATAAAGACACATCCCGAAATCACCAATGTCCTCCTCTCGGGAGGAGATGCGCTCTCGCTATCCAACAGGCTTCTCGGGAAGATATTCAGGGAGCTGGAGGGGATTCAGCACCTGAAATATGTAAGGATAGGCACACGGGTGCCTGTGGTGTTCCCCGAGAGGGTGCTGACCGACAGGGGGCTTGTCAGGCTCCTGAAAAGGCACACGACTCCCGAGAAGAGACTCATCATACAAACCCACTTCAACCACCCGAGGGAGCTTACAAAAGAGGCGATCGAGTGCGTGGACACGCTGCTCGGTGCGGGACTATTGATACACAATCAGACTGTTCTGCTCAGGGGAGTTAATGATGACCCCGATACGCTCGCCGAGCTTATGAGCGGGCTCATAAAGATAGGCGTGCACCCCTATTATGTGTTCCAGTGCAGGCCTGTCGTTGGGATTCTTCACATGCAGGTGCCCATAGCCAGGGGCTACAGGATAGTTGAGAGAGCGAAAAGCAGGTTGTCCGGGCCTGCCAAGATGTTCAAATACATCATGTCTCACAGGACCGGCAAGATAGAAATAGTGGGGCTTGATGACGATTACATATATTTCAAGTATCATCAGGCCAAGGACCACAGGAAGGTAGGGAAATTCTTCTCCCTCGTCAGGGACGACACGGCTGCCTGGCTCGATGAGCTCGTTCACATATCCCGCCAGCGTGATGTCGCAGAAGGTTTCAGGATTGACTGAGCCCATCCGGCAGGTTCCCCTGCCTTGATATTCTAATGCAAACCATATTATTCTTTTACAGGTTGAGGGGTAATTATGAGCGCTCGTGGAGGAAGGAAAACCAGGGGGGGGATACGTTTTCCCGGGAAGAGACTTCTCCTCGTTTCAAATAGACCTCCATATTATTTCAAACTGGAAGGAAGCGAGGGTCCTCCAGAGCTTGTGAGAGGAACTGGAGGACTTGTGACTGCCCTCGACCCTGTTATGAAGAAGAGCGGAGGCGAGTGGTTTGCCCTCGTCAACCGGGATTCTTATAAGTTTCCAACGAGAGTGAAAGTGAGAGATGAAGGAGGAGGACCAGGGTATACGATCAATTTCTTGAAGGTTGATGGACTCCTTCTCGACGGGTTCTACGTCGGGTTTTCCAACAGCACTCTATGGCCCTTGTTTCACTGTTTTCTCGGAAGGACGGTTTTCGAGAAAGAATACTGGGATAATTACCTCAGGGTCAACGCATACGTGGCAAACGTGATAGGGCGAAGGGTGAATGACGGAGATTTCGTCTGGGTTCACGACTATCACTTCATGCTCCTTCCCAAGCTTTTGAGGAGAACGGGGAAGAGGATTTCAGTGGGTTTTTTCCTCCACATTCCATTTCCTCCGCTCGACATACTCATGACCATGCCCTGGGCCGAGGACGTTCTAGAAGGGATTCTGGGGTCGGATCTCATAGGTTTTCACACCGAGGGGTATCTCAGGAATTTTCTCGACTCGGTTGAGCATCTACTGGAAGCCCGTGTGGATAGGGCGAGAGGAATAATTCATTACGGTGGGAGGAAGATAAAATGTGGGAGGTTTCCCATAAGCATAGATTACGAGAGATTCAAGTCGGTTGCCCTTGATGAGAATACCGCCAGGCGGGTAAAAGGGATAAGGGAGGCGTTTGGAGTCAGAAATCTGGGAATAGGGGTCGATAGGCTCGATTACACGAAGGGGGTTCTGGAAAGGCTCATAGCGATAGAGAAGCTGCTCGACAGGTACAAGGACCTGCGAAGGAATTTCGTATTCATCCAGCTTACTGTTCCCTCGAGGGAAAAGGTGACCGAATACGAGGAGATGAAGCGGACGATAGACGAGGTGGTGGGCAGGATCAACGGGAAGTTCGCCGAAAGGGGATGGGTGCCGATACACTACTATTACCGCTCGTTTCAGTTCGAGAACCTGGTTTCCTATTATAGGGCGGCTGACGTTGGGGTCGTGACGCCGCTAAAGGACGGAATGAACCTCGTCTCCAAGGAGTACGTCGTGTCTAAAGTGGGGCTTCCGGGTGCTTTGATACTGAGCGAGTTGACCGGTGCTGCAGACGAGCTGAAGGAGGCACACCTGGTCAACCCATACGACATAGACGCCGTGGCCGACGCGATATACATGGCTCTGTCCCTGCCGGATCATGTGAAAAAGGAGAGAATGGAAAGGCTGAACCGCAGAATTATGAAAAACGATATCTACGCCTGGCTCGATTCATTCATAACCGAGTGGAGCAAGGTAGACTTATGAGTTCCAACGACGTTGCGGTAACGTTGTCGAAAGTTCTTTCCGAGAGCAGAAAAATCCTGATTCTTCTCGATTTCGATGGAACTTTGTCTGAAATAGTGCAAAATCCGGACGATGCGGCGTTATATCCTCCTGCCGAAAAAATTCTTGAGTCGCTCAACAAGTGCCGTGAATTGATATGCGGCATCATGACGGGTAGGACACTGGAGGACGTGAAAAAGAAAGTCCCAATTCAACTTCCAATCTGGTCGGGCAATCATGGATTTCAGGTGGAGATTTTTGGGGAGAGGTTCTCTCTGAGTGGAAATGAGAGTGGGGAGCAGCTCAAGGAAATTGCCGGGGTTGTAATGCAGAAGTTCCCGGGTGAAAAAGGGCTTCTGATCGAGCACAAAGGATTTACTCTCAGTATCCACACGAGGAGACTCGACCACGATATGGAAAGAGCCGTCATGGAGTTTGTGAGGAGACTTGTTTCCTCGTATCCCTCTTTCACTGCCAGAGTGGGCAAGAAAGTGATCGAGGTGTTGCCGGCTGAGTATCCAGGGAAGGGGGGAGCCTTCGAGTTCATACTCGAGAAACTCGAGAGAATGGGGCTCGGAGAATGTTTTCCTGTTTATTTCGGGGATGATGTTACCGATATTGAAGTATACGAGAGGATGGTTGGAAGAGGGGAAGGGGTTTTCGTTTTCGTGCGCGGGTCGGACCCGGTGAACTTCGAGGGAGAGCTGGAGGTCGATGGTGTTGACGGTGTGGTGAAATGCCTCCGAAAATTATATGAAATAACAATTTCAAGGAGAGAAAAGTGATCGCCAGAGCACACAGCGACATGCCGTTTCACTTCAAAGAATTCTTGATAATCAGAAAGCCCACAGGGCAGGAAGCAACCAGCTTGAGAGAGCTTTTGCAAGTGATAAGACATGCGGACGAGGATGTGATATTCCACCACATGTACAGGGGGTATCTGAGGTACGATCCTCAACTCTGGGACTACCCGAACGATTTTGCGAGGTGGGCGAAGAACGGAATTGAATCTCAGATGCTCGCGGAGAGGCTAGCGAACATCAACCCGTTCGAAATGAACGGAGTCGAGGAAGTGAGAAGAGCGCTCATTGACGTCATTGAGGATTTTCTCTGGGAAGCACAGTATGTTCCGCCGGTGAGGCCTGGCTTCGAATTTCACTTCGAGAGGTCGACGGGGGTGATATTGCCCACAGATTTGAGTGCCAGAACCCTTCCGCAATTCTGCGATGCTCTCTCGAGATGCGGCGTCAGCGTGATTTATTATCATTTTTTTGAATCCAGGCTCCGACTGGAAGAGAAGAAGGACGACTTCTCGACCTGGATAGAGGACAACTTCGGGTACCTGGATCTCGTTGCTGCAATAAGGAAGATAGATTTTTACCTGTATTCTCTCGAGGACCTGAGGGAGAAGCTCTTGAGAATGATTAGACATTACGTTAAATACGGTAAGGTTCGGAGGTAAAGGTGAAACTCGAGGACTACATACCCATAGTCGGTTCCGAATACGTCAATCAGCTCGAGCGTCTAGCCAGGCCTTTAAAGGGGCTTCGGGTTCTGAACGTGAACTCAACCAAAAAGGGTGGTGGAGTCGCGGAGATTCTTAATCGAACGGTTCCTTTGATGAACGAACTGGGAATAGAAGCAAGGTGGGAAGTGATCGAGGGAGATGCGGAATTTTTCAAAACAACCAAGTCCATGCACAACTCACTTCAGGGGGAGAAAATATCGATATCGAAGAGGGAATTTGAGCACTACATCGATGTGAACTTGGAGAATGCGAGAAAGATCGATTTGGATGCCGACATCGTGATCATCCACGACCCCCAGCCTGCTCCTCTGATTGATTTCAGGAAGGATGGTCAGCACTGGGTCTGGAGGTGTCACATCGACATCGCGAAGCCCTGGAGAGATACGTGGAATTTTCTCAGGAAATTTGTGGAGCGGTATGACTGCAGTATTTTTTCCATGGCGAAGTTCTCTCAGAACCTCCCGCATCCTCAGTATCTCATAACGCCTGCCATCGACCCTCTGAGTGAAAAGAACGTGGAAATTCCTGATTCAGAGGCGAGGAAAATAGTGGAAAGCTTCGGCATAAAGACAGACAAGCCGATGATAGTGCAGGTTTCCAGGTTCGACAGGTTCAAGGACCCTGTCGGTGTTATAAAGGCCTTCAGAATAGCGAGAAAGTTCAATGATTGTGTTCTTGTTATGGCCGGCGGCGGGGCGACGGACGATCCGGAGGGCGAGGAAGTTTACAGGCAGGTTCTAAAGGAAGCGGAGGGGGAACCGGATATTCACGTTCTCATGTTGCCTGCTGAAGCGCACAGGGTGATAAACGCTCTCCAGCGGTGTGCCACAATAATAATGCAAAAATCCACCAAAGAGGGCTTTGGGCTCACCGTTACCGAGGGTATGTGGAAGCAAAAACCTGTCATTGGCGGTGCCGTTGGGGGGATAACCGCTCAGATTTACGATTACAGGACCGGTTTTCTGGTCCATTCAGTAGAAGGAGCCGCTTACAGGATACGTTATCTTCTCAATAGACCCGAGATGATGAGGAAGATCGGGAAAAACGCCAAAGAATTTGTGAGGAGCAACTTCCTCGTAACGCGGAATTTGAGAGATTACCTGGTTCTTTTCCACTCGATTCTCCACGGTCACAAAGAAACCATAGTCCTCGAACAGGATTGAAGGAAATATCTGATATTTCAGTCCGTTAGAGGCGAGAGATGCCCGTCTCTGGTGGGTAAATTCACTTATGTTGGTCCCATTTTGAAAATTTTTTGTTGTGCCTCTGTTTTACTGTGTGTAAAATATCTACGGTGTGTAGAAATTAATTTGTGATCTAATGCCGTTAGAACAGACGAAAGGGAGATACATCAGATGGTTCGAAGATTTTTGTTGTTGGTGATTGCCTTCCTGCTGGCCATTCAACTCGCTATGCCGTTTGGTGTCAGAGCAGACGACCCGTCGCCTGCAGGGACGCCGGTGGATGAAAAAAAAGCTGAAGTTCCTCCTACCGGAAATGAAGTTCTCGACGAGCTGATTCGTCAGGTTCTCGAGAGAAATCCGGCTCTCAAGAAGGTGAAGAACAGGTCGCTCGCTTCCAAGGAGCTCATTGAACCTGCAGGGACGTTGCCTGACCCAATAGTCGGGATTTCGTTTTCCAATGCTCCCGTGGACGATTTCAACCTCTCCAGGGAGCCGATGACATCGAAGGATATCTTCGTGGCTCAAAAAATTCCGTTTCCTGGAAAACTTTCCCTAAGGGCGGAAATTGCGGAGATAAATTCAAAGGTTTCGGAACTTTCGGTGGAGGAGATGAAAAATCTCCTGATCTTCAGAACCAAGAAAGCGTTTTACGCTCTCGCCCGAATAAGAAGAGATATACAAATCACCGAGAAAACCAGAGCCCTTTTCAGTGAATATGCCGAGGTGGCGAGAAAGCTCTACGAAGTGGGAAAGGCGAAGCAGCAGGACCTGTTTCGGGCACAGACTGAAGTCTTCAATCTTGACAGGCGACTCGAGAGATTGAGAGAGCTCGAAAGAGAGGCCGTGGCGCTTTTAAACACTCTGCGTTCCTATCCTGTGGATTACGAACTTAGAGAGGTGGGTTTCCCCGACAAGATGGAGTTGAGTCTCGAGCTCGATAGACTCTTGGAGATAGCCAAGGCAAAGAACCCGGGATATCTCAAGAGGCTTTCCAAAATCGAAGCGGACGAGAAGGCGGTGGCGTTGGCAAAGCGTGATCTATACCCGGATTTCACGCTCCAGGCTCGGTACAAACAGAGGGATGGGAGGAGCGATTACATAACCGGTGCCGTCAGTCTCAACGTTCCAATTTTCGCTGGAAGGAAGCAGAAAAAATTGATAAAGCACAGGGAGTTCAGGCTTTCTTCCGAAAGAGAGGAACTCGGCAACTTTCTGGATAGGCTCAGGTATCAGCTCAAATCATCGATTCTGGCTGCGAAATCTTCTAAGGAAGAGCTCATGATTCTCGAAGAAGCGGTTTTACCGGAAGCAAAGAGAACCGTAGAATCTGCATTGAGTTACTACTCCGTGGGAGAACTGGAGTTCAATACGCTTGTCAGAGCTGCTCTGGAGCTTTTCAAATACGAACTCGAGGAGGCGAAACTCGAGGCCAAGTACCATACTTCGATAGCGAAAATAAGAATGCTTACTGGAGAAAACTGAAAGCAAGGGGTAAGTCATGAAAAAAGGAACTTTGATTGCGCTTGTCATCGTGGCTCTCATTCTCGGAATGGCGGGAGGATATTTTCTCTCGACGCAATTTGGGCTTTTGAGTGGGACTGGGTCGGAAACTGCCGTATCCAAATCTGCTGAGAAAGCAGAGGCGAAGCAGGAAAAGAAGGGGCAGCTCTACACGTGCCCCATGCACCCGTTCATAATCACGGAGGAGCCGGGTGCCTGCCCCATTTGCGGTATGACATTGGTTCCAGTGAAGGGCGATGCGGGGGCGAAAGAAGAAGAGGAAGCCATAAAGATAAGCCCAGTGGTCAAGCAGAACATGGGGGTCAGACTCGGTGAGGTGACCGAGAGACCGCTCGTTCGCCTCGTCAGGACATATGGAAGACTCACATACAATGAGAGGGAAATTTCCGTTGTCAACACCAAGGTGATGGGGTGGATCGAGAAGCTCTATGTCAACGAAACAGGAATGTTCGTCAAGAAGGGAGATCCTTTGCTGGAAATTTACAGCCCCTCGCTTGTTTCTGCTCAGAAGGAGTATCTGATCGCTCTGGAGCACTATGAGGAGGTCAAGAACAGCCCTTACAAGGAGATAGTCGAAGCGGCAAGGAGAATGCTCAAGTCTGCACGTGAGCGATTGAAGTTGTGGGATATTGAGGAAGACGAAATAGATCAGCTCGAAAAAACCAGAGTTGTGAAGAAGCGCCTGGTGATATATTCCCCGGTTACCGGGTATGTCATCGACAAGAAAGCGTTTCTCGGAACCCACGTTAAAAAGGGAGCTGAGCTGTTCAAAATAGCGGACCTGCGTACTCTCTGGCTCGAAGGGGATGTTTACGAGTACGAGCTTCCATGGATCAGAGTGGGGCAAAAAGTAGATGTTACCCTCGATTACATTCCCGGCAGGGTCTTCACCGGGAGGATATCCTACATTTATCCCTATCTCCAGGGGAAAACCAGGACGGCAAAGGTTAGAGTCGAGGTCAGGAATGAAGGAACACTTCTTAAACCTGATATGTATGCTCACCTGACTATTAGGGCTGACGCGCGAAGGAAAGCTCTGACCGTGCCGACAGAGGCGGTGATAAGGACCGGTGTCAGGAATATAGTCTTTGTGGAGAAGGGCGAGGGCGAGTTCGTTGCCAAGGAGGTTACTCTTGGTCTGGAAACAGGGGACGGTATGGTCGAGATCGTTTCCGGTCTCGAGAAGGGTGAGAAGATAGTTCTCTCCGGACAGTTCATGCTCGATTCGGAGAGCTCGATACGCGAGGCGATAAGGAAGATGAGCAGTGGTGGAGGCGGCTCCATGAAAGGAATGGAGCACGTGGGTCACGGCAACTGAGTAAAAATAGGGAGTCGAGCCGATGCTGAAGAAAGTAATAGAGTGGTCCGTCAGAAATAGATTCCTGGTTATCCTCGGGACGGTCTTCCTCGTCGCCTGGGGAGTCTACTCGATGGTGAATATCACCCTGGACGCCATACCGGATCTTTCCGACGTCCAGGTGATCATATACACGGAGTACCCGGGGCAGAGCCCTCAGATAGTGGAGGATCAGGTGACCTATCCTCTCACGACGGCGATGCTTTCCGTGCCGAAGGCGAAGGTCGTCAGAGGGTATTCCTTCTTCGGGTACTCTTTCGTCTACATCATATTCGAGGACGGAACCGACCTCTACTGGGCTAGGAGCAGGGTTCTCGAGTATCTCAATTATGTCAGCAGCAGGCTGCCGCAAGGAGTTTCTCCAGTTTTGGGGCCTGACGCAACGGGAGTGGGCTGGGTATACGAATACGTTCTGGAGGATGAGTCGGGAAAGTATGATCTGGCGCAGCTCCGTTCGATACAGGACTGGTTCCTGAAATACGAGCTTGCAAGCGTGCCTGGAGTGTCAGAGGTCGCCAGTATAGGTGGCTTCGTGAAGCAGTATCAGGTGGTGGTCCACCCGGATAAGCTTGCCACCTACAATATTCCGATTTCGAAGGTGAAGATGGCCGTAAAAAGGTCCAACAGGGACGTTGGTGGGCGTTTGATCGAAATGGGTGAGACCGAGTTCATGGTTCGAGGGCTCGGGTACATAAAGAGTATAGAGGATATAGAAAATATTTCTCTCGGAGTTTACAAAGGAACGCCGGTTCGGATAAAGGATGTGGCGGATGTAAGGTTGGGGCCTGATTTGAGAAGAGGAGTAGCTGATCTGAACGGCGAAGGAGATGTGGCTGGCGGCATAGTCATCATGCGATACGGGGAGAACGCTCTCAAGACGATAGAGAGGGTCAAGGAGAAGATAAAAGCCCTCGAGAAATCGCTTCCTGAGGGAGTGAAGATAAAAACTGTGTACGACAGATCCGGCCTCATTAAAAGGGCCGTCAACAACCTGAGAGAGAAGCTTATAGAGGAGAGCATAGTCGTCGCTCTCGTGTCCGTTCTATTCCTGCTCCACTTGAGAAGTGCATTCGTCGCGATAATCACGCTTCCCATAGCTATCCTTATATCCTTCATCGTGATGTTCTACCAGGGAATCAACGCAAACATAATGTCCCTTGGCGGGATTGCAATAGCAATAGGGGCGATGGTGGATGCGGCGATAATAATGGTGGAGAACATGCACAAATACCACGAACACTATCCGGACAGGAACGTCTGGGTAAATGTAATAGAATCGACCCAGGAGGTGGGTCCAGCGCTGTTCTATTCGCTTCTTGTCATTACTGTTTCGTTTCTGCCGGTGTTTGCTCTCGAAGCGCAGGAAGGCAGGCTTTTCAAGCCGCTGGCGTTCACCAAGACGTATGCGATGGCTGCAGCAGCTCTCCTCGCAATAACCCTTCAGCCGGTTCTCATGGGTTACTTCATCCGCGGGAAGATTCTCCCTGAGGAGAAGAACCCGGTAAACAGGTTTTTGATAAAGATCTATCACCCGGTCGTCGACTTCGTGGTCAAGTACAGGAAAACAACGATCATTCTCAACCTGGTGCTTCTTCTGAGCATCGTGATACCGGCTACGAGAATCGGATCAGAGTTCATGCCGCCGCTTTACGAGGGAGATCTCCTTTACATGCCGACGACATTCCCCGGCATTTCGATAACCAAGGCGAAAGAGCTATTGCAACAGACGGACAGGATCATAAAGTCATTCCCCGAAGTGGAGAACGTGTTCGGTAAGATAGGGAGGGCAGAAACAGCGACGGATCCTGCACCTTTATCAATGATAGAGACCACCATAACTCTAAAACCTGAAAGTGAGTGGCGTCCGGGGATGACGCCCGAAAAGCTGATAGAAGAGCTCGACAAGGCTATACAGTTCCCCGGGCTGACGAATGCCTGGACGATGCCGATAAAAACCAGAATCGACATGCTCTCCACGGGGATAAAAACTCCCGTGGGAATAAAGATAATGGGAGATGACCTCGATACCCTAGTTGAGATAGGCGAGGAGATCGAAGCGGTGGTGAGGCAGGTTCCGGGAACTCTTTCCGCCTTTGCCGAGCGAATAACGGGAGGTAATTACGTCGACTTCGACATAGACAGAGATGCAGTCGCCAGGTACGGTTTGACCGTGGGAGATGTTCAGGATGTGATAATGAGTGCTGTGGGCGGAATGAATGTGACTTATACCATTGAGGGACTCGAGCGATATCCTGTAAATATTCGATACCCCGAGGATTACAGACAGGACATAGAGTCTCTCAAGAGAGTCCTGGTCCCGACTCCAGCGGGTTACAAGGTGCCCCTTGGACAGCTTGCGGAGATAAAGGTGCACAAAGGGCCGGCATCGATCAAAAGCGAAAACGCGAGAAGGACTCTCTGGATCTACGTTGACATACGCGGAATCGACGTGGGCACATACGTCAAGAATGCCATCAAGGCGGTGTCGGAGAAAGTGAAGCTTCCACCGGGTTACAGCCTGATATGGAGCGGACAGTTTGAGTACATGCAGAGAGTGAAGAAGAAGCTCTTCCTGGTTATTCCTCTTACCCTGTTCATAGTGTTTCTGATCATCTACTTCAACACGAAGTCTATACTCAAAACCAGTATAGTCATGATAACTGTGCCCGTGTCGCTGGTGGGTGCTTTCTGGTCGCTTTACATCCTCGGATATCACCTCTCCGTGGCCGTTTGGGTGGGGGTGATAGCTCTGGCAGGTTTGAGTGCTGAAACAGGCGTGGTCATGCTTCTCTATCTCGACGTGGCATATGAGGATGCTCGTGAGAAAGGTATCATGAAGACTACCAGGGACCTGCTGAACGCTATACATCACGGTGCAGTGAAGAGGGTAAGGCCCAAGATAATGACGGTGGTCACCATCATTGCTGGACTGCTCCCGATCATGTGGAGCCACGGTGCTGGCGCGGACACGATGAAGCGGATAGCGGCCCCGATGATAGGTGGTGTCGTCACCTCTGCAATCATGGAGCTGGTTCTTTATCCGGTTATCTACTACATCTGGAAGGTTAGGTACGTGGAGAAGGAAGAGTGATTTTTAGCGGACCTGTGAGGGGAAGCTGAACGGGCGGGATAACCCCGCCCGTTTTTTTTGACCACTGAACACTGCGCAAACCCGAAGTTCGAATGTTCAAATGTTCAAATGACAGAAACATGGAAGTTGTTTCGTGCTTAGTATTTTGGGTTTATCAATTGGCGGAAGCGTGCGGGAATCGAACCCACCGGAGACGCCTCATGACGCCTCCCGACCGGGTTTGAAGCCCGGGGGGGCCACCAGCGCCCCATCCGCTTCCGCCCGTGTTATCTTTTCGAGTTATGGACTGAGCGGTTAAGCTTTACTCCTTCGCTTCTCTCTGCTCTTTCAACCTCCTCTTTCTCGCTTTTTCTCTCCTCTTTCTCCTACGCCTGATTTCTCTTCTTCTTTCGCTGATCGCCATTTCCCCTCCAGTTCTCCTTTCTTTCGAGTTATTTAAATTTCAACGGTTAATTTTCACCTGTTATAATCCGATATGTAGAGTCTGAAGCGTTGAGAATTATAACACATCGAAAAAAGGGGGAACAGTGATGAGGATCAGACCAGCCACAGTGGCGCTTATTTTTCTCGTATCTCTGCTGCTTGCAGCCGGGAGCGCAAAGGCTTTTGTGGGGTTCGACGTGGGGGTGAGAGGGTACTACTGGACCACTAACCTCGACGCGGACATGCAAACTGGAACAGATCCCAAAATCGACCTGAAGAATGATCTCAACATCGGCGATGAGGATTTCGGGACCGGCGAGGCTTTCATAAGGTTCGGGAGGAATCACCTGACGGTTGCTTACACGAGCGTCTCGTATTCGGGGCTTGCGTCCAAAACAGTGACATTTAATGGTAGGCCTTTCAACATCAACGCAGCGAGCGAGCTGGAATACGACCAGATAGATGGTATCTACCAGTATGATTTCGTAAGGTTCAACCCGGTCATAGCTAAGTTCAACATCGGGCTTCTCCTCCAGGTCAAGTACGTGGACGGGTACGCAGAGTTGAAGCAGGGTACTACCGTTGAGAGAAGAGATTTCTCTGCCCCGATACCCATGATCGGAATCGGCGCAGGCGTGGGGATTCTCAAAGACATGCTGGTTCTTGAGGCCAGGGTCGCCGGCCTCGAGTACTCGGGCAATAGAGCCATCGATGGTCAGGCCACGCTAGGCTTCACACCCTTCCCGTTCCTCAAGATTTTCGGTGGGTACAAAATCTTTGATCTCAAGGTCGATGACAGCGACCTCAAGTTGAACTACACGATAGACGGGCCATTCGCTGGCCTTCAAATAAGCTTCTGAATATGAGGGTGGGGACACTCCCCGCCCTCATAGCGGTGTCAGAGCAAACATCACTCAAGTTTCGGAGTGACAGTTCCGATAATTTTCCTCAAATGTTTACTGCAAGACGTAACCATAAACCGATTGACCTTGTGGAATATAGCTTGTGGAAGCTGAAAAAAAGGGGAGAAGACTTGTCAGGATGCAGGAGGCTGTTTTTCAGAAAAGTGTGGAAGAAAAAGAAAAAGAGTAACGTCCCGAGAGATGAAAAGTTTTTCACTTGAATCAAATTGAATTTCCCCTAAATGACCTCCAGCTTTTATTTTCCCTATCTCCCAGCATTTGTCTTGGGGGATTTGGTGTCATGATGAAATGGGGATCGAGGACTCTGACTGCTCCCGTTTTACAATACCTCGAACTGGAAGTATCATACTTATTTAGATGGGGAGGGCTTCGAGAAGGGCGGTCGGCGTTTCGATCAATTTGAAGAGTGTAATCAAAATAGAGAACGGACAGATAGTATGAAACTCACCACGAGACTTTTTATGTATATCGTTCTTCTCTTGATTCTGTTTTCTGGGGTTTTCGGTTATCAGTCAGTCAGAGATGAGAGAGCGCACCTGATAAAGGAGGCGAAGGAGAGGTCCTGGATGCTGGCCAGAACTCTTGCGGTTACATTCAGATATTATCATCAGGAAAATTTTACGGTGAACCTTCAAATGATGATGAGCTCGATCTCGGGATCATCCATCGAAAATATACTGGCCCTGAACATATACGACAAGAACGGCAGCTTGGCCGAGTCGGTGTGCATGAATTGCGGTGACGTGGAACTGCCTCACAGGGTGGTTTCGTTCGATGAGATCATGCCCGATGGCAAAGGGGAAGAATTTACCATATCAAACCGGCGTCTTTTCTCGGTTGTTTACCCAATAGTTTCCGGTCAGGAAGTTAGAGGTGCGATCGAAGTTGTTTCCTCTCTGGATTACATCAATTACATCCTCGCATCTGCCAGGTTGAGGTTCATTCTGTTTTCCCTGATATCAGCGTTGTTACTCGGTCTGGTCGTCTATGCCATCGTGCGGGTGAGTGTGTCGATTCCTATCAGGAATTTGAAGGAAGCAGCTGAAAAGCTTGGTATGGGAGATCTTTCTCTCAGAATTCCAAAAAGCGGCGTTCGCGAACTCGACGATCTCATCGAGGTCTTCAACAGGATGGCTGAGAATATAGAGAGGAGGACGAAAGAACGGGAGGAGTTTTACGAGGAGAAACTGAGGCTTGAGAGGAACTTGAGGCATTCCGAAAAACTCGCGTCCATAGGGCAGCTGGTTTCGGGACTTGCCCACGAAATCGGGACTCCGCTCAACATCATAAGTGGCAGGGCGCAGTTTCTGGAAAAGAAGCTTCCTCCCGATGTTCCGGGGAAGGAAAATTTGAGAATCATAGTGAAGCAGATCGAGCGCATATCTGATTTAATCAGCAGGCTGCTAACGTTTTCCAGAAAAGCCACGGGAGAGTTCAGTTACGTGGACCTTCAGGAGATCGTGGAGGAGGCGTATTCTCTCTGCAGGATAAAATACGGTTCGAAGGAGAAGGACGTAAAGCTCGAACTGAAAGTTGACGCAAAGAAAATTTACGGGGACGCAAATGGTCTGAGGCAGATGTTCTTCAATCTCATGTTGAACTCGTTCCAGGCTATCGATGGAGAGGGAACAGTGCGCGTTTCGAGCAGGCTCCTCGACCTGGATGGTTCCCCCAAAATCCTGATCGAGTTCATGGATTCTGGTTCTGGCATCCCCCCCGAAAACAGAGACAGAATCTTCGACCCCTTTTTCACAACGAAGGACGTGGGTGAGGGGACGGGGCTTGGGCTCTACATCGTCTCCAGCATAGTGAATGAGCATGGGGGGCAAATCTACGTCGAGGAATCTGACTCTGGTGGAGCTAAGTTTGTGATACAGCTCCCTTTTGAAGAAAATACAGGTCATGGTAATGATAACTCGGAGAAATGATTATGAGATTTGAAGGAGTTTCGATACTCATCGTGGACGACGACGAGGATATGAAGGACTTTCTCGTTGATCTTCTGAGAGATGAAGGATATGAGGTAAGGGGCGTTTCGAATGGAAATGAAGCTCTCGAGATGATTGAGGGGGGTTCTTTCAACATCGTGATCTCCGATATCAGAATGCCAGGACTCGATGGAATGACACTCCTCGAAAGGGCCAAAGAGCTGGACATAACAATGCCTTTCTTCATACTCATAACAGCCTTCGGGGATGTGGAAGATACGATCAGTATGATGGATGCGGGTGCATACGACTTCATTATAAAGCCGTTCAAGATGGAGCAGATACTGATTTCGGTAAAGAAAGCGGTCAGGGAAATAATGATGAGAAAGAGGATCAGGGAGCTGGAGGAGCTGACAAACGAGAGATACAGTCTGAACAACCTCATAGGTAAGAGCCCTGCCATGAGGAGGGTATTCCATCTCGTAGAAAGGGTGAGCGCCTCTGATGGGAACGTTCTCATTGAAGGTGAAACGGGGACTGGAAAAGAAATCCTTGCCAGAACAATTCATTTTCTTTCCCCCAGACGCAAGGGACCATTCGTGGCAGTCAACTGTGCCGCAATTCCCGAGGGTCTTCTGGAGAGTGAGCTATTCGGATTTCTAAGAGGAGCATTCACGGACGCCAAAAGCGACAGAATGGGGCTTTTCGTGGAGGCAGAAGGAGGAACTCTTTTCCTGGATGAGGTGGCGGAAATGTCGCCTGGGCTTCAGGCCAAACTCCTCAGAGTACTCGAGGAGAAAAAAGTTAGACCTCTCGGGAGTAACAGGGCTGTCGATGTGGATGTCAGGTTCATAGCGGCCACAAATAAGAATCTCAGAAAGGAAGTCGAATCGGGGAGGTTCAGGGAGGATCTGTTTTACCGGGTGAATATTTTCAGGATAGAGCTTCCCCCTTTGCGCGAAAGGAAAGAGGACATTCCTCTCCTCATACAGGAATTTTTGAGGGAGAGCGGCTCGGGGACCAGGAGGCTGGAGATTCCGCCGGAAGTGATGAGGGTCCTGCTAGACTACAGCTGGCCAGGAAACGTTAGGGAACTGAAAAACGTGGTGGAGAGACTGTCTTATCTTGCTGAGGATGGGAAGGTTCGGCTTGAAGATCTCCCTCCGGAGATGTTGGGAAAACGGGATGATGCATTATTTTCCGGGGTCTCCGAGAGACTTATGAGCCTGGAGGAGATGGAAAGAGAATACATCAAAAAAGTTCTCGAGAAGTGCAGGGGGAACAAAGTGAAAGCGGCGAAAATTCTCGGTATCGATAGGAAAACCATTTACAGAAAACTGGGCTCCGAATGAGACGTTTATATTCACCAGACGATGTGGTATTTTTCCCCTCTGTGTCCCATAATTCCACATGTCTTCGATTGCCATTTTCCTTCCACGAAGTGGGTTTTTTCGTCAACCAGTTGTTTTGAAAGTGTTTCCGGAAGTTCATCTTCATGAAAAATTGGTGGCACGGTAGTTGAATTCCTATCAATTGATCGATTGAAAACGGATCTGACACTGACGATTCTATCGGGGAGGCTACCTGGGTTGGCTGAGAGCGGTTACAGCAGGAAGATAATAGTCGGTGTGGTTTTGGTCCTGGCGGGCATCAGTTTTCTCATTTACAGGGGTTTCAGTAAATCCAGGATGTACTACCTTGAAGTTTCGGAGGTTTTGAGCAGCATTGATACAATCGATGACAGTGGCCTGAGGGTTTCGGGCCTCGTGGAACCGGGAACGATAAAGTACGATCAACAGCGCCTTCTTCTCACCTTCTCCCTTAAAGATAAGAAGGAAAGGGGATCACTCCGGGTGGTTTACAACGGGGTGGTCCCCGACGCTTTCAAACCCAACAGGGAAGTTGTGGTTGAGGGAATTCTGGACAAGGAAAAAAGAGTTTTTCGCGCGAGTAATTTGCTTGTGAAGTGTCCTTCCAAATACAGTTCGGAGAAATCATAAGAGCTATCGGGGGATTAGATGGAAGCGTTTGGAAAAGTTTCTCTTTATGGGGCGTTTGTTTTCTCTCTTCTCACGATGATTACCATACTCGTGGGGGTCAGGAAAAACGATTTGAGGTTTATTGAGGCGGGGAGAAGAGGTATTCTGGCGATGACTTTTTTCATCGTCATGGCTTCTGTTTCCCTTGTTTATCTCTTTCTGACCGACAATTTTCAGGTTGAGTACGTTGCATCTTATTCAAACAGGTCCCTCCCTTCTTTTTACAAGGTTGCTGCCTTTTGGGCGGGGCAGAAAGGCTCTCTCCTTTTCTGGGCTCTGATGCTTGGGCTGTTTTCATCGGTTGTCGCTTTTCGTGAACGCGTTTCCGAGAGAACGAGAGGAATGCCATATGTATTTCTGGTTCTGGCATCGACTTCCGCTTTTTTCCTTTTCCTCCTTTCAATGGTGACGAACCCATTCGAGTTGCTCGGGTTTTTGCCTCCTGACGGGCGCGGCTTGAACCCCATGTTGCAGAACCCTGGGATGGTTTTTCATCCACCTGCCCTGTTCCTTGGGTATGTGGGATTTACCGTGCCGTTTGCTTACGGGGTCGCTGCTCTGATAACGGGAGAGCTGGATGCCGCATGGCTCAGAAAAACGAGAAGATGGACGATCATCTCCTGGATATTTCTTTCGATTGGAATAATTCTGGGTGGTCAGTGGGCTTACGTGGAACTTGGCTGGGGAGGATACTGGGCGTGGGACCCTGTTGAAAATGCTTCGCTCATTCCCTGGCTGGTGGCTACTGCTTTTCTTCACACGTCAATCATCCAGGAGAGACGAAACATGATGAAAATGTGGAACGTGGTTCTTATATTCCTCACGTTTGTTCTCTGCCTCTTCGGAACCTATATAGTCAGAAGTGGAGTGCTACAATCGGTTCACGATTTCGGAGCGACCGGCCTTGGAGGGTACTTTCTGATCTTCATGGGGCTGGTTCTATTTGCTGGTGTCTACCTGATAGGAGAAAGTTACGGTGAACTCAGAGCCGTCAATGCAGTGGAGTCATATCTCTCGAGGGAAAGCACATTCCTTTTTAACAATATAATTCTCCTTGCCATTGCTTTTTCCACGCTTCTTGGTACTGTGTTTCCATTGATATCGGAGGCAGTGACCGGAAACAAAGTCACTGTGGGTCAGCCGTTCTTCAATTTGGTGAATACTCCTCTGTTTCTCATGCTACTTCTTTTGACCGGGCTTTGTCCTCTGATAGGCTGGAGGAAGGCTTCGGTCGATAACCTGAGGAAAAATTTCCTGGTCCCGTTTTTAATTACACTCGCAGGAGCCGTGTCTCTTTTCGTTGTCGGCGTCAGGGATTTTTATCCACTCGTTTCGTATTCTCTGTCTCTTTTCGTTTCCGTCACGATTCTCATGGAATTTTATCGAGGGGGAGTCGCAAGGAGGAAAATGACAGGTGAAAACTTCTTTAGAGCATTTCTGGCGTCGGTCTGGAAGTTGAGGCGCAGATATGGTGGATACATCGTTCACTTCGGTGTCGTGTTGATGATAATCGGTATAACCGGTTCGTCGGCTTACAAGTTGGAAAAACAGCAAACGTTGAACAGGGGTGAGAAGATAGCAGTGGGAGACTACGTTCTCAGGTACGATGGATTGGACAGTTACAGCACTCCAAACAAACTCGTGTATTCCGCATCTCTGACCGTTTTCAAAAATGGTGAGGAGGTTGGAAAAATAAATCCGGAGAGGAGATATTACACCGGCTGGGAACAGCCCACGACTGAAGTGTCCATACGCTCTTCGCTGGCCGAAGATCTATACGTGACCATGCCGTGGATTGGGAGAGATGGGAGGATAACACTCAAAGTAGCTGTGAACCCTCTCCTTTCCTGGATATGGATCGGTGGAACGATTCTCGTTCTCGGGGCGGTTTTCGCTATTTTACCTGAGAGAAGGCGAGGTGTGGCATGATGAAGAGGCGCCTTACGTCCTTTGTGATTGTAATGGTGATAGCCATATTTGCTGCGGTCAATGCCTATCCACTGACCCAGTCGGAGGTGGAGGAAAGTCTTTTGTGCTACGCATGTCCGGGGGAACCGCTTACCATGGACAGGTGTAGCGGTGGGGATCAGATGAGGAGTGTGATAAGAAGAATGATAGAAGAGGGTAAAAGCAAACAGGAAATACTGGATTACTTCGTGGCGAGATTTGGAGAAGGTATTCTCACGATTCCTCCGAAGAGAGGATTCAACCTCGTGGCATATGTTTTCCCCTTCGTTGGTCTTGTTTTCGGGGGGGTTGTCGTTGTTGTTTTTCTCAGGAAATGGAAAAGAGGACCGAAGTCGAAAATGGAGAATGGCGAGGGGAACGTTCCATTGGATAGCGAAATTGACGAGAGATTGAAGAAAAAAATTGATGATGAGCTCGACAAGCTTGATTAGGAGGATTTAAAAGATGCCGGTAGCGTTGGTTTTTGCCATATTGAGCATTGTGCTTCTAATTTACGTGGCGGCTCCTCTGCTGGGGGTGAGGGAGCAATGGCAGGAAGTTTTTGATGAAGATTTCTCTCTTACGCCGAAAGAACTAAAAATGGTCAAAGAAGAGAAACAGGCTTATCTTAGGGCGATAAAGGATGTGGATTACGAGTATGCCCTTGGGAAATTGAGCAAGGAGGATTACGAAGAGCTGAGGAATTATTACATGAAAAGAGCCGCCCTCATCATTTCGGCGCTCGAAGAGCTGGAAAGTGAGGCTGATCGGGAGGGTGTTCGTGCCAGAAACTGAAGTTCCTTTCCTAAGGGTCAGCGGTGTAAGGAAGAGGTTCGAGGGAGTTCTGGCGCTCAGAGGGGTCGATTTGACTGTGAATAAGGGAGAGTTTCTGGCGTTACTCGGCCCCAATGGGGCGGGGAAGACGACTCTTTTGAAGATTATCGCCTCGCTGCTCAAGCCCGATGAAGGAACTGTTGAATTTTGTAATGGTAAAACGGGTGGAAGCTCGACTGATTTTCGGAAGTGTATGGGATTTATATCCCACCATGCATTTTTATACCCGAATCTAACTGCCAGGGAGAATCTGGAGTTTTTTGGTTCATTGTATGGAGTGGGGGAGCTCAGGCAAAGGGTCGATGAGCTCCTGAAGGAATTGGATCTTTACAACAGAAGAGATTATTTGGTTTCGGGTTTTTCGAGGGGGATGTTGCAGCGATTATCCATAGCCAGGGCACTGATACACGACCCTGAACTGATTCTTCTCGATGAGCCGTTTACGGGGCTGGACCGGCATGCAGCTTCTGTTTTGAGGAGTAAACTCCTGGAGCTTGCTGGGAAGGGGAGAACGATAATAATGGTCACCCACAACATCGCGCAGGCTGTTGAAATAGTGGGAAAAATCGGAATACTTGTCAGGGGAAAGCTGATCTATCTCGATCATGTAATAGAGCGCAACCCGGCGTTTTACGAAGAAATCTATTTGGAAACTGCAGGTGGGGCGATAAGGTCGTGAAAAACGCGGTGATGATATACACCAAGGACATGAGGCTGGAGTTTCGTTCGAAGAACGCTTTGCTTTCGATGATTTTTTTTGCTTTTCTTTTGCTGGTTATTCTGAACATGGCGGTTGGAACCGGGAAGAAAATAGACCCGGAAATGGCTGCGGGAATTCTGGTTGTTGCGGTGGTTTTTGCGTCTATTCTCGGACAAAGCAAGATATTTTCCGTGGAGAAGGAAAATCATTGTCTGGAAGCCCTTCTTATTTCACCGGTGAGCGTTGAAAGCATATTTGCCGGAAAGGTGGCGGTCAATTTCACTTTTATGGTCATATCAGAGGCGGTGATCTTTCCTCTTTTTTTCGTTCTATACGGAGACATATACGCAACGAGGCTTCCTTCTCTCTTACTCGTATTTTTCCTTCTGAACCTGGGGTTTTCTACGGTGGGCGTATTGTTTTCTGCCATAGCGGAGGGCAGTGGAAAAAAAGAATTTTTGTTGCCTGTTCTCGTATTTCCGGCGTTGATCCCTGTGGTGCTTGGGGCGGTGAAGGTGACAGGAGGTCTCTTCTTCGGTAAGGAGCTCTCTGAGCTCAAGGATTCTCTTTACTTGCTTGTGGCCTTCGATCTGATATTTCTCGGCGTCTGCTCTTTGCTTTTTGGATACGTGGTTAGGGAGAACTGAGATGGTGGAAGGAGTTGTGAGGAGGTATATGATTCCGATCGCTGCGACCGTAGGGGTGGCTTTTTCACTCGTGCTTATATTTTTTTACGCCCCGGTGGAGCGCGTGATGGGACTTTCCCAGAAAATATTTTACTTTCACTTGTCCAGCGCTGTAGCGGCTCTTCTTGGTTTTTTCACGTCTTTTGTGGCAAGCGTTTTTTACCTTCTCAAGCGGGATCTCAAGTGGGACGATATTGCATCGGCTTCAGTGGAGGTGGGGGTAGTATTCACGACGATTGTGCTCGTTACAGGATCTGTCTGGGGGAGGTCGATATGGAATGTATGGTGGACATGGGATCCTAGGCTGACTACGTCGCTGATTCTCTGGTTTATATATGTTTCTTATCTTATTCTGAGGGAAATTGTCCAATCGGAGGATAAAAGAGCGATTTTTTGCGCGGTGGTGGCGATAGTGGGTTTTTTCGATGTTCCCGTGGTATTTTTCTCGGCACGGTTGCTCAGGAGTATTCACCCCACGGTTATCAGGTCGGATTCTGTGGGGCTTGAACCGCCGATGATATTGACGCTGATCGTTTCCATTCTGTCATTTGCCTTCCTTTTTGCTTTTCTGCTAGGTGTCAGAGCGAAACTGGCCAACCTTGAGAGGAAGACAAGGAGATTAGAGAGAAAATTGATGGAGGATTATCAATGATGGCGAATGTGGGATATCTGGCGCTGGCATACATGCTTCTGTGGGGATGTATTTTCATTTATATGTTTTTCATATCAAAGAGACAGAAGGCCCTCGAGCGGAAAATGAAATTGCTTGAGGAGAGAGTGAGCGAAGAGGAGGTGAAGGAATAATGGCAACTGTGTTGACCAGGAGGGAAAAAGTTTCCACGCTGTTTTTCTGGGGTCTTGTCATCATGTTTGTGTTGATGTCGGTGATTAATTTTGCCGGGAACGAGAAAAAAGGAGATGCTTGTTCGCCTTCGGAAGAATCTACGGCGCAGAACGTTACGCTCGAAGATAGGATTGCAGAAGTCAAAAGCGAGCTTAAGAACGACCCAGAAAACGTGAGTCTGTTGGTTACGCTGGGGGACCTCTATATTGGGGCGAAACGTTATGATAGTGCTCTTGAGATTTTCAAAAAACTTGAAAAACTTTCACCATCCAATTTTCACGTATTGAGTGACCTGGGGGTGATTTATCAGAGCATGGGGCAGTTCAAACTGGCAGTTGAAAAGCTTGAGAAGGCGTCGGCGATATCCCCTAACAGCGTAAATACTCTGCTTCATTTGGCGGCTATATATAGATATAGGTTAAATGACAATCAGAAGGCGTTTGAAATTTTGAGTAAGCTTGAGAAAATGCCTCTGTCCCCAAGAATCAGGAACATGGTGCAGAAGGAGATGAGCACTCTCAAAAAGCCTACAAATAGTCCCCGATAGTATCCCCGGTGCCAGACCCACC
>CAYSCN010000026.1:0-27428 GCA_964429585.1 uncultured bacterium | reverse complement strand
CCGTGGCATCTCCGCCCACGAAAGCGCCCGGAGCCGGGAACAGTATTATGGCTCCCGATCTGTTCATCGGAATCACCCCCTCCTCGTCGAAGGAAAGAGTCTCCATAAACGGTGGGGCGAACGGGAACCTGGAAAGAGGCTTCATGTCGTAACCGAGAAACGAGTAAGTTATGAAAATGTTGCCGGAAAGCGCCACAGCCACGAGGTCCTCTTCATGCAACTTCCTCTTTCTGAGAAATCCGTTCAGGCAATCAGCCAGGGTATCCAGAAACAACTTCCTCAATTTGTAGAGATTTTCACCGCCTCTCAGCGCGAACTCTATTCTCGAGACCACGTCGGCACCAAGCGTGACCTGCCTGTTCATTCTCCTCTCGGATCCAATAACCCTGCCCGAGGCGAGATCCACGAAAAGAGCCTCTACCGAAGTGGTTCCACCGTCGACCGCAACACCTATGGGAGCGTGAGTGATTTTTCCGAGGAAGACCTTCGTCTCCCCCGTCTGAAACACAAATCCTCCCTCACCAACCTTCTTCAGGGTGTCAGATCTGATCTCGTCTTCGTCCAGATAAGGGCTCCACTCCCCCGGCACCAGCGGGGCTTCCCCCTCCAGCTTGACCGAAATGTTCTCAGTAACCCGTGCCCTGCAGGCTAGCCTCAAACCCTCCCGGACTGCGCTTTCTCCTAATGCTTCTAAATCAGCCTTACCAGGAGCAATCACACCGGCAAGCACCTTCACCGCGCACCTGCCACACGTCCCCCTCCCGCCGCAGAGTGCCTCCACGTAATATCCAGCATCGACGAGCGCCTCCAGCAGAGATCCCCCTTCCGGGACTTCGATCTCCTTTTCTCCTGGATAAACTTTGATCCTGGGAGACATCACCTGTCTCTTTCAACGATGTATCTGGTCAACACAATGAGCGCCTCCCTCGCCCTGCAATCAGGGAGAACATCGAGGTGTTTCACCGCCTGTTCCACGTACTCTTTCGCCCTCTTCATCGTGTACTCGATCCCGCCTTTCTCCCTGACCCTCTCGATTATCTTCTCGATGGCGGAATCATCCCCCGTTTTCCTGAGGAGAGATTGTATCTCCCTCTTCTCCCTTACGGTAGAAACGGACAGCGTGTATATGAGCGGAAGGGTAATTTTCCCTTCTCTCAAATCCTGCCCTTTCTTCTTTCCCGTATCACCCTCGTAACCCTGATAGTCGAGTATATCGTCCATCAACTGAAAGGCTATGCCCGCAGCCTCACCGTATTTGTAGAGTTTCTTCCTGACCTTGCTTCCCGCAGAAGCAATCACCGCGGCAGTCTCACTGGCGGCACATATCAGGGAAGCGGTTTTGTTGAAGACAATCCTCACGTATTCCTCCTCCGTTATCGAGGGAGACGTGCTCTTGGTGAGCTGCAAAACCTCTCCTTCCGTAAGGTGAACCAGCGTCCTGGAAAATATGTTCAGGACGTCCAGATCTCCGTCTTTCACCATGAGCTGGGAGGCCCTGGCGAAGAGGAAATCCCCAACCAGAATACTGACCTTGTTCCCGAAAACCGTGTGAGCGCTGGGCTTGCCTCTCCTGACAGGCGCCTCGTCCACGACGTCGTCGTGCAAAAGCGACGCGGTGTGCATGTACTCGGTCACGCAGGCGAGGTCGATCATCCTCTTTCCCCTGTAACCGAGCGCCCTGCTCGCCAGAATGAGCACGGCAGGTCTGAACCTTTTCCCTCCGGACCCAGTGATGTATTCCCCGACCACCGGAATCAACCCTGCCTCGGAAGAAAGATACCGAACGAGATACTTCTCTACTCTCTCCAGGTCTTTCTCTATATACGTGAAAACGTCTTGTATCCTCATTCCGCAGTTCCTTTCATTCCTCGGATTTCTGTCTTCCTTTGAAACCAATACCCGTTAAATATAACTCAGAGGACTCCTTTCTTGTAGCCCCCGGACGAACTCTCCTGACTTGACTGAAGTTTTCCCTCAAAACCCCAACGAGCTCTCCGGTATCGGGACCGTCGAAAACCTTGGCGGCGAAATTCCCCCCTTCTTTGAGCACCTCGAGCGCGAAAGAAATCACGAGGCCAACCAGGCGAACCGACCTGGCGTGGTCGGTCATCCTGATTCCCGTGGTGTTGGGAGCCGCATCTGATACCACCACGTCAACCTTACCCCCTGCAAGCTTCAGAACTTCATCTACACACGCGCCGTCCTCCACATCCATGTTGAGGAATCTAAAATTCTCCCCCACTACCTGGCACCTGTCCAGAATGTCGATCCCGATGACCAGACCGCCGCTGCCCACCATCTTCAACAAAACCTGAGACCAGCCGCCGGGAGCACATCCCACATCGACCACCCTGTCCCCCTTCTTCACAAGCCGCATTTTTCTGTTCAATTCCTCGAGCTTGTATGCCGCCCTCGAGAGGTAGCCTTCCTTCTTCGCCCTCTTGTAAAAGTGATCTTTTCTCCTGTAGGCCAACTGTCACCTCACCGTTTCACGGATGACAAAAGCTCCTTGAGCGCGGATACCCTCTTTAGCGGTACGAGCTCAACCTGGGGGAAAGCAACCTTGAGCTCTGAGGCCGAATGCTCGGGAAGCGCAATTCTCGTAAAACCCATCCTCAAGGCCTCCTTGACCCTCTGTGCCGGAAGCTGCGCGACTCTCACCTCTCCTCCTAGTCCCACTTCCCCGAAACAGGTGAAATTCTGCGGAACCGGAATTTCCACGATTCCGGATATTATCGCAGCGGCAACAGCCAGGTCGGCCCCAGTATCCACCAGCTTCAGCCCTCCTGCCACGTTCAGGAACAGGTCACAACCGGCCAGCCTGACGCCGCAGTATTTCTCCACTATGGTTGAAAGAATCTGACTTCGGGAATTGTCCAGTCCAACCGACACACGCCTGGGAACCGGCAAATAAGTGCGACTGACGAGAGCCTGAACTTCGAGCATCATCGTCCTCATCCCCTGAAGGGCAGGGTAAACAACCATCCCGGGAACTTCCCCGGCACCGCTGCCGGCAAACACACCAGACGGATCCTTCACCTCTTTCAACCCCTCGCCGGTCATCTCGAATATCCCCACTTCAGATGCGGACCCGAATCGGTTTTTCACGGATTTGAGCACGCGGTACGGATAGCCTCTCTCACCCTCGAACTGAAAAACAGCATCAACCATGTGTTCCAGGAGCTTTGGCCCCGCAATCGATCCCTCTTTTGTCACGTGTCCGACGAGGATCATCGGAATACCTAACCTCTTCGCCCGGTCTATCAGTATCGCCGAGGACTCTCTCACCTGACTCACGCTCCCCGGCAAACCGGGCACGGTGGTGGAAAAGATCGTCTGTATGGAATCCACCACCACGAGTCCCGGCTCCATATCCTGAATCTTCTCCACTATCGCCTCGACCACGGTCTCAGGGAGGATAAACAGCCCCTTTCCCCCGACCCCGAGTCTCTCCGCCCTCAGCTTCACCTGAGCGGGAGATTCCTCCCCCGTCACATACAGCACTTTGTAACCGGAAGAAGCAAGAGAAGACGAAACCTGCAAAAGCAGGGTGGACTTCCCAATCCCCGGGGACCCTGCAAGCAGAACGCACCCCCCTGGAACCAGCCCACCTCCTGTGACTCTGTCGAACTCACCGATGCCCGTTGTCATCCTCCTGGCACTTTCGAGAGGCACATCACTAAGACTCATAGGCTCCGCCCCGCGCGGAGCGACCCGGCCACCAGCCTCTCCGGGTTCCAGCTCCTCCTGAAGACTTCCCCAGGCACCGCACTGGGGGCACCTTCCGAGCCATCCCGGCGAGGCGTATCCGCACTCCACACAGCTGAAACTCACCTTCTTCTTCGCCACGTATCCTCCACCTCCCTCGCAACCTCATCCAGCGTAATTTCGGCTTCACGGGCTATTCTCCTCAAGTCGTCGAACTCGGGAATCCCTCTCTCCATGCCGCCGGGAGCCGAAATCACCTTGACCCTCACCTTTCCCCACTTCGTCTCCACCTCTTCCACCCTTCTCGTGAGCTTGAACCTGTCCGCGGGAGTCACTCTGAGACCTATGGTAGACGTGTGAGTGAAGATGGCAGAGAGAACGGCGCCAAGGCAGTCTTCCGGGACGATGGCGCTCAATATCCACCCCGGCCTGTTCTTCTTCATCGTGGCCGGAGAAACGGTGAAATCATACGCACCCGCTTCGAAAATCACGTCGAACAGGAAACCTATCCCCTGAGGGCTCATATCGTCCACGTTGGTTTCGACGACCAACACCCTATCATCTGCAAGAGACGTCGAGCGCTTACCCCTCAAAACCCGTAAGATGTTGGGTCTTCCCTCTATCGACTTTTCACCAATCCCGTATCCAATCCCATCTATGGCGAAACAATCTGGTTCCTCGAAAACCGCCCCCGCCTGCGCCAGAAGAAGGACACCCGTGGGAGTGACTAGCTCTCCCTCCACACAGGAGTTCACCCATCTTGCCTTCGCCATGGTTGCTATCTCGAGCGTCGCAGGAGCCGGAACCGGAAGAATTCCATGAGCCGTCTCCACCCCTCCGGAAGTATACGGAAGCGGACTCGAATACACCATCGAGGGAGCCAATTCGTGAATGTACTGGAAAAATACGCACACATCCAGGATGGAATCGATGGCACCCACCTCGTGAAAGTGAACCTCTTGGGGGGAAACCCCGTGAATCCTGGCTTCGACTTCCGCCAGCTTCTCGAACGCGGCAGAGCAGTTGTGCACAACGTCTACAGGAAGTCCCGACCCCGAAAACATATCTAGCACATCTTTCAGCCGCCTGGGTCTCTCCTTTCCCCCGCTCCTGACCGATAGCCCGAACCCGGATATCCCGGATGAAATTCTCCTCTCGACTCGAACCTCCACTCCCGACAACCCGAGCGCTTCGGCCACGATTCGGGGAACTTCGTAATCCCCCGTCAGGTGTGCCAGAGCCCCACAGGCCATGTCACCGCTTATCCCGCAGAAGCAATCGAAGTAAAGGAAGGACAGCTCTGAATCAAGTCTCTTCAATGATAACCCACCCGCGTTCCTTGAGTGAAAGGACGAACTCTTCCACATCTTCTCTCATTTCCTGGACATCCGCGTCGAACAGCTCCGCAATCTCTTCAGCTATCCTGTCCAGATCATTCACTCCGTTTATCCTCAACCAGACCTCGGCGCCGACCAGGTTCAGCTGGTGAATCGAGTTCCCGTGCATGAGAGACAGGACACCAATATCCTCATACTCTTTTCCTTCTTTAGCCAGCTCTATCGCCTTCTGATAGATGCCTTTCTCGACACGCCACATTACTTCAGGGTTCCTCTTGGGTTTCATCACTCCTCCTTTTCGCTCCTGGAAATGTTCTTCCATGTCCTGTTGAGAATCGTGGCAAAGTAGGCCGCCCCAAAGCCGTTGTCGATATTGACGACGACCACGCCGGGAGCACAGGAGTTCAACATCCCGAGAAGGGGGGTGACCCCTCCAAAGGAAGCGCCGTATCCGACGCTGGTTGGGACAGCCACCACCGGCTTGCCAGATAGGCCCGCCACCACCGACGGAAGAGCACCCTCCATCCCGGCCACGACTATTATAATCCCTGCCGATTCTATGAGGTCCATTCTATCCGTTATCCTGTGTATTCCCGCGACTCCCACATCACGCATTTCTGCAACTCTGTTACCGAAAAACTCGGCAGTGACAAAGGCTTCTTCCGCAATACCACCGTCGGAAGTCCCGGCGGAAATCACGAGTACAGGAGGCAACGTCTCGTCGGGAGGAACAGGTGTCCCTATCGTGAGCACCATTCCCTTCTCGTAATACCTGCCACCAGGAAATCGAGATAGAACGAACCCCGCTTTATCCGGGGAAATTCTCGTTACCAGGACCCTCCCGGACTTTTCGTGTATCTTTCCCACGATCCCTGTTATTTCTTCCCGAGTCTTGTATTCACCGTAAACAACCTCGGGTATGCCGTGCCTTAAGGTTCTGTGATGGTCTATCGTGGCAAACCCGAGAGACTCGTATACGAATCTCTTGAGCCTCTCCTTGGCGCTCTCGAGATCCACCTCCCCTTCCCTGTAGCTACGTAGTATCTCCTCTATCATCTTCTCCATCATTCCCTCTTTTCCTCCGCACCCTTATAAGATCGATTGTCTTGTCCGAAGCCCTCACAATCTCCATGCAAAGGTTCTCATCCTCCACGACCTCGCCAGGCTGAGGCATTCTTCCTACAATCTCGATTATATAACCCGCTATGGTAGTGAAATCTCCCTTTGGAATCTCGACTGACAGAAGTTCCTCAACCACCTCCACCTCCGTCCTGCCGGACATCACATAGACTCCGCTATCTTCCTCCCTGTAATAAACCTTCCCTCTGTCATATTCGTCTTCTATTTCCCCAACCACTTCCTCGAGTATGTCCTCCACTGTGATTATCCCGGACACGCCGCCGAATTCGTCAACCACCATCGCCAGCCACTGTCCTTCTTTCTTCATGTCCTCGAGAAGCTCATCCACCATCATTGACTCTGGAACGAAATAGGGTTTCCTCTTTATCACGGAGACCGGATGGTCAACCGAGTCCACGGTGAACGCATCGAGAATATTGACGAACCCGGTGATATTGTAGACCCGTTCCCTGAACACTGGATACCTGGTAAACCCCCGCACCGAAGCGACCTCTATCACTTCCTTGATCGGAGTGTTCTCCTCGAACGCCACCACGTCCACTATTGGAACCATAACGTCCTTGACCTTTTTCTCCGAATATTCGAACACCCTTCCCACCATTTTCTGCTCGTGCTCCTCCACGTCTTCTCCACGCCTGTACTGCGTGGCCATCATTATGAGCTCCTCCCTCGTTATACCGAGACGAGCCGGGACATCGACCCTGAACACCTTGAGAAAAACTCTCGATGCAGTGCTCAGAACAGCCACGGCCGGCGCCAGAACATACGACGAAAAGTGGAGGAAATATATGGCAAAAGGGGCAAAACGCCTGGAATAGGTCTGAAAAATCGACTTTGGAATTATCTCCCCGAATATCAGCACGAGCGGAGTCAACGCAGCCACCGAGACGAGCTCCGCGTAACTATCGAGCTTCTCCAGGAAGTATGTCGTAAAAATTATGGTGTTGGCGACCACGAACAGATCGGTCCCGGTAAGGGAAGTGGCGAATATCTTCTCAGGTTTCTCCAGCATCTCCAAACCGATTTGGGCGAATTTCCTGCCTCCTTTGGCCATCTCCTTGAGATATCCCCTGTCCACCGATATGATGGCTATCTCCGACCCGGTAAAAAGGCCTTCCATTATCAGGCAGAAAATGATCAGGAGAATCACCTCAACTCCCATCTCCCTCCCCCTCCAGGAGTCTCACCCTGACCTCGTATATTCTTATTCCCTGGACTCTCTCAACAGCGATCTCCAGATTCCCGAACTTCTTCTTTTCCCCTTTCCGGGGAAGATAGCCGAACAGATCCAGAACGAATCCGCCTACCGTATCGTATTCCTCATCAGTGAGGCTAGTGCCGAATATTTTGTTGAACTCCTCGACGGGCATCCTGGCGCTCACGATTTTGGTCCTGTCATCCACAGGGATGACCATCTTCTCTTCCACATCGTACTCGTCCCTTATCTCTCCGAACAACTCTTCGAGTATGTCCTCCATTGTTACGATCCCCGACACGGCTCCGTATTCATCTATGACTATCGCCATGTGGATCTTTTTCTTTTGCATGTCGTTCAGCAAATCGGAGAGACGCTTGCTCTCCGGGACGAAATAGGGTTCCCTCAGGTAGACGGTCCAGTCCACGTCGTCTTCCCTTTCCCTCGCGTGCCTGAGTATGTCCTTGAAATAAAGGATTCCGATTATGTTGTTCCTTGACCCTTCGTAAACGGGAATGCGTGAGTGCCGGTATATTTTCATTCTCTTTATGAGCTCTGAAAAGGAAAGATCCTTCTCCACCATGAAAACGTCGTTCACAGGCGTCATCGCCTCGTGGGCAGACTTATCAGTCAGCTCGAAAATGTTGTGGATCAACCTGGATTCCGACCTGTCCACCTCGCCGCTCTTTTCCCCCTCGTCGATGAGCGTCCTGAACTTGCTCTCGGAAAAATAGAGAAACTCCTTTGGCTCACTCACGCCGAACAGGTAGAGAATTCCAGAAGCGATCTTCTCCACCACGAGTCTGACTGGAGCCACCAGCCTCATGAAAAGATACAGGGGAAACGATGCGACTCTCACGTATGAGACGCCGTGAACGAAAGCGACACTCTTAGGTATCAGGTCTCCAAACATCAAGATGGCACACGTGGATACCACCAGAGAAACGATTTCTCCTCCCTGCTCCATCATGCGCGTTATGAGCGACGTGAACAGCGATGAAATGGAAATGTTGGCAATCTCGCCGCCTATAAGAACGGTGACGATCAGGCGCCTCGGGTCGCTTCTCAAAAAAGCAATTCTCTCGTATACAGACGGAGAGGTCTCCTTGAGTCCGTTCAGCCTGGAGAGGGGGACTGAGAAGAACGCAGTCTCAGAACCAGAGAAAAAAGCCGACATCGAAAACAGAATTATGAGGTAAATCACCAGTTCCAACTTCTCTCACGCACCTCCATGGGAAAAGTGCTCGAAAGAAGAGGGACCTAACTCGCTCACATCCAGAAGCTCCCCTCCGCTGAGCAGAAAAACTCCCCTCTCACTCCTGATCTGGCCTATCTTCATGATTTTTCCGTTCTCTTTGAACACTGAAAGCTCCGCCTCTCTATCCGGCGGAACCGTGAAGAGCAACCTGAAATCCTCCCCTCCGTGCAACGCTACCTCCACCGGGTCCAGATGGAGGGCCACAGCCAGCTCCCTGTAGTCGTCATCCAGTCCAAGGGCATCTTCCCAGAGAACCGCCCCCACACCGGACGAGTCCATCACCCTCTTCAGGTCTCTCACCAGCCCGTCACTCACATCGATACAGGAGGATGCAATCCCTTTCTTTCCCAGGAAAATCCCAAGTTCTGTTTCCGCCACAGGCTCCAGGTGCCACGCCGTGGCACGGGAGGAAAGATTCCCGAAATTTTCTCTCACTCCCCCCGATAGCAACTTCATACCCATGTGAGACAAGCCCGTGACCCCGGACAGATACACAGAATCCCCGGGTTTAGCGCCAGACCTCAAAAGAGGCTCTCCTTCGAGAACGCCCACCGCTGTCACAGACAGCACGAGTTTTTTCGCCCTTACAGTATCTCCCCCAGCAAGAACTACGTCGAACGTCTCGAGCCCCCGCCTGATCCCCGAAGCAAGACCTCTGACGAAATCCACACCCCTTTCGGGAGGAATACCCACCGCGATGAAGCACGAGTGGGGTCTGGCTCCCATCGCTGCAAGATCGCTGACGTTCACGGAGATCGCCTTGAAACCCACATTTTGCGGCGAAAAATACGAGAGGTCGAAGTGAACACCTTCCACGAGCATGTCCGTGGTGACTACCATCCGTCCCCTCAGGTCCAGCACCGCCCCATCGTCCCCGGGTCGGACGATCACTCTTTCCTTGAAGGGAAGATCCTTGAGGAAAATCTCGTATATTATCTCATCCTCGCCGAACATCCTGGATGAGTCGGAACCTGCTTCCTGCATCATATATAATCCCCTTCAGGCTCCCTTCGCCCTCTTCTTGACGGGCTTGGCCGGTTCAGACTCGACCTCCCTCGAGACCTTCTTCCTCTCCTCAAAGGGATTTTCCTTGAGGGCGTTCGTCAGGACTTCATCCATGTTCTTGACAAACTTGAACTCTATCTTTTTCTTCACGTAATCGGGGATGTCGTCGAGATCTTTCCTGTTTCTATCCGGAATGAGGACAGTCCTTATCCCTGCTCTCAGCGCAGCGAGAGTTTTCTCCTTCAAGCCGCCCACAGGAAGAACCCTGCCCTTGAGGGTGACCTCCCCCGTCATTGCCACGTCCCTGCGGACCGGAATCCCTGTCAACGCGGAAACAAGGGCAGTTGCTATGGTTATACCCGCCGAAGGGCCGTCTTTGGGAATCGCACCCGCGGGCACATGGATATGGAGGTCGTGCTTGGAAGCGAAATCCTCGTCTATTCCAAGAAGTGCAGCCCTGGACCTGGTATAAGTGACTGCAGCCTGAGCGGACTCTTTCATCACTTCGCCCAGGTGACCCGTTATGGTGATCTTCCCTCTGCCTTTGACCACCGACACCTCCACGAACAGAATGTCCCCGCCAGACATCGTCCAGGCGAGACCCGTGGCAACACCTATCTGGTCTTCGTCAGCCTCGCTCTCAGGGAGGTATCTTGGCGGTCCGAGATATTTATGGAGATTACCCGCTGTTATCCTGAACGGCCCCTTCTCCTTCTCCGCCTTCCTTCGCGCGATCTTCCTGCAGATGCTCGCTATCTCCCTCTCCAGGTTCCTCAGCCCGGCTTCCCTGGTGTACTGGTTCACGATCGCGAGTATCGCGCCGTCGGAGAAGGAAAGATCCCTGTTGGAAAGGCCGTTTTCCTCGAGCTGTCTCGGTATGAGATACCTCTTCGCTATCTCCAGTTTTTCCACGTCCGTGTAACCCGGTATCCGGATTATCTCCATTCTGTCCCTCAACGCGGGCGGAATGGGATCCACCAGATTGGCGGTGGTTATGAACATCACCTTGGAGAGGTCGAACGGCAGGTTCAGATAGTGATCCGAGAACATGAAGTTCTGTTCCGGATCCAGAACCTCTAGCAGAGCGGACGAGGGATCGCCGCGAAAATCCATACCGAGTTTGTCTATCTCATCCAGCATGAATACCGGATTGTTGGTCCCTGCCTGCTTTATTCCCTGTATTATCCTGCCCGGAAGGGCTCCAACATAGGTCCTTCTGTGCCCTCTAATTTCCGCCTCGTCCCTGAGACCTCCGAGGGAGATCCTCACGAACTTTCTTCCCATCGCTCTGGCTATGGATTTTCCCAGGCTCGTCTTTCCGACACCCGGAGGTCCCACAAAACAAAGTATCGGCCCCTTCATGTCTTTCTTCATCTTCCGAACAGCCAGATACTCCAGGATCCTCTCTTTGACCTGGTCCAGGTCGTAATGGTCCTCGTCGAGGATCTTCTTCGCTTTCTTGATATCCAGTCTGTCTCTGGTAGACCGGCTCCAGGGAAGGTCCACGAGCCAGTCGAGATACGTCCTCACTATCGCAGCCTCAGCCGAGTCCGGGTGCATCATCTCGAGTCTTCGCAGTTGCTTCTCCGCCTCTTTTCTCACCTCCTCGGGCATGCCCGCCTGCTCTATCTTCTGTCTCAACTCCTCGATCTCTTCCGCCTTCCCGTCGAGATCACCGAGCTCGTGTTTTATCGCCTTGAGCTGTTCCCTCAAAAAATATTCTTTCTGGCTCTTGCTGATCTCTTCCCTCGCCTGTTCCTGGATCTTCGCCTGCAACTCCGCCACCTGAAGCTCCCTCGTCAAGAGCTTGTTGACCTTGGTAAGACGGGCGATCGGATCGGTAATTTCGAGAACTTCCTGAGCTTCGGATATCTTGAGCCGCAGGTTGGAGGCAACCAGGTCCGCTAGTATGCCAGGATTCGTTATGTTTTCGGTTACCATCGCTATTTCCGAGGGGAGATTCTTGAGAGACAGTATCCTCTCTATCTTCTCCTTCACCGACCTCATCAGGGCTTCGACCTCGATGGTCAGCTCCTGCATCTCCGGTTCGGCAATCTTCTCTATCCTCACCCTCATGCAGGGTCTGAATCGCGTGTATTCGAGAATTCTCCCCTTCATGATGCCCTGTATGAGTATCTTTATGCGACCGTCCGGGAGTTTTAGCATCCTCATTATCATCGCCACGGTTCCGACTCTGTATATGTCGTCGATCTCCGGTTCCTCTATTGCAGGATCCTTTTGAGTCGCCAGGAAGATGTAGCGCTTGCCAGCCAGTGCCTCGTCCACCGCGGCGACGGATGCCTCCCTGCCCACGAACAACGGAAGGGTCATATACGGGAATATCACGATGTCCCGCACCGGCAAAAGAGGCAGGACGTCAGGGATCTCACTTTCTCTTCGCTCGGCCTCCCCGGTGTCTTCCAGCTCGAATCCCTCTTCTATGAGATCGTCTGACAGTTTCTCTTCACTCAAGGTCTCCCTCCCCTGTTCTGTCTACCTTTATCCTCACGCTCCTCTCCTTTCCTCTCTTCTCTTCACACCGCGGGATGAACATCTTCAGAAGCCCGTCTTTTAAGACCGCCTCTGCCTGCTGCGTATTGAAAGCACCTATCACCTCGAAATTCTTCTGGAATTTTCCGTAGCTCCTCTCTATCCTCAAAAACTTACCGGCCTCCCTGCTCTCCCGCACTACTTTCTCACCGGCAATCACTATGCGGGAACCCGAAACGGTTATGCTAACCTTGTCAGCCTCCACGCCCGGAATTTCAAGGACTATGTGCAACCCTTCCCTGGTTTCGAAAATGTCAGTCGGAGGGGAAAAGTAACCTCTCGTCCCAATCCTGGCTCCCTCTTCCAGTGTGTAATGGAGGTTTACTTTGAACCCCCTCCTTTTACTACCACCCATGAAATCTCCCTCGCAAATCAAACGGCGAAATTGCGCTCCACAAGCTCCTTCAAAAACTCGACTAGCCCTTCCTTCAAATCGTCCCTCTTGAGGGCGTATATTATGTTCGCCTTCAGGAAACCAAGCCTGTTTCCGGCATCGTAACGCGTTCCCTCGAATTCCACCGCGTATACACTCATCTTACCTATCATACTCTTCATCGCATCGGTCAGCTGAATCTCTCCCCCCTTTCCAGGTTTCGTCTCCTCGAGAACGGGGAATATCTCGGGGGGGAGGATGTACCTTCCAATGATCGCCAGATTCGACGGGGCCTCGGGGGGAGAAGGTTTCTCCACCATATCCAGAACCCTGTAAACGTTTCCCTCCACCGGCTCCGCCTCTATTATCCCGTATTTGTCGACCTCCGCAGGGTCGACTCTCTCGACAGCCAGGTATATCCCTCTTCCGAATTTTTCGTAAGCCTCGATCAGCTGGGCCGTAACGGGCTTTTTCGAGTCGATTATGTCATCGCCCAAAACCACCACGAAATCTTCGCTATTTACCAACGCCCTCGATTTCAACACGGCGTGCCCGAGTCCCAGCGGCATATTCTGTCGGACGTAGAAATACTCCGCCATTTCAACTATTTTTCTCATCTCCTCGAGCTCGCCCGTTTTGTTCTTGCTTTTCAAAAGCTCCTGGAGCTCGTAGGAAACGTCGAAGTGATCCTCGATGGAATGTTTCCCCCTTCCAGTCACGATTATGATGTCCTTTATCCCAGCCTCCACCACCTCCTCGACGCAGTGCTGAATAAGTGGCTTGTCCACCAGAGGGAGCATCTCCTTGGGAGACGCCTTCGTAGCCGGCAGAAACCTGGTCCCGTGTCCTGCAGCGGGGAAAACAGCTTTCCTAATAGCCATTTTCCTCCTCCTATCAGTAGAATTCGGGGAAAACTAACTCAATTCTACCCAAATCGACTCTGAATGTGTAAAGATTTCTCACTAAAACTCCATTAAAATCCAGCTCGCCAGGTGCTGAAACTCCCACCACCTCCCGTTCCTTAATCCACTCTTCGAAACGGGGGAAATCCACTTCACCGGATTTTTCTGACAGGTATTTCTCCTTCAGGAACTCGGAGACCAGGGAACCAAAATCGAAACCATAAGCCGAATACCTGTCGGGAACCCCACCGAACGTGTCCTTGAAAGTCGCCAGAAAAGAACGGTTGGCCTTCTTCGGAGAAAAAGGATAGAAATCGCTCACCGCGTACAGGTCCCTGACGTCTCCTTTGATGTCACTCAAAACCTCCCACTCCGTCCAGGACGAAGGCACGAAACAGGGAACCTTGATATTTGAATGAAACATCTGTGAGTGGAGCAAAACCCCTCTCCCCGGCGTATCCAGTATGAAAACACCGTCGAAGGGAACGGGCATGGTAACATCCCTCTCCTCCGCTTTCGCGAATTCCTCGAACACATCCTCTCCGACTATCCCCTTTATCATGGGAATGAAATTTCTCGTTCGGGTGGAATAGGCATATTCACCCGCAACCCTGATCCTGAGCAGAGCGAGAGCTCGCACGAGAGCATCCCTGTAAGCCCTGCCGTAACCGTTCTCGGGGTAAAATATGGCACAGGAAAACACTCCCTTGGACAGAGCCAGATCAGCGAGCTTCAGCATCTCCTGAAAAGGTTTCAGTCCGAAGTTTATGAACCCTTCCCCCTTTTCGACGAGTCTCTGTCCCAGGTAAAAAATCGGGGGAGAATCCGGGAGAGGTGTCACGAAATACGCTTCACTGCTGCGCAGAGGACCAGCCACTGCAACCACTTCAGGCCCGAGTCTTCTTTCGTATATATCCCTGTCAAGGGACACTTCAGGGCTGGAAGTATCCCTGACCTCCACGAAATATATGGGATCGAAAACTCCACCCGCCCTGGCTCTCTCCCTGTAAGACAGTTCGAGCCCCATCAGAAAGCTCTTCCCGTAATCGGCGAACCTGCCTTTGAAGGGGAGGTAAACCGCTACCACCGGCTTCTCCCGTTTGAACGAATCCAGCTGCATCTCGAACGCCTGGAGAACATCCTCCCTCTCTTCGAGAGGGGCAAGTGGCCTCAATTCATCCAGAAAAATTTGAGCGAACCCCAGGAATTTCTCCCTGAGGCAGAATCTGACGGCGGACTCCAAAACGTAGACCCTGAACCTGAGTGAACTCAGCCCTTCGTAACAGTCGGCGAATACGAGAGGGTTCTTCACTTTCGTGAAGATGTCCCCGGTCTTGGCCTCGAATTCATCGTATATGACAATCCTGTCTTCCAGGTCGGACAGCAGAAATGCCTTCTCATAATCGTGGACTGCATTCACCGCATCTTCAAGAGCCACATCGGCTCTGGCCATGAACAGATAAAGGTCCTTTTCGGGCGCATCCACGTATTTCGCATCGAGCAGATAAAGGGCAATCTGTTTTGCCTCTCGATACCAGCCCATGTCGGCGTAAATCTTCATGCGCAGATACATCGCAGTATAGAGGTGATACCTCGACTCGAGCAGGGTTATCGCCCTCTTCACGTATTCGAGGGCCTTCTCGTAGTTTCCAAGGGCATAGTGTACTTTCGCAAGCCTGTAGTAGACATAGCCCTTCCTCTCGTCATTTACAGGGTATTGCAGGAGTTCCTCGTAGAAGGAAAGCGCGTCTCTGACTCTCATCTGGCGGAGAAGGATTTCGCCCTTTATGAGGTCCTTCGCGGATATTCTCACCTGCTCGGGCTGTTCCTCATAGAAAACCAACTCTTCATCGCCCTCCTCCTGCGCGAACGAAAGCCCCACCACAACCCGAGACAAAGAAATGGTTGCGATTAAAAAAAAGACGAAGAACCACCTGCCTCCGCCTCTTGAAAACCTGGCCAAACGATCCTCCCGTTTTCAGCCGAATATTTCCCTGACCTTCTCGAAGAAGCTTTTTCCGAGGGGTCCATGGGAACCCTTGGACAGCTTCTCGAACTCCTGGAGGAGCTCCTTCTGCTTCTTGGTCAACCTCCTTGGGACCTCGAGTATCACCCTGACGACGAAGTCGCCCCGTCCGTAACCGTTCAATATGGGAAACCCTTTTCCTCTCAAAATGAACTCGGTGCCTGTCTGCGTTCCGGGAGGAATTTTCAACTTTTCCTTCCCATCCAGCGTGGGAATCTCGATTTCTGCACCCAGCGCAGCCTGAGGAAAGGTTATCGGAACCTCGCACACCACGTTGTTCCCTTCCCTCTTGAATAGAGGATGGGGCCTGACCGATATCACGACGTAGAGGTCACCCGCCGGTCCGCCGAACTTTCCGGGCTCCCCTTCCCCTCTCACCTTAAGCCTGGTTCCTTCATCCACACCAGGTGGGATCTTTACCCTGATTCTCTTGTCCCTTACAACGGTGCCGTTGCCGCTGCAACGAGGACAGTATTCTCTTATGGTCCTGCCCATCCCGCGGCACCTGGTGCAGGTCCTGGTGACGCTGAAAAATCCCTGCTGATACGAGACCTGACCTCTCCCTCCACACGTGGGACAGGTCTCCACCGCTGTTCCGTTTTTCGCTCCGTTCCCCCCGCACTCCGGGCAGGTCTCATGCCTCGGAAACTTTATTTCCTTCTCAGTCCCCCTGGCTGCCTCTTCGAAGGTTATCTCCAGTCTGTATCTCAGATCGGCGCCTCGCTGAGCCCTCGTCCTGGAGCCTCTCCCGAAAATGTCACCGAAAAATTCTGAAAATATATCCTCGAATCCTCCCACGTTGAACCCGAAATCGCTGAAGCCGAAGCCTTCGGATGTCGAGGCGCCCATCGACGTTCCGTAGAGATCATACATCCTTCTCTTCTCGGGATCGGACAGCACGGAGTAAGCCTCGTTGATCTCTTTGAACCTCTCCTCCGCCTGTTTGTCGCCCGGGTTTCTGTCGGGATGGTATTTCAGGGCGAGTTTTCGGAACGCCTTTTTGATCTCCTCTATCGAAGCGTCCCTGGAAACACCGAGAATCCTGTAATAATCCTTTTCGCCTTTCAACTGTCCGCCCCACGAGCAAATTTGGTGGATTTATAGAGTGTGAAGGGAATCAGTTGACCTTCTCCTCTCTGTCCTTCTCCTCACCGTCTCCCTTCTCCGGCTCTCTGACAACCACCACCTGGACCGGCCTGATCAACCTGCCGTTCAGCGTGTATCCTTTCCTGACAACCTGATAAATAGTCCCGGGTTCTTTCCCCTCCACCGGGACACTGGAAACAGCCTCGTGAACGTTGGGATCGAATTTTTCCCCCTCGTCGTCGATCTGCTCTACACCGAACTTCTTCAATATGTTTAAAAATTCATTATACGTCATCTCGACGCCTGATAGGAACTTCCGTATCTTCTCATCCTCTTCACCGTGCGAGAGAGCGAGCTCCAGGTGGTCCAGCACCGTTATCAGCTCCCTGACCAGCTTCTCGTTCCCGTAGGCTATGAGCTGCTCTTTTTCCCTGGCGGTTCTCTTCCTGAAGTTGTCCATTTCCGCGTGGAGGTAGAGGATCCTGTTTCTCAACTCCTCGTTTTCTTTTCTGAGCCTCTCGATGAGCTCCTCGAGATTTTCCTCACCGCCCGCTTTCTCGTCGCTCCCTCCGGCCTCCATTCCCACGGAAGCAGCATTGTCAGAAGAGGCCTCGCAGACCTCACCAACCGCATTCTTCTCTTTCTCTTCCGATTCACCTCTGGAAGACAAATCATTCCCTTTCACGTCTCTTTCTCTGTCCGACATGGCAAACCCCTCTTTTTCCGATTATTTCTCTTCGAAAACCCTGCTCAAGACCTGTGCAGCGTATTCGACGAACGGAATAACCACGCCGTAATCCATCCTCACCGGCCCGAGAACCCCTATGGTGCCCAGCGTGGAATCGGCGCGCCTGTACCCTGCAGCCACGACCGACATGTCTTTGAACTCCTCGAGCACGTTCTCCGACCCGATGGATATCTGAACCCCCTCCGAATCGAGAGTGCTGTCCAGAAGCCTGAGCAAAATGGACTTCTCCTCGAAACTCTTCATCACCTGCTTGAGTTTTTCCAGATCCTCCACGAATTCGGGCTGCTCGAAAACCTTGGTCTGCCCTTCGACTATGACGTTATCCATGGACTGGGAAAGTACTCGATCGCTGAAATCCAGCGCCCGCTTCATGAGACGGTCATATTTCATTCTGTCGCGGTTTAGTTCCTTCACTATATAGGAGCGAATTTCGTGGATGGTTCTGCCTTCTACCACTTCCTGGTTCAGGTAATTGGATATCCTGTCCAGTTCCGTCTGCGAAACGTCCTCACTGTAGTCGAATATCCGGTTCTGAATGAGCCCGGACCTGCCCACGAGGACCACCAGTATCCTGTTCTTCGCCAGCTTCACGAAACTTATGTGTCTGAGAATCATCCTGTCCGGGCCGGGAGCCACGACGATGCACGCGTGCTGAATCATGTCCGAAAGGAGCTTGGATGTCTCCTTCAGGACTCCAAGAAGGTCCCCCTCCAGTCCCTCTATGCTCCTGGCTATCGACTCCCTGTCCTCCTGGGCAAGCTCTTTCACCTCCATAAGCCTGTCCACGTAATACCTGAATCCCAGGGACGTGGGAATCCTGCCCGCAGAAGTGTGGGGCTGATACAGATAGCCCATCTCCTCGAGGTCGGACATGACGTTTCTTATCGTGGCAGAACTTATGTTCAGGGGTATCTTCTTGGCAATGGTTCGAGACCCCACCGGTTCCGCCACGCGGACGTACTCCTCCACGACGGCCTTCAATATTATCTCGGATCTGGCGTCTATCCTCTCCATTTTCTCCTTTGTTTTCAGTTGATTAGCACTCGATATTGCTGAGTGCTAACAGTAAAAGGATAGCAGAGGTTCGTTTCTGATGTCAATAGGTTCACCTGAGAGAGGACGAGCCAGGTTTGAGAAGGTCCAGAAGCTCCATCCTCGTGGCGTGTTTGGTCCTGAACACCCCCAGCATGGCGGAGGTCACGGCCTTGGCGTGCTGCTTTTCGACACCGCGCATCATCATGCAGAGGTGATAGGCCTCTATGATGACTGCCGTGCCGTATGGCTCGAGGGTCTCCTGTATAGCCGTGGCAATTTCCTGAGTCAATCTCTCCTGAACCTGAAGTCTCTTCGCGTACATGTCCACTACCCTGACTATCTTGGACAGCCCTACAATCCTCTTGCGGGGCAAATACGCGACGTGACACTTTCCGAAAAAAGGCAGCATGTGATGCTCGCAAAGGCTGAAGACGTCGATGTCCTTCACTATGACCATCTCGTCGTATTCTTCCGTGAAGAGTGCCCTCCTCAGAATCTCTCTCGGGTCCTGACTGTAACCCGAGGTAAGGAACCTGAGCGCTTTCTCCACCCTCTCCGGCGTTTTCTTCAGGCCCTCGCGCTCCGGGTCCTCTCCTATCCTGACCAGAATTTCCCTCACAAGCTCCTTCATTCCGTCTCCTCTCCTCTCAAGTGCCTAAAACTAGAGCCCAACCGCTCAAGAGGCAAGTATCCCCTCAAGGATGACAGCCGGACTTCCTTTCATGGGGCTAAAAATTCCCGGGTCCTTGAAACCGGCACCCCACATGTGGGTTAATTATAAACGATGAGATTACTCTACGCACGCCTGTCCGACGAAAAACTGATGGGCCTCATCAAAAAAGGGAAAGACGAGGCCTTCGACGTCTTATACAGGAGACACTTCGGAAAGCTCTACGTGTTCTTCCTGCGCTCGACGGGAGACGAGGAGCTCTCCAGGGATCTATCGCAGGAAGTCATGATAAAAATTTACCGTTCGGCTACGAGATACGAGGAGAGAGCCAGATTCACCACGTTCCTCTACACGGTAGCGAGAAACACCCTGCTCAATCACTTCAGGGATGATCGGTGGAGGGAGCAGTCAGCAAATCACCGGGTGGGAAACCTCGACGCATACGATCACGCCCTCAATACGCACCCTGCACCCGTCCCCGATCCCTCCCAGGTGGCCGAAGAAATGGAGCTGAGAGAAATGCTGAAAAGAGCTCTCGAGAACCTGCCGGAAAACCTGAAAACCCCATTTCTGATGGCTCAGCTAAACGACATGAGTTACAGAGAAATAGGAGAAGTAATGGGCATTTCTGAGCAAGCGGTAAAACTGAGGATTTTCCGGGCGAGAGAATTCATAGCCAGGCAAATCGGAGCGGAAAGGTGAAACCAAATGGGGCTCAAGGTGTTTAAGTATAGTGAGGGAGTGGCAAAATGAGTGATTGCGAAAAAACGAAGAAACTTCTGTCCCCGTATATAGACGGGGAATTGAAAGGAGAAGAAAAGGAAGAAGTGAGAAAGCACCTCCTTTCATGCTCCTCGTGTCGTGAACTCCATTCGCTCTTCGTGAAAATCGGGGAAGAAACAGCGAATGTAACCGCTCCAGACAAAAAAACCATCGAAGAGAGCCTCAAAGAAGCCAGAAGAAAGCTTGGCATCGAGAAGAAGTCATGGGGATTCCCGCTACTTAGGCCCGCCCTAGGACTGGGAATCCTGGGGCTGCTCATCTTCGCCCTCTACTCTGGAATTCCAGGGCTAAAAACCCGGGAGAAACCGGTTCTCCCCGGAAGCGGAACCAGCAAACTGATGGTGAGCGAAATGTCCGAAGACGAGCTCGAGCTCTTGATGCTGATAGACGAAGCGGGGGGAAGCGAGGAGGAGCTGCTCGAAATATTAAAAACTCTCGAGGACCTGGAAGAAATACTCGAGAGCGACAGGAGAGAAGCATGAAACTCAGAAAAACAATCACGGCGACCATCCTGGCAGCCTTCGTCATACTGGCGCTCCCGCTTAAATCCGACGCCCGGTGGGGTGGGAGCCGCTCGTGGAGCGGAAACATGAGGAGAGAATCTCCTCAATTCAAAGAACACCGGCCGCCCAGAAGATTCGACAACCCCGAGGTCTTCGAGTGGTGGAGAAAACTCCCCCCCGAGAAGAAAAGAAGGATCTTGAGGAGATACAGGCGCTGGAAGAATCTCCCACCGGAGAAAAGAAGAGAAATATTGAAGCGCTTCAGGAGATTCCGAAATCTCCCGCCTGAGATCAGGAGGAAGCTGCTCAAGCGATGGAAGCTCCTTAAGAAGCTCCCACCCGAACAGAGAAGGGCGATCGCCGCGTTCGCCAGAAAATTCAGCAGACTCTCCCCTGAGCGGAAGAGAAAACTGAGAAAATCGCTGAAAGAGATGAGAAACATGACGCCCGAGGAGAGAAGAGAAAAGTTCTTCTCCCTCCCCGAGCTCGAGGGGTTCACGGACGGGGAGAAGGAAGCCCTCTATCGATTTCTCTTCCGAAACAGGAGAGCCAGGCGGGAGTAGAACCGACGCGTTCTTTCGCACTCATTCCACGACAAGAACCTTCGCCCCTCGAATCTTTCTCTCCTTGAGCTCCAGGAGAGCCCTTTCTGCCTCCTCGAGTGGATAGGTCTGAATCTCAGGCCTTATTCCAGCCGAAACAGCGATCTTCAAAAATTCAGCGACATCGCACCTTGCCACGTTCGCCACGCTCTTTATTTCCTTCTCCATCCACAGGTCCCGCGGATAATTGAGGTCGAGGAGGGATTCTTTGTCAACATCCTCCTTCCTTATCGCATTCACGACGAGCCTCCCTCCCGGAGCGAGGCTCTTGAGAGATTTCACAACCGGTCCCCAGACAGGAGTCGTGTCTATCATACAATCCAGCAGTTCCGGTGATTCCTCCCCAATGTCCCCCGCCCACGAGGCGCCGAGTTCAATCGCAAACTTCCTCTCTTTCTCGCTTCTGGCGAAAACGAATATTTTCGAATTGGGATACAGATGCCTGACAAGCTTAAGGACAAGGTGATTCGAAGCACCGAAACCAATGAGGCCGAGCCTGCCCCCATCCGCAAGTCCCGAGAGCTTGAGCGAGCGGTAACCTATCGCCCCGGCGCAAAGAAGCGGTGCCGCCTCCACGTTGCTCAACCCATCCGGGATAGGATGTGCGAAATCCTCTCTCACCTTCAAAAGCTCGGCGTATCCTCCATTCACGTCTCTTCCGGTGGCGATGAATCGGCGGCAGAGATTCTCATCCCCTCTGGCGCAATGTTCGCACTCCCCGCAGGCGAAATATATCCATGGAACTCCAACCCTGTCCCCCACCTCGAGACTCGTAACACCAGGACCTGTCTCCACGACAACGCCCACCGCCTGATGACCAGGGACGACCGGAAGCCTCGGAGGCGGAGTCCTCCCTTCTATCTCGTCAAGCTCGGTGTGACAGACTCCGCAGGCAGACACTCGAATCAGCACTTCCCTCTCACCCGGAACCGGGTCGGGAAGCTCGACTGCTTCCAGAAATCCAACACCTTTTTCGACATTGACTATTCTTGATATGACCATTGCCTTCACAGATGACCCTCCTGACTTGATTCTTCCCCGCTTATTCGAAGAAACACTGGAAACTTATTATAAACCGGGCAGAAACAAACCTGTTCCCGCTCTTCTTTACACGCGAATTTTTCTCTGGGAAAATACGAGTTAAACGATGGAGGGGGACAGAAACCATGGACATACTCTTCACCTCCGACCTGCACGTGAGTAGCAATCACCTGTCGGAGCTCCTCAAACTGGCCGGAGAAAGAAAAATAGACGCCCTCATCATCGGCGGGGATCTCGTGCCAAGGGAACACTACGCCGACACCATCGAGGAGATGGTGGAGTATCAGAGGAACTACCTGGAAAAAACTCTGATACCTCGCTTCGAAGAGTTTCTCGATCGAAACCCGAATGTCAGAGTCTTCCTGGATATGGGCAACGACGACTTCGCAGCGAACAGGGACGTGCTCGAAAAAAGAAACGGGGAGCTCTTCAACCTGCTGCACATGGAAGTTCAAGAGCTCGCAGATGGTGTGGACGTGGTCGGATACATGTGCGTTCCGCCGACGCCGTTCAGCCTCAAAGATTGGGAAAAACCGGACTCCGAAGAAGAACCCTTCCCCTCTCAGGGCGCCCAAACATCGGGGGTGTTCACACGGACGAAAATCCGATTCGGTGAACTGAAAATGTCGGGGAAAGACACCATAGAAAATGACCTGGAAAAACTCTCGAGGAAGATCAAAAACCCATTTCTATTCGTATCTCACACACCACCCTACGGAACCGATCTGGACGTAGTCTATGGAGGAAACACACACGTCGGGAGCAGGTCGGTGACGAAATTCATAGAAAAATGGGCTGAGAAAGGCCTGCTGATAGCGTCGTTTCACGGTCACATCCACGAGGCTCCGGAAGTGACAGGGCTATCGTGCGTAAAGATCGGCAACTCCCTCTGCTACAACCCGGGACAATCGCCACACGAATTGAGATACCTTATTTTCGAACTGACAATATAAATAGGGCAAAAAAAATCCCCGGAGCAGCGAGCTCCGGGGATTTCTCTTACCGTTTTGGCAAAAACGCCTCTCAGGCGACTTTGACCACGTTTGACGCCTGGGGACCTTTTGGACCGTCGACGATCTCAAACTTCACGACATCACCCTCTTCGAGGGACCTGAACCCCTCCATCTGGAGAGACGTGAAGTGGACGAACACGTCAGGTCCGTTCTCCCGCTCAATGAATCCGTAGCCTTTCGAGTCGTTGAACCATTTTACTTTGCCTTGCAACATAACACTTACCTCCTTGAAGTAACCTTACATCCACACGTTGTTGAATTTCGCGTGGACAACTTTCCCTTTTAGGGATTCGAGCGAAGAACGGATTTAATAACCTTCTTTCGGTGGGATGGTTATCGAGCCCTATTCCTCACTAACTGAGTTTATGTTACCACCATTCACACACACAGTCAAAGAATATTCAAACACAATAAAATATTCTTCAATCAGACCGAACGTCGATTCCACAGGCACCCTTCCAGTCACCGCTCGCCGTGCTATATTGATAAACAACGACTCGGAGGAGGTGAGAACATGAAGGTAGGCAGGTTCACAGAAGTCCCTCAGGAACTTCCAGCAGGCCCGGAAAATAGCGCGGTGAAGATGCGTGTCCTCATAGGGGAAAAAGAAGGAGCTCCCAACTTCGTAATGAGACACTTCGAAGTGGAACCTGGAGGATCCACGCCGTATCACACTCACCCGTGGGAACACGAGGTTTTTGTTCTCTCCGGAAAAGGCCTCGTCAGGACCGAAGGAAAGGAATACCCCATAGAGAAAGGGTCATACATCTACGTGCCTCCAGGCGAGATTCACAATTTCGTCGCCGCCGAGGACTCTCACCTGGAATTTCTATGCATCATACCTTCCGACAGAATTTGCCGCCTATGAGCCAGGGGTAGAGTTCAAAAATAACGGGAAAGCCACAGGAAAACGGTATCGGGGTTGCTCTGATAATAGCCGGTTCCCGGTATTTCTATACCGCCGAATTCCGTTCCTTTCCCTCCCAGGTAGAAGGTAGCTCCCAGAGTTACCTGGAAATCCGTCGCCGCATCCCATACGCCGTATATTTCGGCGACCGCTGAGGGATCATCCAGGTTCGTTATGAACGTGAAAAACTGACTGTAAAGAGGGTGAAGTTCCACCCTGAGCGACCCGGAAAGGTAATTCTTCCCCAGGGTGAAAATCTCCCCTCTCAACAGTCTCTCCGACACCTCGGGCCTCGACGCAACCCGGGGATAATCGTCTCCACCGATGCCGTTGTAATAGTATTCCAGAAACCCGTAGAAATTCTTTCCCGCGTAAACCCACGAGTAATCCGTATTGAGAACCAAAGAGAAGAAATCTTCTCTCCCACTGGCATCGTCCAGCACAGTCCAGGTCAGATCGCCCCTTATAGCGGCATCGCCAGCGTAAGAGACGAAACCAGCTCCCAAGACGAGGTCATCCAGCCGCGTAAGCAGGAGCCAGTTCATGTCGACCCCTCCGATACTACATTCCGCCAGAAACCCCGCGGAAGATCTGTCGAGAGAAAAATCGCCAGACGACGGATTCCTGGCAGGCGCGAAAATTATCCTGAAACTCCCACCTCCGGGAGGAGCCATCTGCAGATTTATCATGTCCTCTCCCGGCTTGTATTCCCTGTCTATCTCCGTGGGAGAAAATGGGTTTATCACATCGAAAGGGTTGAACAAAAAGCCGTGTCCCCACGAAACAGCCTGCCTGCCCACAGTGATGGACCACGAAGGCCTGGAAAAGGTTAAGTTCAACCTGTCGATCTCGTGAAAAGCCAGAGCCGAATCCCCGCTGTGAATCTCCTTAGACAGGTCGAAAAACCTGTCCCTGCGAATCGAATCTCCTGTCGAAAACAACCACGTCGATCCCAGAAAAGGATATCTTTCAAGAAGTTTTCTCGTCCTCCTCCTGTCTTCACCGGCGAAAATGTAAAGTCTATAGTGCGCCTCGAACGAAAGCTCCGGCGAGATGAAAGCCTGGGCATTCAACCTGCTTTCGAAGGAACCGCCGCTCCCCGCATCGGACCTCACGAGTCCCTGCAAAGAGTCATCCCCTGGAAAGAAAAAACTCGACTTGAACTTCACGAAACCGCCCGTTCTGAGCTCGATGCAGTGCCCGGCACCCGGAACCGCGAGAAGGGCCAGCAGAATCAAAAAGAAGACAGAAGGAAATATTCGTGAAGCCGCCTCAATCCTTTCTTTCATCACCAACGATCACTCCATCTCTAATCAGCACCAGCCTCCTGGCGAACTCCATCACCATCTCATCGTGGGTGGAAAAAATGAACGTCACCTCCTTTTTCTCGTTCATCTCCTTCATCAAGGTCAAAAGTTCCCTGCCGGTTGCCGAATCAAGGTTGGCAGTGGGTTCGTCGGCGAGCACAATTGCAGGGTTCGAAACTATCGCTCTCGCCACCGCAACTCTCTGCTGCTGTCCTCCAGACAGCTCCGAAGGTCTCCTCCCATACATTCCCTTAAGCCCCACTTCGTCCAGGATTCTCCTGGCTCTTTCCTTTCTCTCCTCTGAAGAAACTCCCTGAAGAAGCATCACGTATTCAACGTTTTCCTCGGCGGACAGAACCGGTATGAGGTTGTAAGCCTGGAACACGAATCCCACCCTGTGCAACCTCATCTCCGCAAGCTCCGACTTGGACATATCGTTCAGATTTTTCCCGTTGACCCTTACTACCCCCGAATCGGGCCTGTCAATCCCCCCGATTATGTTGAGCAGGGTCGTTTTGCCGGAACCCGACGGGCCGGCTATCGCGAGAAACTCTCCCTTGTCCACCACGAGACTGACCCCTCTCAGGGCAGTCACGGCTATCTTTCCATCTCTGTAAGTCTTCCAAACATCCTTAAGCTCGACGATGGGCACAGCCTCCACCTCCGCGGATATCAATCAATGATAAAAGCACGAAATACCAATACCCAAATCCGAAACAAGCCCGAAATTCGAATTTTTAAAATACCGAAACCCTGATCCGCAGTCGACGCATTTGCTCGGCTGGGTAGCTGCGTGTTTTTCGCACACACACGCAAATACGTAACCACGTAACCACGAACCAGATCTCAAAATTGTTTCGGTCATTTGTATTTAGATATTCAAATTTGTCTTGCGCTTCGTGCTTCGGATTTCGGATTTGCATCCCTCTTCTATATTTACTCAAATCAAATGCTCCTCATCGCCTCAACAGGTGTGAAACGTGTGGCTTTCCACGCCGGGTAGAAGCTCACCACAAGCCCGAGTATGAACACGATCAAATTCCCGGCGACGAAATCCGAAAGAGATATCGACGGGTATATGATCCTGGGCAAACCAAAGTACTCGGCTCCGGCAGCGAATGCAGCGAGGTCTATCCCCGTTTTCGACAGAAGTTTAACAGTAATGATTCCAGCGGCATTCCCTGCAATCGTCCCCATGACGATTATCATGAATGATTCGAGGAGGACCCCTCTGATTATCCACCAGGGCTTCATTCCCAAGGCCTGCATGAGCCCGAACTCCTTTACCCTCTCGAAAACAACCATCAAGGTCGTATTGACTATTCCGAAGGCCATGGCAATGAAAACCACCACATACCACAGGTAGATGAAAAAATCGTACATTTCTGTGATGGCAACGGTTAAGGGCAAAAGCTCGTCCCACGAGTTGACTTCGTATGTTTCTTCCGGGAGGGCAGACCTCAGTGCGCCTCTGACCTCGTCAGTGAGGTCACTGTCCGGAAGAATTATCGAAAACTCGGATATGGCTCCATCCATTTTCAGCATCGACCTGGCAGCCTCCAGGTTCACGAATATGAACTTCTTCTCGGTCGACGCCATATCAGCCGTGTAGATTCCCCTTATTCTGAATGCTCTGGAAGCCAGATCTCCTCTCGCATCCTGAGCCATAACCACCACCTTCTTCCCAACCTCAGTATCAAAAAGCTCGGCAAGGCTCTTCCCGATTATGGCGCCGTTCCTATCTCCTTCCTTCAGGTAATCGCCTTCTCTTATGGCGCCACCTATGAACGAAACACCCTTTTCCGAATCGGGGACGATACCCACCAGAGTTATTCCTGCAGAGTGCCTGGCGTTCGAGACTACGGCCGGAACCCTAACTCGATATGCCCACCTGCTGCCGGGAGGCAAAATTTCCTTCAGGGTCCTCGACACCTCTCCCGGCTTCTCAATACTGAGTTCCACGGACGGATCATCCCTGTATCCCCTGGCGTGAATCTGCACGTGCCCGGTCAACGTGGAGATGCCGTTTTTCACAAGCTGGTCCGAGATTCCCCTCATGAGCGCCCCGAGAAATATCATGCTCCAGACGCCCACCATGACAGCGGTGAGAATGACAGCCGTCCTCCTCTTGTTCCTCCATATATTCCTCCAGGCGATCAAGAACCACATCCGAGATCAACACCCCTTTCTTACTGAAAATCCGAAACCCGAAGCACGAAATCCTAAACAAATTCGAAGC
>CAYSCN010000025.1:0-27806 GCA_964429585.1 uncultured bacterium | reverse complement strand
ATGGCGTCCCCAGGGGGATTTGAACCCCCGTCACCGGCTCGAAAGGCCGGTGTCCTTGGCCTGGCTAGACGATGGGGACGCAACTGGTGAGCCCAGCAGGAGTCGAACCTGCGGCCCCCGGATTAAAAGTCCGGTGCTCTACCGTCTGAGCTATGGGCTCCAAAGTCCCAAACAGGAACGGAAATTATATCTTCCCGCAAAAAAACTGTCAATCATAATTATACTAAACAAAATCACCTGAACGGGTTTTTCCTCATTATCGTCGCATTCCGCTCGGGACCGACCGAAATCAAAACCACCTCGACTCCAGTCAGTTCCTCAATCCTCTTTATATACTTTCTCGCTTCTTTCGGAAGGTCATTGAACTCCTTCGCATCTCTCAGGTCCTGCGTCCACCCTTCGAGCTCCTCGTAAACCGGTTCCACCTTCGACAAAACGTCAATTTCAGGAATCAAAGTATCCGTCACTTCGCCATCAACCCTGTAAGCGACGCATATTTTCAATTTCGGGAGCCCCGTCAAAACATCCAGCTTCGTTATGGCCAGACCATCGAAATCGTTGAGCCTGTGCGCGTACCTGACCACAACTGCGTCGAACCACCCGCACCTTCTCGGCCTTCCCGTGGTTGAACCGAATTCCTGTCCCTTTTCCCTCAGGTAGTCTCCGTCTCCATCGTTGAGCTCGGAAGGAAATGGACCGCCTCCAACTCTGGTTGTGTATGCTTTCGACACGCCTATTATGCTTCCTATCTTCTTAACTGACGTCCCGGCACCGGTAGCAAACGCTCCAGCAACCGTATTCGAGGAAGTAACGAAAGGATAAGTCCCGTGATCGATATCCAGCATAGTCCCTTGAGCGCCCTCGAACAGTATTTTCGCCCCCTGTGCTTCCGCCCCTTCGAGATACTTCGACGTATCACAGAGATACTTCGAGAGTTTTTCGCCCATTTCGAGATATTCGCCGTAAACCTCGTCGAAGTCGAAAGGCTCCAACCCGTAATACTTTTCCAGCAAAAAGTTTTTCACCTCCAGATTTGACCGAAGTTTTTCTCTGAAAACATCCGGCTTCAAGAGATCACACATCCGTATTCCGGCACGGGCAACTTTATCTTCGTAACAAGGTCCAATCCCTCTGGCAGTGGTTCCTATCTTCCCATCGCCCAGTTTTCTCTCCCTGGCTATATCGAGGGCCACGTGATAGGGCATTATGACGTTTGCAATTCGACTCACCTTCAGCTGATCGTCGTCTTGAAGATAACCGCGCTCCTTGAGCCTGGATATCTCCTCGAGGAGCACCGCTGGATTGACGACCACACCGTTTCCTATCACACACCGCTTTTGTGGATGTAGTATCCCGGAAGGGAGCAGGTGAAATATGTGTTTCTCGCCATCTATGACGAGAGTGTGCCCTGCGTTGTTGCCTCCCTGAAACCGAACGATCACGTCGGCAAACTCAGCGTACAAATCGACTATTTTTCCCTTTCCCTCGTCACCCCACTGGGCGCCGAGTACGAGAACGTTTTTCACTATCCACTCTCCCTCAGAATTTCAGATACCTCGCATCTGTTATATTCGGCAATTCTTTGAGGCCCTCGAGAACATCTTCCGAAACTTCCTGGTCCACGTTGATCAGCGATATCGCAGTCCCACCTATCGATTCCCTCCCGAGCTGAAGCCCTGCTATGTTGATTCCTTTCTCGCCAAGATATGTGCCAACCCTTCCGAGAACTCCAGGCACGTCCAGGTTGTTCATCATTATGATGGAACCCTCAAGGTGCGCTTCGATATGAAAGCCCATCAACTTGACGATCATGGGTTCGCTCCCAAAGAGGGTCCCAGAGCAGACGAACTCCCTCCCGTTGCTCGCCACTTTCACTCTCATGAGTGAGGCGTAGTCTTCAGCCCTGGGGGCTTTCGTCTCGGTGACCTTGATACCCCGTTCCTCCGCAATCATTCTAGCGTTGACCAGGTTGACCCCTTCGAAAAGATGCTGGAGTATGCCTTTGAGCACCGCTATCGTAACAGGCTCCGTTGTAAACTGGCTGATTTCACCCAGATATTCGACCGTCACCTCTGATGGCCTACCTTCGAGAAGTTGCCCATGGAAACTGCCGAGTCTTTCACCCAGTTCAATGAACGGTCTGAGCACCGGAACGAGCTCCGCAGATATCGAAGGGAAATTGACGGAGTTTCTGATTGTTCCTCTCTTCAGGTAATCGACTATCTGCTCCGCTATCTGGAGCGCCACCTTCTCCTGCGCCTCCAGGGTGGAAGCACCCAGGTGAGGAGTGCATATGATTCTTTCATTCTTCAGCACCGGGCTCTCAGGATCGGGGGGCTCTTTCGGATACACATCAAGAGCTGCGCCTGCAACCTTCCCGCTTTCTATTGCTTCGATGAGATCCGCCTCATTCACTATACCTCCACGGGCACAGTTGATAATGTAGACTCCATCTTTCATCTTATCTATGTTTTCTTTGTTTATGAGATCCTTGGTCTCTGGAGTAAGCGGAGTGTGCACGGTGATCACATCCGCTTTCTGGAAGAGCTCCTCGAGACTCACCAGCTCCACGCCTAGCCTCGCTGCATCATCTGGAGATATATAAGGATCGTAACCAACAACCCTCATTTTCAATCCTTTCGCTCTATCCGCCACGATCTTCCCGATGTTCCCCAGACCAATGACCCCCAGAGTCTTGTCCAGGATCTCCATCCCCATGAATCTGCTTTTTTCCCATTTCCCGGCTTTCATCGACCGATCCGCCTGAGGAATGTTCCTCACCAGAGCCATCATCAGGGCAATCGTGTGTTCGGCTGTCGTAACGGTGTTTCCTCCAGGGGTATTCATCACCACGACACCATTTTTTGTGGCAGCGGTTATATCAATGTTGTCCACTCCTATCCCGGCTCTCCCTACCACCCTCAGTCTGGTTACACCTTCAAGTGCTTCTGCTGTAACCTTCGTGCCGCTCCTCACGATTATCGCATCATAGGAATCGATGACTTCCTTCAGCTCCTCGGGTTTCAGCTTGCCCTTCACATCGACCTCGAAGCCTTCTTTCCTGAGGAATTCGATTCCCACAGCCTGCAGATTGTCGAGTGCAAGAACCTTATAATCGCTCATTCTTCTCACCCCTTTCTGGTTATAAAAGTTTGCCAATTACCCCTCGAGAATCCTCATGGCGGTCCCAACTCCTTTGCCGAACTCAACGGGATATCCAAGCCTGCTCAAGGTCATCTCGAGAGCAGATATCGCCGTTATCACGTCGAACCTGTCTGCATAGCCCAGGTGAGCAATTCTGAATATCTTGCCCTTCATCGATCCCTGCCCACCTGCTATGGTCACCCCGAATTCGTCCCTGATTATCTTCGTTATCTTTCCGCCCTCGATCCCCTCGGGAACCTTGACGGCGGTAACCGCGTTACTCGGAGATTTCGGAGCAAAAAGCTCTAGTCCAAGCGCTTTCACAGCCTCCCTCGTGGCTTCAGCAAGCCTGGCGTGTCTCGCGAATATGTTTTCCAGCCCTTCTTCTCTCATGAGCCTCAACACCTCGCAGAGCCCCATGAGAAGCGAAACCGCAGGAGTATATGCCGTCTGGTTCTTGACTATGGATTTGGCTTCTTTCCTGTAATCGAAGTAGTACTTCGGCAAATCCGACTCCTCGGCAAGCTTCCAAGCTTTTTCGGAAACCGCCGCGAAAGCAAGTCCCGGCGGAAGCATGAACGCTTTCTGTGAGCCAGCCACTACAATGTCAAGCTCCCACGCGTCGGTGGGGACGTCGAAAACACCGAGAGCGGTTATTGCATCCACCACGATTATCGTGTTCTCCCGCTCCCTGACAAGTTCCGCAATCTCTTTCACCGGATGCATGACGCCAGTTGATGTCTCGGACGCCTGAACATACACGGCTTTCACGTCCGGATTTTCGTCCAGGGCTTTCTTGACTTCGGCCGGGTCCACAGCCTCACCATAGGGAACATCGATGTTCACCGGTACAACGCCGTACTTCTCGCATATCTCTGCCCATCTTTCCCCAAACTTTCCACCCCTCACGCATATTGCCTTATCGCCCTTCTTGAGGAAATTCGAAACCGCACCTTCCATGGCTCCCGTCCCCGAAGAGGCGAAAACGAGAACTTCCCTTTCCGTCTGAAAAACATACTTGAGCCCCTCTCTAACCTCTTCCATGATTTTCTCGAACGCAGGCGCCCTGTGGTGAACTATGGGCTCAGCCATCTTGAGCAATACACTGGGCGGGATGGGAGTCGGACCAGGAGCAAGGAGATACTGTTTTTTCATTTCGTCACCTCCGGTTTGGCTTGAAATTCCTTTATCTATCAAAGGCATTTACGGTTGTCAACGAGTCAACCGGCATAAAAAAAGGGGGAAATATGATCCCCCCTCGAAGCGAATCACGAGTTCTTTGTCCCCTCAATCCTCAATGCGCTTCCTTCCCGAACCGGAACTCTTTCCAACCGAGGCGTTAACATTATTCACTTTTTTCAATCTCAAGACAACCACTTTTTTATCGTCCCCAACCTTATAAAAAACTCTGACCTTTTCTCCGGTCCTGAATCCGGACAAAATCTCCGAATCTACCGTGAAGCGGAGAGTTTTTCTCCTGCCCGAAACCGTGAAAACCCCGCCTTTCGGGTCAACGATCTGCATCCTTCCCGTGAGCCTATGTCTACCAGGCTTCCCATAAGAAAGCACGCTGGTCGGCTCAGCGAGAGCATGATTGAACCCCAGCGTAATCAACAAAAACACCATAACGAAGATGGGAGGGAAAAACTTGGCGATACCACTGTTCGATCTCATGACTGACACCTCCTTGATTTTTTCACGCAATATGAGCAATCGAGGTGCCAGTTCGGCTCATACATCCCCGCAAACCTCACATTCCACGTCGGGTCCCTCGTAAACGGGTATTTTCAATACCGTTCCAGGGGTCTCAATCTGATATAGCTTCTCGATCAACAGAATGAGGAGCCTCTTCCTCAAGAATTTCTGGTTCGGAAATCCGAAGGGATGACCGAGAGGAAAACCGAAGGAAACCGCGCGGGGTGGTTTCACTCTTCGCGTTATCTCCTCGGAAAGAGTCACCGAGATAGTTGGAATCCCTGCTTTTTCAATTTCTCTCTGAATCAGACCGACCGTCTGATTGCACAACCCTCATGCTGGCGCCAGCAAAACAGCCCCAACGCCGTCTTTTCTCAATCTGGCCGCCACCTCCGGAGCAGTAACGTTCATGAGAGCTTCCAGATGAGGCCCCTGAATGTGCCCCATGAAAGAAAAGTGCCTCCAGTTGACCTCGCGTATGAACCCTTCTTCTGCAAGTTCACTCAGCGTCAGTATGGGGAACACGACTTCAATATCCTTCAATGCATCCCTGGAATCGTAGTAATCGTGAGTTACCGTCAGTTCATCGACTCTTGCGTTTCCAGGAATCTCCCGAAAGCTCGGGTCCCCATCCCTGTCTTTCATGTCGAAAGGCTCCTGAGTCTTCAGGTGAACGCCCCCGGTTGTAACCAGCGCAACTTTCAGCTCCTCTCTGGCAACGAAAGGTTCGACGAAGAACGTGTCCTGGAACGTAATTATCTTGCTTCTTTTGGCCCACCGGTCGAGCAAAAACGGGAAGCGCGTGTACAAACGTGCCATCACTTTGTCCATGAAATTGCCCATGTCTGCTCCCTCAATCCTATTTTATAATCAAAAATCGTGGGAGAACTAACCATTTCCGTGATAATACCCGTTCTGAACGAAGCAGACACAATAGAAAATTGCATCAACTCCGCGCTGAGGGAAAATCCTCACGAAGTAATAATAGTCGACGGAGGAAGCACCGATGGGACGAGAGGAATCGTCTCGCACAGAAATGGAGTTCGCCTCGTAACCGTCACACCTCCCGGCAGAAGCCGCCAGATGAACGCAGGCGCATCCAAAGCCACGGGAGATATCCTTCTTTTCCTGCACGGGGACACTATACTTCCATCTGGATGGAAAAACAGCATTCACGCTGCTTTCGAGAGAAAACAAAACTGTGTTGGAGGGTGCTTTCTCGTTACTCTGTCTGGGAGAAAAATCATCTACCGATTGACCGGAATGATGATCAATCTCCGGACTCTTTTGCTTCGCTCCTTCACAGGGGACCAGGGCATATTCGTCCTGCGCGATTTTTTCCAGGAAATAGGGGGGTTCAGTGACGTGCCGATCATGGAAGATCTTATCCTGGCGGATAGGATTAGGGAAAGAGGTGCCGCGATCATACATAAAAAAGTGCTCACCTCGTCTCGCAGGTGGGAAAAATGGGGCCCGGTGAGGACGATACTGCTCATGTGGGAAACGAAGATACTCTTCCGTCTGGGCAGAAAGCCAGAAGAACTCGCACCTTATTATTACAAGGGAAAGTTTCCTCCGATAATCCGGCACAGATGAACCGAACCGAGAAACCGCTTCATTCACAGACGATTGAAGCCTAATTTCCAGGCCGGTCCCACAAAACCAAAGGCTCGATGTATAATGAAAAGGAGTAAATCGGACTTCGTATTTGACTTCAAAAGGATAGCAGAAAAATGAAAAAAACGTTTTTTATCCTCCTTTCGATTCTCATTTTCTCCACTCTCTATCAATGCGCGCCCCGAAAATACAGCAGAGTTACAGGTGAATACGAGCTGTTCACAATAACCCAGAGAAAATTCGACCTTGCTCGGAGAATGGGAAAAGGCGAAATTTTCGCGGTCGGAAACGACTACCAGGCCTTTCTGAAAGCTATGGACGACGCCGAACTGGCTATCGATGAATATCTGTCCCTGTATCCATATGGTGAGCACTCGAAAGAAGTGTCCCTCATGAAAGCGAAGCTATATGACATATACCTGCGGCAAGACTTCTCGAAAGCTGCCACCTATTACAGAGAGGTTATATCGCGCTACCCCTCATCGGAGGAAGCAAAATACGCGAAGGAAAGAATCGAGCTATTCAAGTCGATTGAAGACGGAATGAAGGGAACCTCACACGACAACCCTGCTTTCGAGTAATTCTCCAAATAGATTGACAGATGTAATGAGATATAATAACTTATGATACTTACGTGAAGAGGCAGTGGGGCTGTAGCTCAGTTGGGAGAGCGCATGACTGGCAGTCATGAGGTCGAGGGTTCGAATCCCTTCAGCTCCACCATTTGAGAAAACAAAAGGGCGGCAAGAAGCCGCCCTTTTTCATTTCACGATCTCGAACCAGGGCATTACTCATCTGCTCCTGGATATGACATAGATAGCGTTCTCCGCAAAGAGATTCGGGAGAACGCCTCTCAACACCCTACCCCCTCGCTCAGTGGTGAGAAAAATCCTCTTTTCTATATCTATGTCCTGCTCGGAACAATATATCTCGAAATCTCGGACGGAACAGAGGTGAATATTAGGCGTGTTGTACCACTCATAGGGCAGCAGCCTTGTTTTCGGCATCCTCCCCTTGAAAAGAAGATACGCCCTTATCTTCCAGTAACCGAAGTTTGGGAAACCCACTATGCCTTTTCTGCCAACTCTGAGCATTTCAGACAGCACGAGATCCGGTTTTTTAACCACCTGAAGTGTCTGATTGAGAACCACATAGTCGAACGATTTATCAGGATAATCCCTCAAACCCTCGTCTATGTCTCCCTGAAGAACCGTCAATCCTTTGCTGATACATTGCTTGACCCCTATTTCGGATATCTCTATCCCTCTTCCGTTTATGCCTTTCTCGTCTTTCAACTTCTTTAGAAGAGACCCGTCGCCGCACCCAAGGTCTAGGACAGAACTCCCCCCCGGAATGAGCCTCACTATTATGTTGTGGTCTATTCTTACCGTGGAATCCATGTCATCAATCCTTCAGTATCCCAAGCTGCCTAGCGTGGTGGTCGAGGTAATTCTTTATGACCTGCGACATCTCACCCTCATCCAGCAGAAAGGCATCATGGCCGTATTTCGAATCTATTTCACAATAGGTGACGTCTTTGCCATTTACCATAAGAGCCTTGACTATCTCCTTTGCCTGGTAAGGAGGATACAGCCAGTCAGATTTGAAGGAGATTACGAGGAAGCTGGACTTCACATCCCTGAAGGCATCAACGAGCGACCCCGTGCCGTAAGAAAGGTCGAAGTAGTCTATCGCTTTCGTTATGTAGAGATATGAATTGGCATCAAATCTATCCACGAAAGTATCGCCCTTATAGTGAAGATAACTCTCCACCTCGAAATCCACATCAAACCTGAAAGACGGTCTCTTTCCCCTCAATGATCTTCCGAACTTCTCATGCATCGATTCATCGGAAAGATACGTTATGTGCCCTATCATTCTGGCCAGTGCAAGCCCCCTCCTGGGGATTTCTTTTCCGTAATAATCCCCGCCGTTGAAGTTGGGGTCCATCATAATCGCAACTCTACCCACCTCGTTGAACGCAATCCCCTGAGGTGAGAGCTTTGCCGTTGTGGCAATCGGAATGGAGATGTGAACCCTCTCTGGATAGGATACGGCCCACTGAAGAGCCTGCATGCCGCCCATGGAACCACCCGCAACCGCGAAAAGCTTTTCAATCCCCAGGTGGTCCATGAGATGTGTCTGGGCGTTGACCATATCCTTGACGGTTATTATCGGGAACGAAAGCCCATAAGGCCTGCCGGTTTTGGGGTTTATGGAAGACGGGCCGGTACTTCCCTGGCACCCACCTATCACGTTGGAGCATATTATGAAGTATTTCCTGGTGTCGAAAGCCTTACCCGGACCTATCACGTTATCCCACCAGCCGGGTTTTTTGTCCGTCTCGGAGTATTTACCCGCCGCGTGAGAATCCCCCGAAAGAGCGTGAAGGATGAGTATCGCGTTGCTCTTTTCCGAATTGAGTTCCCCGTAAGTCTCGTAAGCCAGTGTGATCGGACCAAGCTTCTCGCCGGACTCGAGCTCCAACTCGTTGGGAGGCTCGGCGAAGGTGTAAAACTTCTTTTCTACGATGCCAACGCTCCCTTCACTGCTCTTCATTCGGGTATCCTCCTGATTGGCTCAGCACTTGGCGAGCGCCTGATCAATGTCTTCTATGATATCATCCACATCTTCTATGCCTATAGACAGCCTTATGAAATCGGGAGTGACTCCCGTAGCGAGCTGTTCCTCCTCCGTAAGCTGCTGATGCGTGGTGCTCGCCGGGTGAATCACCAGACTCTTCGCATCCCCGATATTTGCGAGCAGAGAAAGCAGCTTCACGCTGTCTATAAACTTTTTCCCCGCATCGTATCCTCCTTTTATTCCGAAGCCGATTAAAGCACCATAGCCTCCATTCAGGTACTTGTTGGCAAGATCGTGGGAGGGATGATCCTTCAGGCCGGGGTAACATACCCACTCGACTTTGGGATGATCTTTGAGGAACTCCGCAACCTTCATGGCATTTTCGCAGTGTTTCTTCATTCTGACGTGGAGGGTTTCCAGTCCCTGCAGGAAAAGAAAAGCGTTGAACGGGCTCATCGCAGGGCCCATGTCCCTCAAAAGCTGCAGTCTCGCCTTCAATATGAAGGCCGCTTCCCCGAACGCCTCGACGTACCTAAGACCGTGATAACTCGGGTCAGGCTCAGTGTAATCGGGGAAATTACCGTTCGCCCAGTTGAACTTGCCTGAATCCACGATTATTCCCCCTATAGAGGTACCGTGCCCTCCTATGAATTTCGTGGTCGAGTGTACCACTATGTCCGCTCCCCACTCGAAAGGACGGCACAGATAAGGTGTGGGAACGGTATTGTCTATTATCAACGGTATCCCTGCTTCGTGTGCGATTTTCGCAACCGCCTCGATGTCGAAAATATCGAGCTTGGGGTTCCCTATCGTCTCGGCGAAAATCAGCCTGGTCTTCGGCGTCAGCGCCTTCCTGAAGTTCTCAGGATCCTCAGGATCCACGAAAATCGTGTTGATCCCGAACTTTTTAAGCGTGGAAGAAAAAAGAGTATATGTCCCTCCATAAAGGGACGTAGACGATATTATGTCTTCTCCTGCCTTGGCAATGTTGAGAATGGCAAGCGTCTCCGCCGCCTGTCCTGATGAAACCGCCAGAGCTCCAACTCCTCCCTCGAGCATCGCGACTCTTTTCTCGAGGACGTCATTCGTCGGATTCATTATTCTCGTGTAAATGTTTCCGAACTCCTTCAACCCGAAGAGGTTTGCAGCGTGATCTGCGTCCCTGAAAAGATACGAAGTGGTCTGATAAATCGGAACAGCCCTCGACAGAGTCGTCGGATCCGGTTCCTGACCACCGTGAACGCATAGCGTATCGAGTCTGTACTTGTTTTCCATATCCTGCCCCTCCTGAAATTAGATAAATTAAAATGGTATTAAACTTTTCTACTCCGTGTCAATAAAACAGGGAGAGCTCAACTCAAGTTTATCCCTTCTCTCCTGAGGAGTTCGGCCAGGTACCTCATGATTTTCGCTGTAGCACCCCAGATAACCTTACCATCGTAATCGAGGAAATACACCGGATAAGGCTCTCCCATGAAAAAGGTCCATGTCTCTCTGTAGCGTGAAAAATCGAGGAAATATGAAAGAGGAGCAGTAAAAATTTCCTCGACTTCGAAAGGATCCGGATTGAATTCGTAAGGGTAGGGTATCAACCCGACATATGGCGTTATGAAAAACCTGGTGAGCGTGGGAATAGGGTCCATTCTACCTATTATGTCTACGTCCTCTCTTTTGAGGGAAAACTCCTCCTCCGCTTCTCTCAAGGCCGTGTCGAGGAGAGAATTGTCTCCCTCCTCCACCGACCCCCCTGGAAAACAAACCTGCCCCTTGTGGTGAGGGACTTTTTCCGTCCTCTTCGACAACACAACCAAAACCTCGTTACCCACCTCGGCAAGCGGAATCAGAACCGAAGCACGCCTCAACCCCGGGGGGGGCGGTGGAGGAATCTCCGAAGCGGAAAACAATGCTTTTTTCAGCCCTGCCGCAAACATCGTACTCATCGCCAGAACTGTATCTCCACCATATTTCCGCCGAGGAACTCGGCTGTTACGCGCTCCCTTTCCATCCTCACTCCCTCCAGCCTTTCTACCAGCAGATCGGGATCCGAAGTGTAACAGACAATCTCGTCCTCCACCACCTGCCCGTTCTTCATGATGTGGTTGATAGAAGAAACGAGAGGAATCGAGGTTGGGAGTGCGCGTGAAAACACTCTGTGAGAATACAAACTCGGATTCACGTACTTGAGAATGAACGTCACGGGTCTCAAAGTGTAGCCCGAATCGACGATCTTTTGCTGGAGTTGCCTCAAATTGACCCTGTACTGGTAATACCCCTCGACGAATCTCCCTCTATCGATCTTCGTAACATCCTCCAGCGCGAGAACATCCCTCAAATCCCAATCGCGGATGAACTCGTCGTAACCATCGTCATCTCCAGCGCGCAGATGGTGATCGATCCCGTAAGGCTTGACACAGGAGAGATCCTTTTTCCTCTCGTAGAGTTTTATCCCTATGTCATTCAGAGCCCTCTTCACAACTTCCCTGAGCGCCATCTCATCCGCAAGCTCCATGGATCTGTTCAGTGAATCATCCCTTTCTTCCCTGGAATCATCCACCGGTCTCACCCATTTATCATCCAGGTAAACTCCACATACAGGAACTTCCACTCTAACCTCGTAATATTTTTCTTCTTCCACGACGCGCAACTTCTCGGGCGAGACCTCCCTCAACAGGATGGTCAGCGCCGATATGACCGCCCTTTGTCTTCCCGCTTCAAATCCCTCTATGATCTCTCTTACGGTTCCATCCCCATCCAAATAAATCAAAGTGGGAAGGTGAAGAAGAGAAAGACTCTTGAATATTTTCCCCTCTTCGTCATACAGCACTTTGAATTTGAACCCTCCGAGTCTCTCGGAAAACTCCCCCAGGAACTTCTCCACCCTCTTCTTCAACATGTCGGAATCCTCATTTATCGCGTAAACCCTCACTTTATCAGGACTGTACTTCTCGACGAGAGCCTGAAGTTTCTCCAGCTCCTCCATACACGATCTGCAGTACATGGACCAGAACGTGAGTATTGCAGGCGGGTTGCCTTTCTCGAACTCTATAACCACCTTCTCTCCACCAAGAGTGACACCGCTGATCGATTTCACCTTCTTACCTCTCTCCAGCTCTTTAGCCGAAGCAGGAAGTGTAACCACAGCCATCACAAAGAGAACGAACAGCAAATTTCGAAAGAAACTGAATTCACCCGGCTCTCTTCTTCCCATTCCTCTTCCTCCTCAAAATCACCTTTTCAATCAACTGCTCCATATCATCCACATATATGAACGAGAGACCTTTTCTGCTCTCTGCCGGTATCTCTTCAACGTCCTTCTCGTTTCTCCTGGGAAGCACCACCTTCCTTATTCCAGCCATCTTTGCCGCAAGAACCTTCTCTTTTATTCCCCCAACCGGAAGAACATATCCCCGCAGAGTAATCTCGCCGGTCATTGCGATGTCATTCCTCACCGGCCTGTCGGTGAAAAGAGAATACAGAGCCGTATATATGGTTACACCCGCAGAAGGTCCATCCTTGGGAATCGCGCCAGATGGAACGTGCACGTGAATGTCGCACCTGTCGAATTGTCCAGGATCTATCCCCTCTTCTTCAGCCCTGCTCTTCAAATAACTCAGCGCGATTTGAGCCGATTCTTTCATCACATCGCCGAGAGAACCGGTCAAGGTCATTCTGCCCTTGCCCGGCATCCGCGTTGCTTCGACGAACAGTATCTCTCCTCCTGCAGGAGTCCAGGCAAGCCCTGTAGCAACGCCGGTTCTGGCAGTCCTCTCCCTTACCTCGTCCAGGTACTTCTCCGCACCCAGATAATCTTTCACCTGCTGAGCATCTATTTTCACCGGCTTACTATCGCCGGATGCGAACTTTACCGCCACCTTCCTGACGATCGTGGATATCGCCCTCTCCAGATTCCTCAAGCCGGCTTCTCTAGTGTAATCCGTTATCACCTTCTTTATCGCCCGCCTTGTCAAAGTCACATCTTTCCTGGTCAACCCGTTTTCCTCTATGACCCTTGGGAGAAGGTGACGCCTCACGATCTCCATCTTTTCCTCCACCGTGTAGCCGGGTATCTCTATGATTTCCATCCTGTCCAAAAGAGGCGGCGGGATCGTGGCAAGAACATTAGCAGTGGTGATGAACATCACTTTCGAAAGGTCGAAGGGAACTCCCAGGTAATGATCCATGAAAGAGTCGTTCTGCTCCGGGTCGAGAACCTCGAGAAGCGCGGAAGCCGGATCGCCTCTAAAATCAGCCCCCACCTTGTCTATCTCGTCCATCATGAAGAGAGGGTTCTTGCTTCCAGCCCTCTTTATCTCCTGAATTATCTTGCCGGGCATCGCCCCTATGTAGGTCCTCCTGTGCCCTCTTATTTCAGCCTCGTCCCTCATCCCACCAAGGGACACCCGGATGAACTTACGCCCCAGCGCCCGCGCTATGGACCTTCCGAGGGAAGTCTTTCCTACCCCAGGCGGCCCCACGAAACACAGAATCGGGCTTTTCGCGTCTTTCTTCAGCTTCCTCACCGCCAGAAACTCGAGAATTCTCTCCTTCACCTTTTCGAGTCCGTAGTGGTCTTCGTCGAGTATTTTCTCCGCTCTCTTTATGTCCAGATTGTCTTCCGTTTCCACGTTCCATGGGAGTTCAACCATCCACTGGAGATAGGTTCTTATCACACCGTATTCGGCAGAAGACGGATGCATTATTGCAAGCCTCTTCAGCTCCTCCTCAGCCTCTTTTTTAGCAATTTCCGGCATGCCCGATTTTTCTATCTTCTCCCTGAGTCGCTCCACTTCCTTTTGCTGGTCGTCGACCATACCAAGTTCCTGCTGTATTGCCTTGAGCTGTTCCCGAAGAAAATACTCCCTCTGGGTTTTCTCCATCTCCCCGCGGACTTTCTCTTCAATCCCCCTCCCTATCTCGAGCACCTCAATCTGGCGAGAGAGAATCTGAATCGCCAGATCCAATCTCGCCAAAACCGAAAATTCCTCCAAGACCTTCTGTTTCTCTCCCACGTCCACCTTGAGCCCGGAAACGCAGAAATCCGCGAGCTGTCCGGGGTTGTCTATGTTCATAACCATGACCTTGAGTTCCTGGGGAAGGTATCCGGCGAGATCCACAAAGCGGGTAAAAAGATCTCTTATTATCGCAACTCGAGCCTCTATCTCCTTTCCTTCCGGAATCTCATCGCGGTGCAGGCGAGCGAGAACCTGAATGTATGGGTCCTGAGACACAACCTTCTCCACCCTGTAGCGAGCAACGCCCTGGATGAGAACGCTTATGGCGCCGTCGGGCATCATTATCTTCTTCAAAATGTTCGCTGCAGTTCCCACCTCGAAAAGGTCGGAAAGGTCTTTTACTTCATCCACACCAGGCCGAATCGTCTGGACGCCTATTTTCTTCTTGCTGACCAGCGCATCGTCTATGAGACGTATCGATTTTTCGTCATCCAGCTTTACGGGCAGGATCATTTCAGGAAAGAGAACTATATCCCTCAAAGGCAAAACTGCCACCTCAACCGCTTCGAACACCTTCTTTACGGGCTCAGGAAGTGCTCTCGGTCCGTTGTCCTCTATAATGACGCTCATCCAAACCCTCCTCACTCGATTGTGATTTTCCTGGCTTCAGATTCCCTGCTGGGCAAAAAGATGAGAAGGAATCCGTCTTTCAATTCGGCCTTGATCCCATCGACCTTAAACTCCCCGGGCAGCCTTATGACTCTCTCGAAGTCTCCATAGAGTATTTCCCTGTGGTAACACTTGACGAAGTTGTATACCGGTTCGAACCTCTTTCCCCTGATTCTGAGCAGTTCTCCGTCTACGGTTATATCCAGATTATCCTTCTTCACCCCCGGGAGCTCGACTACTACTATGACGCCCGTTTCAATCTCGTAAACGTCCACTCCCGGGAACCACGCCCTGTCCCGCAATCCAGCTCTGCTCGTTTCACCACGCGTCTCTGCAATGATTCTCAAAAACTCGTCGAAAGGATCAAAGAAATCTCTGCCTCGCATCAAATCCTCCCTGATCGTTTATCCGCATCCCCCATGCAGCTTCCTGAATATGAAGGACGCATCTTTGAGCGCCTTTTTCGAACCCTCACCATCTCCCCCCTTGAGTTCCTTTATCCACCTGTCGATCTTCTTTTCGAAGTTCTCTCCGAGATAATCCCTGGAACGAGGGTCACACAGCGTGGGCTTGATTTCAATCGCCTTCCTGTAAAACGATAGAGCTCGCGAAATATCTCCCTTTTCCTCATATTCCTTAGCCAGGGAAACATACGCTGAAGGGTCGCTTTTCTGCTCTCCGGGTGTTTCTTTCCCCACCTCCTGAATCACTATAAACGCCGCAGCTATAGAGAAAACGACTATGAGTGCCCACGCTACGATTTCCGCGGTGTTTCTCTTCGGGCTGCCAGGTTCCATCTCAGCGGTAAATCCTTCCATCCTCGTCGCATTTGCGTATGCCGAAATAATAACAGCACCACTCGCTCTCGAGATCGTTGTTGAATATCCTAAGATCCCCGTCCTCGAAAAGGACCTTCACGTAACATCCACCTCCGGCCAGAACCGACTCCGTAGATTCGATCACCTCACCGATTCCCCACTGGGGATGCCTGATGTGAACGACCAGATCACCCGTTTTGAGAAAAAGCTTCTTGTAATGTCTCATCTCCGATGCTCCTGATCCTCCAATTCCTTCTCAAGGATTATATACTCCGACCGTTTGAACCCAAGCGCACTGAAGAAACTGACGAGTCCTCCGTCGTTCCAGTCGATCATGGTCTTCACCTTGGACACGCCGTTCATTTTGAAGTAATCCCTCAGGCTCTCGATGAGGGCCCTGGCTATCCCCCTCCCTCTGTATTCCGGATCAACCCCCACTATCTCTACCCACCCGCACTTGGGTATCCCGAATTCCCACCCCCTTATGTTGCCTATCACGAAGCCGACGATTTTCCCATCGACCTCGGCAACAAGACAACCAAGAGGGTCCGTGGAAAGGTGATCTATTATCCTCGACTCCCACTGCGCCTCGTGGGGCTTTCCAGTTATCTTCTCGTCTATGGCGAGGACGCTGTCTATGTCGTTTACATTCATCTTTCTGATTCTCACCGCAGATTCTCCCCCCATTTCACGTCCTCCAATCGAGCCGCATACACACTCTCCTCAAGATATTCGGCGGAACAGAGCAAGCTCCCAGACATTATCTGTTCCTCATATTCAGTTTAACGGCACTCATTATGGTTTTTAAGTTAAAATTGGACAGCACTATATTTTTGAAGGAATCGTGACCCGAAACAGCATTGAACAGTCCTTCGTACACTTCCCTATTCACCTTGGATGTCTCGACGATGCTTCCCAGCAACCCAAGCCTGTCCGCTCCTTTTGTTATAATCTTTATGAACGAGCCGTAAGCGTAATCGCTCACCAGCTCCCTGCACAGCTTCTCATATTTCGTCATGGGGACTTTCTCGACAAAGTGCTCCAGGATGGTATCGGCGCAGAAAATGCCTGTCATCACGCCGGTAGTTATGCCCTTGCCTTTCAGAGGTCTCAAAAAGCCCGTGGCATCTCCAACTATTGCGTAAGAGGGTCCTGTAACGCCGCTGGCTGGAGATGACGGAAACTTGCCTTTGAAAATCTGTGAGAGGTCGGGAGTAAATTCAGGCAGATGATCTCTGACCTCCGGGATTTTCAAGAACCTGAGAAATTCTCCCAATGAAATGTTCCTGCCCGCCGCATTTATTATTATGTGGTCCCCTTTGGGCGTGATGGCACCAAATTCAATCCTCCCCCCGGTTCGAGGGTACAGAAACGCGTATATTATGTCACCCAGCTTCCGCTCGATGAAACCTTCCTCAACGTGGAGCTTGGTTATGTAAGTGGTGGTGTAACGAGAGGGCCGTTTGTATCTCCTGGTAGATCTCTCGAAAATGCTCGTGGTTCCCTCGTCAAGCCCGAACGCGCCGACGACGAAATCGACGACCCTCGTCCCGGCCTCAGAAAAGACAACCACCTCAACCCTGCCGGCGGAATTCACGAAATCCAGATCGGTCACCCTCGTCCTTATAACTTCAACTCCCGCCTTTCTCGCTTCGTCCAGCATGTAAGCGTCGAATTTCACGCGCCTGACGGCGAACGTGGGACCGAGCTTCTGCTCACCCACGAGAAGCACCTCCCTACCGCCGGCGTGGAGCCGATATCCCTTTATCTGTCTCTTGAAAATGCCGATGGGAAGATCTATCTGGAGTTCATTCAGCAAAATGCGCTCAATCGGAGGGGAAAGCACACCCACGCACTGATTGTAATGAAGTTCGAAATCCTTCCCCTCGAACAGAATGACATCTAACTCTACCCCCTTCTCCCTCCCTTTCCTTTTCAACCTTATAGCTGTGGCAGTCCCGGCCGGACCGCCGCCGATTATCGCAACACGCAGTCTGTCACCAACGCCCGAGCTCATACCACCCACTTTTCGAAGACAATCCGCAAGGACTCAATCGTTACCCTCCTCTATTACCATGAGAAGCTGTCCCTCCTCCACGTTCTCGTTGAGGGATACACATATCTCCTTAACTTTGCCGGATAGAGGAGATTTCACTGCGTTCTCGGTCTTCATCACCTCGATGTTCATTATCTCCTCTCCTGCCTTTACGTAGTCTCCTACGTGGAGCTGCCTGTCCTTTGAACCTATTCTCCAGACAGTTCCCTTGACGGGAGACCCAACCTCTCCAGGCACACCGGGCGCCGCCCTTCTTACTACCTTTCTCGGAACCGCATCAGGCATCTCGACTTCAAACACGTGCATCACGTTGTCCACAGATAGCACGACGTTTTTGACACCCCTCACACCTTCGCCGATGGACATAAGCTCTATCGCGTGCGGTTTCCCATCCATATAGAACCTGACCGTATCCCCTGGCTCTCTCAGCCCAAAGAACCATACGCCGGTAGGGAGCACCTCGGTTTTACCATACTTTTCTCTGAACTTGATGTAGTCGACAGTGGCCTTAGGGTGCATGAGATAAAGGACGAATTCCTCGTCGGTGGGAGTCCTCTCTATCTGCTGCTCCAAACTCCTCCTCGCCGCCTCGAGGTCTTCATCCGGGAGCGAATCGAGAGGAGACGCCTCGATTCTTTCTCTCTCCACTATCTCCCTGTAATCTTCTCCGAAAACACTCCTATATACCCAGTCCCTGGGCCATCCAAACGGAAGAGGGCCATACTTTCCGAGTAAAAGATTCCTCAGGTCGTCCGTCGCATGGGAGTAAACCCTGAGCAGGCGTTCCCTGTCCTCCTCGGGGAGAGCATCGAATTCCTCTCCCATTTCAAAATAACGTTCGAGGGTTTCGAAGAGTCTCTCTATGCCGTGTTCCCCCTCCTCCTTGTAAAAACGCTGAATGAGACCCGCCCACGTTGTCCATGTTATCTGAGAGCCCGGCGTCACGTCGAAGTATTTGATTATCCTGTTCCCATAAGACATGCCCTTCAAGATAGCCGGCATGAGTTCGAGAAAACCGCCTTTTTCCGCCTGTTCGAAAGAGCTAGGAAAAGCCCCTCCGGGCATCCTGTGTCGTCTGACGTCATAAGAAAATCCCTTGTAGGGTGATTCAAACGCATCGTAATTCCTCATGAACGCCCTGATCACGTCGGAGGCCTCGTCAGAGGCTTCGAAATCGAACTCGACCTCGAAGCCAAGCTCCTCAAGGAAAGCCACCAACGGCCTCACCGGCGGATGCCCGTAAAACCTGGAAAAAGCATCGTCCGTGCAGTCGAAAAGCTTCGCTCCCGCCCTGGCCGCTTCGGCTATGGCAGGAATGGCAAGACCGTCTGTCGAATGCCTGTGATACTGGATGACCATATCCGGGTACTTGTCCAGAATGGCGGACACGAGGCTGTATATTCTCGCCGGCGATCCCACGCCAGCCATGTCCTTGATACAGAGAATTATCGAATCCGTCCCGCCGCATATTGAAACTATCTCATCAACGACCTTCAGGTAATACTCGTTGGAGCACTCCGGCGACTCCGTGAAGGAAATAGCCGGCTCGAACACCCTGTCTTCGGAAATCACGATTTCTGCAATGGGTGCCATGTTGGGGACGTAGTTCAGGAAATCGAAACAGCGCCAAACATCGATATAAGGAATGAAAGACCTGACGGCCAGTTCTATGACGTTCCTGGGATACATCCTGTAACCCCAGACGTTCGTGGCCCGAATCAGCGTCTGAGTGAGAACATCCGGCATAAGTCTCATCCACTCCCTGACCTCGTCGAAAGGGCTGACCATGTTGTTCATCAGGTCCTGATGAAACCTGGCGCCACCGTGAAGCTCCACCGAGAAATATCCGGTCCTGTTGTAAATCGGAGCGAGCTTTTTCAAATCGTACAGAGTTATCCGATTCTTGTAATCGGACTGGCCCGTGTCCCTCGGTCCCGTGCTGGTCAAATATATGCGCCTGCTCTCCCTCAAGGCTTTTACTATCTCTTTTGCGCCCTTCCCTTTGAACCTCGCCCTCATTATTTTCTTCCCCCCTCCTTCCTCTTTCTCAGAAAACATGCGGATTTTTCCCAAACGCCGATATTTCCGCTATGAAGTGAGCGATCTTGAAGACCTCTTCTTCCTCGTCAACAAAATCGGTGAGCTCCTCGAAATTGTCTTCTATGAAGCTCGTTGTCAGGTTGCCGGATACGAAATCCGGATGCTCCAGAATCTTCTTCAGAATCGGGATGGTCGTCTTGATGCCCCAGAGCTCGTATTCGTTTAGAGCCCTCTTCATTCTCTGGATCGCGGTCACCCTGTCTTTCCCAACGGCGCAGATCTTGGAAAGCAGCGAATCGTAATATGGTGGAACCGTCCAACCCTGATATATGCCCGACTCGGTCCTGACGAATGGACCGCTTACCTGTCTCAAAAATGTTATCTTCCCAAAGGATGGGGCGAAATTCTTCTTCGGGTCTTCGGCGTTTACCCTGCACTGGATCGCGTGTCCCCTCAGTATCACGTCTTCCTGATACATCCTCAGAGGTTCACCGGCTGCAATCCTTATCATCTTCCTTATAATATCTATGCCGCTTATCATCTCCGTGACCGTATGCTCCACCTGAATTCTCGCGTTCACCTCGAGAGCGTAATAGTTGCCCACATCGTCGAAGAGAAATTCCATCGTCCCGGCAGAAACGTATCCTATCTCCCTCATGGCTCGTGCCACCATGTTCCCAATCTCCTTCCTCTGCGCCGGGAACAGGTAGCTGCTAGGAGCCTCTTCTATGAGCTTCTGGTGATGCCTCTGTATAGAGCACTCCCTCTCACCCAGGTGAATGGCGTTGCCCTTCTTGTCCACGAGAAACTGAAACTCTATATGCCTCCCCCCTTCGATGAACTTCTCCACGTATATCCTCTCGTCACCAAACGCCTTGCGCGCGACAGACCTGGCAGCCTCGAAGGCGTCTTCGACCTCCTCTTCGGAACTGACCTTCCTCATGCCCTTTCCACCACCACCTGCGGCCGCTTTCACTATAAGGGGGTATCCAACCTTCTTCCCAAATTTCTTGATATCATCGGGAGACCTCACGTCCTCCAGACCGGGAACGACAGGAACCCCTGCAGCCTTGAAAGCCTTCCGCGCCATTATCTTGTCGCCCAAAAGCCTCATCACCTCAGCTGGGGGGCCGATGAAAACAAGCCCTTCCCTTTCGCACGCCTCGGCAAACTCAGGGTTTTCCGCGAGAAACCCATACCCAGGAAATATGGCATCGCACCCAGAGTTTTTTGCAGCACGAAGCACCGACTCTATGTCGAGATAACTCATGCTTGCAGGAGCCGGACCGAGTCTGACAGCCTCGTCTGCGAGTTTCACGTGCAGTGAGAGCTCATCGCAGTCGGAATAACCCACGACAGCACCGATTCCCAGTTCTCTCATGGGCCTTATCGCCCTGCACGCTATCTCCCCCCTGTTGGCGATGAAAATTTTCTTGAACATTCCTACATCGCCTCCCCCGTTAGTATTTTTAGCGCCTCCCTGTATTTTCTCGCCGTATTCTGGACCACATCTTCGGGAAGCATAGGTCCCGGAGCAGTTTTGTCCCAGTCGAGAGTCGACAAATAATCTCTCACGTATTGTTTGTCAAAACTCTCCTGCGGTCTTCCGGGTTCATACCTGTCCGCCGGCCAGAATCTTGAAGAGTCAGGCGTAAGGGCTTCATCGATGAGGTAAAGTTCACCGTCAACGAATCCGAACTCGAACTTGGTGTCTGCGATGATTATCCCCCTGGTGAGGGCATATGAAGCCGCCTTTTCATAGAGAGCAATCGAAATGCCCCTCAACTTTTCAGCCACATCTTTTCCCACGCGATCAACCATCTCATCGAAAGTTATGTTTATGTCATGGGATCCCACATCCTCCTTCGTAGCAGGAGTAAATATCGGCTCCGGAAGTTTGTCGGACTCTACTAGGCCAGGAGGCAGCTCAATCCCGCATACCTTCCCGCTCTCTCTGTATTCTTTCCATCCAGAGCCGGCAAGATACCCTCTCACCACACACTCGATGGGCACCGGATTCGCTTTCCTGACCAGCATCGAGCGTCCTTCCAGAACATCGACGAAACGCCTGGCTTCCGGTGGATATTTCCTCACGTCGGCTGTTACCAGGTGATTGGGAACGAGATCCTTGAGGTATTCGAACCAGAAAAGAGAAATCCTGGTCAAAACCACCCCTTTCCCGGGAATTCCGTTGGGCAGAACTACGTCGAACGCGGATATCCTGTCTGTAGCTACTATTAACAGATGATCGCCGAGATCGTAAATATCCCTCACCTTACCACGACTCTTCAGAGTCAACCCTTCGAAGTTCGTCTGGTAAACGATTTTGGCCGTCATCTCCACCTCCGTTCGACTTTTGAATTCCTGAGCGATGCTCATCAATTACCAGGAAAAGCGGGGACTCCATGGAGGACGCCCCGGCCGAACTCTTTCATAACCGATGTTCCCCTTCGAAAAGAACAAAAAGAACAATCGCGATCTTCCAGCGCCTGAGAAGGGTATTCGTCGAGACTTAGAATTCGCTCGAGAAGGCCGACTCCACGACCTCTAAAATATCACAGATTCCAGACGCCAAATCAACCCTCTTATATCCAGAAAACACCGAAGCACACCCTTCCAGAGTGAGGGAATTTTCCTCTTTATATAAGCACACCTCAGAATTTAACAGGAACCGGGGTAAAACAGAGTATGAAAACCAAAAGGGATATGTAACCCACTATCCTTCTCCCCGGCGTCAGTTCCACTGTTATATCAACGGGAGGAGGATGTCCAGTGCCGAGGAAAAGTAAAAGGACAGCCCAGAGCATCCATCCGCTCCAGAGAAACCCCATTGGAAACAGAACAAACGGAAGAATCCTGGAGAAAGGGGTGAATCTCGATCCGAAAAGGGCATACGCTATGTGCCCACCGTCGAGCTGACCAACTGGGATGAGATTCAGCGCGGTGACCAGGAGTCCGATCCACCCCGCGAAGGCGACGGGCCCGAGAACCACGTCATAGCCCTGTGGAACTGTTCCGATAACCATTCTCGAGAGAAAATCGAAAAGTATAGAAGTGCCGAGCGCTATTCCCTTGAGTTCTCCAACCGACTTAATCTCCGATTGCGTGAGTCCTATGATGAGAATTGGAATCGCCACGGATACACCAGCTAATGGCCCCGCAGCTCCAATGTCCATCAGGGCATTCCTGTCGGGAAGGGGGGACTTTATTTTGATGAAAGCGCCGAAAGTCCCAATTATGGACGGCGCGGGAATGAAATAGGGAGGAGTGACCACCACCCCGTGATACCTGGCCGCCATGTAATGTCCCATCTCGTGAACGAGAAGAATAGACATGAGGGGAATCGAAAACATGAGCCCGTAATACAACTTTCCGGGCTCATCGAGAGGATTGACCCCTGACAAATACGCCCCGGCAACCGTGGTGGTGAAGAGCGTGAGAAAAAAGAGCAATATGTGGAGCTTTCCCTTTTTCACGTTAAATTTATTATATCAACAGAACGTTAGCCCTGGCTTCAATAAGAAAAAAAAGATCGATTCTAACATCCCAAACCACTCGATGAAGAACCCGAATTGACGCATAGATTCAATCCACCAGAGCAACTTCTCTGCCACAGGCAAGTAAAAACATTATCATTGAACAGAAGGAAAAATTCATATATCATTAAACTTGTCTATTAATCAATTGAATAGTTTAATGGTGGGATATGAGCATCGACCGTGAAAGCCGTGAGTTCAAAGACAGGCTGTTCGAGCAATTCTCACTGATTGGAAAAGCTCTTGCGGCTCCGAAGAGAATCGAGCTCATCGACATACTCTGTCAGGCGGAGAGAACAGTGGAAGCCCTTGCAAAAGAAGCGTCCATGACAGTCGCAAATACGTCGAGGCACCTTCAAGTCCTTCGCAACGCCTGCCTCGTCGAAACAAGAAGGGAAGGCAACTCGATATATTATCGAATTGCGGACGACAGCGTTTGCAAGCTGTGGCTGATTTTAAGAGACCTGGCTTTAAAAAGAATTGCGGAAGTCGACCGCCTAATCGAAACCTTCTTCAAAGCTCGCGACGAACTCGAGCCATTGAACAGGGAACAGCTTCTTGAAAGAGCGAAAACCGCGCAGGTCATCGTTCTTGATGTCAGACCCAGGGAAGAATATCTGGCTGGCCACATACCTGGAGCAATATCGATTCCCGTCGACGAGCTCGAATCGAGACTCAACGAGCTCCCCCGTGACGTAGAAATAGTAGCTTACTGCCGGGGTCCCTGCTGCGTTTTCTCACTCAGGGCGGTAGAAATCCTCCGCGCCAGGGGTTATCGAGCCCTGCGGCTCAGAGAGGGGGTCCGCGACTGGCTTGCCTCCGGCCTTCCCGTATCCGTTGGTGGAGAAGCTTGAGCCTCAACACAGGACCTCCGCGGGAAATCTGAACCCGGAGATACATGGTGGTCAAAGAGAAAAAAGAAATCGTTCTCGGTCTCACCGAGAACCTGGGACAATTCTCACTGCTCGTCCTGATTACGGGATTCGTGGGAGCAATGGTGGGACTAGAACGAACCGTCGTTCCCCTGATAGGAAAAGTAGAGTTCGGGCTCACCTCCAAAACCGCGATCGGTTCGTTCATCGTAAGCTTCGGCGTCGTCAAGGCGGTCTGCAATATGTACTCGGCGAGAATATCCGAAAAGTGGGGCAGAAAAAAAGTCCTGGTCCTGGGATGGGTCATAGGTATTCCCGTTCCTTTTATAATAATTTACGCCAACAGGTGGATCTGGATAGATTTTGCGAACGTCCTCCTGGGAATAAACCAGGCGCTCACATGGTCGATGACGGTCATAATGAAGGTAGACATCGTGGGACCAAAGAGGCGGGGACTCGCCCTTGGTTTGAACGAGTTCGCCGGTTACCTTTCTGTTGGAATAATGGCGTGGGCAACAGGCAGTATCGCTGCTTCTTACTCCCTTCGCCCCCATCCCTTCTACCTCGGAATCGCCATTGCCTTTATGGGGCTGTTTCTTTCACTTTCTTTCGTCAAGGAAACGCTCGAATACGCTCATCTGGAGGCAAGGCTCAACCAGCCCACACCATCCGGGAACCCCGATAAAAAAAGCAAGAACGACGAAAGCTCGACAGAGCCTTCATTCAAGGAAATATTCGCCATAACATCGTGGAAACACAGAACTCTCTTCTCGTGCAGCCAGGCGGGGCTTGTCAACAACCTGAACGACGGGATGTCCTGGAGCCTATTCCCCCTGTTTTTTTCCGCCCACGGGCTGGGAGTAGCGGCGATAGGCGTCATAAAAGCGGTTTACCCTGGAGTGTGGGGGCTCCTTCAACCAATTACAGGTCCACTAAGCGACAAATTCGGGAGGAAATGGCTGATCGCCTCCGGCATGATCATCCAGGCAGGAGGAATAATCCTCACAGTCTTGAAGAGGGATTACACTTACTGGATCGTTGCTGCGGTTCTCCAGGGACTTGGCACCGCCATGGTATATCCAGTGCTACTCGCTGCAATAAGCGATGTTGCTCCTCCATTGTGGAGGGCGAGTTCCATAGGCGTTTACAGGTTCTGGCGCGACCTCGGATACGCGGTGGGCGCTCTGCTCTCCGGAGTCATAGCAGATCTCTTCGGAATAGCCGCCGCGATCTCCGCTATCGGAGCTCTCACGTTTTTGTCCGGCCTGATAGTTATGCTTTCCATGAAAGAGACACTACCCGCCAAAGTCTCGAACGGTGGCGCCGAGAATAGTCCCCACCCATTAAACTAATTATTTGAAGAAACGCAGTTCGTTCAACTGGCAGGTTATGAGAAAATTTCGATGAATACATTCTTAAGAAACAGAAGAAAATCCGATTGGAGGGAAAAAGTTGTTGGTCATCAGGGAGCCCTCGAGAAAGCCGAATAAAACGCTTGTGCACATATGCTGCGCTCCAGACGCATCATACGGTGTCAGAGCGATATCCGAGCGGTTCGGTAACGTGGTCTGCTTCTTTTACAATCCCAACATATGGCCGAGGGAAGAATACGAAAAAAGGCTCGAAGAAACGAGAAAACTCGCCAGGATATATGGGGTGGAGCTGATCGAAGGGCCATATAACGAGGAAGAATGGCTTCAGGCAGTGAAGGGACTGGAAAACGAGCCCGAAAAAGGCAAAAGGTGCGAGGTCTGCGTGAAGTTCAGGCTGGAAAAGTGCGCGGAGCTCGCAGAAAAGCTCGGAGTAGAGGCGATGACTACAGTTCTCACTGTATCTCCTAAAAAGAATGTTCGAATGATAAACGAGGCGGGACGGGAAATCGGGCAAAAAAAATCCATCTTCTTCATCGAGCTGGATCTGAAGAAGAAGGATGGTTTCAAGAAAAGCGTGGAGCTATCCAAAAAACTCAACATATATAGGCAAAACTACTGCGGGTGCCGCTTCAGTATCAGGTAAATGGCTCATTCGAGTCCGAGCTCATGCAGAGCATCATGAAGCATATTGTTACCGTCGCACTCCCGGCAGTGATAGACCGACGGAGGTATCTTCTTTGAAGCCACGATTTCAGCGTACCTTCTCACGCTTTCGGCATACCACTCTCCATATGGTGCCCTGTGACCAAACAGCTTCGAGCCTGGATTCGGAGACCAGACAAATGGAACAATGTGAGCCCCGAGATCGCTTATGGCGTCAACTCCCTCGGCGAGACTGTCCGCTGGCTCTAGCCCCATCACGAACACGCCGTAAACGTTGCCCTCACCAAATATCTTTACCGCTTCTCCAATTGTTTTCAGGAACCATTTCCTGGGCGTAGTTTCGGCCTTGCCGGGGCAGAGAGCTCTGTATAAACCCTCATCCCAAATTTCGAGGCTGAACGCTATTGCTGTGATTCCGGCATCACGATATCTCTTCAAATCGTCCAGGTCCCTCGGAGGTGATGGCAAAACAACTCCGGGGATCCTATCCCAACCAGTTATGTCCCTTATTCCTTTGAGTATTGAGCCAACAACCTCAACCTCCTTCTCGTTGCCGAAACATCCGCCTGTCAAAAGCACGTGCTCTGACACCCCTTCTTCGAACGCAGCCCTGGCAACCTCCCCAATCTGTCTGGCTTCCTTTCTCGTCAGCACACTCCGATATTTTTTGGTTGTATCCACCAGATTGCAAAAAAGACATTCCTTGCCCGTTGCAAAATGGGAGCAATAATTGTTGTAGCAGATGAAGAAGCAATCCGCCCCGCCGATCTGCCCCACTTTTACCATGGGCACTCCGTCGCTCGTGACTGAAGAATAATAAGCTGGCCTTTCGAGCCATGAAACACGACAAACCCTTTCTCCGTTCTTAAAAAGCCATAGATTCCCCTCATCGTCAGCCTCCACGAGAAATGGCGACCTGCTGTTTTTCCTGAATTGAACGATTGTCCCATCGAAAAGCCTGAAATCATCAGGAAGTTTTTCACTCCCGTGGTCTTCGAAATCCCACCCGAAAAGCCCATGGTTTTGTTCTTTATACCTCTCACCAACTCCTTCTAGGGCCTTCTCCGTTGCTCTGACACCTTCCACCAGCAACTCACCTTTCAGAAGCAGTGTATCGACCTTTTCATTTTCTCTTTCCAACATTCTCATCCCTCCGTTTTCCCTCTCCTTCCCAAGACAGTGGTAATCTGGTATCTCTCTTCTCAGTCTTGAGAACAAACCATGTCTGGACGGATTCTACTTCCTCCATTGATATGAGATGATCCATTAAAATTCTTCTATATTCCGGGATGTCCTTGGAAACAATTCTCAAAAGATAATCTGCTTTCCCCGTTATGTGGTAACACTCCATCACGTGCGGGATTTCGTTAATTTTCTCTATGAACCTTTTAGCAACCTCGGTCTTGTGCGGAGAAAGAGTGACGAAAACATACGCAACCGTCGACTTATCCAGTTTCTTCTCGTTAAGTATTGCAACATACTTCTTTATATATCCCTCGTTTTTGAGTCGCCTGACCCTCGCCAGGACCGAAGATGGAGAAAGCCCCACAAGCTCCGCCAGCTTATTGTTCGAAATTGACGAGTCGTTCTGCAAAATGCTCAATATTTCGATATCTATATTATCCACACAATCATTTTTCATATTACCAAATTATCTCCCAATTATATTTTGTTTATTAAGGATATCACCTTATATCACTCGAGTTCAATAAAAAAACAACCAATAGCTCTCGTTTCCCCTTGCTCTGTCACCATTCCCATTTGCTCTGACACCATTTATTGTTCCGG
>CAYSCN010000024.1:2953-31357 GCA_964429585.1 uncultured bacterium | reverse complement strand
GATTCGGCACACTCTCGAGCGAGGATAAAGCACATAGAGACAGAAAACGTGATGAACGCCATAAAGGAAGGCAACATAGTCATAATTGCAGGATTCCAGGGGATAGACGAGCACGGAGACATAACCACCCTTGGCAGGGGCGGCTCCGACACGAGCGCCGTGGCGGTTGCCGCCGCGATGAAGGCAGACGTGTGCGAAATCTACACGGACGTCGAAGGGGTCTATACGACAGACCCGAATATATGTCCAAATGCGAGGAAACTGGAGAAGATTTCATACGACGAGATGCTGGAGATGGCCAGCCTTGGCGCCAAAGTATTGCAAATCCGCTCGGTTGAATTCGCCAAAAAATACGGGGTCAGGATACACGTTAGATCTTCCATGAGTGAAAACGAGGGGACAATCGTAACAGAGGAGGATGAAATCATGGAGACAGCAGTCGTATCAGGCGTTACCTACAACAAGAACGAGGCAAAAGTTACGATAGTCAAAGTCCCGGATAGACCCGGGATAGCGGCCAAACTTTTCAAGCCGATAGCAGATGCTGGTATAAACGTGGATATGATAGTTCAGAACGTCTCGCTGGAGGGATTCACGGACCTCACGTTTACCGTTCCCAAGACGGATTACAAGAAGACATTGCTTCTGGTTGAACAAATCGTTAAGGAAATAGGAGCGGAGCGCGTTCAGGGAGACGACAAGATAGCCAAGGTTTCCATAGTTGGTGTTGGCATGAGATCCCATCCGGGAGTGGCCGCCAAGATGTTCAGGGTTCTCGCCTCGGAAAATATCAATATTTTGATGATAAGCACATCCGAGATAAAAGTTTCCTGCGTCATAGAGGAGAAGTACACCGAACTGGCGGTTCGAGTCCTGCACGATGCCTTCGAGCTGGGGGAGGAGCCCAAAGAAGAAAAAATCTGATCCATTAAAGAGAGGAAAAGTTCTGATACGTGTTCGGGGCACTGTTTTTTTCGCTTCGGATAAAGCTGCATCGTAAGAAACGTCTTCGTGGGTTTCCAGATACTTGAAGCGTTGATTTTTCGCCTGTTCGCATTTGTGGGAGGGGCTGAAATTTTTATCGACTGTTCCTCAAATCGAATTATAATTATCCCTTAACATCCAAAAAAGAGGTGCTTGTCATGGCAAAAAGGAGTAAGAGAGTGGTCATTTATGACACGACTCTCAGAGACGGGACGCAGGCTGAGGACATTTCGCTGTCGGTTCGGGACAAGATAACCATCGCTCAAAAACTCGACGAGTTCGGCATTCATTATATCGAGGGGGGGTATCCCGGTTCCAATCCCAAGGACAGGGAATTCTTCAAGATGGCAGCCGACATGGAATGGAAGAACGCAAAGATATGCGCGTTTGGAATGACCAGGAGAGTGGGAAAGAGAGTCGAGGACGACGCAAATATCAAGGTAATGAAGAATTCGAAGGCTCCTGTAATCACGATAGTGGGTAAGTCGTGGGACTTTCACGTCACGACTGCACTGAGAACGACTCTCGAAGAGAATTTGAAAGCTGTTTACGAATCCCTTGCATACCTGAAAGAGTATTGCGAGGAGATATTTTTCGACGCCGAGCACTTTTTCGACGGATACAAGAAAAATCCACAATACGCGATGGAGGTCCTTCACGCGGCTCAGGAAGCCGGAGCGGACTGCATAATCCTGTGCGACACCAACGGAGGTTCTCTGCCCGGCGAAATAAAAAAGATAGTTAGGGAAGTCAGGAAGAAGATAAAAACCCCTCTCGGAATCCACTGCCACAACGACTCGGAACTGGCGGTTGCCAACTCCATCGCAGCCGTGGAGGCTGGAGTAATTCACGTGCAGGGCACCATAAACGGATACGGCGAGAGATGCGGCAATGCGAATCTGATATCCATAATTCCCGCTCTTTCCCTGAAGATGGGATACGATACTATCCCCATGGAGAATATGAAGAAACTGACGGAGGTCTCCAGATTCGTATCCGAGATAGCCAACGTGGGGCACTTCAAGAGGCAGCCATACACCGGACACAGCGCGTTCGCTCACAAGGGAGGCATGCACGTCAGCGCGATAAGAAGGCATCCAGGCACTTACGAACACATAGAGCCCGAAGTGGTGGGCAACAGAAGAAGGGTTCTGGTATCCGACCTCTCCGGGAAGAGCAACATCATTGAGAAGGCGAAACAGTTCGGGATCGAACTGAAATCCAACGATCCCATCGCTGAGGAGGTGTTGAACAGGATAAAGGAGCTCGAACATCAGGGTTATCAGTTCGAGGGTGCAGAGGCTTCGTTTGAGCTTCTTCTGAAAAAGAGCCTGAAGACCCACAGGCCGTTTTTCAACCTCAAAGGGTTCAGGGTCATAGACGAAAAGAGAGAAGAAAATGAACCCCCGGTTGCAGAAGCGACGATAATGATAGAAGTCGACGGTCAGGTGGAACACACTGCTGCCCTGGGCAATGGGCCGGTTCACGCCCTGGACAACGCGATAAGGAAGGCTCTCACAAAGTTTTACCCGGAAATAGAGGAGATGGAGCTCCTGGATTACAAGGTGAGAGTCCTGACCACGGGGGAGGGAACCGCAGCGACGGTGAGAGTCCTGATAGAGTCGGGTGATGGAAAGGAAAAGTGGGGAACCGTCGGAGTTTCTCACAACATAATAGAGGCCAGCTGGCAGGCGTTGACGGATTCAATACGATACAAGCTTCACAAGGACAGAGTGAAAGAAGAAGCGGATTGAGATCGTAACCGGAATAACCTGTTTTGAATACAGCATATTTGTGTTTTTGGAATTGTGCAAACCCGTTTGACGTCGCGATTGTGCCATGAGTAGATACTGGGTATTCTTTCTCGTTTCCTCTGCTATTGTTAGCTTCTTTTTTTCGATTCCCGGGATATTATCAGGAAAGAGCGAGCCTGTAATGATATACAAAAATGGTAAAGATTATCGAATCTATTCTGACTTGAGCCAGAATGATCTCGAAAGAATAAAAAAGAATCCAGGGTGGAAAATTATACTTGGAGAGAAAATAAACGTAAATTCCGCGTCTATCGAGGAACTCGATTCTCTTCCCGGTATTTCCAGGAAGGTTGCGTTAAATATAGTCAAATATAGAGAGATACACGGCCCGTTCAGAGAAGTGAACGATCTTTTGAACGTCAAGGGGATAAAAGAAAAACGATTGAAAATGATAAAACCATTCATTGAAATAAGGTAGTTTTTTTGTTATTATAATTGACAAATTAAGTCAACATTAGGGGGGCTTATGTTCAGAACGATCAGGCGGGACATAAAGGTTGCCTTCGAGAGAGATCCCGCAGCCAGAAGCGTGCTGGAGATAATTTTGTGTTATCCCGGGCTTCACGCCATATGGATGCACAGAATAGCTCACTGGCTGTGGAACAAAAAATTAAAACTTCTCGCCAGGTTCGTATCTCACGTGTCGAGATTTCTGACGGGAATCGAGATACACCCGGGCGCGAAGATAGGACCGGGGTTTTTCATCGATCACGGAATGGGCGTGGTAATCGGCGAGACCGCCGAGGTGGGCGAAAATGTCACCCTCTACCACGGCGTGACGCTCGGTGGCACGAGCTGGAGGAAGGAGAAGAGGCATCCAACCATCGGAGACAACGTCATAATAGGAGCAAATGCGACGATACTTGGTCCGATCACCGTTGGGTCTAATTCCAAGATCGGATCCGGCTCCGTGGTGGTAAAAGATGTTCCACCCAACTCGACCGTGGTGGGAGTTCCTGGAAAGGTTGTATTTCAGAAGGGGGATGTTTACAAGGACGAGACTGGAATTGCCGGGATTCCCGATCCGGAAGCGAAAGCGATAAAGTGCCTGGTTGAGCAGATACACTCGCTGGAGAAGAAGGTGGAGCAGCTATCCCGGAGAATAGAAGAGCACGAATCCGAGAAGGTTCACATCAAAGCATTTGGCGACTGATTCGAGGTGTAAAAGGAGAGAGCATGAAAATAACTACCAGAGGGCGTTATGCCGTGAGAGCCATAGTTTGCCTCGCCTATCACAGCAGAGGGAACCCGATATCAATAAAGGAGATTTCCAGAAAAGAGCGGATTTCCCAGAAGTACCTTCACCAGCTGTTTCACAAGCTAAGAAACGCAAACGTTGTTAAGAGCATAAGGGGCCCAGGCGGAGGTTTCGTTCTGGCAAGACACCCTTCCCAGATAACTGTTGGAGAGGTTATAAAATCGGTCGAGGGAAATTATTCCAAGATAGGCTGTCACGGAAAAAATACGAAAGTTTGCAATATCATCGATGGTTGTGGAACCCAGATCATGTGGGAACGCCTGTCGAAGATGATGGAGGATTTTCTCGACTCCATTACCATTGAAAATTTGATAACGGGGACGTATCTCGTCTCGAGGGAGGAAGAAAGTGAGAAGAGTGTACTTTGATCACAATGCAACTACGCCGATAAGAAAAGAGGTTCAGGAGGAGCTCATCCCGTTCACTTATGAGCGATTCGGCAACCCGTCCAGCGTCCACTGGGCTGGAAGGGAAGTCAGGGAAAGAGTCGAGTGGGCCAGAGAGCAGGCAGCCAGATTCTTCGGGTGTGACCCTCTCGAAATTACGTTTACCAGTTCGGGTACCGAGGCGGACAACCTCGCAATAAAGGGAATCGCCTTCAAACACCTGGAGAAAAAGGGACACGTGATAACATCTTCTGTCGAGCACCCGGCAGTGAGAAATACGTGCAGGTTTCTCGAGAGGATAGGCTTCGACGTGACGTTCGTTCCGGTTGGAAGGGACGGGATGGTAGATCCAGATGACGTGCGAAAGAGCATAAGAAGAGATACTATTCTGATATCGATCATGTACGCTAACAACGAAACGGGTGTCATCAACCCGATCAGAGAAATTGCCGAGATAGCGAGGGAGAGAGGGATACCGTTTCACACGGATGCGGTTCAGGCTGTGGGAAAACTGCCTGTCAAAGTGGATGAGATAGGCGCAGACATGATCACATTTTCCGGTCACAAGATCAATGCCCTCAAAGGTATTGGCGGACTTTTCGTCAGGAAGGGTCTCACTCTTGAACCGCACATCCATGGTGGGCATCAGGAAAGGGGCAGGAGAGCCGGAACAGAGAACGTCGTTGGAATAGTATCCATCGGTAAAGCTTTCGAAGTCCTGCGCGAAACCTGGAAAGAGGAAGCGGAGGAGGTGAAAAAGCTGAGGGATGCCTTTGAAAAGGGGGTGTTGGAAAGGGTAGGTGATGTTTACGTCAATGGCGATGTAGAAAAAAGGTTGCCCAACACGAGTAATATATCGTTCAGGTTCGTCGAGGGTGAGGCGCTGCTGGTTTCACTGGATATGGTAGGGATCGCTGCGTCGACCGGTTCCGCCTGCACTTCAGGATCTCTTGAACCATCGTACGTGCTCATGGCAATGGGCATAGATCCGGTGGACGCCCAGGGAGCGCTCAGGTTCAGCTTCGGATACGGCAACACCATGGACGACATCGAATACGCTCTCGAACAGATTCCGAAGGTGGTAGATAGGCTCAGATCCATGTCTCCGCTTTACAGCAGAGAGGCGAAGTAAATATAATGGATCAGGGTGACCCCTCACACTTGACTCAACAACTTAACGGGTGTTAAACTTAATTAACCTTTTAAGCTGATCCCGTGAGGTCAGCAAAGGGAGAGGAAATGACAATCGGAGAAAAAAAGGCCACCTGAAACCTTCTCGTCGTCGAGCGAGAAGGTTTTTTTTTGCCCGAATTTTCCCGGAAAAAAGGAGGTCTCATGCCTGCCACGAAAGAAAAAGTAATAATGGACGGGAAGAGCATTGACAGGGCATTGTCCAGGATATCCCACGAGATACTGGAAAGGAACAAAGGGGCATCCGACCTGATAATTATCGGCATATGCGCGGGAGGAATTCCCCTGGCAAATCTAATTGTAGAAAAAATCAAAAAAATCGAGGGGGTAGAAGTTCCATCGGGTTACATAGACATCACGCTCTACAGAGATGATCTCTCCAGGATCGGCTATCACCCCCGTTTGAAGAGAACGGAGATTCCCGGTTCGATAGACGACAAAACCATAGTTCTGGTGGACGATGTGCTTTACACTGGCAGAACCATAAGGGCTGCCATGGATGCGCTCATCGATTTCGGTCGTCCAAGGGCGATTCAGCTCGCCATTCTCGTGGACAGGGGACACAGAGAGCTTCCTATCAGGGCGGATTACGTGGGTAGGAACGTCCCGACTTCGAGGAGCGAACTGGTGGACGTCATAGTCGAAGGGGATATGAAGGACTGGAAGGTGGTGATTCGGGAGAGAGGCGAAAATGAGTGAAACGCTGAAAAGGAAGAACCTTTTGGGACTTAGGGGAGTCGGGAGAGAAGAGATAGAGCTGATTCTCGATACTGCTGCGTCGATGGAGGAGATTCTGTCCAGAGAAATAAAGAAGGTTCCCTCCTTGAGAGGGAAAACCGTGGTCAATCTTTTCTTCGAGCCGAGCACGAGAACGAGAACGTCCTTCGAGATAGCGGGCAAAAGGCTGTCGGCGGATGTGGTCAACTTTACTTCCGCCGTTAGCAGCGTGAAAAAAGGCGAGACCCTTCTCGATACGGCTCGCAACATCGAGGCGATGAAGCCGGATGTGCTCGTAATAAGGCATTCGTCGTCGGGAGCGCCTCATTTCCTGGCGAAAAAGCTCTCGATTCCGGTGGTCAACGCCGGTGACGGGAGGCATGAACACCCGACCCAGGCGCTGCTCGACCTATACACCATAAAGAAGGTCAAGGGGAAGATAGAGGGACTCGAAGTTACGATTTTGGGTGACATTCTCCACTCGAGGGTTGCGAGGTCGGATGTGTATGGGTTGCTGACAATGGGCGCCAGGGTAACGATATGCGGCCCTACGACTCTCATACCCAGAGAATGGTCGGCTCTTGGGGTGGAGGCGACGTGGGACATAGAGGAGGCGCTCAGGGGCAAGGATGTCGTTATCGTGCTCAGAATACAGCTCGAGAGAATGGAATCCGCCTTTTTCCCCTCCATCAGAGAATACGTCAGGCACTTTGGTCTCAACAGGGAGAGATTCCGTCTCGCGAAAGAGGATGCCATAATAATGCATCCGGGCCCGATAAACAGGGGCTGGGAGATAACGGATGATCTCGCCGATTGTGAAGAATCGGTCGTGCTCACCCAGGTGGAATCGGGTGTTGCGGTGAGAATGGCGATACTTTACCTGATAGCGCACGTGAAAGAAGAGCTGGAGGTGTGACAGGTGAAAGGGAGGAAGTTGCTCAAAGGCGGTGTTGTGGTTGATTACGAAACAGATCTCTGTGACAGAAAAGAGATTCTGATAGAAGATGGAGTGATAGCAGATCTTATCGACCCCGGTGATGTCCCTTCTGAGGGCGATTTCGAGGTAGTGGAAATCGAAGGATGCCACGTGATACCCGGACTCGTGGACATACACGTCCACCTTCGTGAGCCGGGATTTGAATGGAAAGAGGACATAGAGTCCGGGACCAGGGCGGCAGTGGCCGGTGGTTTCACCTCGGTGGCGTGCATGCCCAATACCGACCCGGTAAACGATGACCCCGAAACCACCCGTTTCATAATTGAACGGGCGAAATCCGTGGGATTTGCCAGGGTTTATCCGATAGCCGCCATCACGAGGGGACTCAAAGGTGAAGAGCTCACCGACATGGGAGAGCTAATAGATGCGGGCGCTGTTGCTTTTTCCGACGACGGCAGGCCGGTGTTCGATGCGCTGGTTTTGTCGAGGGCTCTGGAATACGCGAAGATGTTCGGGGTTCCGCTCATACTTCACGAAGAGGAACCGAACCTCTCGAAGGGAGGCTGCGTAAACGAGGGGAAAATGTCCACGATTCTTGGTCTTCCTGGGATACCGGCTTCATCGGAAATATGCATGGTCGCAAGGGACGTATCGCTCGCAGAATACAACGGTGGAAGAATACACGTAGCTCATGTCTCCACTGCTGGAGCGGTGGAGCTGATAAAGACAGCCCGGGAAAGAGGCGTAGATGTAACCGCGGAAACTGCACCACACTATCTTGTGCTGACTGAAGATGCGGTGGACGGATTCAACACGAAAGCCAAGATGAATCCCCCGTTGAGGACGAGGGAGGACAGAGAGGCCTTGAAGAAAGCCCTGATGGATGGGATTATCGATTGCGTTGCTACCGACCACGCTCCTCACGAAGATCTGGTCAAGGAATGTGAATTCGACGCAGCAGCATTCGGAGTCATAGGCTTGCAGACCGCTTTTCCACTCACCCTGAAAGTAATCGGAGAAAAAGGGGGAAGCATTAAAGAGCTGGTCAAGGTATTGTCATACAACCCTGCAAAAATATTGAATATCCCTGGAGGGAAAATATCCAGGGGTGCGCCTGCGGATCTGGCGGTTGTTGATTTGGAGGAAAGTTATGTCTTCACGGAAGAAATGGTCCTTTCTAAATCCAAAAATTCTCCTTTTCTGGGAATGAAAATGAAGGGGAGGGTCAGAATGACCCTGGTCGGGGGTGAAACGAGATTCGAGGATGGGAGACCCGTGAGATGAAGAGAGCCTATCTTGCCCTGGAAAACGGGGCGTTTTTCAGTGGATTTTCTTTTGGCGCGGAGGGAGAGACTGAGGGAGAAGTGATATTCAACACCGGTATGACCGGTTACCAGGAGATACTCACCGACCCTTCATACAAGGGACAAATAGTGCTGATGACTTACCCCGAGATAGGAAATTACGGGGTCAACGACGAGGACGTGGAGTCGTGGAAACCCTGGGTCGAAGGCTTCATAGTGAAAGAATACTGGGACGCGCCTTCCAATTTCCGCTCCGAATCTTCTCTGGGGACTTATCTTAAAAAACACGGGATAGTTGGGATATGGGGTGTCGATACCAGAATGATAACGAGAATGATACGGGAAGAAGGAGCGATGAGAGGCGTGATATCCACCACATGCAGTGACCCGAAGAAGCTGGTGGAGAGGGCCAGAAGCGTCGAGCCGATCGAGGGAAGGGACCTGGTGAAACATGTGACGTGCAGCGAGAAGTTCAGGTGGACTGAGGGAGATTTCGACCTAAGAGAAGGGTATCTACCTGCCGAAAGATATCTGGAGAAGTTTTCCAAGAGACCTCATATCGCGGTCATAGATTGCGGAGTCAAATACAACATTCTCAGAATGCTTGTCTCGCACGGTTTCGAGGTGACAGTGTTTCCTGCTGCGACGAGCCTGGATGAGGTGCTCGAAGAGGGAGTGGACGGAATATTCGTTTCGAACGGTCCGGGAGATCCCGAAGGTGTGCCTTATGTAATCGATACCGTCAGGAAGGCGATCGGAAGGATCCCCGTTTTCGGGATCTGTCTGGGTCATCAGATAATGGGGCTCGCCCTCGGTGGAAGGACGTTCAAGTTGAAGTTCGGACATCACGGCGTGAACCAGCCCGTAATGGACATGGAAACGGGAAAAGTTGAGATAACGAGCCAGAACCATAATTTCTCGGTCGAGGCAGGGTCGATAGAGAAGAAAGCGCGTATAACCCATGTCAACCTCAACGACGAGACCGTCGAGGGGTTGGAAATTCCAGATCTTCTGATGTTTTCGGTTCAGTATCACCCGGAGGCATCACCTGGACCGCACGACTCCAGATATATCTTCACGCGTTTTTACGAATACCTGACCCGGTTCAGAGGGTGACGAGTCAGCTTCTCGCGATAAATTAGCGAATAGGGAGGAAAGGAGAATCCATGCCCAAAAGGGAAGACATACGGAAGATTATGTTGATAGGCTCAGGTCCGATAATAATAGGTCAGGCCTGCGAGTTCGATTACTCCGGTACCCAGGCGTGCAAGGCTCTGAAAGAAGAGGGATTCGAGGTTGTTCTCGTAAATTCCAATCCCGCGACGATCATGACAGACCCCGAATTCGCCGACAGGACTTACATAGAGCCGCTTACACCGGAGTTCGTTGCGAAGGTTATAGAGAGAGAGAAGCCGGATGCAATACTCCCGACACTCGGAGGACAGACTGCCCTCAACATAGCCGTTTCCCTTGATGAGATGGGCATCCTGGAAAAATTCGGCGTAAGCCTGATAGGTGCGAGCGTGGAGGCGATCAACAAGGCGGAAGACAGGGACCTTTTCAGGCTTTCAATGGAAAAAATAGGACTGAGGATTCCACGCAGCAGGTACGTGAAGTCTCTCGAGGAGGCCGAGGAGGCGATTGGGTACGTTGGGTTTCCCTGCGTGATAAGGCCTTCCTTCACACTCGGAGGAACAGGGGGGTCTGTCGCATACAACAGGGAAGAATACATGGAAATGGTCAAATGGGGGATAGATGCTTCTCCAAGAGGCACGGTCCTCGTCGAGGAGTCAGTCATAGGCTGGAAGGAGTTCGAACTGGAGGTCATGCGGGACTTGAACGACAACGTGGTCATCATTTGTTCGATAGAGAACTTCGACCCGATGGGAGTGCACACGGGGGACAGCATAACAGTTGCTCCCGCTCAGACGCTCACCGACAAGGAATATCAGTTAATGAGAGATGCTGCCATAGCGATAATAAGGGAAATAGGCGTGGATACCGGGGGAAGCAACATCCAGTTCGCTGTAAATCCTGAAAACGGTGAAATGGTTGTGATCGAGATGAACCCAAGAGTTTCCCGCTCCTCGGCTTTAGCTTCGAAGGCGACGGGTTTCCCAATAGCCAAGATAGCCGCCAAGCTCGCCGTCGGCTATACGCTGGACGAAATAAGAAACGACATAACCAGAGAAACACCGGCCTCTTTTGAACCGTCGATCGATTACGTTGTCACCAAGATACCAAGATTCACTTTTGAAAAGTTCCCGCAGACGGAAGACAGGCTGGGGACGCAGATGAAATCCGTCGGCGAGGTGATGGCCATAGGCAGAACGTTCAAGGAATCGCTTCAAAAGGCTCTGAGATCGCTGGAAAACGATCTCGATGGTTTCGACAGGGTCATCTCCCAGGACCTGCCGAAGGACAAAAGAATAGAGAAGATCGAGGAAATGCTTCGGATACCAAATAGCAGAAGGATTCTGTTCCTGGGTGAGGCATTCAGAGAAGGATTGACCGTCGAGAGGGTTCACGAGCTGACCGCGATAGATCCGTGGTTCCTCACAAACGTGAAGCAGATAATCGACCAGGAGGAGACAATCAAGAGAAACGCCGGCGTGATACGCGGCGCTTTGGAGGGCGAAGCTACCGATGATGCTGCCGATCTCCTCAAGACCATCAAGAGCTTCGGTTTCTCCGATGCGAAGATAGCAGAGCTCGTTGGAATGAAAGAGAGAGACGTATACGAGGCGAGGAGCAAGCTCGATGTGAAACCGGTTTACAAACTGGTGGATACATGTGCGGCGGAGTTCGAGGCATATACACCTTACCTTTACTCCACCTATGAAGAAGAGAATGAGTCTGTAAGGACGGACAGGAAAAAGGTAATAATTCTCGGAGCGGGTCCCAACAGAATCGGGCAGGGCATCGAGTTCGACTACTGCTGTGTCCAGAGCGTTTTCGCTCTAAGAGAAGAAGGATACGAGACGATAATGGTGAACTGCAACCCGGAGACGGTGAGCACCGACTACGATACTTCCGACAAGCTGTACTTCGAACCGCTAACGTTCGAGGACGTGATGAGGATAGTTGAACACGAGAAGCCAGACGGCGTTATCGTTCAGTTCGGAGGGCAGACTCCCCTTAAGCTGGCTGTTCCGCTGGGGAGGGAAGGGGTGAAAATACTAGGGACATCACCCGAGTCGATCGACATAGCGGAGGACAGAGAAAGATTTTCCGCAATGCTATCGAAACTCGGGCTGAAACAACCACCGAACGGGACTGCAACTTCAGTTGAAGAAGCCATAGAGGTAGCGAGAAGAATTGGATATCCGGTTCTTTTGAGACCCTCTTACGTCCTCGGGGGAAGGGCCATGGAGATAGTACACGACGAGGAGGGACTACTCGAGTACATGAAGGAAGCGGTGGTGGTTTCGGGAGACAGGCCCGTTTTGATCGACAAATTCCTCGAAGACGCCATAGAGATAGACGTGGATGCAGTAGCCGACGGTGAACTCACCGTGGTCGGTGGAATAATGGAACACATCGAGGAGGCGGGGGTCCACTCGGGAGATAGCGCCTGCTCGCTTCCTCCTTATTCTCTTGAGGACGATGTTGTCAGCGAGATAATTCGTCAGACCAAAATGATCGCGAAAGAGCTGAACGTGGTCGGACTGATGAACGTTCAGTTTGCGCTGAAGGACGACGAAATCTACATACTGGAGGTGAACCCGAGAGCCTCAAGAACGGTTCCATTCGTAAGCAAGGCGATAGGAGTTCCCCTTGCCAGGATAGCAACCAAGGTCATGGTTGGCAGGAAACTTTCCGAACTCGGATTCGACAAAGAGATCATACCCTCTCACATATGCGTCAAAGAGGCGGTTTTCCCGTTCATCAAGTTCCCTGGCGTCGATACTTTGCTGGGGCCCGAGATGAAATCCACCGGGGAAGTAATGGGCATAGATACAAGCTTCGAGATGGCATTTGCAAAGTCTCAGATAGCTGCGGGCAACTCTCTTCCTATGGGAGGCAAAGCTTTCATAAGCGTGAGAGACGAGGACAAACCGGGAATACTGAAATCAGCGAGGACGCTGGCTGAAGCTGGATTTCGAATAGTCGCCACCAGGGGAACTGCGAAATTTCTCAGGGAAAACGGCCTGGAAGCTGAGGAAGTGTTCAAGATCACAGAGGGAAGGCCCCACGTGGCAGACCTGATAAAAAGCGGGGAGATAGCACTCGTCATCAACACGCCTCTTGGAGCCAAATCCAAGGCCGATTCTTATTACATAAGGAGAACTGCACTGATATACGGGGTTCCATACTTCACCACGATTGCCGCTGCCAAGGCGGCTGCACTCGCTATTTCCAGGATGAAAAGGGAAGAGTTCAAAGTGAAGAGCATACAGGAGTTTCACAGGGAAAGGGTGTAAGGGGTACCTGTGTTGAGCTATTATTATAAAACAGACGGAAATCGAATCTTTGTTGCGGGATGCAAGTTGTATGAGCCGTTCTTCCCTTTCCCAGAGTCTGCGATACGTCAGGGGCGTTGGTCCAAAGCTATATGAGAGGCTGTCCAAAAAAGGATTGAAAACCTTAAGAGATGCCCTTTATTTCTTCCCGCGAGCGTATCAGGACAGGCGCGTTTTGACCAGAATAAGAGACGTAGTCTCCGAGAGGGAATATCTGATCGAGGGGGAGATAGTCAGTTCCGGGATTGTTATCTATCGGTCTGGCAGGAGATGTTTCGAAGCGATCGTCTACGACGGTTCCGGATACGTCTCGTTGAAGTGGTTCAATTTTCACCTTCCCACGTGGAAATCCATGTATTCCAGGGGAAAAAAGGTCCTGGTTTATGGGACCGCTAGGGGATTCCTCGGCAATTTCGAGTTTCTTCATCCGGATGTGGAATTCATGGAAGGTGATGATGCCTGTCTCGAGAGAGAGAGGATAGTCCCCATATATCCTGAGGTTGATGGAATACACCAGAGAGTTCTCAGGAAAATAATGGAAAATGCGGTTTCCGCCGCGCTTCAGCATGTTGAGGAGTATCTTCCCCTGGACCTGCTCGAACGAGAGAACCTGCCCGGGATTAGAGATTCTCTGAGGGAGATACACAATCCAGATGTAGGGTGCGACGTGGATGAGCTGAACGAGTTCAGGTCTCCGTATCAGAAGAGAATAGTTTTCGATGAGTTCCTTTCCCTTCAGCTCGGAATCGCGAGGAAAAAGTATCTGGTGGGCAAAGAGAAGGGAGTGGTGATTCCATGGGAAAGGGGGATAGTGGAGGAAATAAAGAAGAGGCTTCCTTTCGAACTGACAGATGCTCAGAGAAAGGTCGTGAACGAGATATTGAGGGATATGAAAAAGGGCGAGCCGATGAACAGGTTGCTTCAGGGAGACGTGGGCTCGGGCAAAACCATTGTCGCCTGGATAGCTTCAATAATCGCCTGGAACAGAGGATTCCAGGTAGCGATTATGGCACCGACGGAGATTCTCGCGGAGCAGCACTATCTGAACTTCGTTTCGCTCTCACGCGGTCTGGGTGTGACAATAGAGCTTCTCACCTCCTCAACGCCTGCCAGGGAGAAAGAAGAAATAAAAAGGAGAATCAAGGAAGGCGTTGTGGACATCGTCATCGGAACCCATGCCCTGATTCAGGAAGATGTGAGTTTCAGCAAGCTCGCGCTCGTCGTGGTCGATGAGCAGCACCGATTCGGAGTCTATCAGAGGCTCAGGTTGAAGGAGAAGGGCTTGTCCCCTCATCTCCTGGTGATGACAGCGACCCCCATTCCCAGAACCCTCGCCATGACTCTATATGGGGACCTGGACCTCTCTATCATAGACGAGCTCCCACCAGGCAGAACGCCTGTGGTCACTAAAGTGGTGAACCAGAGAGAGAGGGACAAATTGTATGGATTTCTCAGGAAGGAAATAGAAAAGGGCGGCCAGGCTTACATTGTTTTCCCTCTCGTCGAAGAGTCGGAAAAGCTGGATCTGAAAGCCGCGACGGAGATGTTCGAGCGACTGAGGAAGTTCGAGTTGAAAGGGCACTCAGTGGGGCTGTTACACGGCAGGATGAAGGGCCAGGAGAAAGAAGAAGTCGTGAAAAAGTTCAGAAACGGCGAAATATCGGTGCTCGTTTCTACTACTGTGGTCGAGGTCGGGGTCGACGTTCCGAATGCGAACGTGATGATAATTGAAAACGCGGAGAGGTTCGGTCTCTCACAGCTTCATCAGCTTCGCGGTAGAGTGGGGCGTGGCACTAGAAGGTCGTACTGCTTTCTCGTGACGGGGAAGAAAATTTCCGATGAAGCCAGGAGACGTCTTGCCGTCATGGAGCAGACGACCGACGGTTTCAGGGTGGCGGAGGAGGATTTATCCATCAGGGGTCCGGGTGACTTCATAGGAACGAGACAGTCGGGCTTGCCGGACATTATATTCGGAAATCTGATAAGAGACAGTGAGATACTCAAAAGGGCCAGGGATCTGGCTTTTGAAATAATCGAGGAAGACCCGTCACTCTCCAGTGAGAGATACAGGAAGCTCAGAGAACTTGTATCGGAGAAGTGGGGGGATGCGGTGGGATTCGCATTCGTGTAACCAGGTTTGTTGACACTTAAGCCTTATTGATTTAGGATTTTATAGTTTAATTAAGCACTTTCAGGGAGATATTTTTCATGGAGGAGTTCCCGAGAATAAAAAGGCTTCCGCCTTACGTTTTCAGCGTCGTCAACGACATAAAAATGCGGCTCAGAAGGCAGGGAGAGGACATCATAGATCTCGGTATGGGAAATCCAGACATTCCCACACCCAAACACATAGTGGATAAGTTGATCGAAGCGGCCAAAAACCCCCGGAACCACAGGTATTCCGTGTCCAGGGGAATTTACAAGCTCCGAGTCGCCATATGCGACTGGTACAAAAGGCGGTTCGACGTGGAACTCGACCCTGATGCCGAAGCGATTGCGACCATCGGTGCCAAGGAAGGTTTGTCCCATCTGATCCTCGCGATCATGGGACCCGGCGACATTGCTCTCGTACCGGACCCCACATATCCGATACATTACTACTCGGTGGTCATAGCGAATGCAGACGTTCGCAGGGTGAACTTGATGAGCGAGGAAGAGGATTTTCTCTCCGTTCTGGAAAGAGCCGTCAAGACTTTGTGGCCAAAACCAAAAGTTCTCGTGATTTCGTTTCCCCACAACCCGACCACGAAAGTGGTCGATTATGAATTTTTCGTGAGGCTTGTGGACTTTGCAAGGGAATACGGCCTCTATGTGATACATGACCTGGCTTACGCGGACATCGTTTTCGACGGCTATCGAGCGCCCTCTATTTTACAGGTTCCAGGCGCGAAAGATGTGGCTGTGGAGCTTTATTCGATGTCCAAAAGTTACAGCATGCCCGGCTGGAGGGTCGGTTTCGTAGTGGGGAACAGGGAAATGATACACGCTCTTTCCAGAATCAAGAGTTACCTCGATTACGGGATGTTTCAGCCGATTCAAATAGCCGCGATCATTGCATTGAACGGACCGTACAGCGTGGTGGAAGAAATCAATTCTGTCTACAAGCGGAGGAGGGATGTTCTCATAAACGGGCTGGAAAGAATAGGATGGAAAGTTCCTCCTCCGAAGGGAACCATGTTTGTCTGGGCGAGGATACCGGAGAAATTCAGGGAGATGGGTTCGCTCGAATTTTCAAAGTTGCTCGTGGAGGAGGGGAAGGTAGCAGTTTCCCCCGGAATAGGTTTTGGGCAGCACGGAGAGGGTTACGTGAGATTCGCTCTTGTTGAAAACGAACACCGTATCAGGCAGGCCGTAAGAGGCATCAAAAAAGTGCTCAACAATTCCTGAGGAAAGTCATTCTCTATCGGAGGAATCATTGAAATGGAGTCTGTCAAAGTCGGGATAATAGGACTGGGGACTGTTGGGACGGGGGTTTACAAGCTCCTGATGGCCAATGGAGACCTCATCGAGAGAAAAGTCGGATGTCCTGTTGTTGTCGAGAAAATAGCCGATCTCGACCTGGACAGGGTGAGAGAGGTGAGCGTTCCCAGAGAAATCATGACGACCGATGCGAGGGAAATAATAAACGATTCGAATATAGACATCGTCGTGGAGTTGATAGGAGGGACCACCGTCGCTGGTGAATACATCGTCGATGCTGCGAAAAAAGGGAAATGCATAGTGACGGCCAACAAGGCTCTGCTTGCGGAGAGAGGTGGGGAGATAATTCCGAAGGTGGAAGAGTCGGGGGTCGAGATAGGGTTCGAGGCGAGTGTAGGTGGCGGCATCCCCATATTGAAATCTCTGAAAGAGAGCCTGGCCGGCAACAGGATAAGGGAGATATTCGGAATAATAAACGGAACATCCAACTATATACTCTCGAGAATGTCTGCCGGAGGAGAGGAATTCGACGCGGTCCTGAAAGAAGCGCAGAGTATAGGACTCGCCGAGGCCGACCCCACCCTGGATGTAGACGGGGTGGACTCTGCCCACAAACTTGCAATTCTAATATGGCTTGCAACTGGTCAGTATCCTAGATTCGAAGACATATACGTGGAAGGAATAAGGGAGATAACTCCACTTGACATAGAGTTTGCAAAGGAGTTCGGATTCGAAATCAAACTTCTCGCGATTGCCAAGATGGATGAAGGGCTCGTGGAAGCCAGGGTTCACCCCACGATGATACCGAGGGAACACCTTCTGGCTACCGTTGGTGGTGCGTTCAACGCGATTTACGTCACTGGAGATTTCTCCGGACCCGTGCTTCTTTTCGGAAGCGGGGCCGGAATGGATCCCACGGCGAGTGCCGTCGTGGGTGACATAATCGACATAGCGCGAAATCTCAGGCAGGGTGTCAAAAGAAGAATTCCATTTTCCGGTTACGTGCGGGACGGTGGGGAAATCGTGGTTAAGTCAATGGACGAGGTAGTATCCGAGTATTATCTCAGATTCATAGTAATAGACAAGCCGGGAGTTCTCTCCAAAATATCTGGCGTTCTGGGCAAGAACAACATAAGCATATCGTCGGTCATACAGAAGGGGAGAAAAAAAGAAGAGGATGTTCCGATAGTGATTCTCACCCACGAAGCCCGAGAGAGAGATCTCAAGGTGGCTCTCAAAGAGATCGATGAGCTCGACGTGGTTCTTGCCAGAACGAAGTTTATACGTATCGAAAACAATCTTTGAGAGGAGAACGCGACATGCACTGGGAAGGTGTGGTACGCGCGTATCGTAATTTTCTGCCTGAAGTTTCGGATGAGAACATAGTCACGCTCCTTGAGGGCAACACGCCTCTTATTCCGGCGCGGAACCTCGAAAAGAAAGTAAACGAGAAAATCAGGATTTTCCTGAAATACGAGGGACTGAACCCCACGGGATCCTTCAAAGATCGAGGGATGACCGTTGCTGTGTCAGCAGCCAAGGAGAGCGGCGCCACCGCTGTAATCTGCGCTTCTACGGGAAACACTTCTGCATCGGCCGCCGCGTATGCGTCCAAGGCAAACATTCAGGCTTATGTTCTGATACCCGAAGGAAAAATTGCTTTCGGGAAGCTGTCGCAGGCGATAATTCACGGCGCCAAGATCATTCAGGTAAAGGGGAACTTCGACGAGGCCCTCGCGATAGTGAAGGAAATTTCCGATAAATACCCGGTGACTCTCGTTAATTCACTTAACCCTTACAGAATCGAGGGTCAGAAGACGGCATCTTTCGAAATTTGTGACGTTCTCGGCGATGCACCGGATTACCATGTGCTCCCGGTCGGGAATGCGGGCAACATCACCTCTTATTGGAAGGGTTACAAAGAGTACAGAGAAGCGGGAAAAGCCACGAAGCTCCCCAGGATGCTCGGTTTTCAGGCGGAAGGAGCCGCTCCTATAGTGAGGGGACATCCAATACAGAAACCGGAGACCGTTGCTACCGCAATAAGGATAGGCAATCCTGCCTCGTGGAAAGGCGCGGAAAATGCCAGGGACGAATCGGGTGGTTTGATCGACATGGTTTCCGACCAGGAAATATTGAACGCCTACAGACTGGTGGCCTCTTCCGAGGGAATCTTCTGCGAACCCGCATCGGCGGCGGGTATAGCTGGTGTGATAAAATTAAGCCGAGAGGGTTATTTCAAGGGCGGTGAAACGGTTGTGATAACTCTCACCGGTCACGGCCTCAAAGATCCTGACACTGCAGTGAAACAGGCCAGGCCGCCTGTATCCGTCAGGCCGGAGATAAAGGAAGTTACCAGAGAACTGGGCTTTTGAGGAGAATAGATGAAATTCGTGATAGTTATCGGCGATGGAATGGCCGACTGGAAGATAGAGGCGCTGGGAGGGAGGACACCACTCGAAGCGGCTGAAAAGGAAGGCGCCGACAGGATGGCAAGGGAGGGGCTCCTGGGGCTTGTTCAAATCGTTCCGAAGACGATGTATCCTGGCAGCGATGTTTCCAATTTGAGCATTCTCGGTTACGACCCTCGAGAGTATTACACCGGAAGGTCTCCTCTTGAAGCTGCTTCAATCGGGGTGGAGCTCTCAGAGACCGATGTCGCTGTGAGATGCAATATAGTGACCATAGAGGGGGACCTGGATAACGGCAAAATGATAGATTACTCCGCTGGCCACATAACCACGGAGGAAGCAACGCTGCTCCTTTCCTCTTTAAACGAGAAAATGAACGGAAATGGAGTCAGGTTTTACCCTGGTGTCAGCTACAGAAACCTGATGGTGTGGGAAGGCGGAGCAGAAGATGTCACGACCGTTCCGCCCCACGACATCATGGGAATGCCACTGGTGGACCACCTTCCGTCTGGTGATGGCGCGGAATTTCTCGTTCGGGTAATGAAGGAATCGAGGGAAGTGTTCAGAAATCATCCCGTGAACGAGAGGAGGAAAGCCGAGGGAAAGAAAGAGGCTTCCTGCGTCTGGCTGTGGGGTCAGGGAAAGCCTCCCAAGATGCCGCCGTTCGAAGACAGATACGGCCTGAGGGGGTCCGTGATAGCGGCGGTGGACCTGGTAAGAGGCATTGGGAAATATCTCGGTCTGGAATTGATAGACGTTCCGGGCGCAACTGGATACGTGGATACAAATTTCAAGGGTAAAGGGGAATACTGCCTTGCCCAGTTAGAGAAAAAGGATTTCGTTCTCGTTCACGTGGAGGCTCCCGACGAGGCAGGGCACAATGGAGATGCAGAAGGTAAGGTGAAAGCGATAGAGGAGATCGACAGGCATATAATTTCTCCTCTTCTCGCCAGGATCGATGACGGTGAGGATTTGAGAATCCTGTTTCTCCCCGATCACCCTACTCCCGTCGAAATCAGAACTCACTCGAACGAGCCCGTTCCGTTCGTTATGTATCCTTCTCCTCTGGCTGGAAAGAGCTGCAGTTCGGGGAAACGATATACAGAGGATCATGCCAGAGAATCAGGAGTATTCATCGATATGGGGACTGAGCTTATGTCCCTTCTTCTTTCCGGGGGGCAGGGAGCGTAAAAAAATGATGAAAACCATTGTCATCGATGGGGGATATACCCTCGCGCTCAAGACGAGAGTAATTTTCGGAGATACCGATGCAATGGGAATAGTTTATTACGGAACCTATTTCAGATTTTTTGAGATGGGCAGGGTGGAGCTGTTGAGGAGAGCGGGGATCGTCTACAGGGAATTGACTGAGAGAGGGATACATCTGCCCGTCATCGAGGCCGGTTGCAGATACCTGAAGCCTGCAAAGTATGACGACGAGCTTTCTGTGTTCGTGAAGATGGAGGAAGTAAGAGGGGCGAGATTGAAGTTCAGATACGTGATTGAAATCGGAGATGAAAGGATAGTGGAGGGATTCACCGAACACGCGTTTACAGATTCCCAGGGGAAGCCCGTGAGACCTCCGCACGAGATAAAGCGGAGGCTCGAGGAGATAGCGGATGCCAAATAGAGACATTGCCCTCGAGAGCGTCACTGTCACCGAGAAGACGGCGATAGAAGCCGCAAGGATGCTCGGCAGAGGCGACACTGTCCAGGCCGACATGGTGGCTGTAAAAGCCATGTGGGAGCAGCTGGGGCGTGTCAACTACCGGGGAAAAGTGATTGTGGGAGAAGGAGACGAAGGCGAGGTGGAGATACTCTACAGCGGCGAGGAAGTGGGCTCAAAGGAAGGACCTTCATTTGACCTGGCTCTGGCTCCCCTTGAAGGTGCGACTATTGTTGCAACTGGTGGGAACAATGCAATATCGATACTCGCTATAGGCGAAGAGGGAGCCTTCCGCCCCATGCCGGAGACCTACATGTACAAGATAGCTGTGGGACCGAAGGCCAGGGGGGCAATAGACATAACCAAATCTCCAGCTGAAAACATAAAAGCCGTTGCAGAAAAACTTGGCAGGCCAGTCGAAGAAATAACCGTCGTCATACTCGACAGACCGAGGCATGAGAAGATCATAAGAGAGCTCAGGGATATCGGGGCGAGAATCAGGCTCATATCGGATGGAGACGTGGCGGCTGCCGTTGCGACTGCAATAGAGGACACGGGTCTCGATGTTCTGATAGGGATAGGAGGGGCACCTCAGGGCCTTCTGACGGCTGCTGCCCTGAAATGCCTCGGCGGGGATTTCCAGGGGATTCTCAAGCCCAGAAACAGAACGGAAGTGGAGAAAGCCAGAGAGCTTGGCATAAACGACGTGGAAAAGGTGTTCACCATAGACGACCTGGTCAAGAAGAGGGTGATGTTTCTAGCGACGGGAATCACTGATGGGGAATTGCTCAAGGGAGTAAGATTTGTCAGGGGGGGAGCGAAGACTTCTTCTCTGGTCGTGAACTCGGTAAACCGAACGATAAGGTATCTGGAGACGAGATACGTTTTTGAATGAAACTGACGGAGGATATTTCATCATGCCTTACATCAGAATCGACTCGGAGAGGTGCAAGGGCTGCGAACTCTGTGTCTCCATGTGTCCGAAAGAGTGCATAGAGATAGGGAAGGGCATAAACGGTCAGGGTTATTATTATGCCTGCTTCGCGAGGCCGGACGATTGCACAGGCTGCGCGATTTGTGCAGAGACATGTCCAGATGTGGCAATCGAGGTATGGAGGTGAGGGCTGTGGAAGTCAAATTCGTCAAGGGAAACGAGGCGATATGTCTTGGCGCAATAAACGCTGGTTGCAGGTTCTACTATGGGTACCCAATCACGCCCCAGAACGATATCCCCGAGTTCATGTCTGCAAAGTTGCCGGAACTCGGAGGAGTTTTTCTGCAGGCGGAAAGCGAAGTGGCGACGATAAACTTCATGATAGGAACAGCCGCTACGGGTAAAAGAGTCATGACATCGTCTTCGGGACCCGGTATATCTCTCATGCAGGAAGGGATTTCTTACATGGCGGGAATGGAGTTACCCGCACTTATAGTAAACATCTCGCGCTCCGGTCCCGGCCTCGGTGGAATAAATCCCTCACAGGGAGATTATTTCCAGGCGACGAGAGGGGGAGGACACGGAGATTACAGAACGCCGGTTTTCGCTCCGCATTCCGTCCAGGAGATGTATGACCTCACTATGAGGGCGTTCGATGTTGCAGACAAATACAGGAACCCGGTCATGTTGCTCGGCGACGCGATAATAGGGCAGATGAAAGAGCCGTTCATCGAGAAGCCTTACGAACCGATGTGTGAATTCGACAGGTCCTGGCTGATAACCGGCGCAGAAGGCAGGAACTCGAGACAGGTGACATCGCTTTTCCTCAAGGACAATTCGATAGAAGTTCACAACTGGAAGCTTGCCGAGAAATACCGTCAGATGGAGCGCGAGGAGGTAATGTTCGAGCATTTCATGATGGACGATGCCAAAATCGCCATAATCGCCTTCGGGACGGCTGCCAGGGTTGCGAAAACGTCTATCCAGTGGGCAAGGAAAGAAGGCATAAAAGTCGGGCTCTTCAGGCCAATTACCCTTTTCCCCTTTCCGTCGAAACAGGTCGAAGAGCTCATGAAGGTGGTTGACAGGGCTGTAGTGATGGAGATGAACACAGGCCAGATGCTGGACGACGTCAGAAGATCTTCCAGCGAGCATGACAAGATAGGATTTTACGGGAGACCCTGCCAGCTTTTGACTCCTGAGGAGATATATGACGTGATAGTAAATATTTCAAAAGGGAGAGAAGTAAATGAGCCGGAGCCAGCAGCTCAAAAAGGTGTTTGAGAGGCCGAAAACTCTACGCGACGTCAGAACCCATTTCTGTGCCGGTTGTCATCACGGGATAATACACAGAATCGTGTGCGAGACCATAGACAAGCTTGGAATAAGGGACAGGACAATCGGGATTGCTTCCGTGGGTTGCTCGGTCTTCCTTTACAATTATATGGACCTGGACGTGGTGGACGCACCGCACGGGCGCGCGTGTGCGGTCGCCACGGGAGTAAAGAGGTCACTGCCGGACAGGTTCGTTTTCACCTATCAGGGCGATGGCGACCTGGCGGCCATTGGGACATCGGAGGTTGTGCACGCAGCGAATCGAGGGGAGAACATCACGGTTATATTCGTCAACAACACCACATACGGAATGACCGGCGGGCAGATGGCTCCAACCACGCTTCTCGGGCAAAAAACATCGACGTCGCCCTATGGAAGAGACTTCAGAAGAGAAGGTTATCCCATAAAGATGGCGGAATTGATAGCCACGCTCGAGGGAACGGCATACAGCGCAAGGGTTGCAGTATCGAATCCAGGTCAAATAAGGAAAGCAAAAGAAGCGGTGAAAACCGCTTTCGAGATGCAGGAGCGGGAGATGGGATTTTCCCTTGTCGAATTCCTCTCGGCGTGTCCCACTAACTGGAGGATGAAACCACCCGAAGCGAACAAGAGGGTTCTCACGGAAATGATGAGCTTCTTTCCCCTCGGGGAGTACAAAAAGCGGACTCACGGGGACTTTTTGTGAAAGGCAAAGTTCAAGTGGTCCGTGGTTACGTGGCTGCGGGGTTCACGTAGTTGTGTGTAAAACCACCAAAATACGCAACAACTCAACCACGCAACTACGAGCCCCATGATTCAGGAAGGTGGGATTTTTTCGAGCTTTGGATTTAGAATTTATTGGTAGGGGAGGTAAAAACCCGGAATGTACCAAGACGTTATAATGGCCGGATTCGGAGGACAGGGGATATTGATGATCGGAAATCTTCTCTCGATAGCCGCGATAGGAGAGGGAAGGAGAGTTACCTATTTTCCCGTATACGGTGTCGAGATGAGGGGAGGAACCGCCAACTGCACTGTTATAATCTCCGACGAAGAAATAGGCTCACCGATAGTGGGGAATCCGATGTCACTCATTGCGATGAATGGTCCCTCTCTGGAAAAGTTCGGGGAAACTGTGAAAACAGGTGGGACTATTGTTGTCAATACCTCGCTGTGTGGAAGTGGTAAGATTCAGAGGGAAGACGTTGAAATCGTCGAGATACCCGCGAACGAAATAGCGGAGAGGGTAGGCAGCCAGCAGCTGGCGAGCATGGTTGCCCTGGGGGCGTTCGTTAAAAAGACAAATGTTGTAAAAATAGAATCGCTCTTAGAGGCGTTACCGAAGGTGATATCGAAAAGATATGAAAAACTGATACCTTTGAACGTTAAGGCAATAAAGGAGGGTGGTGGCCTTGTCTGAAATCAAAAGAGACGAAGAAATCGAAGAAATACTGGAGAAATTGGCGAAAGAAAAGGGAGAGACTCGCACGGACGCGCCCGGGGTAGACGTAAAGGTGGGCGAGAAGATAAGGAGCCTGAGGGAAGAGAGAGGGCTTTCCGTTCAGGAGCTGGCAGAGAAAACAGGATTCAGCGCGGCGCTTATCACGCAGATAGAGAACAGGATGATATCTCCCCCCCTCGGCGCCCTCGTGGAGATAGCGAATGCCCTTGGGGAAAGCATCGGTAATTTCCTTTTCGAGGGGGAAGGAAAAGATTTTTCAATAGTGAGAAAGAAGGAGCGGAAGATCGTATCGCGAGTCGCCTCGAAAGACGGCACGTCCGAAGACTACACATACGAATCGCTCGGCGCCGGGAAGAAGGACAGGAAGATGGAACCTTTCGTGGTGAGGTTGAAACCATTGAAGACGGCGCACCCCAGGTTGAGTGTTCATCAAGGAGAAGAGTTCATCTACGTTCTCGAGGGTCAGGTAGAGGTGGTTCTGGACAAATACAAAGACACCCTGGAAGAAGGTGACTCCATCTATTACAATTCTGCTATACCCCACCACGTCCACAGCGCGACTGATACGGACGCTCTAATACTGGCTGTCATCTATCAGGGCATGGAGAAGGGTGACTGATTTCCTTTTCTGCAAAAGGAAAAGGGGAGAGGGCAACTTTTCCGGGTTGGTAGAAATTCCCGTCATAGGAGATCTGTGGATCGAGCCTTTGATCATTTCAGGTGGCGGATTCCCCATTTTTCATGAAGTCAGGTCGGACTCACTGGCTGTAGATGGAGTATCCCTGAGGGTGCCTAAGGGAGGAGATTGGGGGACAAAGGGATCCGATTTCTTTTTGTGCATCGAGAGAATGCTCGATGAGATGTCCGGAATACTGGGAAATCCTGTGGACGAGAGTTCAATCAACAGGAACATAGACTGGTTTGCACTAAGTTTCATCCATTTTTCGGATGAATTGAGACTCTTCGAGGAGGAAAGGCTTCTTGGGTTTCTCTCACTACCGCCCGTCACCAGGCTTCTGGTGCGAGACGGGACGATCCTTGAATCGAATGTGAGGCTCAGATTCCCCAGAAACATATTATTCCCTGAGCGCATCAGCGAGATATCCGGTAAGATGAAAGAGAGCGTGTTGCTCTGGAAGAGGCTCCCTGCCTCGGTAAAGGTTGGGGAGCTGATGAAGTGCTTTCAACCGTGAAAAAGGGGGAAACGATGGAGACCAGAAGATCGCCCTTGAAAGAAGCACTCGAATTCGAGAGAGCCGGGAAAAAATTTTTTTCCGATTCGGCTAAAAAAGCCGGTGATCCGCTGACTCGAGAACTGTACGAGTATCTCGCCCAAATGGAAACGAAACACATGGAGGAAGTCATAAGAATATCGAAAGAGCTGGAAGAAAAGGGAGCGTTTCCGAATGAAATTACTTTGCAGGAAACAACAAAGCCAGCGGATATTTTCCTGAATGAGCTCAAAAAGATATCGAGTGTAGACGTGATTACTGATGACGATGTCACTGTTTTGAGAACAGCATTGAATCTCGAAGTTAGAGGGCGGGAGATGTATGAAACTTTCTCCAAAAACGCGGAGGATGAAAAAGAAGCGCGGTTTTACGAATTGCTTGCAGAGGAAGAACAGAGGCACTTCGAAATAATCTATCAGCTCCTCGAATACTTCGAGAACAAAGGGCTCAAAATGGGAGAATGACGGGGAGATAAAGGAGTGAGTTAATTGTTTCGTGAAACGGAGGGGGCATGGAAAATTTGAAAATAGATGTTGCGAAACTTTTTGATCCCGAAGGGTCGCTCATCGCACTGGCAACTTCGGAAGATGACGTTCCCTGCGTGCGATACCTTATCGCTCACGCAGACGATGATTTGAACGTTTTTTTCGCAACATACAGGAATACCAAGAAGGTCAGGCAGATCAAGAGAAACCCCGTCGTTTCCTTCGTGGTGGGGGGAGACCCCGGCGACTGGAGAAAACCTTACGCGCGTTTCACGGGAAAATGCGAAGAAATAGATGACCTGGAGGCGAAAAGAAAATTCTGGAAGCCGGTTTACAGCAGTTTTTTTTCCGGACCTGAAGACGAGAATTTCGTCCTGTTCGGGATAAGGCCCATCAAAATAGAGTTCATGGACCCGGGCAGGGAGAGGGTAGAGATTATCGAGTTCGATGTCGAGGAATGAAAAACATCCCTTGACAATGAGGGAAATATTTTTAATCATATATCTGCCAGTTAACGTAAGGTGGCAAGCGTGAAGGAAAAAGAGAGAAAATATTATCAAATCGGCGAAGTTGCAAAACTCGTAAACCTGTCTCAAAGGACGATCAGGTATTACGAGGAGATAGGGCTCTTAAACAGCATAAGACGCATAGAAGCAGGAAGGCGCGTTTACACGGACGACGACATAAGGCGTCTCAAGTTTATAAAGCGTCTTAAGGTTCTCGGCCTGTCGCTGGCCGAAATGCTGGAACTCGAGAAGATCTACCAGCGACACAAATCGAACGTGAAGGTCCTTCCCAAGCTCATCAGCCTTCTGGAACAGCACGAAAAACGAGTGGATGAAAGAATATCCCAGCTTGAGCAGTTAAAGAAAGAGATTTCAGTTTACAAAAAGCGTATGGAAATGAAACTCGAAGAGGAACTGAAAAAAGAGGAAACAAGGAGGAAAAAATGCGAGAAGTCGTAATCACTTCGGCTGTTAGAACTGCCATTGGGAGTTTTCAGGGGGCGCTATCAACTGTTCCTGCTCCCAGGTTGGGCGCTGTTTGCATATCCGAGGCAGTTAAAAGAAGCGGCATAGAGAAGGAGGAGGTCGATCAGGTTATCATGGGAAACGTCCTGCCTGCTGGTGTTGGTCAGGCACCCGCCCGCCAGGCCATGATTTTTGCTGGGATACCGACAAGCGCCGGCGCTCTCACCATAAACAAAGTGTGCGGTTCCGGACTTAAGGCTGTCATGCTCGCTGCACAGTCAGTTATGACTGAGGAGAGCGACATAGTGGTTGCGGGCGGAATGGAGAACATGTCGCTTGCGCCGTATCTCCTTGACAAGGCGAGAACCGGGTACAGGCTGGGCAACGCCACTATTTTCGATCACATGATAAAAGATGGTCTCTGGGACGTTTACAACGACATTCACATGGGGAACTGCGCTGAGCTTCTGGCGAGGGAGCACAAAATAACGAGAGAGGATCAGGACGAATACGCCCTGCTGAGTTACAAAAGAGCATTGAAGGCCATCGAAGAGGGGAAGTTCGAGAAGGAGATAGTTCCCGTCGAAGTTCCCCAGAGGAAAGGGGACCCCACAGTTGTAAAGGTGGACGAGGAGCCCGGAAGAGTCAAACTGGAAAAACTCCCGACTTTGAAACCGGCCTTTGAAAAAGATGGAACTGTCACAGCGGGGAACGCTTCGAAAATAAACGATGGCGCATCCGCACTTGTTGTGATGGGCGCGGACATCGCTGGGAAGAAGGGGGTCAAACCCCTGGCGAAGATAGTCGGTTTCGCCACGGCCAGCCTCGACCCTGTGTGGTTTACCATCGCTCCGATAGAGGCGTGCAGGAAACTGCTCGACAAACTCAATCTCACCGTGGACGACATAGACCTCTGGGAAATAAACGAGGCTTTCGCGGGAGTTGCCATAGCTGCCATAAGGGGACTCAATCTCGACAGAGAAAAGGTTAACGTAAACGGTGGCGCCGTCGCTCTAGGTCATCCGATAGGAGCCTCGGGCGCCAGGATACTCACTACGCTTCTTTACGCTATGGAGGAACGCGGAGCGAAGAGAGGAATAGCATCTCTTTGCATAGGCGGCGGGGAAGCTGTTGCCCTTTGCGTGGAGAGGAGCTGAACGGAACAAGACAACAATAATCCGTAGGGGAGGGGTTCACCCCCTCCCGAAAAAAGATCGATCGGGCGGGAATAAATCCCGCCCCTACAATAAAACCATCGGGGACCGCTGCGAGTTGTAATTCGATGTTCGAAAGGCGTTGAGCGACAAATTGTAGGGGAGGGGTTAAACCCCTCCCGTAAAAACGAAAGTGAAAAAAGGAGGGGCGATATGGACATCAAAATCTTCGGTGTCGTGGGTGCCGGCCAGATGGGAACGGGGATAGCCCAGGTTGCATTGACTACCGGCTTCGAAGTTA